>NZ_JABSOE010000027.1 GCF_013618865.1 Phocaeicola faecicola
ATTCCGAACAGAGAAGTTAAGCTTCGTCACGCCGATGGTACTGCAGACTGTGGGAGAGTAGGTAGTCGCCGTTTTATTCAGAATCCCCGGAGTGGTCAACACCCCGGGGATTTTTTTGTTTGTATACTTCTGATTGGTTGGTATGCTTCTGCATCTCTCTGGATAGGCTTCCCTTTCGTCTTCCTTTTTTTATCACTATCCTGTGTAGCCTGTGCTGCCTGTAAGGCATCTGTTCCTTGCGGGAATGTTTGTCTTTTGCAATCGGGTATATTCCGTTTCACTGGCATATTGGGCTCTTATGTTTTTTCTTCTTCTCTTTCTGTTTTCGGAAACTGAATCATGAATCAGGGCAAGGCAGCTATTCTCTTACTTTTTTGTGTGCTCATTCTTTTCTTCTGTAGTTAAGATTCAAGACTGAAAAAAGGCTTGCTTGTGGGTCTGAAAGGTAATTATGAGTTTATCCGGGGGATATCTCTGCCGGTAGATACTAAAAAACGCCATTTTAAGGCTTCTGTAGAGCTTTAAAATGGCGCAATGTATATTTGTATGGAAAGTCTTTCAAAAAGTCCTCAGGGACGATTTATTCTTTTGATTCCTGATTGGCTGCATGTGGATAATCGATGGTATAATGCAATCCGCGGCTTTCCTTTCTTTCCATAGCCTGACGGGTAATCAGATAACCTACGTTAATCATGTTTCGCAATTCGCAGATTTCACGTGAAGCTTTTACCCGTTTGAATAAACGTTCTGTCTCTTCGTACAGAATATCCAGGCGGTTCCAGGCGCGTACCAGACGGAGGTTGCTTCTTACGATACCTACATAGGATTCCATAATCTGGTTGACTTCCTTCATGCTCTGGGTAATCAGGATACGTTCTTCTGTGCTGATGGTGCCTTCATCGTTCCATTCCGGAATATCTTCGTTGAAATCGTAGCGGTCGAAGACGCTCAGTGCATGTTTGGCAGCAGCATCCGCATATACAATGGCTTCTATGAGTGAGTTGGAAGCCAGGCGGTTTCCACCGTGCAGACCGGTGCAGGAACATTCGCCTACTGCATACAGGCGTTTGATGCTGGACTGTCCGTCCAGGTCGACTTTGATACCGCCGCAAAGATAGTGGGCAGCCGGTGCAACCGGGATGTAGTCTTTGGTAATGTCAATACCCAGGCTGAGACATTTCTTGTAGATATTCGGGAAGTGTTTCTTGGTCTCTTCCGGATCTTTATGGGTTACATCCAGATATACATGATCTTCTCCTCGCTGTTTCATCTCACTGTCGATGGCACGGGCTACAATGTCTCTGGGGGCAAGCGACAGGCGCGGGTCATATTTCTGCATGAATTCTTCTCCATCCAGGTTTTTGAGTACAGCTCCGTATCCGCGCATGGCTTCCGTAATCAGGAAACTGGGGCGGTCGCCCGGATGATACAGGGCTGTAGGATGGAACTGGATAAATTCCATATCCTTGACAACTCCCTTGGCACGGTATACCATGGCAATTCCATCGCCGGTTGCCACCAGCGGATTGGTGGTATGGGTGTATACGGCCTCACAACCTCCGGTAGCCATGACGGTAACCTTTGAAAGGAAGGTATTGACTTCACTGGTCTTTTCATTCAGTACGTAGGCTCCGAAGCATTTGATGCCTGGGGTATGGCGCGTAACGATGATTCCCAGATGATGCTGGGTAATGATTTCAACTGCGTAGAAATGGCTGAAAACGGTGATGTTCGGATGATTCTTGACTGCCTCGATCAGGCTGGTCTGGATTTCAGCCCCTGTATTGTCCTTGTGATGCAGAATACGGAACTCTGAATGGCCTCCTTCTTTGTGCAGGTCGAATTCTCCGTCTTCTTTCTTGTCAAAATTAACTCCCCATTTTATCAGTTCCTCGATTTGGGAAGGGGCATTTCTGACTACTTTTTCTACGGCTGCAGGATCGCTGATCCAGTCTCCTGCCACCATGGTGTCGTGGATATGTTTTTCGAAATTATCCACTTTTAGATTCGTAACCGAAGCAATACCGCCTTGGGCATAGTAGGTATTGGCTTCTTCCAGTCCGGCTTTACAGATGAGTGCAACCGAACCTTTATGCGCAACTTTCAGCGCAAAGCTCATTCCGGCAATTCCTGAACCGATAACGAGAAAATCGAATTTTCGTACCATAGTAATGACTATATATATGGGTACAAAGCTACAAAAAAACAATTACGGGTGTACGGTATCTCGGTTTTTTTTCAAAACAACCTGAAGGCTGTATGGTTTTTATTGATAATTTGTTATCTTCACGGAGGATTAATGATAAAACGTAATATAAAATCAATGAACCGAACTTTTCATTCTCAGGTTGGCGGCTGGTACTGGCTGCTGATGGCAGTGACTGCTTTTTTATTGTTCGACTTTTTCTGGTTTCATTATACTGTGCCTACTTTGCTGATGGCCGTAGTCATGATTTTTGAAATTGAGATGCTGATTCATACGCGTTATGTGGTATCGGCCGATAAGGTGCTTTATATCGAAAGCGGGCGTTTTGTGCCCAATCGGGAGATTCCTCTGGCAGCCATCTCGGAAATGCGGCAGGTGAAGTCGTATGCACTGGCACCGGCATTGTCTTTCCGGCGTATTGAACTGAGCTATGAGGTGAAAGGGAAAAAGGAGAAGGTCTGGGTTTCTCCGCAGAATGAGGAGGATTTCATGCAGTGGATTAACCGGAAAAAAGCAGAGTCGACAGACGAATAATCTTATCTGTAAGATACTATGGAGGTTTTTAAATCGAAAGATACGCCGGGCGTCCTAGCCGGTAAACTGGCTGGCTTCTGCCTGTTGCTGGTAGTGGCGGAGTTGTGGATGATGAGCAGGTCGTGGATAGCGACTTTGGCGCTGATGCTTTTCTGGATACTGGTGAGCCTGTACGTGACGGTAAAGGAATATCGGATAAAGGACAACGGGGAGGTGGAGGTAATCAGCTATTTGGGTGTGCTGCGGACTACATGGCGAAATGTCTCCCGCATCGTCGTTGACAGAAAGCGAGGGGCTGTGCAGCTTACGGCAGAGGGAAATAACCCGAAGCAGTGGTATTCGGTACAGGAGTTGGACGGGCTGATAGAGAGGTTCCGTACACATTATCCGGAGATGGAGGAAATATATATTAATTGAATGAATTACAACGATACATGTTTAACCTGTTAATCTGATCAAGGTATATGAAATATCAAGTAGCTATCATTGGTGGCGGTCCGGCCGGATATACAGCGGCTGAAGCGGCTGGAAAAGCCGGATTGAGCGTGGTCTTGTTCGAAAAGAAAAGTGTAGGCGGGGTGTGTCTGAACGAAGGATGCATACCGACCAAGTCGCTGCTCTATTCGGCAAAGGTGTATGATACGGCGCGTCATGCTTCAAAATATGCAGTCAGTGCATCGGAGGTTGCCTTCGACCTGGGAAAAATCATTGCACGGAAATCGAAAGTGGTACGTAAGCTCGTACTGGGAGTGAAAGCCAGACTGACTGCCTGTCAGGTACATCTGGTGCAGGGGGAGGCTTATGTGGCCGATGCACATACGGTAACCTGTGGAGGGGAAAGCTATGAGTGTGACCATCTGATTCTTTGTACGGGAAGTGAAACGGTGATTCCTCCTGTTCCCGGGCTGGAGCATATTGAGTATTGGACACATCGTGAGGCGCTTGAGAACAAGGAACTGCCTGCTTCACTGACCATTGTGGGGGGAGGTGTCATCGGAATGGAGTTTGCCTCTTTCTTCAGCAGTCTGGGAGTGCCGGTTACGGTGATTGAGATGATGGATGAGATTCTTGGAGGACTGGATAAGGAACTGGCAGCATTGCTTCGTGCGGATTATGCCAAGCGGGGGGTGAATTTCCTGTTGAATACCCGGGTGACTTCCTTCGAGAAAACAGCAGAGGGTGTACGGATAGGTTATGAAAATGCGGCCGGAAGCGGTGCGCTGGAGTCGGATAAGGTATTGATGAGTGTAGGACGCAGGCCGGTGACTGCAGGATTCGGACTGGAGAATCTGAACGTAAGAATGACGGAACGGGGACGGATTGAAGTGGATGAGTTCATGCAGACCTCTTTGCCTGGAGTATATGCCTGTGGAGATTTGAACGGAAAGTCGTTATTGGCACATACTGCGGTCAGACAGGCGGAAGTAGCGGTGCATCATTTGCTGGGAAAGGAAGATGCCATGAGCTACAAGGCCATTCCGGGAGTGGTGTATACCAATCCGGAGATTGCTTCGGTAGGAGCTACGGAAGAAGCACTGGTGAAAGCGGGAACGGCCTACCGGGCCATCAAGTTGCCTATGACTTACTCGGGACGGTTTGTGGCTGAAAATGAAGGCGTAAACGGTCTGTGTAAGGTACTGGTAGATGATGCTGACCGTTTGCTGGGAGTGCATATCCTGGGCAATCCGGCTTCGGAACTGATAGTGATGGCCGGTATGATGATTGAAGACGGACGGAAGTTGTCCGACTGGAAGCGATATGTCTTCCCGCATCCGACTGTGGGTGAGATCTTCCGCGAAATGGAATGAATCTTCTGAAAAAAACGTATTTTTGTATGCTGACAACGGAGGCGCTGCCTGGTCTGACGGGCAAAGGCTCCGTTGTCTTTTTATGGTGTGGGACGATTGATTTTAATGTTTGGTTATGAAATATCTGATTGTAAGCGTGTGGATGTGCTGCTCGGTCCTCTCGGGGTGGGCACAGTCTGTGGCACAGAAACTGGACAGGTATGTCCAGTCGGCGGCTTTGTTGGAGCGTTCGGAGGCAGGAATAGTGGTGTTCGACCTGACCGACGGTACTCCGGTGTACCGGTATCAGGATAAAAAGCTTTATCGTCCGGCTTCTGTGGAAAAAATTGTGACGGCAGTGACGGCACTGTCTGTGCTGGGAGAGGACTACCGGTTTGAAACCCGGATGGGATATGTAGGAGAGATTACTCCCGACAGTGTACTGAAGGGGGATTTGTATGTGCGCGGAGGCTTTGATCCGGAATTCATGCCGGATGACTTGGAGCGTCTGGCCCGAAGTGTCCGTAGCATGGGTATCAACCGCATCTCAGGGAAACTGATAGGAGATGTCTCTCTGATGGATTCGGTGTACTGGGGGGCCGGATGGTCGTGGGACGATACTCCGGAGTCATTTCAGCCTTATCTCTCTCCTTTGATGCTGAACAGAGGTTGTGTGGATATAACAGTGCGCCCCTCTGAGCCGGGTATGCCTCCGTCGGTTACTGTCTTTCCGGAATCGGACAGTTATACGGTTGAGAATGCGGCACGGAGCCATGCTCCGGAATGTGGAACGGTCCGGATTACTCGCGACTGGCTGCATCACAGCAACCTGATTCAGATCAGTGGGAATGTGACCCGCACACAAAAGCGTACCCTTAATGTGTGTGACCCAGCTTGTTTTTTCCTTCGCTCTTTCCGGAATGTATTGTATAAACAAGATATACACGTAGAGGAGGTAGCGCAGGGAATCATTCCTGATACGGCAGTGGTATGGATGGATACGGTGGTTCGTCCGCTGGACCCGGTACTGAAGCGTGCCTTGAAGAAGAGTGATAATCTGTCGGCGGAAGCCCTGTTCTATCATCTGGGAATTCATGAAAAAGGAATGCCATATTCCGGTGTGGAAGAGTCTCGGGAGGTGATATGCCGTTTTATGAAAGAAAAAATCGGGCGTATCCCTGAGAATTACCGCATAGCCGACGGAAGCGGAGTTTCGCTCTATAATTACATTTCTCCCGATTTGCTGGTGGAGTACCTGAAATATGCATATTATCATTCAGCCGTTTTCCAGCCTTTTTATGAGGCTTTGCCGATTGCAGGGATAGACGGGACGTTGCAGCACCGGATGAAGGGAGGAAAGGCATACCGCAATGTGAGGGCGAAGACGGGAACCGTGACAGGAGTGAGCTCACTGGCCGGATATGTCCGCAGCAGGAACGGTCACATGCTGGCTTTTGCCATCATTAATCAGAATGTGCTGAAAGGGAAAGAGGCCCGCAATTTCCAGGATAAGATTTGTGAGATACTGGCCAACTGATGCCGGTATTGGCTGGAAACAAGATAAAAGGAAAGGATTATTTCCTGCAGGAGGAAACCTGATAGTCTCCAGAAAGGAGAGGAGTCAGCCTGCGGAAATAATCCTTTTTTATTAAATGAACCAGTGTGCTAGACCTTGAAGGTACTGCACACGTTGCCGGTCCGGTATTTAATCGAATACCTTGAAGGAATAGCCCTGTGACAGCAGCCATTCAATGGAACGGGGCAATGCATATTTCATATTCCGTTCCGATTTCAGCGAATCGTGGAAAGTGATGATAGATCCGTTTCGTGCATATTTCTTTACATTCTGGAAGACCTGATCTCCGTTCAGGCGCTTACTGTAGTCTCGGGTAACCAGGTCCCACATGACAATGCGGTATTTTTTCTTCAGTGTAAAATATTGCATCCATCGCATGTGTCCGTGCGGAGGACGGAACAGATCACTCTGCAAATATTCATCTGCCTTATCCGTATTGGCCAGGTAGTTCTTGCTCAGGAATTCAAAACCCCGGATATGGTTGAAAGTGTGGTTTCCGATCCGGTGTCCCCGTTCCACTACCATCTGAAACTCTTTCGGATGCTTGCGGACATTATCTCCTACCATAAAGAAAGTGGCTTTGATGTGATATTTGTCCAATAAATCAAGTACCCAAGGAGTAATCTCAGGAATCGGTCCGTCGTCAAAAGTCAGATATACAGCTCTTTCTTTCTTATCCATTCGCCATAAAGCTCCGGGATAAAGCCATCGCAGTAAAAGTGGCGGTTGTTCTATCAGCATGTTATGATTTTTTTCAAAAAATAAGGTTGCATCAATGAAAGACAGGCTTTCCTGATGCAACCTTATAGTATACTATTTAATTGTTAACTTCTCCCTTCGGAGCTCCTATACGCTGTTCCAGAAGCTGATACAACTGATCAAACTTCTTCGCATAATGTGCAGCGGTTTCCGACAACTCGTCGGTCTGCTTTCCGTCGAGGGCGGCGAGTGCCTTGCATACATCATCCAGGATATAGAAGTGACGCATGCACTCTTCGTATGAACCGGTAAAGCGGTCGTCATCCAGACTCAGGTACCATGACGCATATTCTACTGAGTTATTGGCCAGCTGGTCGAGGATTTCTTCTGCTTTCTGTATTTCTCCCAAAGCCTTGTAGTCGTCTGCCATTTCTTTTGAACTGCTGTAGATATAGTCGTGGCGTACGGTGGTACTTGGGATTACCTTCTCACAGTAATTCAGTACTTCCAGGGCCTTGTCCTTCTTGCCCTCTCTGATCAGCTGGCTTGCCAGTTGCACGAAAAGGCGGCGGTGGGTATCGCACATGCGCAGTACCGTTTCGTCAAGATAGATATCCGGGTTGTCGATACCGCCGAACTTGAACTTGTGCATCAGGTTATCGTACATCTTCTCAGAGTCGATGGTACGTCCCAGTTTCGCATTGTCGAACGGCGTAATGCGATAAGCCAGTCCCTCCTGCAGGAAGTTGTTGGTCAGGTTCAGGTGGTTGTTCGAACCTACGGTGATGGCCATATACAACGGTCTTTCCCAGTTGGTGTTGGCCAGCATTTCCAGCATCATCAGCTCGCTCTTGTAAAGCACGCGCTTACCCTTCAGCGAGATATGCATGTATTCAGGAATAGAGTCAGGAACCAGCATACCCGAGCGCTTGATGGCTTCCTTATCCAGTTTCATCACGATACTGTCGGTCGGAATCATCTGCAGTCCGCTTTCTTTGGCACGTACCCAATGCTTCAGGATATTCTTCAGTTCATATGGGTTGTCACCGAATTCCTTCTTGGCTTCTTCCGGATTCTGCTTATAGAAATTATTGATGGTCTCCATGGCTTCCGGACGTACGTAAACTGCCTCATTGTGTCCCTGTACATAGTCGATACGGTCCCAGTCGATGGGGACAGAAGGTGAATCGTATGCCGGACGGCGCATCTGGTCGATGTACCAGTCGGTCTGCAGGTAACTCAGGTTACATACACGTACATCCGTACGGAATCCCTCTGTTTCCTGGTTATACCACAATGGGAACGTATCATTGTCTCCGTTGGTGAAAATAATCGGATTTCCCTCTGCCTGTACCGTACTCAGGTAATTCTGTCCGAAGTCGCGGCAGGTATAACGTCCGCTGCGGTCATGGTCGTCCCAGGTCTGGCTGACCATCTGTATCGGTACCAGCAGACCGATTACGCTGGCCAGTACGGCAGCCGGTTTTTCTCCCATCTTGTTTCGCAGCCATTCGGCGATAGCAGCCACACCCAGACCGATCCAGATAGCAAATGCATAGAATGATCCGGCATACGCATAGTCTCGCTCACGAGGCTGCTGCGGTGTCTGGTTCAGGTAAAGCACGATTGCCAGTCCGGTCATGAAGAACAGGAAGAACACAATCCAGAACTGCTGGATTCCCCGGTCTCCTTTATAGGCTTGCCAGAACAGTCCCAGCAATCCCAGAATCAGCGGCAGGCAGTAGAATACATTGTGACCCTTGTTGTTCTTCAGTTCTGCAGGAAGTAGCGTCTGGTCGCCCACAAGGTAGTTGTCTATAAACGGAATACCTGTAATCCAGTTTCCGTGTTCGATCTCTCCCTGTCCCTGTATGTCGTTCTGACGTCCGGCAAAGTTCCACATGAAGTATCTCCAGTACATGTAGTTCAACTGGTAGATGAAGAAGAACTTGATGTTGTCCCACTGTGTCGGAACTTTCACCATGATCATTTCTCCACACTGGTCGTACGGCACCTGTCTGCCTTCGATACCTCCTACCCAGTTTTCATAAGCCTTTGCATGGTCGGCGCTGTACATACGCGGGAAGAGCATATTCTGTGCATACTTGTATTCCGTCTTGTTACGTACTACTTCGTAGCTGTCTTTTTCATCCGGATTTTCCTTTTCCTTGCGCTGGTATACCGGGGCACCTTCCGTCACGTCGTATACACAGCCTCCGTCTACCTGTTTCAGGGCAGGCTTGGATACGTATGTCTGTCCGTAGAACAGCGGACGGGTACCGTACTGTTCACGTCCCAGATATTCTCCCAGGGTGAAGATGTCTTCCGGAGAGTTCTGATCCATCGGCGTATTGGCCGAGGAACGGATGACGATTACCGCATACGAAGAATATCCTACTACAATCATCATCATTGCCAGCAAGGAAGTGTTCAGGGTACGGGCACTTACACGGTATTTTTCCGGCAGGTTCATGAAGAGATAAGCTCCCAGTACTGCCAGTACCAGCAGACCGATGAGTACGCTGCTCCATCCGTGTCCGTAAAAAGGAATACCCAGCAGTGCGACAGTCAGCAGGAAGGAAAGGTTCATCCGCTTCTGGCTGCGTACGGTAAAGCTCTCGTATACACCCCAGATAAGGCTGGCTGCCAGTACGATGATATACACAATCAGTCCTGTGTTGAAAGAGAATCCCAGGCTGTTGACAAAGAGCAGTTCAAACCATCCTCCTACCTTTACGATACCCGGAACGATACCGTAAAGTACGGCGGCCACCAGAATCATGGAGCCTACCAGGGCAATCAGACTGCCCTTGAGATTGGCATTCGGGTTCTTCTTGTAATAATAAACCAGTACAATGGCCGGAATACACAACAGATTCAACAGGTGTACACCGATAGAAAGTCCTGTAAGATAAGCAATTAATATCAGCCACCGGTCGCTGTGCGGTTCATGCGCACGGTTTTCCCATTTCAATATCAGCCAGAAAACGACGGCTGTGAAAAGGCTGGAATATGCATATACTTCTCCTTCTACAGCACTGAACCAGAAAGTGTCACTCCACGTATAAGCCAGGGCTCCAACCAGTCCGGAACCCATGATGGTGATTAACTTTCCGACAGTCATATTCTCTTCGTCCGGACAAATCAGTTTCTTTGCCAGATGCGTGATGCTCCAGAACAGGAAAAGAATACAGGCCGCACTCATCAGGGCACTCATGATATTCACCATCATGGCCACTTTCGAGGGGTCGCTTGTAAACTGACTGAACAAATTGGCGGTAAGCATAAAGAAGGGGGCACCGGGCGGGTGACCTACTTCCAGTTTATACCCAGTCGTAATAAATTCGGGACAATCCCAAAAACTGGCAGTCGGTTCGATGGTCATGCAGTAAGTGAACGCTGCAATGACGAAGGCAAGCCATCCTACCAGATTGTTGATCTTGTTGTACTGTTGTTTCATGTAATTATTTTGTTTCTCGTTAATTTTCAGTTGAAATACGCGCAAAGATAGTGATTTTCACCTCAGGGAGGCGGAGTGATACCTAGTTTTTCGTTTTTTTATACTTCCTGAGTGCCGTGCGCTTCGTGATGATGACATTTCAATACCCGATGCGGCAAATTTCCGTGTCCCAGCAGTTCAATCGGACAGCCGAAATGCTCTTCCAGCCACTCGGCCGGTACTTCCGTATCCGGGTGATAGTCCAGTGTGCCGTTGATGCAGGCTATCGACTTCACATTCTGCAGTACGGTACTGATGTCGTGGCTCACCAGGATGATGGCACATTCGCGGTTGATTTCTTCCAGCAGAGAATAGAGTTTCGCTTCGAACCGTTTGTCGATGTACGTATTCGGTTCATCGAGAATCACTACCTGCGGGTCGGAAACCAGTGCCCTTCCGAGCAAGGCCCGTTGCAACTGTCCTCCGCTCAACTGCCCGATGGCTCTTTTTTCCAGTCCTTCCAGTCCCATGCGGACAATGATTTCCTCCACCTTCCGGTGCTGTTCTTTTGTAAAGGCATGAAAGAGAGACTTCTGACGGTTCAGTCCCGAAAGTACGACCTCATAGACCGAAATCGGAAACTTCTTGTCAATCGAACTGTATTGCGGGAGATACCCCATACTGATTTCCGGCACCTCCTTTCCTTCCTGGAAAAACCGGATTTTACCGGATACAGCCGGCAACAGTCCCAGCATCACCTTCATCAGCGTAGTCTTTCCTCCTCCGTTCGGGCCGATGACCCCCAGAAAATCATGTTCATAGACGGTCAGGTCGATATTTTCCAATACCGTTTTACCGTCGTAGGCTGCGTATACCTTTTCCAGCTGTATAATAGGATGTTGATTCATAGATTCCTTAGTTACCTAAAACCTTTGCGATGTGTCTCATTTCGGCATCCCAGTGATAGTTGAGCGGATTGATTTCCACTACCTCGGCTCCGATTTCTCTGGCAATGATCTCTGCGTTCCGGCTGTCGAATTCCTTCTGGATAAACACCGTTTTCACTTTTTTCTCCTTGCACTGGCGGATGATTTGCTGCAAGTGCGCCGGTGAGGGCTCCTTGCCTCCCTCTTCGATGCTGATCTGTTCCCATCCGTAGTCACGTGCCAGATAAGAAAGTGCCGGATGATAAATCAGAAACGCTCCCTGTGAGCCGGTCAGATGCGCCTTGACCTCCATTTCCAGTTGCCCGATGACCCCCAGCAGACTGTCCGTACGTGCGCGGTAATATTCCCGGTTCGGTTCATCCAACTTGCAGAGTGCCTGGTATACATTGTCGGCGATGACCCGCGCATTGGGAATTGAGTTCCATATATGCGGCTCCACTCCGACCTCGTGCCCCTGGTGTGCATGTCCGTGGCATTCTCCCTGCAGCAACTGAACCCCTTTGGAAAGGTCAAATACCTCCATCTGCGGCACATTCTTGGTCAGTTTGTCCATCCAGACCTGTTCAAACCCGATGTATCCGATACGCAGGAAGGCCTGACTTTTATTCAGTTTGACCATCTGTTGCGGAGTCGGGTCATAAGTCTCCGGATTTCCTCCTTCGGGAACCATGCTCACTACCTTAAAATGCTCTCCGGCAATAGCCTCTGCAAAATACCTTATCGGTTCGATACTCACCGTCAGTATTTTCTCGTCCTGCTGCCGGTTGCCGTTCTGGCAGGCCACCAGTCCCAGCACGGTCAACAGTAAAATAATATAATTCCTTTTCATACGATTTACCTGATTTTATCCAAACAAAGATAATGAAAAAAAGGATGCCTTCACCTATTGAAGCAGGCTTTCATCCCCTTTAGTTATTTGCAGGCTCTCAGGATTTCCCGCTTTCCTCCCGGAGGTCCCGGCAACCGTTCCACCGTAAATCCCGCTGCCTGGAGCATGCGTCTTACTACCCCTTTGGCACAATAAGTCGTCAGTACTCCTCCCTCGTTCAGGCAAGCGTAAAGTGTGTCAAACAGGCTCTGGCTCCACATTTCAGGCTGTTTTTCCGGGGCAAATGCATCAAAATAAATCACATCGAAGTTCCCCTGAAAACGATATCGGGTGAAATCTCCCAGGATTTTGTGCAGCGTGAAAAAAGGCGTCAGTCTTACGTCAGTATCCCATGCAGCCTTGTGCAGCGCATAAAAATCGTCAGCCGCTTCCGGACAGATTTTCTCCGGATAATCCAGTTGTCCGACCAGTTCGTCATTTACCGGATAGCGTTCAATCGTCGCATAATAGATGTCACGCTGTGCTTGTCCGGCATACAGCAGAGACAGAAAAGCATTCAGTCCCGTTCCGAATCCGATTTCAAGCACCCGCGGAGCTTCAGCAAGACTGTGCTTCAGTCCCATGTTGATAAAAATATGCTCCGATTCCGTCAATGCCCCTTTTACCGAATGATAATGCTCATTCAGTTCGGGCACGAAAAGCGTATAGCTTCCGTCGTCCGTTTTTTCGAGTTGTATCATAGCAAAATATTACAAAGCATGAATAATTCCCAGTGCTGCAGCCACCAGCAAGGCATAGCGCAACAGTTTTCCGGCTGTCATGGAGACGGCTACAATCCATATATTAGCCCTCATCAGTCCCAGTACAATCAGGATGGCATCCCCGATGACCGGAAGGAAAGAGAAAAGCGCCATCCACGACCCCCTTCCGTGAATAAACCGGGTTGCCTTGTCCATCTGCTTCTGGTCGACCTTGAAATACTTCTCAATCCATTCCATCTTTCCCAGGTGTCCGATCCAGTAACATGTCAATCCCCCCAGTGCATTGCCCGCCGTAGTGGCCAGTGTGGAAGCCACTGGATCGAGCCCCAGGCCGATACAGGCCAGCAGTACCGCCTCCGAACTGAACGGCAGGATGGTGCCTGCCAGAAACGCAGACAGAAACATACCTACATACCCCCAGTCGGTCAGCAGTTGAATAAATGCATCCATAAGTTAAAAACAAACAAGAGGCCGATTATCGCCAGCGTAGCGACAAACAACCAGTAAGTGAAACGTTTGAAAGAAAGTGCAAACAAGTGCCCTCCCGCCAGGGCGGCCGGAATCAGGGCGACCGGCAGCAGATCGGGTACCAGATGAGGCTGTACCAGCATGATCAGGTGGATATACAGTCCCATCAGCAGGACACACCGCATCATGATGCGTGTCTGAACCTTGTCTTTATACGAATCCTGCAGATAGACCACTCCGTAGATAACCGACAATATCAGGGTGATTCCCCAGGATACCCATACTTCCACTCCCTGATCGTACCGGATAGGAGCGAAGGTCACCATCTCTGCCAGTTTCGGTAGAATCCTGCTGCCTTCTCCGATGTACAACTGGTAGCAGAACAGGAACCACAAAGGGAGGAAAAGACCGATGATGCCGGCAAAGAAACTCCGGGCACTGAACGAGCGCAGGTTGATCATGTAGATGTACATGAAAGGCGCCAGCCAGCAAAAAGTCGGCACAATCAGTCCCGCGATGCCCAGCCAGAGAAAGGCATGGAAAATAGTGGTAGAAGCATAGGGCAACTCGTAGCTGTGGAACAGCGAGTACAGGATGCCTATAAAGCACACAGGCAGCAGGCACGAGGCCGACCATCCGTGCAAGAACGTAAAGGAGGCATATCCCAACAGGAACAAGGCCGAAGGCAGGGTAGTCCGTGTCCGTATCAGCGCAAACCGGGTATCCGTTTCCTGCAGTAAATATGCACAGGCACTGGCACAGAGAAAAGATCCCAGTTGTTCCCAGTCTCCGATAGAAGGTATCAGCCACAATATCAGAGAAATAAAAAAGACGGCCGGGAGCGTTCCCCGTCCGGTAGCCGTTTCATACTGAAATCTGTTTCTGCTATACATAATGGGAAAAAGAATAAATTGCAAAACAGGCTGTATCAACCCACCCGTTCCCGGAAAGCAAAATCCGGCCGATGTTCCGATACAACCTGTCCCGCAAAGGTTATTTATAAATCAAATCCGATATCTGAACGGAAATATTTCTTCTCGAACGAAATCTTTCCGGCATTGGTGAACGAAAGTCTCAAGGCTTCTTCCTTGTTGGCTCCGTAAGAGCTTACCGCAATCACACGTCCTCCGGCAGTCACTACCTGTCCGTCTTTCATGGCGGTTCCTGCATGGAACACAATGCTTCCTCCAGCCTTTGCCTCTTCGATACCGCTCATCGGGAATCCCTTTTCGTAGGCTTCCGGATAACCTCCCGATACCAGCATGACACATACTGCCGAGCGCGGGTCGATTTCCAGTACCTTCTCGTCCAGGTTGCCGGTAGCCACTCCTTCGAAGAGTTCCACCAGGTCGCTCTTGATGCGCAGCATCACACTTTCCGTTTCCGGGTCGCCCATGCGTACGTTGTACTCGATGACCATCGGCTCACCCTTCACATTGATCAGTCCGAAGAAAATGAATCCCTTATAGTCGATGCCTTCGGCAGCCAGACCCTCTACCGTAGGACGGATGATGCGGTCTTCCACCTTCTGCATCCATTCCTTGTCGGCAAACGGAACCGGAGAAACCGAACCCATACCACCTGTGTTCAGTCCCTTGTCTCCTTCACCGATACGCTTGTAGTCTTTTGCCTCCGGCAGAATCTTGTAGTTCTTTCCGTCTGTCAGGACAAATACCGAGCATTCGATACCGCTCAGGAATTCCTCGATAACCACCGTAGCCGAAGCGTTTCCGAACATACCGCCCAGCATTTCCTTCAGTTCCTTCTTGGCCTCTTCCAGTGTCGGCAGAATCAGTACCCCTTTTCCGGCGCACAGACCGTCTGCCTTCAGTACGTAAGGTGCTTCCAGTGTTTCCAGGAACGCCAGTCCCTCTTCCAGGTTCTCGGCAGTCACGCTCTTGTATCCGGCTGTCGGAATCTGGTGCCGTTTCATAAATTCCTTGGCAAACTCCTTGCTTCCCTCAAGTACCGCTCCGGCCTTTGACGGACCGATTACCGGTACGGCTTTCAGTGCTTCGTCGTTCTTAAAGAAATCATATACACCCTTTACCAGAGGATCCTCCGGGCCAACCACTACCATGTCAATCTGTTTTTCGATGACAAACTGCTTGATGCCCTCAAAGTCATCTGCCTTGATGGCTACATTTTCACCTACCTCCTGTGTGCCCGCATTTCCCGGAGCAATGAAGAGTTTCTCGATTTTGGGACTCTGAGCAATTTTCCATGCCAGTGCATGTTCGCGTCCGCCTGAACCTAATAGTAAAAGTTTCATATATCTTAATGTTTCTAGTATTGTGATTAATGACTAATTGTTATTTCAGGAAATCCATAAAGTAACGGGTAATGTGCTGGTGCAGATGTACCCTGTCACGTCCCATCATGTTGTGACCGTCTTCCGGATAAATGAAGAAGTCGGGATGTGTGCCCGCGTCAATACATGCCCGCAGGAAGGTGTAGCTGTGCTGCGGCACGCACGTAGGGTCGGTACCTCCGTGAATGATCATCAGCCGGCCTTTCAGGTTGCCTGCCTTTTCACGCAGGTTCGAACCCTTGTAGCCTTCCGGATTGCTTTGCGGAGTGTCCATGTAGCGCTCGCCGTACATTACTTCATAGAACTGCCAGTCGATGACCGGTCCGCCGGCAACACCCACTTTGAAAATTTCCGGATAGCTCAGCATCAGGTTGGTGGTCATGAATCCTCCGAAGCTCCAGCCGTGTACACCGATCTTGTTTCCGTCGACATACGGCAGCGACTGCAGGAACTTGGCACCTTCCACCTGGTCCTTCATTTCTTCCACACCCAGGTGACGGAACGTGCAGTTTTCAAACTGAATGCCCCGGTTGTCGCTTCCCCGGCTGTCCACTGTCAGCATGACAAAGCCCTGTTGTGCCATGTACAGGTCCCATCCGCGTGCGTCGTAGAAACGCGTGTTGTGAATCATCTGTGCGTGAGGTCCGCCGTACACATAAATGATGGCCGGATATTTTTTTGCCGGGTCAAAGTTCACAGGCTTGATGAGGCGGTAATACAGGTCCGTCTTACCGTCGGCAGCCTTCAGGGTGCCCAGTGTGATTTCCGGCATATTGTAAGCTTCCAGCATCGGGTCGGTAGCCGTGAACAGGGTCACTCCCTTTTTGCCGTTGGTCGGAAGGAGGGAGATTTCACGTGGAACACTGTTCGAAGTGAAATTGTCAATCACGTAAGTACCACTTGCCGAGAGTTGTCCCTGATGCATGCCGTCGGCATTGCCTATCAGCGTACGCTTGCCGTTTCTCACATTCAGGCTGAACAGGTTGGTCTGCAGCGGAGAAACCTCCGTGCTGCCGATAATCACTTCTTTGCGTGCGGCATTAAATCCCAGAATCTCCTGCACCAGCCAGTCTCCTTCGGTCAGGGCTTCGGTCTGCAGGTATTCGCAATACTGACTCTCTGCATCCTTGCCCTGCTTCCATTCGCCTTTGAGACGCTTTTCCGTATCCATCAGATACAGATGATGGATACCGTCGCGCTGGCTCCAGTAGATGAATTTGGTATTATCCCATGGCAGGAAGGTCAGCGGATGCTGAGGCTCTACGTAGCGGAGATGCTTTTCTTCGTACAATACCTCTTCCTTGGCACCGGTTGCCGCATCATAGCTCACCAGCTGCGCATGATTCTGGTCGCGGTTCAGTTCGATGACATAAATATGCTTCTCGTCCGGACTCCAGCTGATGTTGGTGAAATAACGGTCGGTAGGGTCGCCTGCCTGCAGGTAGACTGTTTTGCCGTCTTTCACGTGGTACACGCCCACAGTCACCTGATGGCTGGTCATTCCGGCCATCGGATAAGTATCCGGCTCTACCTCTGCGATGCGCTTGGTGGTATTCACCTGCGGATAGTCGGTCACCATGCTCTGGTCCATGCGGTAGAAAGCCAGGTAGCTTCCCTTCGGACTCCAGAACGTTCCCTTCATGATGCCGAATTCATTGCGGTGTACGGCCTGTCCGTATACAATGTTCTTGTCGTTCTCCTCTTTATTGCCCATGCACACCGGATTCACCATTTTGCTGTAATCTCCCTGCTGTGTCAGGAACAGGTTCTTTCCGGCCGTGTAAGCCACCCAGCCGTTTTCCTTGCAGAAATCAAAGTTGGTTGCTCCCTTTTCAGTGATGTGTGCCACTGCGGCAATCTTTCCGGTACCGAAATCGTATGTCAGGAAATAACCGTTGTGGAAGATCCGGACCATCTTCTTGTCAGCCCATGGCAGTGAGGCTGCCGTCAGTGAGTGCAGCGGTTGTATCTCAGCCTTCAGGTGCTTCAGGGCCTGGTTCACTTCGTCGAGGGTAACCAGCGTACTCTCTTTTCCGGTCTTGGTATCGATTCCGATGATCTGTTCCGCATCGGTGCGTACACAGTTGTCTCCCCACCACTGTATTCCCGGCAGACTCTTGGGAACCAGGTTGTAATAATTGCTACCTCCGGGAATCACATCCTCCAGGGTAAATGATTTTTTTTCCTGTGCCGGCACTACCGTTGTCATGGTAAAGAATAAAAGAATAAATTGAAATAATCTTTTCATTGATTTAAAATCTGTTTGGGTCACTAGCTATTATGAAAAAACCGCAGAACACACGAACAGACACAAGTTCATAAATTGAATGCTATGCCTTTTCGTGTCTTTTGCGGTAATGAGTTTATGCTTCGGATTTAATCTTCCGTTTCATTTTCCTCTGCTCTTCTGCGTTTGTGCATATAGCGTGGAGCAGGAGCCGCCTTCGGACGTCCGTCGTCGGTAGAAGGGCGCGGAGTGCGTGGTTTGCTGTCTTCCTTGTACTTGAAGTTGCTGTTGCGCTCTTTTCCGTATTCCTTTCTGTCGTAGTCCTTACGTTCCCCGCGGAAGTTCGTTCTGCGTTCTTCGCCCGCATCTCCCTTCCGGTCTCCGCGGAATCCGCTGCCCCGCTTTCCCTTGTAGTCTACCTTTTCGGCAGTCTTCCGGTTTCTGGCAGGACGTTCCTCTCTTTTCGGCTTGAATTCCTTGTCGCTGTTCTCGCTGCGGTATTCCTTGTATTTTCCGTCGAAAATCTGGTACTTGCGGAACTGACATTCCAGGGCTCCGTTGAACAACGGTACCTTTACCGAAGGCTTCAGACCGATCTGGTCAAAGCATTCGTCGCGGTAGCTCAGAATCCAGGCATCGTTGCCGGTAAAGGCATGCTTCAGGCGTTCTCCGATCATCTGATACAGTCCGAGCAGGTCTTCTGACGAAATACGTTCTCCGTACGGAGGGTTGGTGACGATCAGGCTCTTTTCCTTCGGCTGTTCAAACTGCTGGAACGGCTGGATGCGCAACACGACGTCGCGGCTTACACCGGCAGCCTTCACATTGTGTATGGCAATCTCGTTGGCTTTCGGATTGTTGTCGTATCCGTAAATCTTATGTTCGAACTCGCGTTCCTGTGAGTCATCGTTATAGATAGAGTCGAACAGTTCCTGGTCAAAGTCTTTCCATTTTTCGAATCCGAACTCCTTGCGGAAGACTCCCGGAGCGATGTTGCGTGCAATCAGTGCCGCTTCGATAGGAATGGTTCCCGAACCGCACATCGGGTCGATCAGGTCGCATTTGCCTCTCCATCCGGTCATCAGAATCATACCGGCGGCCAGTACCTCGTTCAAAGGGGCTTCCACCTGCTCCTGACGGTATCCGCGGCGGTGCAGCGATTCGCCCGAACTGTCGAGCGACAGGGTACAGCGGTCTTCCGCCACATGGATGTTGATGGCCAGGTCCGGATTATTGATCCGCACCGACGGGCGGTTTCCTGTTTTTTCACGGAAATAGTCTACAATCGCATCTTTTACCTTGTAAGCCACGAACTTAGAGTGGCGGAATTCATTAGAGAACACTACGGCATCTACGGCAAAACTGCTCATATTGTCCAGATAGTTTTCCCATTCGATACTCTTCACTGCCTCATACACGTCATCGGCAGTTTGGGCAGAAAAATGTTTGATCGGTTTCAGAATACGGATGGCGGTACGCAGGCAGAAGTTAGCACGATACATCATTGCCTTGTCTCCCGTAAAAGAGACCATGCGGCGTCCAATCTCGATATTTCCGGCTCCCAGCTCGGTGAGTTCTTGTGCCAGAACCTCTTCCAGTCCTTGGAAGGTTTTGGCTATCAGCTCGAATTCTTGGTTCATTATAAATTAAATTACGTAATTTCAATTGATTGTGCAAAATTACGAATTTTCGCTCAGTCGGTCAACACTTTGTATCTCTTTCTTGAAAAGTCTTTTGGAAAGAACCGGCACTTCTTTTGGTGGTTTGTCCGAATTTTGTAATTTTGGCGAATGTTTTTTACAGAACAAGATTTTCCGGGGAAATATGATGGAGCCACAGATTTTGGAGAAACTGAGAGCGGGAGATGAGAAGGTCTTTCGTGATATTTACGACCGACACTATGTGCTGCTCTGCCGTTTTGCCAATCAGATGCTGAATGATGCGGCACTTTCGGAAGAGATTGTGGATGATGTGATTTTTTACCTGTGGGAGCATCGGGAAGAGGTGGAAACCACTTATTCGATACGGGCGTACCTGATGCGGGCCGTACGCAACCGCTGCCTGAATGAACTGAATTCGCAGACCCGCCGCGAGGAACTGCATTTTTCTTCTTTTCTGCTTCCCGAGAACATGGAACTGCTGGATACCTTGTTTGCCGAGACCGAGCATCCGCTGGGGGTGTTGCTCGAAAGGGAGCTGGAGGATGAGCTGAACCGGAGCATCGAGGAGCTTCCGGCAGAGTGCCGCATGGTGTTCAAGAAGAGTCGTTTTGAACAGAAAAAATACGAGGAGATTGCTTCGGAACTGGGGATATCGGTCAATACGGTGAAGTACCACATCAAGCAGGCACTGGCCTTTTTGCAGAAGCGTCTGGGAAACTACCTGAAACTGCTGCTGGTGTATCTGTTGGGCGGGCAACTGAGGGGACTGTTTGTTCGGATTTCCGGAAAGGACAATATATCAAAATGTCAGAGCGGCTGCCTGAGATTCTTTTATTTGCGTCCTTGGGGACGGGTGGTTTGATTTTTGCTATTCTCAGCGGACTAATTTTGCTCTATCTGTTTGTCTGCTAGCTTGTTATCGATGGATTTTTCTTTTTCTGAAAATTGATTTCTGCTGCTTTTACCGTGGAAAAATCTTCTTTTAATGGTGTTTTTTGTGCTTTCATCGGAAGATTGGCCAAAAGAAAAGGAGGTTCGGGTAAAAACCTCGCCAGCTTTTTCTCACAGACCGTGAGGTTTCGGCGGATGTTTCAATATGGAACGGGTGACGGATCACCTTCCGGGGTCTATTTTTTGCTTATAAAATGTATTGTACGCCCTTTTCCGGCTGCTGTATGAAAGGTACTGGCGGAAGAGAGGGTTATGGAAAAGCGTGATATGGAAGATTTTTGTTTCTGTTTAGAGCTGTTTCCCTGCAAAATGATTTTTCGGCTTTTCCGTTTCGCCGGAGAGGCGGACAGTCGGCTGCCTGCAGAAAGTCCGGTAGCCGATAAGCCGGTGGTCGGAAAGACAGTTCCTCTGAAAAAATCAGGACACAGTTTTTTACGTTGATCTCAGATTATCATGTCCTTAATCGATGATTGCGATTTATACAACGAAAAAAGGTTGTATCAATTGATACAACCTTTTTTCGTTGTCGGGGTACCAGGATTCGAACCTGGGACCCCCTGCTCCCAAAGCAGGTGCGCTAACCGGACTGCGCTACACCCCGAATCGTTTTGCCTTTCTTTTCAAAATCGATGCAAAGGTATTGCTTATTTTTGATATCTGCAAGGCTTTGGCCGTTTTTTTTCATTTTTAGTATGAAATAAATAAAGAATCCCTGGTAATGGATGGTTTGCTCTGTCTCTTTTTCATTCCTTGATGGATAATTTCTTATTTTTGCATTCTAATTGTAGCAACTGAGCATATGGTAGTAAATAAGAAAAATCCTTTTGCATATAAGGCAAAACTTAAATCTCAAAAGAAGTCGAGTGGCAAACGAGTAGGGAAGTCGAGACCTGAGAAAGCCAACAACCAGCTCAACAGAAGGGTCAAATAATGATTCCTCCTCCTAAAACGATGTCACCTTTGTAGAATGCGGCTGCCTGTCCGGAAGCGATGGAGGCCAATGGCTCATGCAGTTGGACATGCAGGTTTCCGTCGGCTGTTTGAGTCACTTTGCAGTGATTGGCCTGTTTTCTGTACCGTATTTTTACGATGATATCCGGGTCGTCGTTGAAAAGGATATCGGGATTGACTATCTTCCAGTCCTTGAGGTACATTTCGTTTTTCTCCAGCGACTGTAAGTTTTCACTTAGTATGACCTGATTTTTCTGTGGGATAATCTCTTTGACAAAAAGCGCTTTGTTCAGATAGATACCCAGCCCTCTCCGTTGTCCGATGGTATAAAAGGGGTATCCTTCGTGCTTCCCGAGCAGGTTTCCGGACTCATCGTAGAAATTTCCGGGTCGGATGCTTCCTTCCGGAAGCTGTTCTTTCAGAAAACTCCGATAATCCATGGGGCAGAAACATACTCCCAGGCTGTCTCTTTTATGAGCGGCTTTCAGAAAACCTCTCTCTGCCGCAATCTCCCTTACTCTTGTTTTGGTCAGTGTGCCCATGGGCAAGAGCATGCGCTGTAACACAGGCTGTGTGAGCCCCCATAAGAAGAAAGACTGGTCTTTATCCGGATCTTTTCCTGCCATAATGTGCCAGTAGTCACCGATTTGGGTCTTCTGTACATAGTGTCCCGTAGCAAAATGCCAGATACCTCGTGCATCTGCCACCTCCTGCAGCAGAGGCCATTTCAGGTAATTGTTGCACAGCGTACAGGGGACCGGAGTACGTCCGGCCATGTATTCATCGATAAAATAAGAAATGATATGCTGTTGGAATACTTCACGGGCATCGTAGGTGATGTGAGGGATGTGCAGTCGCTCGCATAACTCGCGTGCGTCGTCCAGGTATTCTGTATGATTGTCTTTCTCGTAGAAACGGAATGTAATGCCGGTTACCTCATATCCGGCGTCCTGGAGCAGTAATGCAGCTACCGAACTGTCGGTTCCGCCACTCATTCCTAGCAATACTTTGTTATTTGGGGTCATATGAATCAAACTTTAAGTATGGGCATAAAAAAAGGAGTACCGCTGTACTCCAACCTTTGTTAACCTTAAATCTAATACTATGAAAAATACAGTACAAAGATACGGACTTCTGAGTAATCTGCAAATAATATAGCTGAAAAATCATGCTTTATAACATATATTAATAAGATGAGTGCAGAATGTTAATGATTGGAAACATTTTGAAGCCCGTTTCGGGCTCAGAGTGGACTTAAGATTATGTTTATCCCATATTTTTGTAAAAAAGCAAATAGGAAACTGTTTTCTTGGTTAATGGTTTTTTATTATTTTTGTAGTCTTGATATAAATGAATGCTTATGGATAATAAATTAGTTATTTACAATACGCTGACTCGTACGAAGGAGCAATTCGTACCGCTTCATGCTCCTCATGTAGGAATGTATGTGTGCGGTCCTACTGTATACGGTGATGCACACCTGGGACATGCCCGTCCGGCAATCACTTTCGATATCCTGTTCCGTTACCTGACTCATCTGGGATATAAGGTGCGTTACGTACGTAATATTACCGATGTCGGCCACTTGGAGCACGATGCCGATGACGGTGAAGACAAGATTGCAAAGAAAGCCCGTCTGGAGCAGCTGGAGCCGATGGAAGTCGTTCAGTTCTACCTGAACCGTTACCATAAGGCCATGGAAGCGTTGAATGTGCTTCCTCCCAGCATCGAGCCGCACGCATCGGGACACATCATCGAACAGATTCAGCTGGTGGAAGAGATCCTGAAGAACGGATATGCTTATGAAAGCCAGGGTTCTGTGTATTTTGATGTAGCCAAATACAACAAGGATCACCATTATGGAAAGCTTTCCGGACGTAACCTGGATGACGTACTGAATACTACCCGTGAGCTCGACGGACAGCAGGAAAAGCATAACCCGGCCGATTTCGCCCTTTGGAAGTGTGCACAGCCGGAACACATCATGCGCTGGCCTTCTCCATGGAGCAACGGTTTCCCGGGATGGCACTGTGAATGTACCGCTATGGGACGTAAATATCTGGGTGAGAACTTTGATATTCACGGGGGAGGTATGGACCTGGTTTTCCCGCACCATGAATGTGAGATTGCACAGAGCGTAGCTTCTCAGGGACATGACATGGTACGCTACTGGATGCACAACAATATGATTACCATCAACGGTCAGAAGATGGGTAAGTCATTGGGTAATTTCATCACTCTGGATGAGTTCTTTACCGGCAATCATAAACTGCTGGCACAGCCTTATACGGCAATGACCATCCGCTTCTTTATCCTGCAGGCACATTATCGCAGCACCGTAGACTTCAGTAACGAGGCTTTGCAGGCTTCTGAGAAGGGACTGGAGCGCCTGATGGAAGGATGGAAGAACCTGGAACGCATTACTCCGTCAAAGGCAACTACGGGCATTGAACCGGCCGGCTTGCGTGAAAAATGCTATGAGGCTATGAACGATGACCTGAATACTCCGATTGTCATCTCTCATCTGTTTGATGCCACCCGAATGATCAATACGGTAATCGACAAGAAGGCGACAATCAGTGCCGAAGACCTGGAAGAACTGAAGAGCGTATTCCAGTTGTTCGTATTCGATATTCTTGGACTGAAAGCCGAAGCCGAAAACAATGCCGCACGTGAGGAAGCCTATGGCAAGGTGGTTGATATGCTGCTGGAACAGCGTATGCAGGCTAAGGCCAACAAAGACTGGGCTACGAGCGACAAGATCCGTGACAGTCTGGCTGCACTGGGTTTTGAGGTAAAGGATACCAAGGACGGCTTTACCTGGAAGCTGAACAAGTAAGCAAGATACGGTAAATATTGTTTTTCTGCCTGCAGATAAACATCAATGATATAAATAAACCCCATTCCGGTTAAGAACCTTTTCCGGAATGGGGTTTTTTAATGCATGTAACTGCAATGTCTCTTTAATCCTTGACAATGGAAGTCAGCGGATGGCGGTTGCCTTTGATGTCTGTAAGGAATGCCTTGGCAGATCCGAAATTCAGATACATGTCCAGGCGCACAGGCAGATGGTTCAAGTCGTCGGTGACATAGAACGTAATGACTTCCTTCTCTTTGTTGTTTACATATTCCACCAGTGAGAATACCAGGCAGCGGTAAGTCACATCGTTCTCGGCGGTGAAATTCTCTTTTCCACGGTAAATCAATGTCTGTTTCTCAATCTCTCTTCCGGTAGCCATGGAGAAGAGAATCTTTGTGCCCGGACGGTAGTCCGTCGGGTCGTACGAGCGGGCCTGCAGCAGGATGCTGAGCATATCGTATACACATACCGATACCTCGTCATGATGCTTGTCGGTATTGCCGTACAGCGTGCGCTGCTGGTCGACAATGCATTTTCCGTCCTTGTAGCTGAACTTCACCTCGTCTACCGTATATCGCTTGCCTTCTTCAGCTCCTTTGCGGAAATACAGCGGTTCGAGCTGCCGGCTGGTGATACAGGTCAGCGTATCACGCATTTTGAAGAAAAAGTCAATCTTCTTGTTCGTGTACGACTGGAGGTCGGTCTTCAGGCACGGCTCTCCTTGATATACTGTATTGTTCACTGTCATCTTTGCCCATCCGGCATTGATCCAGATAAACTTCCAGTTGAACTTAAGCTCATAACTGAGAGTCTCTCCCGGTTGTATGGCGTGGTTCTCTGTGCCACATTGTGCATATGCAGTAATCCCTCCAATCAAGAGGCATAAACTGACGAGTAATTTCCTTATCATGCTCTTCCTAGATTTCTTGCTCGTTCTTTATTTCGGTCTTTGATCTTTTTGGTTTCATCCGGCTTCTGCTTTTTGATTTCATCCAGTTTCTGCTTGTCGAGCGGTACGGCATGAATGTCCCATGTCTCCTCAAACTCAAAATTGGCTTTCATCTCCCAGACTTTCGGATAGTAATACACCTCTTCGGGCTGTATGTGCTCCATATAATTTCCGGTATCCCACTTGCCGTTGTTGTTCGCATCGTGGAACATACGGATATAATACTTGGTTCCGGGCTGCAGGAAGTAGAAATCGCAAGTGTTCTTGTCGGTCACAGGCTGCTGCCTTACCACTCCGTCACTGCTGTTGAGCAGCTGTACGATGGAATGTGGTTTGGCGCCGACAATATTCAGATACAGTGTACCGTAGTCCTCAAGCGTCTTGACCTTCAGGGTATTCTCTACCTTGTCTGTATGCAGTCCATAAATGCCTTTGAATGCCATGGAGTCTATCTTCAGCCGGTATTCCTGTCCCGGTTGCCAGTCGGCCAGAATTTCGTATTTCCGGTACACGGCAGTGTCGGCACGGAAAAGGAAAGGAATCTTTTCCCACAGCGTATCGACTTTCAGTTCCATGTGGATGCTTGCCGTATCCACGCTGGCAACCGGCTCTTCGAAACTCAGGCTGATGTTCTGGTTCAGGTCGAGGGATGAAGGAGCGTCCACTTTCATGGCCAGGAAGGTAGTCTTTACACTCAGGGTATCCCCTTTCCTTTCCCGGCGCTTGCGCTCTTTCTCCTTTTTCTTCTCTTCTTCCGCCTTCATGGCCATTCGGCGCACTTTCGGAATCTTATTTACCATGCGGAGCGTATCCGTTCTGGGAACCAGTTGTCCCAGTGTATCGGTAGCCAGATAACCCAACTGCAGGGTCAGTGTATCTCTTTCACAGAACGTAGTATCCTTTATCCAGTATAAGATACTGTCGTTGCGCGGATTGTTTTCGATGATGAACGCATCCTTCTCGTCGAAGTCCAGTCCTTTCAGGGTAGGAAGCGTATCAGCCGGCGCGCTGAAATAGATGCCGATCTGGTTCAGTTTCGGACGTTCGCTCTTCACCAGATACTGCATGTTATTGGGTTCCTTGAAAGCCCTCAGGATAATGTCATCGGGCAGGAAACGCGTATAATTGATCTGCTTGATGGTATCGATTTTAGTCGTATCCTTTTCATTGAACAAGGTATCCTGTTTTACCGCACCTTCCATTCTAGGGACAATGAGGGTATCCAGATAGGCCACCATCTCGGTCTTCGAATCGTAGATATAATTCTGGTTGCCGTCCATCAGTGCATAAATGCGGTAGCTGCCGGGAGCAATGCCCCTTATCGTAAACTGTCCGCGGCTGTCGGTACGCGAGATACGGTCGAACGGCAGTGTGGTCAGTGCCGTGTCGTTCAGGTTCTTGTGCAGACCCACCTGTATTCCCTTTATCGGTTCCAGGTTCTCGGCGTTCAGTACCGTTCCCGATACCTGCATGGTATCGATTGTGCTTCCGGTAGAAAAGGCATAGGAGAACTGTCCCAGCGGATTGCCCTCGTTATTGTCGACAATGGCATCTCCAAAGTCGATGGTATACGTAGTATTCTCCTGCAGCGAATCGAGGAAATTAACCAGCACACGGCGTCCGCTGGTCTTGATTTCAGGAGTCTCTTTCTGTGGAGGAGAGACGATGACTTTTTCCGAAGCCTTCTCCAGTTTGATAATCTCGTCGAATTCGATGGAGATTTTCTTCCGCTGGTTATTGGTGGCGTTCATCACAGGGATGGACCGTATGAACTTGGGAGGGTCCTCATCGTAAGGTCCCCCGTCGGGCGATCCGGTACTGGCGCACGCATAAAATCCCAGTATGACGAGCAATATGGCCACATATTTGTGTATCGGTTTCATAACAATCGGTTCTTATGGTAATTAACATTAGACATTCAGCTTCAACATCTCTTCGATATGTTCCCGGGTGTTGCTCAGGCGCGGCACTTTATGCTGTCCTCCCAGTTTTCCCTTCTGCTTGAGCCAGTCGTGGAACAATCCCGGACGGGCCGTAATAAGTTCCAGTTCCTGCAGCGTAATGTTCTTATGACGCTTGGCCTCATAGTCCGAATTGATTTCCTGCAGTGTCTGGTCGAGGATATGACGGAACTTCTCTATCGAATCGGGCATTACACTGAATTCTATCAGCCACTGGTGGCGGCATTGTGCGTTGGCATCCATGAATACCGGGGCTGCCGAGTATTCCAGTACCTGCGCTCCCGTCATCTCGCAAGCCTTCGCCAGGCCTTTTTCAGCATTGTCTATCATCAGTTCCTCACCGAATGCGTTGATGAAATGCTTGGTGCGTCCGGTAATGACGAATTTGTAGGGGTGGGTACTGGTAAACTTGACCGTATCTCCCAGAATGTATCTCCACAGACCGCACGAAGTACTGATGACCATGGCATAGTTCTTGCCGGTTTCCACTCCTGCCAGTGGTACGATGGTCGGGTTCGGGTTGTCAATCTCTTCGAGCGGAATGAATTCATAGAACACATCGTAGTCAATCATCAGCAACATTGACGGATCGGTAAGTTCATTCTGGATACCGAAGAATCCTTCACTGGCATTGTAGGTTTCCATGTAATGCATCTTCTGGCTGGGAATAATAGCCTCGTATTGCTTCCGGTAAGGAGTAAAGCTGACTCCTCCGTGGAAAAATACCTCCAGGTTCGGCCATACCTCGTTCAGATGAGCCGCTCCAGTCTTTTCCAGAATGCGCTTGATGACTGCCAGCATCCACGACGGCACCCCCGACAGGTTGGTTACATCCTGCCGTACGGTACTTTCGGCAATCCGTTCCACCTTTTCTTCGAAGTCACTCAGCAGGGCCACATCCTTTCCCGGTACACGGATCAGGTTGACCAGCGGATTGATGTTCTGTATCAATATCGCCGACAGGTCGCCCACCAGACTGTCCTTCAGGTTGTAGTTCGGGCTGTGGCTGCCTCCCAGTATCAGTCCCTTTCCCGAGAAGAAACGGCTTGCCGGATTCTGCTGCAGGTAAAGTGCCACCACATCCGTTCCCCCTCTGTAATGAATCTGCTGGAGACCGTCCGGGCTGACTGGAATGAACTTGCTTTTATCATTGGTCGTACCCGATGACTTCGCATACCATTTCACCCGTCCCGGCCACAGAATGTCCTTTTCTCCGTGCCGCATACGGTCTACATACCCTTTGATATCTTCGTAGGTCTGAATCGGAACCCTTTGGAAATCGGTATAGTTACGTATATGCTTGTAGTCATATAGAGAACCCCATTCGGTTGAGGCTGCCTTATTTATCAGTTTATGGAAAGCCTTTTCCTGCATTTCCTCTGCCATTTTACCATATTGTTCGATACGGCGCTGGCGAGGAGTGAAAAAAGCTCCAATCAATTTAGTCGAATTCATTCTTTTATGTACATTTTGATAATTCTCTTCACTCACAAAGGTAGGTGATTTCTGCTTTATATAATTATTTTTTTTCCCATAAATCACAAATCTACATTTTTTTCTTATAACTTTACCATAAACATCGAATTGTTAATGGATACTACATTATGAAAATAGGAATATTAACTTCAGGAGGAGACTGTCCGGGCATTAACGCCACCATCAGAGGGGTCTGTAAAACAGCCATGAATCATTATGGAATGGAAGTTTACGGTATACACAGTGGTTTCAGGGGGTTACTGGACAATGACATCACTCCACTGACAGAAAATTCTCTTACCGGGCTGCTGAATCTGGGTGGAACCATTCTGGGAACCTCGCGCGAGAAGCCTTTCAAGAAAAGGGTTTCTGCTTCGGAAGACAAGCCGGCCCAGCTGCTGACCAATATCAAAAAAAATGAACTTGACTGTGTGGTGTGTATCGGAGGAAACGGAACGCAGAAGACTGCGGCCAAACTGGCTGCGGAAGGTGTCAACGTGGTAAGTATTCCAAAGACAATTGACAATGATGTGTGGGGTACCGACATCTCCTTCGGGTTTGATTCGGCAGTGAGTATCGCTACCGATGCCATCGACCGTCTGCACTCTACAGCCAGCGCCCATCAGCGTGTGATGGTGATAGAGGTGATGGGCCACAAGGCCGGATGGATTGCACTGTATTCCGGTATGGCCGGGGGAGGCGACATCATACTGTTGCCGGAGATTCCGTTCGACATACATCGTATCGGCGATGCCATCATCAACCGTCTGAAGAAAGGAAAGCCTTACTCCATCGTGGTGGTGGCCGAAGGTATTCCTACCCTTGGAGGAAAGAAAGCCGCACAGTATATTGCTGAGGAGATTGAATACGAAACCGGTTTTGAGACCCGTGAGACCGTACTGGGATACATCCAGCGCGGAGGAAGTCCGACGGCTTTCGACCGCAACCTGGCTACACGCATGGGCGGACATGCCACCGAGCTGATTGCCAACGGACAGTTCGGACGTATGGTATCCGTCAGCGGTTCGGAGATTATTTCCGTTCCACTTACGGAGGTAGCCGGCAAACTGAAGCTGGTGAACGAAAATCATGACCTGGTGGTACAGGGACGCCGTATGGGCATCTGTTTCGGATAATACCGTATCCGGCAATCGTATATAGAAAAAGAAAATGCCGAACTGCCCGTCGGATATTCCGCGGCCGGTTCGGCATTTTCCATTATTTATCTTCTTTTTGTTGTGCCTCTTCCTGAAAGGCTGCATCTTCGGCTTCGGCAATGATCCTTTCGGTGTCCTCATACCGTTCCGGATTTTTTTCTTCCTGTGTCACGGAAATGGCAGGTACTTCAGAAGCCGGACGGGTAGCTACTGCCATGGGATCCTCCTCAGACTTTTCCCTTTCGCTCTTGGCCGCAAAGATAGCGTCAATAAACTGCGGGTCGTTCTTTATCTTGTCCAGTGTCTCATGAGCCGCTTCCTGCTGTGACTCCTTCTTGGAATACCCTTTGCCGGAACCGCCTGCGATATTCTCTACCGTAATCATGGTTTCGAATATGGGGTTCTGTTCATTATCCACCGACTGTCCAACCAGGTTGAATGCAATCTCGAACTTGTTCTTCTGGCTCCACTCAATGAGCTTCGATTTGAAATTCACCTCTTTGCGTGAAATCTTGTCAAGATTCAGGTATTGTTTGATGATACGTTCTTCCATAAACCATTTGCACACCCGGTATCCGCGGTCCAGATAAATGGCGCCGATCAGTGCTTCGAACGCATTACCACACATGTAGCTGTTGTGTGACGACTGGCGGGTAGTATACTTGATCAGTTTGTCAAGCCCGATTTCCACCGCCACCCGGTTCAATGTTTCACGCTGTACGATTTTGGAGCGTGTGTTGGTCAGGAACCCTTCCCGTTTGCCCTCAAACCTTTTATAGACGATATCAGCCACTACTGCATCCAGGATGGCATCCCCCAGAAACTCCAGCCTTTCGTTGTTGAGCAACTTTCCCTTGCCGGATTTTACAGACGATGACTTATGCAGCAATGCCTGCTGGTAGATTTCAATGTTTCTCGGATAGAATCCGAGCATTCTGTAAAAACAAAGATAAGGCTCCTTATCCTTACGGAAGAGGAGTCTTATCCTGTCTGTTATATTGCTAAACACGTTTATTCAGTGTATTTTTTTACGATTACACATGCATTGTGACCACCGAAACCAAATGTGTTGCTCAATGCGGCACGTACCGTACGATGCTGTGCCTTGTTGAACGTGAAGTTCAGTGTATAATCAATGTTTTCATCGTTATCACCTTCTTCGTGATTGATTGTCGGAGGAACAATGTCGTTCTTTACAGACAAAACGCTGGCAATAGCCTCTACAGCACCGGCAGCTCCCAACAGGTGACCGGTCATTGATTTGGTAGAGCTGATATTCAGTTTATAGGCATGTTCTCCGAAAAGAGCCTGGATAGCCTTCACTTCCGAAATATCTCCTACCGGTGTAGATGTTCCGTGTACATTGATATAGTCGATGTCTTCCGGTTGCATGCCTGCATCTTCCAGAGCGTTCATCATAACCAGTTTCGCACCCAGACCTTCCGGATGAGAGGCTGTTATATGATAAGCGTCGGCAGAAGCACCTGTTCCGGCCAGTTCGGCATAGATCTTTGCACCACGTGCTTTAGCGTGTTCAAGTTCTTCAAGAATCAGACATCCCGCACCTTCACCCATTACGAAACCGTCACGGCTTGCGCTGAACGGACGTGAGGCATGAGTCGGGTCGTCGTTACGTGTAGACAATGCATTCATGGAGTTGAAGCCACCTACACCCGCAGGGAAGATAGTTGCTTCGGCACCACCTGCCAGAATCATGTTGGCTTTACCCAAACGAATCAGGTTGAACGCTTCGCCGATGGCATTTGAAGAAGATGCACAGGCAGAAGTTGTGGTGAAGTTAGGTCCATGGAAGCCATAGATCATAGAAATATGACCAGATGCAATGTCCGCAATCATTTTCGGGATGAAGAAAGGATTGAAGCGCGGACCGATTGTGTCTTTGGTCTGTGCGTAGTTCAGTACTTCTTCTTCAAAAGTATGGAGTCCACCGATACCTACTCCGAAAATAACACCAATCTTGTTCAAGTCTTCTTTTTCTACATCAATTTCCGCATCGGATACTGCTTCTTTGGCAGCTGCGATGGCATACTGTGTGTACAGGTCCATCTTGCGTGCTTCTTTGCGGTCGATGAAGTCGTTTGCATTGAAGTTCTTCACTTCGCAGGCAAACTGTGTCTTGAACTTGGATGCATCGAAATGAGTAATAGGTCCTGCCCCGCTTACTCCGTTAACAAGATTGTTCCAGAATTCAGGAACCGTATTGCCTACGGGAGTGAGTGCGCCAAGACCTGTTACTACTACTCTTTTTAATTCCATAGGGGAATAATTATTTTGCGTTAGCTTCGATGTAAGAGATAGCGTCGCCTACAGTCTGGATCTTTTCTGCCTGATCATCTGGAATAGAGATACCGAATTCTTTTTCGAATTCCATGATCAATTCTACAGTATCCAAAGAGTCTGCACCCAGGTCGTTAGTGAAGCTAGCAGTAGCTGTTACTTCTGATTCGTCTACACCCAATTTATCAACGATAATTTTCTGTACTTTTGATGCGATTTCAGACATAATTTTCTTGTTTTTAAGTTTATAAATAGAATAAAATTGTTTATATTTCGCTGCAAAGGAATAAATATTTCTCGTTCTATACAAATATTCCGGCAATTAATTGCACTTGTGTTGCACAATTTTATACATTTTGTGCATGAAAATCCCGTTTTTTCGCAGAATAATTAATGTATTTCTCCTCTCCCGCGAGGAAGAAAGGAACGGATGCCCTTGTCTGTTCCGGCCCGGCAGCGCAGGTTGTCCGACCCTGATACAGGGGTTGTCCAACTTCCGGCGCGGGGTGCTCCGACCTCGCACCGGAGGTTGAAGAATCATTCCTTACGCAATACGTAATCCCCCCTCAGCTGTTCGAATAACTCCGGATGTGCACGGAGCATGTCGCAGTCGTCATGCGGGTTGTACATCTGCAGTTGGCGCACACGCTCGTCGCTGTCGTATTCCCGATGCGGCTGTTCCGGGGCGGCGATGTGGAAATTCATTTCCTTGCCGAAGAACCGGCAGAACGCCTCGAGTACCATACGGGTGGCATTGGCCTTTCCGTCGGCCGAATAGCCTGCGATGTGAGGCGTACCGATAAATACCTTGTCGAGCAGTTCCAGGTTGATGTGGGGCTCGTTCTCCCAGACATCCAGTACGGCTCCTCCGATGAGTCCCTTGTCCAGGGCCTCCAGGATGGCCTCGGTCTCTACTACTTCCCCCCGTGAGGTATTGATGATATAAGGCTTTTTGCGGAGCGAATGGAAAAAGTCCCTGTCGGCCAGATGGAAGGTGCGGTATTCCCCGTTTCTCTCCAGCGGAGTATGAAAGGTGATGATATCGCACTCACGCGCCAGTGTCTCCAGGCTGACAAATCCTTCTTCTCCATGGTCGGCACGCGGCGGGTCGTTCAGCAGAATGCGCATTCCGAGCCTTTCGGCCAGACTGAGGATATGACTTCCCACATGTCCCACACCCACAATTCCCAGGCAGGCATCCTTCAGTTCCACGTGCTTTTCCTGCTGCAGAAGCAACAGCACCGAATGAAGGTACTGCTCCACGGCACCGGCATTGCATCCCGGACAGTTGCTCCAGGTAATTCCTGCTTCCCGGCAATACTCCGTATCGATGTGGTCGAATCCGATGGTGGCCGTACCGATAAACCTTACCTTGCTTCCTTCCAGCAACTGCCGGTTGCACTGGGTACGCGTACGCGTAATCAGGGCATCCGCATCTCTTACCACACTGGCAGTGATCTCTTTTCCCGGCAGATAAACCACTTCGTCGGCCAAAGCCTCCATGGCTTCTCTTATGTAAGGAATCTTATTGTCTATAACTACTTTCATCCAAGTATGTATTTATTTTCTCGTTTTCCGACCGCAAAATTAGGAAACTTCATTTGATTTTGAATACTCTGTTGGAATTTATCAAAGTTTTTGTTAGCTTTGTATAATCGTATAATTAAAAATTGTTTCGACATGACTTTTACTGAGCTTTGTAATCCGATATTTGTGCAGTCTATCGATGACTATCACAAGACAGACGACGTGAATACTCCCATTAACAATCCTTATCCTGTAAAAAGTATTGAATACTACCTTTACCTGAAAAACTGGATTGATACTGTACAGTGGCACTTTGAGGACATTATCCGCGATCCGAACATCAACCCGGACGAAGCTCTGGTACTGAAGCGCCGCATCGACAAGTCGAATCAGGACCGTACCGACCTGGTGGAACTGATTGACAGCTATTTCCTTGACAAGTACAAAGACGTACAGGTAGCCGCCGATGCAAGCATCAATACGGAAAGCCCGGCATGGGCCATCGACCGCCTGTCTATTCTGGCTCTGAAAATCTATCATATGCGCAAGGAAGTGGAGCGTACGGATACCGACGCTCAGCACCGCGATGCCTGCAAGGCGAAACTGGATGTACTGCTGGAGCAGCAGAAAGACCTGTCGGCTGCCATCGACCGTCTGCTGGAAGACATTGAAAGCGGACACAAGTACATGAAGGTTTACAAACAGATGAAGATGTATAACGATCCGAATCTGAATCCGGTGCTTTACGGACAAAAATAAGATTGCTGAATGGCTAAAATACTGGTTGTCCGTTTTTCAGCACTGGGCGATGTGGCCATGACTGTGCCGGTACTCTACTCCTTTGCCCGCCGTTATCCCCAGCACCAGCTGGTGGTGCTGAGCCGCCCTCATATGGCTTGCCTTTTCGAGAATGCTCCTGCCAACCTGACGTTCAGGGAGGCCGACCTGAAAGGGAAATACAAGGGATTCAAGGGACTGCTCCGGCTGTCGGGCGAATTACGGAAAGAATCATTCGATGCTGTGGCAGACCTGCACGATGTGCTGCGCAGTAAAGTAATAGACTGGGGATTCCGCCTCTGCGGGATCCCTGTTGCCGTAATAAATAAGGGCCGGAAAGAGAAGAAGCAGCTGACCGCCGCCAGGCACAAGCGGCTGGTTCCTTTGCGGAAGTCCATCCAGCGCTATGTGGATGTCTTCAACAAGTTGGGCTTCGAGTTCCCGCTCACCTTTCAGTCGCTTTTTGAAGACGTTCCTGCCGATGTCTCCTTTGCCGAAGAGGTTTTTTCGGATAAGACCATCAAATACGTAGGCATTGCCCCCTTTGCGGCACATCCGGGAAAGATTTACCCTCTGGACAAGATGGAAGAAGTGATAGCCAGTCTGGCCAAGGTACCTGATGTCCGCGTCCTTTTGTTCGGAGGCGGAAAGCGGGAAAAAGACTTGCTGGAAACCTGGCAGAGCCGGTATTCCGGAGTTTTCTCTCTGGCAGGAAAGTACCGTCTGGGACAGGAACTGGCCATTATGAGCAAACTGTCGGTCATGGTGGCCATGGATTCGGGCAACATGCACCTGGCCTCACTGGTCCGCGTGCCGGTAGTGTCAATCTGGGGCGCCACTCATCCTTATGCCGGTTTCATGCCCTGGGGAGAAGAGCGTACCACCGTTATCCAGACCGACCTTCCGTGCCGTCCCTGCTCCATCTTTGGCAACAAGCCCTGCTGGAGGAAGGATTATGCCTGCATGTGCTACATCGATCCGCAGAAGATTGTGGAAGAGGTGGTCAGAATCACGCATTTCTCTTGACGGGAAGGGGTAAAATTAGTACGTTTGCATTCATTATGCTGCCGTGGGCAGCCGGGGATTTATTCATGAAGTGAAGTTTATAACAGACAGGATGGTTTTGTAGTTTTATCACATGAAAAATATAGGATATTACATTGGTTTCGCACTCTGGTATCTGGTTTCTCTTCTTCCATTGCGGGTGCTTTACTGGATTTCCGATTTGCTTTATTATCTGTTGTATTACGTGGTCCGCTACCGGAAACGCGTGGTGTACAGCAATCTGGAATCTTCCTTTCCGGAGAAGTCGCCAAAGGAGATTGAGAAGATCGCCAAGGAGTTTTATGCCTTTTTCTGTGACTATATCGTAGAAACCATCAAGCTGTTTTCAATCAGTGAGAAAGAGATGCGCCGACGGATGCGCTTTGAGGGGCTGGACGAACTGAACAAGGATTTTGCCAGCGGGCGTTCGGTCTCTGTCTATCTGGGGCATTACTGCAACTGGGAGTGGATCAGTTCGCTGGGTATTCATTGCAACGTGCAGTGCGGCCAGATTTATCATCCGCTGGAAAACAAGATTTTCGACCGTCTCTTCCTGTATATGAGAGGCCGTTTCAAGGCTCAGTCCATCGAGATGGATGCCACGTTCCTGACCGTACTGGGATGGAAGAAGAAAGGCATAGTCAACATCGTGGGCTACATTTCCGACCAGGTACCCGGATATCACAACATCCATTACTGGACCGACTTCCTGCATCATGACACTCCCGTTTTTACCGGAGCTGAACGCATCTCCAAAATCATGGATACCAGTGTGTATTACATTGACATTGAACGTCCCAAGCGAGGACATTACGTGGCACGGATGGTGAAAATAGCCGATACGCTGAGTGACAAACCGATTTTCTATGCTACGGAACGTTATTTCAGACTGCTGGAAGATACCATCTGCCGTCATCCTCAATACTGGCTCTGGAGCCATAAGCGCTGGAAACGCACGCGCGAGGAATTCAACCGCCTCTTCTCGGAAGAGGAACGCAAGAAGCGTCTCAGCCGTTTGTAGTACTCCGGCTGAACAGACGGTTCAGACGGAACAACCCTGCGGTGAAGTGACACTGCAGGCTCTTTCCCATCCGTTTGATCCAGTCTTTCCATTTCCGCGGTTCCGAGGCATTGGCCTGAGTACCCCTTACTCCCTCGGCCGAAATGCGTGAGGCAAGTACCGCCTGTCCGCCGAAATGCTTCCGCTCCATTTTCTCCGGCAGGAAACAGAACGCCTCCAGTTGTGCGGAAGTACAGATACAGGCCGTCAGCACCGACTGGTCGTGACGGTGTTCCTTGAAGAAAGCACACTCCTTGCTCCGGTTCTCGGGCAATACATCGGTAAACAGTTCCGGCCGTGTCCGGGCCAGTTCATACCACCGCTCCACGACATCATTCTCTCCCTCCTTGCGGATCATGAAAAAGGTTGCCTGTACCTGCCGTGCATATTTCCACCACTGTATGCAAGGGGTGAAGAAATCGAATACCTCTTTTTTGCACCATTTCCGGTTCTTTCCCTCTGCAATGAAGAACAGTGCCTTCTTGTGGGCTATCCGCTGCAGGTAACGCTGCCAGTCGGGATGCGGCAGGAGCGTACATCCGGCATCCGCATACACCAGCACATCCCCCTCCTGCATTTGCTGCCAGGTATTCCATACCGCCCAGGGTTTCCATAGCCAGTATCCTCCACCGCGTGGATAACGCGCTGCATACGTCTTGAAAGGTTCCGGCAGCTGCTCATCCGTATACCCGATGATTTCGTGAAACACTCCGGTCTGCTCCGCCTCCTTGCTGATCCGTGCCACAGATTCCCGGTATTTCTTGTCGCCATATGTGATGAAATATACTTTGCCCATCGAGGTAAATGAAAATTAATTGGTAAAACGGAAATATTTCTGCAAGACCAGCAGCGAGATCAGTCTTTCTCTCTTTTTGTTCTGGAACTGTCTGACATATTCATGTGCATGATTAATAATCTCCTGTGCCTTGTCGGGATGCTGGATGTAATACGTCACCTTCTCGATCAGGTCGGAATAGTCGGGACGGATTTCAATGTAATGATAATCCGGAATCAGCCTTCCCTCCATGAACCAGGTCTCGCAGGTAGGCCGCGGCATCACCGCTATCGAGTTGGACGACATCACCCATTTCAGGTTGCTTGCCACATCATTCCCCTCAAGGGCCATGATGAACTTATAGTCCAGGTGCTTGTACAGCGTCATCTTGTCGGCATGCGGAATGGGAGGATTATAACCCACATCCCCCACGTCACACATCGGATGGTTGACATACCGGTTGATGAAATCAATCCGGTTGGGCTTTCCGTGCGCCTCTCCCCGGAAGATGATCTTATCCTCTTTTTCCGTAAAAGCCTTGCGGTCTTTCAGAAACACGAAATGCCGGATCTTGTCCAGGTTCAGCAACACCGAGTTACGGTTGTCGCCTCCCGTCGGCCGGCTCTTGACCACCGCAGGATACGCCGGAACCGTCGTTACGTCGCCGAAGACATAGCACCATTTCAGGGAAGGGGAGAACCACCGGGTGAATTCGTACGTGTCAAAGAAATACACACTCTTGTTCCCTTTCAGCCGGTGCGCCCCCAACAGCGGTGCGTCGGCCGGAAGAGCCGTCTTCTCCGACAGTTTGTTGTAATAGTCCACCCTGTCGAGGATATAGGCCTTGTCTGCCCTGCCTTCGAGTGCATGCAACGTCTTCTCCAGCTTCTTTCTCAACAGCGAAGAAGGCATCAGGTAGCGGAATATCCCCTTGATATAATACGGAAGCTTAGGGTTTTTCCCGCTGTGTAATAATGTAGCTAGCTTTTCCATGAAGCGTTTTTTTAGATAGCAAAAATATAAATAATTGGATAAACTTGCGGTTATTTTGTATACTTCTTTTAGGGTTTTGTGGTTTTTGTTATATCTTTGCAAGGGAGACAAATGTGGGATAAATTATAAAGTGTAGATATGATTTTTGTGAAAGGATATGGGCAAATGTGTAATAATATTTTGCAGTATGCCCATGCTTATGCTTTTGGGCGCGAATATGGAGTAAAGGTGATTTCGATGCGTTTTGCCTATAAATACCGCTTCTTTGCGATTTGCCGTGAGAAGTTTCACACTCCGCTGGTTTATCTGTTTGCCAAGTTCATGATCAAGGCCCGTCTGATTAAATGTTTCTGGCTGGAAACCCCGGAAACGGTGACTCCGCAGGTGCTGGAAGAACTCAAAACCAAGAAATTCATCGCGCTTGACGGTTGGCATTTCCGCTTTCCCCATTTGTTCATGAAATACCGCTCCGAAATACTGTCCCAGTTTTCTTTCAAGGAAAATGTCATTGCAGCACGGAAGGAATTGCTGTCATCCCTGCCGGAATACGATATCCGCCTGGGGGTACATATCCGCCGGGGGGATTATGCCAACTGGATGGGAGGAAAGTTCTTTTTCGATGATACCGTATATATCAACAAAATCAACCAGTTCCGGGCTTTGTTTCCCGGCAAGCGGGTACAGGTGCTGATCTGTACGAACGACCGGCATCTGGATATTGCAAAATACCGCAACAGTGTGCATGAAGATGTACATTTATCCGACGGCAATATGGCCGAGGATCTGTATACGCTGTCGGAATGTGATTATTTGATTGGTCCTAAAAGCACCTATTCACTTATGGCTGCTTTCTATCATGATCGTCCTTTACATTGGATTATGGATAAAGACCGCCCTCTTACGATGGAGGAGTTCACTTTATTCGAGAATTTATTTATGACAGTATGAAAAAGTAATTACTGTATGAAAGCGACTATTACGTTATTGATTTCTACTTATAACTGGAAAGAGGCGTTGCAGTTATGTTTGCAGAGTATCCTGGTTCAGACACGCCTTCCCGATGAAATCGTGATTGCCGATGACGGTTCACGTGAGGATACGAAGGAGGTCATCGATCAGTTCAGGGAACAGATTTCGGTTCCGGTCATTCATGTGTGGCAGGAGGACCATGGCTTCAGAAAGACCATTATCATGAACAAGGCAGTGGCTCAGGCACACGGAGACTATCTGATACAGATTGACGGTGATGTGATTCTGGAAAGACATTTTATCAAAGACCATGTGGAGATGATGGAAGAGGGATATTATGTCTGTGGAAGCCGGACCAAGATCGGCCCGATTGTAACGAATAAACTCTTGACTGACACAAACCTGAGACTGAAGCTCTCGCAACTGAAGCTCTCGTTTGTACTCAACGGTATCCGCTCGGCGGTGCTTCGCCGTTTTCTCTCGAAGCGTTATGCCCGTAAGATTGACCACATGCGCGGCTGCAACTTTGCCTGCTGGCGCAGTGACTTTATCAAGGTAAACGGATACAATGAGAACTTGCTGGAATGGGGACACGAAGACGGGGAACTGGTGTATCGTCTCCACTTTGCCGGAGTAGAGAAAAAAGCCCTGAAAATGGGAGGTATTGTGTACCATCTGTGGCATAAGGAATCTTCCCGCCATAACGAACAGGCCCACTTCAAGGCCCTGGAAGAAGTCAAGAGCGGTAAGTTGAAATGGTGTAATAATGGAATTGACAAGTATTTGAAGAATAATGGATAAGAAAAACGTACGTGTACTGGCTTTGTATTTGCCGCAGTTTCATCCGATACCGGAGAACGATGTATGGTGGAGAAAGGGATTTACCGAATGGATGAATGTCGGAAAGGCCAGACCGCTGTATCGGGGACATTATCAGCCGCGTGTTCCTGCCGACCTGGGATATTATGACTTGCGTGTGCCGGAAGTAAGGAAGGCACAGGCCGATATGGCCAGGGAGTATGGCGTAGAGGGATTCTGCTATTGGCATTACTGGTTTGGCAACGGCAAGCAGTTGCTGGAGCGCCCGTTTGAGGAGGTGCTGCAGTCGGGGGAGCCTGATTTTCCTTTCTGTCTGGCCTGGGCCAACGAGTCGTGGAGGGGATTCCATCATGGTCTGAAGCGGCGGGAAATTCTGATTGAACAGACTTATCCTTCCGAGGAGGATCATATTGCCCATTTCTATCATGTACTGAGGGCATTCAAGGACGAGCGTTATGTGAAGGTGGACGGAAAACCGCTGTTTATGGTGTATCAGCCCTTCCAGTTGCCGGATGCCGCACATTTTATCCAGTTGTGGCAGAAGCTGGCCCGGGAAAACGGACTGAAAGGTATCCACTTTGTGGGTCAGATTTACGGACCGGAGAAGGCGGATACGGTCAGCGCCCTGGGATTTGACGCGGTGAACATCGTGGGAATGTATAATTATAAGAAACACCGCAATCAGGTGACATATCTGTGCCGGAAACTGCGTAAACTGCTGTTCCGCTCGCCGATGATCGAGCCTTACCGGGAAGTGATGAAGTATTTTATCGGCAAGGAAGAGCGGAAAGAAGACCGGTATCCGACCATTATTCCGAACTGGGACCATACTCCGCGTACCGGAAGACAGGGACTGGTGTTCCACGGGGCTACTCCCGAACGTTTTGAACGTCATTTGCAGGATGTGGCACAGGTAGTGGAAGGCAAGCGTCCGGAGCACAACCTGGTCTTTATCAAGTCGTGGAACGAATGGGCAGAAGGAAATTACATGGAACCCGACCTGAAATACGGAATGGCTTATCTGGAAAAACTCAAGGCTTTTGTAGACCGTCTGAGCAAATAACCGGCCGGCAACGGCCAACGGAAAGAGGGTGGATTGTCTGTTATCTCGTAAGACAATCCACCCTCTTCCGTTTTTATAAGATGATGATTCAACGACGGTTCCGGGGAGCCGGTAGCTTCGCGACTTAGGAATTTTTCTTTCTTTCCGTCATTTTGGCAAGCATGATGAACTGGTAATACCCTTCCAGGCAAGCCTTGATAAATCCGGCTTTTCCGTCGCGGAATCCCCCCTTGAAGAGATAGGCCTTCAGAAAACGGAAGGCCGGACGGTAGAAGAAAGCCATGGTACCGTATTTCTTGTGCTTTTTCTTTTCCAGTTCGTACTCGGTATATTGGTTGGTCTTTCTCAGAATGTCTGCCACACTGTCGTTGGCCAGATGGATGAAAGCCAGTTCCTTGCGGTTTTCCGGAATCTTTTCCACCCGTCCGTCGACCTCCGGTGAGATGTGTATGATGGGAGGCCAGGAAGTCTTTTCCCTGCGGAAAAACCGGAGAATATAGTCGGGGTAGTGGCAGTGCATGAACTGTCCCATGAAATAGTTCTTCCGGGGAATGTAGAGTCCGTCCGGGCAGTTGCTTTCCTGGATGCGGCTGTACAAATAGTTCTTGAGTTCGGGTGTCACAATCTCATCTGCATCGACTACCAGTACCCAGGGACACCGTGCCTGCTTGATGGCAAAGTCGCGTGCCGGCTCCACAATCTGATGCAGTCCTTTGGGGAAAGTGATGATGCGGCAGCCGAAACCGGCGGCTATCCGGCAGGTGTCGTCGGTACTTTCCATGTCACAGACCAGTACTTCGTCAAATTCTTTCACGGCTTCCAGCACTTCTTTCAGATGCTTGGAGGCATTGTATGTATTGATTACAACAGATATTTGCATGACAGATTCTTATTCTGATAGTTTCTGATAGATAGCTAATAATTGCCGGGTCAGCGGTTCGGGTTCGAACTGTGCGGCGTACTTTTTGCCTTCTTCAATCATCCGTTCGCGCAGCGAGGCATCGGTATAGGTCCGCCGTATGACTTCCGCCAGTCCTTTCTCATCGGTAGGGGCTACATACAGGGAAGAAGGACCTCCGGCTTCCTCCAGGCAGGAACCGTGGGCTCCGATGGCCGGAACTCCGCTGTTCAGGGCTTCCAGCAACGGGATGCCGAAGCCTTCGTAGAAGGAAGGGTAGACAAAGGTCGTAGCACACTGGTAGAGTGCCGGAAGGTCGCTGAAGGGTACTCCGTGAATCAGACGCATGCGCGACTGGAGGCCTTCGTGGGCCAGGAAACGGGTGACCTTGTCGGCATAGGAAGTGTGCTTGCCTACGGCAATGACCTGGTACGAAGCGTCCAGGTGGCACAAGGCCCGGGCCAGCAGCATCAGGTTTTTCCGGCTTTCGATGCTTCCTACATAGAGGATGTATTTTTCCGGCAACTGATAGCGTTTTTTCACTTCTTCTTTCTTCTCCTCCGGAACGGCCTGCTTGAAGGCAGGGTCACAGCCCTGATACACCACGTCAATCTTTTCGGGAGCGATATGGTAGAGCGATACGATGTCGCGTTTGGTACACTCGCTGACAGCAATAATGCGGTCGGCCTGCCGGCAGGCTCTCCGGAACTTGTAGTTGTAAATCATCCGGTCGATTACCGGATAGCATTCCGGATGGCGCAGGAAAATCAGGTCGTGAACCGTCACGATGCTTTTCGTATGACGGGCTTTCCGGATGTTCAGAGGCAGTTCGTTGCTCAGTCCGTGGAAAATATCGATGTCTGCCTGGGCAATGTCGCGGGTGATTCCCCATACCCGCCAGAGCGAGCGGAACCGGGTCCAGAAACCGCCTTGGGGAAAATGTACGGAGAATTTTCCGTGCAGGGTTTCCAGCAGCTGGCTTTTTCGGGGGGATGGCGCATAAAGCTCATATTCATTTTGCGGGGCAAGGTCGCTGAGTGACTGAATGACAAACCGGCTGTAGTTTCCGAGACCGGTCTTGTTCTGGGCGGCACGTTTGGCGTCAAATCCTATTTTCATTTTGCTCGATTAAGAAATCTCTGCTTCAGGTAGAGACTGAGACAGTGTACTTTGAATGATTTATATTTTAGGCAAATGTATGAAAAAATATATAAACAAAGCCATCGACTTGCTTTTTTATTGCTACTTTTGTATCGTTTAAGATTTTATGTATGATACTATTGAGTTTTGATACAGAAGAATTTGATGTGCCGCGCGAACATCAGGTGGATATTCCTCTGGAGGAACAGGTGCGGATTTCTACGGTGGGAACCAACCGTATATTGGACTGCTTGAAAAAGAATCAGGTGAAGGCTACTTTCTTTTGTACTGCCAATTTTGCACTTCATTCTCAGGAGGTGATGCAACGTATTGTGGCAGAAGGACATGAGGTGGCTTCGCATGGCTATCATCATTGGACTTTTGAGGTATCGGATTTGAAAAAATCGAAGGAAGTACTCGAACAGCTGATTGGAAAGGAAGTGAAGGGATATCGTCAGGCCCGGATGATGCCTGTGCCTGAAAAGGAAATCCGAAAGGCTGGCTATGTATATAACTCGTCGCTGAATCCTACGTTTATCCCGGGAAGATACATGCATCTTTCTACGCCACGTACCTGCTTCATGAAGGAGGATGTGCTGCAGATTCCGGCTTCGGTGACTCCCTGGCTGCGTTTCCCGCTGTTCTGGCTGTCGTATCACAACCTTCCGGGGGCGTTGTACCGCTGGATGTGCCGACGTACGCATGCCCATGACGGTTATATGGTTACTTACTTTCACCCTTGGGAGTTTTATGAACTGAAGGAACATCCTGAACTGAAGATGCCGTTTATCATACGCAATCATTCGGGACTGGAGATGGTGGAACGACTGGATGCGTTTATCAGATACTTTAAGGAGAGAAAGGTACCGTTTGCTACTTTCTCGGAGTTTGTGGAACAAAAACAACAGACTGGATTATGAGACTGGGAATTGTATGTCCTTGCTATAACGAACATGAGGTCCTGCTTGCTTCGGCCGGGCGCCTGACGGCACTGCTGGACGGACTGGTGGCCAAGGGAAAGGTGGCCGCAGACAGTTTTGTGATGCTGGTGAACGACGGCAGCCGGGATAATACCTGGGAACTGATTGTGCAACTTTTCCGGGAGAATCCTTATTTCCGGGGAATCAACCTCGGGAAGAATGTGGGGCATCAGAGTGCGATCATGGCGGGCATGATGACAGTCAAAGCGTATTGCGATGCGGTGATTACGATTGATGTCGACCTGCAGGATGACTTGAATGCCATCGAGGAGATGGTCGACCGCTATCGGGAAGGATATGACATCGTGTATGGAGTGAAGGTATCCCGGGAGGGAGATTCATTCCTGAAGAAAAATACGGCACTGGCTTTTTACAAGCTGCAGAAGATGATGGGGGTAAATGCGGTATACAACCATGCGGACTTCCGTCTGATGAGCCGGAGGGCCCTGGAGCAGCTGGCGCACTACGGAGAGCGGAATCTGTATCTGCGCGGACTGATTCCGATGATCGGATATCCTTCGACTACGGTGAAGGATGTAATCAGCCAGCGGACTGCCGGATATTCCAAATATACCCTGAACAAGATGCTGACACTGGCCATTGACGGGATAACTTCGTTCTCGACCAAGCCGATTTCGCTGATTGTCAGTGCGGGACTGCTGTGCCTGATGGTGAGCGTCTGTATGTTCATCTACGTATTGTGTTCTTATTTAGAGCATTGGGCAGTGCCGGGATGGCCTTCCATCATGCTTTCCATCTGGTTTATCGGAGGGTTGCTGCTGCTTTCCATCGGAGTGATTGGAGAGTATATCGGAAAAATCTACATTGAAGTAAAGCACCGTCCGCTGTATAATATTGAGACTTTGCTCTGGGAGAAAGAGGAGAAAAAATAACAAGTTTTATTTATGGATTATTCTGCACTCTTGCGTCAAAAGAAGGTACGTGAATTCATCTGTTTTTGTCTGGTAGGGACAGTAGCGGCCGGGATTCACTATGGGATATATTATTGGCTGCAGGCTTATCTTGCATTGAACATCGCCTATACGGCGGGGTATCTGATCAGTCTGGCCTGCAATTTCTTCATGACTTCTTATTTTACTTTCCGGAGCAAGCCTACGGTACTGAAGGCTACCGGCTTCGGGTTCAGCCATCTGATCAATTACTTGCTTCACATGGTGTTGTTCAATGTGTTCCTGTGGATGGGAGTTCCCCGTCTGCTGGCTCCTCTGCTGGTACTGGCGGTAGCGGTCCCGGCCAATTTTATATTGCTTCGCTGGGTATTTAAGTATAAGAAAAGTAGTGAAAACGAAGAATAGAGACATGAATTGGATGGAACAAATGAGGAGATTTTTCTCCAAGCCGTTTTTCAGTGACTATCGTACGCTGTACGGACTGTGGATCTTGCTGCCGGTCATTTCTGCGTTGCTGAAGATTTACAAGCATAATAATTTCTTGATATTCAGAGGGGTCTTCCATCATACCTGGAAACAGTTTCCTCTGTATACGGGCTATCCCGAAGAGTATTTCGATACGAATCATTACGGACCGTTCTTCAGTCTGGTGATAGCTCCGTTCGCCATTCTGCCGGAATGGATCGGACTGTTGTGCTGGCTGGTGGCGCTTTCGCTTTGTCTGTACTGGTCGGTGCGGTATCTGCCCATGCCCGACAGGAAACGTATTTTCATATACTGGTTCTGTGCGCACGAACTGCTGACGGCCCTGTTCATGTCGCAGTTTAATGTGGCAATCGCCGCAATCATCATCGGTACGTTCTATCTGATTGAGAAAGAAAAGGATGTGTGGGCTGCCCTGCTGATTGTGATCGGTACGTTTGTAAAGCTCTACGGCATTGTGGGACTGGCTTTTTTCTTTTTCTCACGGCACAAGCTGAAATTTTCGGTGTCGCTGGTGGGCTGGGCAGTGGTCTGCTTTGTGGCTCCCATGCTGATCAGTTCTCCTGAATATATCCTGATACAGTATGGAGGATGGTACGAGAGTCTGGTGGAAAAGAACGGACTGAACATGTTCTCCTGGGCACAGAATGTGTCTCTGCTGGGACTGGTGCGCAAACTTTCGGGATGTGCCACTTATTCGGACTTGTGGCTGATAGTACCGGGACTGGCCCTGTTTGGGGTTCCTTATCTGCGTTTCAAGCAATACCGGAACCTGGCTTTCCGCTATGCCCTGCTGGCTTCGGTCCTGCTGTTTGTGGTGCTGTTCAGCACAGGAAGCGAGTCGAGTACCTATATCATTGCCTTCATGGGAGTCGCTATCTGGTATGTGACCGCCCCGTGGAAGCGCAACAAATGGGACATTGCACTGATGGTGTTTGCCTTTATTCTGACCAGTATGTCACCTTCCGACCTGTTCCCGGAATACCTGCGCAAGACATTCGTACAACCTTATGCCCTGAAAGCCCTTCCTTGCGTGCTGATCTGGCTGAAGTTGTGCTATGAGATGATAACAAAAGATTATACTGAAATTAGTAGAAGATATGAATAATAATTGGATGAGTCAGTGGAAGACCCTGAAGGCATTGTTTATCAATATCTTTTGGGTATATGTGGTGTTCATGCTTTGCCGTCTGGTCTTTTTGTGGGAAAACGCGGCGTTTTTCAAGGACCTTACTTTTTCCCATTTTCTGGAACTGTGTGGGGGAGGACTGTATTTTGATACCTCTGCCATCATGTATGCAAACGCGCTTTTCATACTCTTGTTTTTGTTTCCGCTGCATTGGAAAGAAGTACCGGCTTATCACAAGTTCGTAAGATGGCTGTATGTCATCGTGAATACGCTCTGTGTGGTAGCCAATCTGATGGATACGGTCTATTTTCAGTTTACCAACCGGAGAACTACCTGCTCGGTATTCAGCCAGTTTGCCAACGAGGACAACCTGGGACGCATTATCGGCATTGAGTTTGTGAATCACTGGTACCTGGTATTGCTGACGGCAGTCATCGCTTTTCTGCTGTACCGTCTGTATCAGTTGCCGGCTACCGAGGTGCGCAAGTCCTTGCCCGCCTATTACGTATCGAATACCCTGTTCCTGTTGGCCTGTGCGCCGTTCATCGTCTTCGGTATGAGAGGGGGAATGACCCGTCAGACTCGTCCGATTACCATCAGTAATGCCAACCAGTATGTAGACAGACCGATTGAGACCGGAATTGTACTGAATACTCCGTTCTCCATGTTCCGTACCATTGGCAAGAAGCCTTTCGTGGTACCTGAGTATTACACTGACCGCGAGGAGATGCTGAAAGCCTTCAACCCGGTTTGTGTGCCTTCCGATTCCACGGTTTTCAAGCCTAAAAATGTGGTGGTAATGATATTGGAAAGTTTTGGAAAAGAATATATCGGGGCACTGAACCCGACATTGGAAGGCGGGAAATACAAGGGATATACTCCTTTCCTGGATTCTTTGATTCAGAAGAGTATGTATTTTGAATATTCTTTTGCCAACGGGCGGGCCAGCATCGACGGTATGCCTTCTTCGCTGTCGAGCATTCCGATGTTTGTGGAAGCCTTTTTCCTGACCCCTGCCTCGTTGAACAGTCTGACGAGTGTGGCCGGAGAACTGCGCAAGAAGGGGTATTATACGGCTTTCTTCCATGGAGCTGCCAATGGCTCGATGGGCTTTCAGGCTTTCTCCCGGGCTGCCGGATACCAGGATTATTTCGGTCGGACCGAGTTTGGCAATGATGAGTTCTTCGATGGCAACTGGGCCATCTGGGATGAAGAGTTTCTGCAGTTCTATGCCGAAAAGATGTCTGAGTTCAAGGAGCCTTTTTCTACGGGAATCTTCACGGCCTCTTCTCACCATCCGTTTAATATCCCGGAACGCTACCGGTCGGTATATCCGGAGAGTTCTCTTCCGATTCATAAATGCATCCGTTATTCCGACCATGCCTTGCAGCGCTTTTTTGAGACTGCCTCCAAGGAACCGTGGTTCAAGAATACGCTGTTTGTGCTGACTGCCGATCATACCAATCAGAATGAACATGCGGAGTATCAGACGGAAGCCGGAATCTTCTCGATACCGATTATCTTCTACACGCCCGACGGAAGTCTGCAGGGCAAGCGCCCCGGTATCTCACAGCAGATTGATATTATGCCGACGGTATTGGGCTACCTGGGATACGACCGGCCGTATGTGGCTTTCGGATGCGACCTGCTGAACACTCCTCCAGAGGAAACTTATGCGGTGAATTACCTGGACGGTATTTATCAGTTCTTCAAGGGAGACTACCTGCTGCAGTTTGACGGAAGACAGTCGATTGCCCTGTATAATTTCAAGGAAGACGTCTTGTTGAAGCACAACCTGCTGGGACAGACCGATGTGCAACAGCCGATGGAAAATCAGCTGAAAGCCATTATCCAGCAATATATGGAGCGGATGAACGGAAACCAACTGGTGGTGAATCCTGAATAAACGGGATAATCTGGAGGTAGCTGCCCCCTTATATTTGTTCAAGTAAATTTTTTGTTTTATTTTTATAAAATCAATCATTAATCAATAATATCAACCTGCATGAAAGAATTTCTGCGAATGATGCGGCGCTTTGTGTCGCCATATAAAAAATACGCGTTGACAGCCGTTGCACTGAATGTATTGTCGGCGGTGTTTAATGTGTTTTCGTTTACTCTATTGGTGCCTATTTTGAATATTCTGTTTAAGACAGGAGACAGTACAAAGGTGTATGAGTATATGGAATGGGGAAGCGCCAGTCTGCAAGAAGTGGCAGTCAATAATTTCTATTATTATGTTTCTCAGCTTATCCTGACTTTCGGGTCTTCGACTGCATTGCTGCTTTTGGGTGTTTTCCTGGCGGGAATGACGTTGCTGAAAACAGCTTGTTACTTCGGTTCTTCTGCCATCATGATTCCGCTTCGTACAGGAGTGGTCCGTGACATCCGTATTATGGTGTATTCAAAGGTGATGTATCTTCCTCTGGGCTTTTTCTCGGAAGAACGGAAAGGAGACATCATTGCCCGTATGAGCGGGGATGTGGGAGAAATTGAAAACTCCATTACCAGTTCACTGGACATGTTGATTAAAAACCCGATCCTGATTGTCTCTTATTTTGCCACGCTGATTGTCACCAGCTGGCAGCTGACTCTGTTCACTATCCTGGTACTTCCCTCTATGGGATGGGTAATGGGCCGTGTGGGCCGTGCGTTGAAGCGCCAGTCGCTGGAGGCACAGGGCAAGTGGAGTGATACGATGTCTCAGCTTGATGAGACATTGGGTGGACTGCGTATCATCAAGGCATTCCTCGCCGAAGAAAAGATGATCGGCCGTTTCGTCCGCTGCAGCAACGAACTGCGTGATGCGACCAATAAAGTGGCTACCCGTCAGGCATTGGCACATCCGATGAGTGAGTTTCTGGGTACAATCCTGATTGTCATCGTACTTTGGTTCGGAGGTTCACTGATTTTGGGTAATACTTCTACCATCGACGCTTCTACCTTTATCTTCTATATGGTCATCCTGTACAGTGTGATTAATCCGTTGAAGGAGTTTTCAAAGGCTGGTTACAACATTCCGAAGGGATTGGCTTCCATGGAACGTGTAGACAAGATTCTGAAGGCAGAAAACAACATCAAGGAACCGGAACATCCTGTTCCTTTGAAAGAACTGTCGGATAAGATTGAATTCAAGGATATCTCTTTCAGCTATGACGGACGTCGGGAGGTACTGAAGCACATCAATCTGACCGTACAGAAAGGAAAGACAGTGGCTCTGGTGGGTCAGTCGGGTTCGGGAAAATCGACTTTGGTCGATTTGTTGCCGCGCTACCACGATGTACAGGCAGGTGAGATTACTATCGACGGAATCAACATAAAGGATGTGACGGTACACGATCTGCGCAGCCTGATTGGAAATGTGAATCAGGAAGCCATTCTGTTCAATGATTCTTTCTTCAACAACATTGCTTTCGGAGTGGAAAATGCTACAATGGAACAGGTAGTGGCTGCTGCTAAGATTGCCAATGCACACGACTTCATCATGGAGACTCCTGACGGATATGATACGAACATCGGTGACCGCGGAGGTAAACTCTCGGGAGGTCAGCGTCAGCGTCTGAGTATTGCACGTGCGGTACTGAAGAATCCTCCTATCCTGATTCTGGATGAGGCGACTTCTGCACTGGATACGGAATCAGAACGTCTGGTACAGGATGCCTTGGAGCGTCTGATGAAGACAAGAACGACCATTGCCATTGCCCACCGTCTGTCGACCATCAAAAATGCCGATGAGATATGTGTGATGCTCGAAGGAGAAATTGTAGAGCGCGGAACGCACGAGGAACTGCTGGCTAAAAATGGATATTATAAGAAATTGAACGACATGCAGTCTTTGTAGTAATTTGTTATTTAATATATGGTTTGAGACTGTATATAATAAAAATCAGATAAAAGTAATATGAAACTGGCTTCATTTGATATCTTTGATACGACTCTGTTGCGTCTTTGCGGTGCACCTGAGAATATTTTTTATATACTGTCTCAACGTTTATATCCTTCTGATAAAATTCGGCAGAATGCTTTTTTTCTCTGGAGAATGGAGGCAGAAAGGAAAGCCGTCATCCAGTTTCAGCATACGAATCTGTCGTTGCGGGAGATATATTCGGTATTTGACCGGCAGGCTTTTCCTGATCTGGACATTGAGTCCGTGATTGAGAAAGAGATTGAGGTGGAGATGGACAATTTGATTCCGGTAGCTTATGTGAAGGACTTAATTGCCAGAAAGCGTGAAGAGGGTTATACTATCTGTTTTATCTCGGATATGTACTTACCTTCTCAGGTGTTGAAGAAGAAACTGCAGGACGAAGGATGTGCTTTACCGGAAGATATTGTATTTGTTTCGTGTGAATATAAGGCAACCAAAAGGGAAGGAGGGTTATATGATATCGTACGTGCCCATTTCAAGCACCTGACGCATTGGGAGCATATGGGAGATAACGTGTCCAGCGACTATAAATCGGCCTTAAAGAAGAAAATAACTGCTTATCTGATATCTACCGGATATACAGAGATGGAAAAACAGGCCATGAAACAGGCCATGAGTTTTCCGGGAGGTACCGATTTTTCTATTCTTGCCGGCATACAGCGTGCGGCCCGTCTTACTTCCGGTATACGGAATGCCGATGTGGATAATGCGGCAGATATGATAGCATCCATGTATGTCCCTTATGTTTCTTACTTGTTCCGTAAGGCAAGAGAGGAGGGAGTCAGACATTTGTACTTCCTGTCGAGAGACGGTTATATCTTGCAGCAGATAGCAGAGGAATATCAGAAGAATTATCCGGAAATTACGCTGCACTATTTGTTTGTTTCGAGATATTCGTTGTTCTTGCCGAACATCTATTCTTTAAGTAAAGAAGAATTGTATGAATGCAAAGGAGGAAGTCCTTTGTATGTGAACCGGATAAAAGTGAGTGATCTTCTTCTGGATTTGAGAGTGGATAGGAGCGACCTGGATGAGGATTTCAAGAAGCATATCACTTTTAAGCGTATAAAGACAAAGGAACAGGAAGATTTGTTTTTCGAATACCTCCAATCATCGGGACTCAAGCAGCGGATTGTAGCGAAGGCTGCTGAGGAGAGAGCCCTGGTGGTGGATTATTTTAGACAGGAAGGACTGTTCTCCGAATACCCCTGGGCCATTGTGGATGTAGGATGGATAGGAACTACACGACTGATGATAAACCGTATTTTGGAACGGGAAGGCGGATATCGCGGAAAATGCTTTTATCTGGGTACTGCTCCGGAAGTCTTATCCATACGGTACGGCAGTTTTGATAGCTATTATGGCACCCATTTATATACTCCTTCAATCATGCCTCTGATAGAGCAGTATTATTGTGTATCACCTTATGCTTCTACCAAAGGATATGCTCGGGACGACACAGGTATAAAGCCGGTATTCAAAGAACGCCGTTTTACCCAAAACGAAGAACTGGTGCGACTGACCATACAGACTGTGAGAAAGGTTGCCCGCTATACGAATGCGTTGCACTTAGCGGATTGTGATTTTGCAATGTCAGTCTGGGGAGGATTGTATTTGAAAGTTTTTTTCAACATGGAATCCACACTTCAATTATCCACATTTGAGAAATTAGGAGTTTTTGAAGACGGTTCTACCCATTCTTCTTTAGTCAAGAAGGTGAATCCTTTGGAGGTATTAAGTTATTTGTATAAAGGAAAAATCAAAGAAATTATCTTCCCACGGCACAGTATTTATTATACGTTGAAGATCAAGTTCTTTAGGCCGGAGAATAGTTTAAGAGAGGTTTGCCGGAGTGGCTTCAAGAAGTGTTCACTCCGTCTGAGGACTTTTAAAAAAATTTGTAGACTGTAATTGTTATGATTGATAAACCGATATATGTAACATCTCCTCTTTTACCATCAAGAAAAGAATTGGACTTGTTGCTGGATGAGATATGGAAAAGCAAACAACTGACTAATAACGGAAGTTTTCACCGGCAGCTGGAAGGGGCGTTGTGTGAATATTTGAAGGTTCTTTATATTAGTCTCTTTACGAATGGAACGTTACCGCTTATAACTGCCTTACAAGCCTTGCGTATTACGGGAGAAGTGATTACCACACCGTTTAGTTTTGTGGCCACTACTCACTCGCTTTGGTGGAATGGCATCAAACCGGTGTTCGTGGATGTCGATCCCTCTACCGGTAATCTGGATCCTGATAAAATTGAGGCTGCCATCACTCCCAAGACCACTGCCATCATGCCCGTTCATGTATATGGAAACCCTTGTGATGTAAAGAGGATTAAAGAGATTGCGGATAAATACGGTCTGAAGGTGATTTACGATGCTGCCCATGCATTCGGAGTGGAAGTGGATGGTAAAAGTATCCTGGAAGAGGGAGACATGTCTACGCTTAGCTTCCATGCAACGAAAGTGTATAATACGGTTGAGGGCGGAGCACTGGTGGTTCATGACAAGGAGACAAAACGCAGAATTGACTATCTGAAGAATTTCGGGTTTGCGGATGAGACCACGGTCGTGGCACCGGGGATCAACAGTAAAATGGATGAGATACGTGCCGCTTTTGGACTATTGAATTTAAAGCAGGTAGACCAGGCCATTCAAGAAAGGAAACGGGTTGCCTGCCGTTACCGGGAGGCTTTTCGTAATGTGGATGGAATTACATTCTTCGAAGACATGCCGGGAGTAAAGCATAACTATTCCTATTTCCCGATATTTGTTGACGAGCATAAACTGGGAATCTCCAGAGATATGCTCTATGAGAAGATGAAACAGAAGAATATTTACGGACGCAGATACTTTTATCCTTTAATCAGTACTTTTTCTACGTATAGAGGACTGGAAAGTGCTGCCGAAACCAATCTGCCAGTGGCTGTGAAGCTCTCCAATACGGTAATATGCTTGCCAATATACGCAGATTTATCGGATACGGAGGTAGATGCCGTGATAGACTCAATAATGTGTAATATTAATAAATAAGACGAAGGCATGAATATTTTAATAACGGCAATAGGTTCTATGTCTGCACAGTGTGTGATAGATAAATTGACAGCACAGGGGCATTCCGTGATCGGATGTGATATATATCCATCGGAATGGCACTATGAATCATTGCTGTGTGCAAGAGTCTATCAGGTTCCTTTGGCCCGGGAGGAGGAGGCATACGTCAATGCTTTATTGGATATTTGTGCGAAGGAACAGATTCACTGCATAATGCCATTAACCGACATTGAGATTGATGTGATAGCCAAATACAGGACGCATTTTGCTGCTAACCACGTTGTACTGTGTATGCAGGCAGATGAAGTCTTGTCTATTGCCCGGAATAAACATAATTTATATCTGAAGTTCGTGCATGAAGACGATATCCCATCGATACAGACATATTTATGGGACTGTCATCATCCGATAGATCCGTTTCCTGCTACTGAATACCCGTTGGTGGCGAAGCCTTGCAATGGACGCAGCAGTGAAGGCTTGATGTATATTTCCGGTCCTGAAGATTTGGCTTTATTAAGAAATAAAGAGGGATATATCATTCAGCATTGCATATCAGGTCCGGTCTATACCGTAGATTATGTCCGGAATGCAGCATCCGGTAACGATGTGGTTATTCCGAGAAAGGAGTTGATCAGAACAAAGAATGGAGCAGGAATCAGCGTTCAAATGAGTAATAACGAAGTGCTGAAAGGCTTGACCCGCAAAATTGGAGGTCTGTTAAATATTAATGGATGTGTCAATATGGAGTTTATTGAAAATGAAGATAGATTTTATTTAATCGACATCAATCCAAGATTCTCTGCCGGCATTGCTTATTCCGCAGCTATTGGATACGACCTTGTAAACAGTCATTTAAACTGTTTTTACGGGAAAGAGATTTTCCCCCCGGTTGACTATAAGGAATCAATCATTATCAAGCATTATCGGGAAACGATAGTGGGACAGTAAAATAGCAAAAAGCAGTGATTAATATAGCATGGAAAATAATGTTTTGGTAAGTGTTTTTTGTGAAGCATATAATCAGGAAAGGTTTATTGCTCAGTGTTTGGATGGAATTCTTGCCCAACAGACCACTTTCTGTTTTGAGATTTTGGTTCATGATGACGCATCTACCGATAAGACACCTGAAATTATTAAACAGTATGCTGACAAATACCCGGATTTGATCAAGCCGATATTTCAGACTGTGAACCAGCATTCCCAGCGGATTTCTATATGGCAGCACTTTCAGTTGCCCCGTGCAAAGGGAAGATACATAGCGATTTGTGAGGGAGATGATTATTGGGTAGATGTATACAAATTGCAGAAGCAGGTAGATTTCCTGGAAAATAATTCAGAGTATGGCATGGTTTACACACGTACCTTGTTGTATTCGGAGCGTCTGCAGGAGATGGAAGAAAACACATTTGGTTTCTCCTCCTGTACCTTTCCCGAATTGTTGAAGACGAACGGTATCCCTACGCTGACCGTTTGTTTTCAAGCAGACCTGATGCGTCAATATTACAAGGAAATAGTGCCGGAAAAGAAAAGATGGAGAATGGGAGATTATCCGTTGTGGCTGTGGATTTCCTACCATCGGAAAATTCAGTTTATGCAGGAGGCCACGGCGGTTTATCGTGTCTTGGGAGAATCCCAAAGCCACAGTTCCGATATGCTGAAGACCGAAACCTTTCACAAAAGCGCATTGGAAATAAAGCACTATTTTATCAATTTGTATGATAAAAGTCTGGAACCGGTTTATGAGGATGCTAAGACCGAATCCTTTCGTTATTTGTTCTTTGAAGCCATTTCCCGAAAATGCTATAAAAAGGCTTTCGAATATACGAAAAAACTAGATATGCGGAAGCTGTCTAAGCAAGACAGAAAAAAGATACGTAAATTTAATCTGAAGTATATATTTTTGAAATTTCATAGATGAAGCACCGTATATTATTTTTTCATGATACCTTTCCTGCCGGAGGTGCAGAGCGGGTTACGCAGGATATCGCTGATTATATCAGCAATAAAGGATATGAAGTATATCTGATTGCTTCTCATCTAAACGTGAATGATTGTCAGCATCTCCATCTGATAGAGGTACCTGATAACTTGTCGTTGCGCGAAGAAGCTACCCAGAAGTTCATAATAGAGGTAATCCGGGAAAAGCAGATTTCCCAGTTTGTCTTGCCTGCTTTCATGAACCCGGATATCTGTCAGGCGGTCCGGGAGCATACCTCCTGCAAGATCGTTTTTGCGCTTCATGGACTTCCTCTGTATGAGAAGATCGTTTATTTATATGAGAAAAAAAGATGGAGCTCAAAGTCATTCATCAAAACAATCCTTTGGCGAGGAATTATCTATCCCAAAGTGATGTGGCTGCATCTGTATGACAAACGCTTCTTGGCCGATTATAAGAGGATGTACCATCTGGTAGACGCATTTACCGTATTATGCAGCGGATACAAGCAGCAGCTGGCCCGTTTATTGTCATTGGGAGCGGATAATCATATTCATGTAATTTCCAATGCGGAAAAGCCTGTGCCCGCTGAATGGTGCAATGATAAGAAAAAACAGGTCATTTATTCCGGTCGTCTTGATTATTTTAAACGTGTAGATATCTTGTTGAAAATTTGGCAAAAGATATTTCGTAAGGCTCCCGACTGGGAACTGGTTATCATAGGGGACGGTCCTGAAAAAAAGAACCTGGAAAACCTGGCTGAACAATGGAAACTTGAACGCGTTTCTTTCATCGGCTATGTCTCTGATGTGGGAAGATTTTATCGGCAGGCATCAATAATCTGCCTGACTTCTGCATTTGAAGGCTTTCCGCTTTGTTTGACCGAGGCACAGTCCTACGGAGTTATCCCGATGGCTTTTAATGCTTCTAAAGGGGTAGAAGAAATTATCGGAGGTTCTGGAGATAACGGGATACTGCTGCCTATGGGAAGCACACACCGGTTTGCAAAAGAGTTGTTGTCATTGATGCACGATGAGGAGAGACGATGTCGGATGAAACAGCAGGTACGGGAAAAAGCAAAGGATTATGACGCAGATCTGATCGGAGGCAAATGGCTTTCTCTCTTCAATTCCTTATTGGGGCAGGGAGACGTTACGGTGTATGATAATTGAGGCATGCACAGACATGTCAGACTGTGGATAAATAGCCTTTTACAGATAAAAAAAGAAATGAGGCTGTCTCAAAATAAACTTGAGATGGCCTCTATTGTTTCATCTCAGATTGGATTCATTCGAATTTTTCTAAAGAGAGAAGTTTATAAGCTTAGTTTTGAAGATTTTATCCTTTCAAACTG
>NZ_JABSOE010000028.1 GCF_013618865.1 Phocaeicola faecicola
ACAGTTTGAAAGGATAAAATCTTCAAAACTAAGCTTATAAACTTCTCTCTTTAGAAAAATTCGAATGAATCCAATCTGAGATGAAACAATAGAGGCCATCTCAAGTTTATTTTGAGACAGCCTCTTTATTTTATTCCTGATCTACTTCTGAGAATCCCTCTTTATTGTCTCTGCTGTTATCTCTATTATCAAGGCATTCCCATTCCTTTCTCAGGTTATCTTTCAAATTCTTCTTTTTTCTGAATGAGTCAGACTATTTTCTGCGACTGCGGCGACGGCGCTGCATCCTGCGGCTTCTGTGACGTGCCTTCAGGCGAACCCGGATCTGCCATACAGCCAGTGCCGCCACTACGACAAGAATGAGTACTACGATTCCCGTATTCAGATTGTCCCCCTTCACGCGCGACCAGATTTCCAGCACCTTCACTGTCTGGTCACCAAAGTCACGGATCATCTCACAACGCGAGATGACAGACCGGTCCGGGTATTGCGTATTCCGCAGTTTTACATGAGTCGCTTCCGGGCCGAAGAAGTAACTGGCATCAATGTATTCCTCCAGGGTAGAATCCTCACAGGCTTCCAGAATCTCCGGAGCCCCGATGGAGCTCACATAACCGTTCTCTTCCATGTTCCGCAACGCAATGTTCGGACGACAGAGGAAGTTGATGAAATAACTCGCTGCCTTCCGGTTCTTGGCATACTTCGGAATCACCCAGCCATCATACCACACGTTACTACCCTCGCGAGGTATCGTATAATCCAAATCGACACCTACCGCCTTGGCTTCCTCAATGGCCCACTGCGCATCCCCGCTCCAGGTCATGTTGATCCATGCCTTCTCCTTGGTCATCATCTCCTTTCCGAAGTCGGCTTCCCATCCGGCCACGTTCGGTTTCAGCAGTTTCAGATACTTCTCTACCGTATCCATGGCCTCCGGAGAATAGTCATTCATCAGGTCCGCTACCGTCACCTTTCCTTCTGCCAGACGATGACGGTTGGCATACAGCAGCGCCGTACCGTACGAATCGCGGTAAGCATCCTTCATCAGGATCTTTCCGGCAAACCGTTTGTCCCACAGCACTCCCCAGGTATCCATATCCTCACGGGAAACATACTTCGTATTATACAGCAATCCGGCCGTACCCCACATGTAACATACCGCATAACGGCTTGCCGGATTCTCCGGAGTGCCCAACTTATCAATCTGTTTCCTGATAAACGGAGCCACCAGTTTCATGTAATTCGGCGAATGTGCAAAGACCGTATCAATCGGCAGCAGCAGGTCCTTGCGCAACATACGCTCGATGATATATTCCGAAGGACAGACCACATCAAAATCCTCATGCCCCTTCTCGATTTTCGTCAGCATGATTTCGTTGATATCGAATGTCTGATACACAATACGGATATCCTCTCCCGTCTGCTCCTTATAATATTGCTGGAAGTCCTCCAGAACCCCCTCACCGATATAATCGGCCCAGTTATATACCTTCAATATCGCTTGTCTGTCCTCGCTGGTATTGTAACATCCGCTACATACCGCTACAGCCAGACAGACAAACACCCAGTTCATCCATCGTTTCATACCTGCTTCTCCTTTCCTGCCCTACGGTTGATAATAATCAGCATGACCAGAATCACTACAAAAATCAAGGCCGACAACGGACGCAGCTCCGGTGTCAGTCCCCCCTTCCGGGCATCTGCATAAATATAAGTAGAAAGCGTTTCCAGTCCCTGGTTGCCGATGGTAAACACCGTCACCGCAAAATCATCGATAGAGATAGTCAGTGCCAACAGGAACCCGCTGATCATACCCGGACGGATTTCCGGCATAATCACCTTCCACAATGCCTGCATCGGAGTCGCTCCCAGATCCAGTGCCGCCTCATACAGATTCGGATTCATCTGTTTCAGACGAGGCAGCACACTCAGTACCACATACGGCGTACAGAAGGTAATATGCGCCAGCACCACCGTAGTAAAGCCCTGCGTAATGCCCAGTGAGACAAACAGCAGGAACAGCGAGATACCCGTAATGATATCCCCGTTCAGAATAGGAATGGTATTGATGAAACCCATTGCCTTCCGGCTTCTGGCCCTCAGGTTGAAAATACCGATGGCTGCCACACTACCCAGCAAGGTAGACACCGTAGCCGCAATCAGCGCAATGGCAATCGTATTGACAAAGGCATTCATCAAGGAATGATGTGCCCCCGTATTCATCAGCGACTCATACAACTTCAGCGAGAAGCCGGTCCAGTTGCCCAGTACCTTCGCCTCCGTAAACGAATAAATCACAATGATCGCGATAGGTGCATACAGCAGAATCAGCAGCACCCACAGATACACCTGTTCCAGTACCTTCTTTACCATACGCCACCTCCTCTCTCAGTCTCACTGCTATCGTCGGTATTAAACAAGGAAGTCACCGCAATCAGGAAAAGCATGATCAGCGAAAGCGCCGCTCCATAGTTCCACAGACTGTTGTTGATGTTCTCCTGTATCGTCGTACCGAAAAGTTTGATATTGTTCATCGTCAGCAACTCAGCGATGGCAAAGGTAGAGATGGTCGGCATGAATACCATCATGACCCCGCTCACCACTCCCGGCATGGAAAGCGGGAACACCACCTTCCAGAATACCTGGAACGAGTTGGCCCCCAAATCCTGTGCCGCCTCCACATAACTGTGGTCCATCTTCTGCAGCGTATTGTAAATGGGGTAAATCATAAAAGGAATGAAGTTATAGATCATTCCGAAAATCAAGGCCCCCTCTCCCAGCGGAAGACGGAAAAAGTCGAACAGCGCCACAGTAGCCAGCGTGCGGACCAGGATATTCACCCACATCGGCAGGATAAACAGCATGACCAGCGTACGGGCATACCCCAGTTTTTTGCAGTTGCTCAGAATCCACGCCGCCGGATACCCCAGCAGGATACATCCCAACGTCGTCAGTATCGCGATACCGATGGAATAGACGAAGGTATTCATCGCTTCCGGATGAGCAAAGAACTTTCCGAAATTCGCCAAAGTCAGGTGTCCCGCATCATCCGTAAAGGCATATACCACAATCAGCAGCAGCGGAACAATCACAAAAATGACCGAAAAAATCAAATAAGGCAATGTCCAGCTCTTTCTGGATGCAAAAAAAGTCTTCAATTTTATCATGTCACAATCTCAGTTAACCGATAATCCGGATGGCATGAGGAGGAATCGAAATTCCCACATGGTCCCCATCGTCCCAGACATCATTGGTATCCACAAATACATTTTCATCCCAATCCGAGAACACCGTCAGGTGATAATGATCTCCCTTGTACAGGATAAACTTCACCTCACCGGTCAGCATGCCGTCTTCCGCATTGTCCAGCAAGACCACCTGATCGAAGTCCACTTCCGCCTTCACATGCTCCCAGTCCTTCGACGCATCGCTTCGGTCTACCGGAGCACATTCAAACTCACAGCCCAGGAATTCCACGTGCGTATCATCAATCATCCTTGCCTCAAACGTATTGCAGGTACGCTCTTTCTTCATGATGTGGATATCGAAAGGCTTGATCAGCAGTCCGACCTCCGAGCCCACCTCAAACGCATGATAGTCCTGCACGATAATCTCGTAATTGCCTACCGTCACCACCATCTCATAGTGCACTCCCTTGAAGATACACGACTGCACCTTTCCGCACAGCTGCGCAGCCTCCGAAACCGGGAAGATATACAGATCCTCCGGACGGATGACCACATCCACCGGCACATTCTCACCGAAGCCTTTATCCACACACTCGAAGTCCCTGCCGCAGAAGTTCACCAGACCGTCCTTCACCATCACCCCGTTCAGGATGTTGCTCTCACCGATAAAGTCGGCCACAAACGCATTGATCGGTTCATTGTAAATATCCGTCGGTCCCCCGATCTGCTGAATCCGTCCCTCGCTCATCACCACAATCGTATCACTCAGCGTAAGCGCCTCTTCCTGGTCGTGCGTCACATAGACAAAGGTAATGCCCAACCGTCTGTGCATCTCCTTCAGTTCCATCTGCATGTCCTTACGCATCTTGAGGTCGAGGGCCGCAAGCGGTTCATCCAGCAGCAATACCTCCGGCTCGTTCACAATGGCCCGGGCAATGGCCACACGCTGCTGCTGTCCACCCGAAAGCGAATTGACATCCCTGTATTCATAGTCCGTCATTCCCACCATCTTAAGCGCCGCCTTCACCTTCTTCTCGATATCCGTCTTCGACATCTTCTTCAGCTTCAGTCCGAAGGCAATGTTGTCATACACATTCAGGTGCGGGAAAAGCGCATATTTCTGAAACACCGTATTCACCGGACGAAGATGCGGAGGCGTCTGCGTGATTTCCTTGCCTCCGATACAGATCATACCTTCCGAAGCCGTCTGAAAACCGGCAATCAGACGAAGCAACGTCGTCTTTCCGCAACCGGAAGGTCCCAAAATGGTCACAAATTCCCCCTTCCGGACAGAAAGGTTCACATTGTCGAGTGCCACCTTCTCCCCGAAGAACTTTGACACATTCTTTATTTCAATAATTGGCTGGTTGTCTTTTTGCATATACCTGTTTCTAAATTCGGCTGCAAAGGTACATAAATATATAATTATCGTGTCATAAACGTCCTATTTTCTTTATATTCACCTCGATTTAGCTGAAAGCCGAAGTATAAATATACAATTCAGGGGGCCTTCCCCGCCCCGTCTGCCGAATCTCCATGTATTTTACCTCCGGATATTAAATTTTATATTACTTTTACCAGGCAAACTAATTACTCAAACACATAAACCACTTCATTATGAAAACATGGGTTACATTACTGCTCCTGCTTGCAGGAAGCTGCCTGCATTCGCTGGCACAGACACTGAAATACTCCCCGGAGGGCAAGTTCAAGATTGTGCAGCTCACAGACATTCATTACATTTACCAGGATCCCCGCTCGGAGATTTCCCTGCAGAACATCGATGAAGTCATCCGGACCGAGCAGCCTCAGCTGATTGTGCTTACGGGAGATGTCATTTACGGAAAACCGGCCGAAGAGAGTCTGAGAACCGTACTGGACAAGCTCAGTGAGTACCGGATTCCCTTTGCGGTTACTTTCGGCAACCACGACGACGAACAGGGACTCACCCGAAAAGAACTGCTGCAGATTCTCCGGCAGTATCCGATGAACCTGACCGCTTCGGATGAAACCCTTCCCGGAGTCACCAACTACGTCCTGCCGGTAGCACACAGCGGAAACGCTCAGCCGGCGACGGTACTCTACTGCTTCGATTCGCATTCTTACTCTCAGATCGAAGGCATAGGAGGATACGACTACATCAAGTCGGAACAGATTCAATGGTACAAGACCACCAGCCGGAAATTTACTCAGGAAAACCAGGGCAGTCCGCTTCCCTCACTGGCCTTCTTCCACATTCCGCTTCCGGAATACCACACCGCCATACAGGACGAGTCTACCCCCGTCATCGGTACGCGGAAGGAACCTGCCTGTGCCCCGGTGCTCAACTCCGGACTGTTTACGGCCATGAAGGAGATGAATGACATCACAGGGGTATTCGTGGGTCACGACCATGACAACGACTATGCTGCCTACTGGCAACGCATCTTACTGGCATACGGACGGTATTCGGGAGGTGATACGGTGTACAACAACCTGCCATGCGGAGCCCGGGTCATCGAACTCACCGAAAACCAGCCGGCGTTCAGGACCTGGATACACCAGTACGACGGTTCGATACAGCATGCCATCACCGTTCCTGACTTTTTCCTGAAAAAGAAAAGATAATCCATACACCGCAGCGGCCGCCGCTCAATGACCGTCTGAGCGTGTGGCACTGACGGAATGATCCATGAAAAAAGTCCATTTCCTTCCGGCTATCCCGGAGAAAATGGACTTTTTCCTTTATCTGATTCACCCTCATTACCGGTGACTCATATACATATCCAACAACTTGCGTGCAGCGGCAAAAGACGTCGTATGTCCCTGCAGCACCTCCTTTTCCTGTTCCTCAAGCATTCCTGCAATCAGCGGATTCTGATAGAAGTTGTCCCGGAGATGCTCGTTGATGGTCTCATACATCCAATACTTGGCCTGTTCGTTCCGACGGTACTCAAAATACCCGTTGGCTTTCACAAAGTCGATATACTGATACACCATGTCCCAGATTTCCTTGATACCGATGCCATAGAAGCCCGAATAAGTCAGCACCTGCGGTGTCCATCCCGATTCGGGAGCCGGGAAGAGATGCAAGGCATTCCGGAAATGAGCCGCTGCCAGCTTGGCCTTCTCAATATTGTTTCCATCGGCCTTGTTGATGATGATTCCGTCTGCCATCTCCATAATGCCCCGCTTGATACCCTGCAGTTCATCGCCGGTACCGGCCAGCTGAATCAGCAAGAAGAAATCGACCATTGAATGCACCGCTGTCTCACTCTGTCCCACGCCTACCGTTTCCACGAAAATCTTGTCGAATCCGGCCGCCTCACACAGAATGATGGTCTCACGGGTCTTGCGGGCCACCCCACCCAGAGAACCGGCCGACGGGCTGGGACGGATAAACGATGCCGGATGCACCGATAGTTTTTCCATGCGGGTCTTGTCACCCAGGATACTTCCTTTCGACCGTTCGCTGCTGGGATCGATGGCCAATACCGCCAACTTGCCTCCCCGTTCGAGCACATGCAGGCCGAACACATCGATTGAAGTACTCTTTCCCGCACCCGGAACCCCACTGATACCGATACGTATCGAGTTTCCGGAATAAGGCAGACATTTCTCAATCACCTCCTGTGCCAGCGCCTGATGTTCGGGCTTGACACTTTCTACCAGTGTCACCGCCTGACTCAGAATGGTCACATCGCCTTTTACGATTCCTTCCACATATTCGCCGGCCGAAAACACCCTCCTTTTCGGACGTTTCCGGCTACTGAGGTAAGGGTTCACAGTCACTGGCTGATCCACACCTTTGTTCACGGTCAGCCCTTTATATTCTTCGCTATTTTCAGGGTGTTCCATACAATATTATTTAAGAGTTAATCAAAGTCATCTATCAGTATCCGGGAACTGCCCGGTCCGCTTCCGCCACCGGCAGTCCCTTGCAGCTTATTTCTTTTCCGCAGGAGCCATTACCTTTGCCTTCACCCGCACGGTTACCGACGGATGTTCCGGATCGTTGGTAATCATCAGGATACGTGGCGTACTCTTTCCACGCGACAGGTTCTGCGCCATGACCGTAACCTTCATCTTCGTAGACTCACCCGGTTTCAATACCGTTTTTTTCAGGTTGACCGCCAGTGCCGTACTGAAGACCTGCATGTCCTGAATCTCCAGGTCGGTCTTTCCCGTATTCGTAATCACCACCGTCTGCGACTTCTTCTGCTTTTCCTTCAAAGGAGGAAATTCCAGTACCTGAGCCGACAATGACAACTGAGGCGGATTGTTCTTCTGCTGTTCCGTCCGGTTCGAAAAGTCGGGAAGCAAAGCCACAGAAAGAGGAATTTCATTGTCGCTGCCCACCTTATCTCCCGGGTAACGGGACAGATAGACCGAGGTACGGGTAATACCCAGTTTGGGCAGTTCGTCCGTATTCAAGGTCAGGATAATCTCTCCATGCTTGCCCTTTCCCAGTGTCTCGGGAACCGCCTTGGCGGTCAGATAAGGCGGCAGGTGCATCAGTACCGGCGTATATGCCTTATTCGACGTATTTGCCACCCGCAGCACAAACTCCGGACGCGTACCCTTGTTTACCCGGTCGAACTCAATCTCCTCCTGGTCCAGACGGATGGCACCGAAGCCATACGGATGCGTGAACGTATAGTTTCTCGAGTCTGCCGTCACCTCTCCGTTGAATTCCAGGTAAATCGGCATCGATGACGCATTGCAGTAAATACCTACTTCCTTATAAAAATGTCCGATAGCCTCGGCGTCAAAGACAGCCGTCACTACCCCCTTGCCGCCTGCCGGCACCGGAGCCTTTGTCCAGTCGACCTCAGTACATCCGCACGAAGAAGAGACCCTTGAAATCACCAGCGGCTTGTCGCCCGTATTCGTAAACTCATACTTTACGGTCACCGGGTTCCGCCACAATACATATCCCAACTCCTTCACTTTCGTGTCAAAAGTAATCTGAGGCTGTGCCTGAGCCATGAAGGTACAAGCCATCAATATACTGAATATAAAAATAATACGTTTCATCAATTCGTTTTCGGTTGTTGTTTATAGCAAACAAAGATAAAGAGAAAATCAAAGACGAACAAAAGTTGGTTTTAGTTTTTCAGTTTTTTGTGACTTCGCCTCTCCGCCCCCCGGAAGGCATTCCCCCTCCCTCTCCTCTGCCCCCTTCCAGTCCCCCTATATTCCGCCCCGTCCCTGCCCGGACACCCCCTGCACCTTTTTCCGCTGCCACGGCCGGCCCCTGCCGTTCCGTCACTCCCTTGCCGGTGCAATCGGCTTTCCCTGCTTACCGGAGAGGAAACGCATCATTATGCATAAAGCGAAAGACCGCGAGGAAATCAGGAAAAGACGGCGAGGAATACAGAAAAACCCCGCGGCCTTTTTGAAAAAAACCGCGGGGTTTTCCACCCAACACCTTTATGCGTGACACCACGCACAAGCAAGAATGACAAAATCAACGGACAGTCATCGTTCCCCCTTCGGTATGCGATTCAAATTCGGGAGCATATGCCGACTGCACCGAGGCCGTTCCCATCCGGTAAGTTCCGGCACGGTCCACGCTCACCTCATACTCAATCGTATAAGTGCCCTTCGGGAGATAATCGATGAAGAAGCAGGAAGCCGCATCCCGGTTTACCTGATAATAGCCGATGCCCTTTCCCCAGCGATATCCCGACAACTGCTGCAGCGGTTCCATACAAGCCGGACGCTCGTCGCGTACCTGTACGAAATCCATGTTCCGGTCGGTCTGCAGGGTAAGCCGCACCGTCAGCCGGTCGCCGACCTTCCATTCCTCCGTTTCCTCCACCGGTTTGCCCGCTTTCAGGAATGTCCGGCGGATGGTCAGTCCCTTGCCTGCTGCCGGACGGATCCAGTCCATATCCTCCTGATATTGCAGATACAAGGCCGCCCAGGCCGTCTGACTGCCCCGGTGTGTCAGGGTAACGGTCTCAGGAATCTCCTTCTTGCCGCTCCAGCTCTCCTTCGCATAGCCCAGCGCATCCTCCGGCGTACGGATCACCTTTCCGTCGGCCACCGCTTCCAGGGAACCGCTTTCCTCCAGCGGATTACTTCCGAAGCAGAGGAAGGCATATACCGCATCGGCCGTAGCAATCGGAGTGTCCCAGACCTGCGTCTGCTTCTGCTTGAGCAACCACAGTTTCATGTCATCGAGCAGTTGCTCGTCCGGAGCCAACCGGCAGATAGCCTCCATGGCCGCCACCTGCGTAGGAATCCGGTAACTGTTCCAGGATGAAGGCGCCTTCGGAGAATCGAAGTAACTGCCCATCTCCGGAGTGCGTACCAGATACTCCTTGATAGAACGTACCAGCACATCTGCCTCCTTCCGTTCGCCTGCCCGAGCCAGGATCTGTGCAATCAAGGCCTTTTCATATAAGGTATAACGTGCCGAACGCTGCTTCAGGAACTCCGTCAGGTAACGGTTGACTGCCGCATCGGCCTGTCCGCGAGCCAGGTCGTCCACGGCACAGATGTACAGATAACGCACCGTCTGGTCGCCCAGGCTTACCTGCTTCCGGTCGTACTTCTTCTCGTTCCGCTTCAGGTCGTCATACTGCTTCTGAACCTCCGCCTTCAGGTAACCCAGTGCCTTGCAGTACATCGGTTCCACCTCCGGAGCCAAATCCAGCTGCATCGTCCGCAGACGCGCCAGCAGTTCCACCACCTGTGTCGTCATATAACGGCTGCCCGACATTCCCTGGTACCATCCCCAGGAGCCGTCGGCCAACTGCAGTGCAGCCAGTTTACCGACCAGCGTCCGCTCCTGCTGCGCCATCCGGTTCAGGTCGAACAGACTCTTCAGCCGACGCTTCTGTTCCTGCTCTCCGGCAGCCTCTGCCAGCCACGGAGTCTCCCGCAACAACAGGTTCTTCACCTCCTGATTCTGCTCCAGCCGGCTCCACCACAGTTCCGGACTGTCCGGCTGTGCGTTCCACATCTCTACTACCTTCCGGATGCGCGGATTCCGCTCACAGATACCTGCAGCTACCCGCTGTGCGTAATAAGCCGCAGCCCAGGAGAAGGCATCCTCTTCCAACGGATTACCCAATACCGGCAAGGCCTGTACCACATACCACTGCGGATTGGCCGTCAGTTCCAGGGTCAGGCGGTGTCCCGAAGCCGTCCGACTTCCACCGTCGGCCCAGACACCGGTCTGTATCACCGTATCCCCTTCTTCACGCAACTGCAGCGGCCGTGTCTCCGTTACCCACTGACGGGCAGACAGGACCGGAAGATAATGCTGTTCCCCGTCACTGAAGGCTCCGGCCTCTGCCGTCATCCGGCAAACCAGCACCTCGTATTCCTCCGGAATCCGGCAACGGAACGATACCGTACCGGTCTGCGATTCACCCACCGTGAACGGTTGTGCTGCCTCATAAACCGGCTTTTCTGTCACCGGGTCGTAGAGACAGATGCGTGCCTGTCCGGCTACCTCCTCCATCGACAGGTTGACGAGCGAAGCCACCAGCACAGTCTCATCTCCCTTCCGCACGAAGCGAGGCAGGTTCGGCTGAACCATAAAAGGTTTGGAAGCCACCGACTTGTCTTTACACAGACCGTAATCGAGGACCTTCGTATGAGCCAGTCCCAGGAAACGCCATTCCGTCAGTGCATCGGGCACCTGGAACTTCAGGCTCACCCTGCCCAGCGAATCGGTATGCAGGTTCGGATAGAAGAAAGCCGTCTCCGCAAAATTCTCGCGCAACGGGAAAGCCGGAGCAGCCTCTCCGGTACCGGCATCGGCCACCACCTCATTCTCCATCAGTACGGCATCCTTCATCTCTACGGCTCCTGACGCAGCCTTGTACATCCGGTTCATTCCCGGCTGATAGTTCACCTCTACCGCAGGTGCCGACTCTTCCCGACTGTACAGCACCTGTTCTCCATAATACCAGTTCGGACGCAGGTCGACCAGCCGGCTGTACTTGCCGTTCAGCAAATCCATACCGTTGGTAACAAGGATGTATGGGAACTCGGCCGAAAGCCACATCCGCTGATACTCGTACGAACTTCCCGTATACACATAAGGTACCCGACGGGGGAAATACAGATTGAAATACCAGTCGTGCTGCTTCAGGCGGTCGAGAGAAGCATCGTACAAGGTAGCCATCACATTGGCCCTTACCGGCTTACCGCTCCGGTCGGATACCCGCAATACCCATTCCTCCAGACTGCCCGGAGTCAGTCGGTCGCGGAATACCTCCCACTTCACCTCCAGTCCCTTGTCCGGCTCGGGACGGGTTATTGAATGCTGCGAGACATACAACTCGTTTTTCCGGAAAAAGGCCAGGCTCACCGTAATGCCGTCTCCATACTCCTTCCGGTAAGGGAAGGACAGACACTTCATCTCCCCGTTCAGCCAAATCCGCTGAGAGTCAATGCGCCGGTCGCCGCTGTACACATCCATGAGCAAATACACCTCACGCTCGGAAGTGCCGACAAAAATCCTTGCCGGTCGGGAAGCCTCGAAGGTATTGCCATCCGGATAGAACCAGGCCACCGTATCCACCGGCAACTGCCGGTCGTTCTCGGAGAACAGACAGAAAGACTTGGACTCACTCACCTTCCGGCCCTGTTCGTCGACCGCCTCCACCTCTAGCAGATACTTTCCGGAAGACAGTTGCCTCATCCATCCGGGAGTAAAGGAAGTTCCCGAAACCGACTTACCTTCCTGCACCGTCCGGACTTTCTTTCCCTGACGGTCCAACGCATATACCCGGTAAACTACCTCTACCGAAACCGGCTGGCGGTTCAGGTTCAGGGCCTGGAACTCCAGCGTAGTCCCTTTTTCACGCAGAACAACTGCCCCGGACCTTCCACGCTCCTCCAGTCCGTGGATTTCCAGTCCCAGCGACTGCTTGCCCAAAGGCAGACTGTATTCTCCCTGACGCGTTTCTCCCGAGCCGCTGGTCACCGTAGCCTCCGCACGATAGACCTGATAGCCGAAGAGTCCCCTTTCCTGCTCCGCCCGACCGGAAGGAGTCAGACAGAAAGGCAGAGTAAATGCCCCGTCCGCGTCCGTTGTCAGTTCGCCGGACGCAATCTCCTCCTCCGAAGAAGCCGGTCCCCTGAACCAAGTCATGTCCGAACGGGTAATCCGGTACCTGACGGTTGCCATGCGCACCGGTGCACCGGCAAATGTCCGTGCCGTAGCCTGAAGTACGACCGAATCGCCGGCGGCATAGGCCTTCTCATAAGGCTTGAACACCACCTCGAAAGTCGGACGCTTGTATTCCTCCACCTGAATCATGCGGGAGGCGTTCATGCACGAAAGATAATAATGCCCCGGCATCAGGTCTTCGGGTAAGACCAGCCCGGCCGACCATACCCCGTACTCATCGGTTGCCACCTCACATTCCCGGAGGGTCTTGCCGTCAGCATAGAGGCGCAACTGCTGCCTTACTCCAGGCAATACCTTGACCTCATCGCCCGACTGTCCGTAACAAATGCCCGATACAAAGACCGTCTGTCCCGGACGGTACAAGGCACGGTCGGTAAACAGGCTCACCGTCTCCTTTCTGAGTTCAGTCTCTCCGGCAGACACCCATCCGCCCGAATTCCGCAGCGGAGAAAGATACATAAAATCGTTTCCTGCCGTACGGACATTGCCATACAGCGTCCGGTTGTCCGGGAAACGGACCACCACACTGCCGGAAGCATCGGTCTTCCAGGCCTGATAAGGCCGATAATTTTCCTTATCTCCCCGCACATAGGTTGCAATCTCCACTCCCGCCAGCGGCTTTCCGCTCATCCGGTCGACGGCTATCAGTTCCCGCTCCGTATAGGAAACCGGCAGGGTCAGCAACTGATAGGGAGATACAAAGAGCGGAGTATAGGAAATTCCCTCCTCCGTACCGTCGGGCACCAGTTTCAGCAGATAGATTCCGGCCTCGGGCAAAGTATAATGCAACACCGTATCGGCTGTCTGATAATCGGGAGTCGCGGCCAGGGCAAAATGCGTACTGCTCACCTTCTTCCCCGCCGTACGGAGTAATTTCTCATATTCCCCGCGTTTCCACAGGCGGGCATCCTCCGCCGGACTCAGGTTCAGCCGGTATGCCTCGAAACGAAAGCCCTTCAGGTTGGCATAACGGACCTTCACATCGGCTGCATATCCCGGATAGACGCACGGAATCTCGGTCCGCAACTGAGGCGCAGATATGGCCTTTTTCAAACTCCGGAGCGCCTGCGCAGCCTCTCCATCGGGATACTTCCGCAATCCCTCTTCCACCACCTGCATCGCCCGCAGCAATTCCGTGTGCTGCTGATAGTAATAAGCCAGTTTCACATAGACATCGGCACAGACCGGAACCCCGGCAAATGTGTCGGTCAGCTGCCACAGGCGGTTCATCAGTTCCTCCTGCGGAAGCCGGTACTGCTTCCACACCGAAGCCCGCTCATAACGGAACTGAAGCATAGCCAGTTCGGTAAGCAGCAAAGCCTGACGGTCGTTCCGCTCCGTATAAAAACCGGCCAGGTTACGGTACAGTTTCATACACTTGTCCGCCACCTCCTGCCTGCTGAAGAAGTCTCTCCGCGAAGAGAGGGCACGGATGGCCTGCCGTACCAGCAGGTCGTAAAAATTATCTCCAAAATAGGTAACACTCCATTCGCCGCTTTCCGTCATCGGCCGGAAGGTCCCGGCTGAAGTATTCCCCAGGACCTCCACCGGCTGCAACGAACGGTCGAAATACGCCACCACCTCTCCGAAGTCCTTTTCCGCATCGGCCGCATACACCGTACCCAGCAGGCTGTTCAGCACCGCCTGCCCCACTGTATCCGTCTCCCGGGCAGCCCATTCCTTCAGTTTCTTACGCTCCACCGGAATACTGTCGGGGGTCAGTTCCCCCTGTATATATCCCCGCATACAGAATGCCTTCATCATTTCCGGCAGATTCCCCTCTGCCTCCGCTTTCCGGCAAATCTCTCCCAGCACCTTCAGCTGCGACTGCGGCAAATCCTCTTTCTGTAAGGTTTCCACTTTTTCCCAAAGCTGACTGTAACTCTGTGCGGCAACCGGACTCACTGCCAGTCCCCAGCCCAGCATCAGACACATCCATCGATATCGTCTTCGCATAGTCACCTCCTTTTTTAATGCATTACTTTTTCAAAATTCTTCACTCACTGAAACCGCCCGGCCACTGCACAGGCATACGCCCGGCACCAAGCTATATTAAAGTAATGCATTTTCTGTCAAAAGACGGGCACACAAACGATTAAAATAAGTAAAAACCATTTATTTTCTACCTAATAAGTGTATATTTGTATAAATTCAACAAACTTGAATACCATGAAAAAATCCCCACAGCAATTCCGTTTGATGAGCCGGTGGAAATACAGTCTTTATTTCTTCCTGCTCGCCAGTTTACTGTATGCAGTGTTTGCCCTCATTTTCTTTACCGCATACGATTTCCGGAATCCGGAAATTCTCATTTTCACCTACGGCAGTGCCTCCCTGCTGATTATTTTCCACCACAGCCGTACCTACTACACCTTCAGTCAGGGTTACCTGCATGTGCGTACTCCCAATTCCATGTTCTATACCCTGTCGGCAGCGGAAATCAAGGACATCCGGGTATTTGCATCGCCCCGCTTTCACTTCAACGGACTGTATACCCTGAAAATCACCACCCGCAATCACAAACACCGTTATCTGTATCCCGAGAATCAGGAAGAACTGGTTGCATTGCTTCTGGAAAGCAATCCGGAGATTGCCCTCGAACGCACCAGATAACGATACCAAGGTGAGGCATACCGTAAGCCTCCCTTTTGTCATTGAATATTTTACTTAATTTTATAAATATCAGAATAAAAAATCCAAATACCTTCATTCAGGTATTGTCACATTTAGAAGGGAAATGCTATCTTTGTACTTATTACAATCATAAAAACCGGAGATATGCAGCTACCAAAAACAAGAATAATATCGTATTTTTTACTGATGGTTTTTGCTTCCTTCTTTATCATGAAAGGACTGCACTTCCATCAAGATGGCTGTAATTATGCATCTCATGAAAAGTCTTCGGTTGTAAACTCCTCTTCCAAATGTCCGATATGTGATTTCATACTCTCTGCAACCGTTGAACCAACTGTTGCTTGTTTGAATTTCACTCTACAGACAAAGAATATTCAGTATTTCATTCTGCCGGAGCAGATTTTCTTCACCTATATCTGCTCCTTTTACCTGCGAGGCCCTCCCCATATGTCTTGATTGTATACACTTACTTATCAAGATATTAAAATCATTTTCTTACTAAACTTATTTATGTATATCAAGCAAATGTTTGGTATGCTTGGAATATGTCATGTCTTTTCACTGACGGCACAGACAAAGAATGATTCTATTAACAGTATCATTCTAGAGGAAGTGGTAGTGCAAGAGACAAGGAGACGCATGTATGAAAAGAAGACTAGCCTGCCGGTCGTGAAACTAACCCCCAAAGACCTGGAAGGCTTCTCTCCCACCAATTTTGTGCATACACTGACCAAAATTCCAGGCATACAATCTATGGATATTGGGGCTGGTTTCTCAAAACCGGTCATCAGAGGTATGGCTTTCAACCGCATTGCCGTGTCCGAAAATGGAATAAAACAGGAAGGACAACAATGGGGAGCAGACCACGGTCTGGAAATCGATGCCTTCAATGTAGAAGAAGTTAATGTAATCAAAGGGCCTTCCTCGCTCGCCTATGGAAGTGATGCGATTGGAGGGGCAATTGAAATATTGCCTGCTGTCCCCCCCGCAAAAGATTGCTTCCTGGGAGAATTCACAGGAACCGGAAGAACCGTGAACAACATGATGGGAGGGTCAGTTATGCTGGGGCTGAAAAGACACCGGAACTTTATGAAGTTCAGGTATTCAGAAAAGCAATATGGAGACTACAAAATACCTGCCGATACGATAGTTTACTTAACCCAGAAGATGCCTGTATATGGCGGTAAACTGAAAAATACAGCAGGCGTGGAACGTAATGCATCCATTTTTTATGATTACCGGTATAATCGGTATAAAATGAATGCCTCTGCCAGTAGTGTCTATCAAAAAATGGGGTTCTTCCCGGGTGCTCACGGCATCCCTGATATAAACCGTATCAAAGACGATGAAAACAGTAGAAACATTGATTTCCCTTACAGTAAAGTGAATCATGTAAAATTATCTACCCACCAGCAGTTCGACTGGCATCCGTTTCAATTCGGTCTTGACCTGGGATATCAGTATAACCTGCGCGAAGAATGGAGTTATTTTCATACGCACTATGACAACCAGGCTCCTCCCTTGACAGATCCGGATAAAGAACTGGAATTCCGGTTGTCCACTTTTAGCGGAACAGCTAAACTCAGGTGGCTGCCATCCACCATTATTAATTGTACGCTCGGATATGATTTCCAGATCCAGCGGAACACTATCGGAGGATATTCGTTCTTACTGCCCAGGTATGACCGCTTCACCTCCGCCTGTTTCTTTCTGGGTTCCTACAGTCCTTCCAATACGCTTCATATCACTGGAGGTATCCGGTACGATTGGGGGTATATGAACGTACAGGCTTTTGAAGACAAATATCTGGCAGACTACCTGAACGAACAAGGTTACCCTGACACGGAAATCGAAGCCTATCGATGGAGAAGCAACCGGGTGGAAAGACGGTTCAATGACTTCTCTTTTTCTTTGGGGATGGTATGGTTTCCAGATGGAGGACGACAACATCTTTTAAAAATGAATATCGGCAGAAGCTTCCGTTTGCCTTCGGCCAATGAACTGTCTTCCAACGGAGTTCATCACGGTACCTTCAGACATGAACAAGGAGATGCCAGTCTGGCATCAGAAAGTGGCTGGCAGGCAGACATATCCTATTCATACCGTCCTCACGGAAATGTGGAGTTACACCTCTCTCCTTTTGTTAGTCTGTATGATAATTACATCTTCTTGACCCCCACAGGAGAATGGTCTGTCTTGCCTCATGCGGGGCAGATATACAGATACCATAATGCAAGGGCTGTTTTCTGTGGAGGAGAAATGGATGTGAAAGTGTATCTGCCCGGCAACCTCTCCTATCAGTTGAAAGGCCAGTATGTGTACACTTATAATCTGGATGAGCATACAGCGCTTAGCTTTTCTCCACAGCCAATTGTGAACAACGTAATAGCATGGCATTACAAAAAATTCCGTGTTCATGCGGAAGTGGAAAATATATTGCCCCAGCATTGGATAGCACGAAATGAGGTTCCCACACCAGGAAGTACCCTTTTGCATACCGGAGTCCGGTTTTTTATCCCTTTTCGACAAACAAAAATACAATGTCTGGCCAGTATACGCAATATACTGAACACAAGGTATTACAACCATCTCAGCTATTACAGAAGAATTGAAATACCTGAAGCCGGAAGAAATATAGAAATAACAATCAGAATACCTTTTAAAAAGAATTTTATATGAAAACAAGAATCTATACCATAGTAGCTTTATCTGGAATGTTGTTTGTAACCGCTTGTTCAAAAGAAAATCTCAAATCAGATGTGACCAAACCTGTCATTGAACTGATTTCACCACAAGAAGATGAAACTCTTCAGATAGGCAATGCACATGGAGTTCATTTTGAGATGAAACTTTCCGATGACCATGCGCTTAAAAGTTATAAATTAAATATTCATAGCAATTTTGACGGCCATGAGCATCATACACATAGCCGAACAATTCAGACCGTTGATTTTAAATTTGATAAAGTGTATGATGTCAGTGGACTTAAAAACACCACCGTACATCATCATGACATTGTAATTCCGGAAAATGCCACTCCTGGAAATTATCATTTAATGGTTTTCTGCACAGATGAAGCAGGAAACGAAGCAATCGTCGCCCGAGATATCATATTGATCAAGTAAAATGACTTCACTTTGAAAAAAAGCACAGAGAGGGTGTCAAAACTCATTTTTTGAAAATATGAACTTATAATTTGAAATTTGAGTATCCTAAAAGACTAAAGAAAGGGCCGTATCATTACTCAATACAGAGTTTGATACGACCCTTTTAAATATTATAGTTACAATCTATAACTTTGGGGAGTAGTCATTTTAGTTTTGACACCCTCTCATCCTGTTTCTGCATGAACGGCTCAGAGCACATATTTGGCCAGCGTACGCTGAATTCCCTTGATGTCTGCATTCCGGCCGAAACTCTGTTCAATGGGTTCACTGCATCCGCGTACCCATATCTTCATCTCGGCATCCTCGTCGAAGGTACCCGAAGTCTCCACCGAAAAATGTTCCACCGAACGGTAAGGAATGGAATGATAGTCACGCTTTCTTCCGGTCACTCCCTGCGTGTCCTGAATGATCAGACGCTTGTTGGTAAACACCCATTTGTCGTGGATGACCACAAAAGCGCGTTCTATGTACTCACCCTCGCAGAGCAGGGCCTGATACTCCTCTTTCAAGGCTTCGGGACTGGTTTCCGAAGCGTTTCCCAAAATGGCATTCAAAATTCCCATAACCCAGTATATTGATTGTTTAATGAATGGTCACCATGGTGGCTCCAAATCCGTATTCGCGGAAAGAAGCATCCTGGCTGGAATAATTCTTATACTTGCGTTTCAGTTCTTCCAGAATGGCACGGCGCAGTACCCCGTCGCCCTTTCCGTGAATGAATACGATTTTCTGTCCCTTCCGGTTCTTGTATTCTTCCAGGGTCTTGCGGAATACATCCAGCTGATAATTCAGCATCTCGGCATTTCCCATACCGGTAGTATCGTCCAGGAGTTCATGGATGTGAAGGTCGACCTCCACAATCTCACTGACCGCCTTCTGCTGTTTCTTCTGCAATTTGCCGGGTACCTGTGGAGCCGGTTTCTGCAAGAGAGCCTCCTTGATTTCATCGGCCGATACAAACACCTGACGAGCAGCCTCATCATCGCGTACGATGTCGTAAATCAGTGCCGGTTCCTCAAAGAAGTCGGACGACTGGAAGGTATGCAGCTTGTAGAATTTCACCGTATCGATCCGCAGCTCGATGCTCACCGCCTTTTTCAACAGGAACGAACGGTCGTCCTTGTAAGCCATCAGTTGCACGGCCACACGCTCCATCCCGTTCAACGCATGTTTCTCGAACTCCTCCAGGTGCATCTTCATGTTCGGTTTCACCGTTCCCCGGCTGCGGAGGGTCCAGCTGTTGCCTTCGGCCGAAAGATAGAGGTAATCTACAAAATAATTGCTGTCGTTTACCAGATACGCATCGAAGGCCGTCGACGAAATGGCCTTCACATCCTGTGGCACATAGGCCAGAAATACGTTCAGGATATCATTTCCACGGATTTCCGGAGCCCGGTAGGTCACCGGCTTTTCCTCTTCCTGCTCTTCCTCTTCCACCACCGGTTTGGCGGCTGACTTGAGCGGAATGTTGTAATCGTCTGTCTGGATCACCACACACTCCTTGATCAGCATCGGAATTTCAAAACCGTCTTCCCCTTCGACCAGGGCAATGTCTTTTCCCTGAAAACCGCGTACTACGCCTCCTCCGACTTCGCTCAGGAAGCGAACTTTATCTCCTATTTTCATATTGTCTGCTGTTTATATTTGTCTACAAAAGTAACAATTTTCTTTTCCAATCTCCACACACCCCAAGAATATAAAATAAAATCGCTATCTTTGGACGCTATTTTTAAACAGAAAATACCCCGCGACAGGAAAGGAATGCAGGCTGCGAAGGCTTGTGCCCGTTTCCGGCTTATTTGCCAATAAGATAAACTTACCGGAGTATATATTGATATCAAACTTGTATGGAAGAAACAAAACATATCCGAATAAGCGACTACAATTATCCGCTGCCTGATGAGCGGATTGCCAAATTTCCACTGCCTGTGCGCGACCAGTCGAAGCTGCTGGTATACCGGAAGGGAGAAATCAGTGAGAGCAAATTCATCTCACTGCCCGAATACCTGGAAGCAGGCACGCTGATGGTGTTCAACAATACGAAAGTGATTCAGGCCCGTCTGCATTTCCGCAAGGAAACCGGAGCACTGATTGAAATCTTCTGTCTGGAACCCATCCAGCCGAACGATTATGCCTTGAACTTCCAGCAGACCCGTCATGCGGCCTGGCTGTGCATGATAGGCAACCTGAAGAAGTGGAAGGAAGGTGCCTTGCACAAGGAAATGACAGTCAAGGGACGTACCCTCACCCTGAAGGCAACCCGTGGAGAATGCCGGGGAACCAGTCACTGGGTGGATTTTACCTGGGACAACGAGGAGGTTACGTTTGCCGATATCCTGGAAGTGTTCGGAGAACTGCCGATTCCGCCGTACCTGAACCGGGAGACACAGGAGAGCGACAAGGAAACCTATCAGACGGTATATTCAAAAATCAAAGGTTCCGTAGCTGCTCCTACTGCAGGACTGCATTTCACCGAAAGGGTACTGGAGGCTTTGAGAAACAAGGGAGTAGAACTGGAGGAGGTGACCCTGCACGTAGGTGCCGGTACGTTCAAGCCCGTAAAGAGCGAAGAGATACAGGGACATGACATGCATACGGAATACATCTCGGTCAACCGCTCGACCATCGACAAGCTGATTGCTCACGGAGGAAAGGCTACGGCGGTGGGAACCACTTCCGTACGTACACTGGAAAGCCTGTATCACATCGGAGTGACGCTTCGGCAGCATCCGGAGGCTACACAAGAGGAACTGCACGTCAACCAGTGGCAGCCGTATGAAACGGAACTGAAACTGACTCCGGTGGAGGCATTGACGGAGATAGCCCGCTACATGGACCGGAACGGACTGGATGCCCTGCACACCAGCACGCAGATCATTATCGCTCCGGGATATGAATATCAGATTGTACAGCAGATGATTACCAATTTCCACCAGCCACAGAGCACGCTGCTGCTGCTGGTTTCGGCCTTTACTAAAGGCAACTGGAAGCCCATTTATCAGTATGCCCTGGAGCATGACTTCCGCTTCCTGAGCTATGGAGATTCGTCGTTGCTGATTCCTTAAAAGAGGTCGATAATACGCCTATATTTCAATATCCGTGCCGTTTGCTTGACTCATATCAAGAAAACGGCACGGATATTTATTTTCATGTCCTAAAATATTTTTTATCAAAAAAACAAGCGTACCTTTGTGTTGTAAAACATAATAAGAGAGAATAATTACAGCGAAAATTATTACAATAGGTAAAATACAACACGCTTATCTCCGTGAGGAGAGGTAACTAAACAACTAAAGAAAGGATAACATTATGAAACAGGTAAAAAATTTTTTCAGGACAATTAAAAAGAACTTGCAGTGGAGTGCATTGGCAATGAACCAGTACACCCGATAAGGACAAGTACTTTAGTATTAATCGCAAGAGAGTAATTGAGCATTACTCTCTTTTTGTTTTTTATAGCCGCTCCGTTCTGAAAGTCAGAAGCATTTTTGTCGTACCAGAGGCTTTCTCTGCGGTGAGTTTTTCCCTGTCTTATCCCGGCAGTGACACCGTCCTGACTGCAGCCTGCATCCGCACACTCGCTTAATCCTCATCTTCTATCGCTTCTTTCAGCTGACGGCCCGATTCCTTAAGGCTCTTGCCCAGTTTCTCCACCTCGGCCTTTGCCTTCATGGCTGCATAGGTAGCCTGATACTTCGCCACCTTCAGGCGCTCTTCCACCGACAGCTCCTCCAGCCAGTCCTCGGCATGGCGGGTAAGTCTGGAAAACTCCTTGTCGGCCTTTTCCCAGTCATTCAGGGTATAGTCATCGCATTCATCCTCGATTTTTTCGACAAATTCCTTGAACTCATCAAGATGCTCATGCTTGTTCTGACAAGAAAATAAACACGCTGCCAGCAGCAATCCCCAGATAAAATTCTTTTTCATATGCATTTCATATTTTCGGTTAACAGTTTTCCCAAAACTTAAAAAGCACGGAAATTCCGTGCTTTTTAATATCTATCTCAGTGTATGAACACGCGATGATCAGAACAACTTGGCAGGATATTCACCAGCGTCTACCAATGCCTGCAACTTGTCTACTACGCTCTGACGGTCGGCTGCATAAGTCACACCAAACCACTTAGAAGTAGTATCCAGTACCTTTACAGTAGCTGTACCTTCGTTCACCAGTTTGTTTACCATCAACGGAATGAAATATTCTGCCTTCAGGTTGCCGCTGTTGGCTTTCAGGAATTCTACGAAATAATCTTCTGAATACTTGAAGTAATCCGGAGTGAATCCCCACATGTTCATAGAAACAGGTGTATTGTCTTCTACGCCTACCCATTCTCCGTTTTCATCCTTGTAAGAAACCACGCCATCGATACGTTTGATTTCAGTACGCTCTACTACGGTAGTCAGGTGGTTCTTTTCATCGGCAGCACAGATACCGCGGGCAACTGTACCACTTTCCGACAAGGTGTTACCGATACGGAAACCTACCATGCAGTAGTCGTTCTTGCTGTTTTCAGGAAGTTCAGACAGGTATTTTCCCAAAACCGCAAAACTGTCACGACCGTAGAAGTCGTCGGCGTTGATTACCGCAAAAGGTTCCTTGATGACATCCTTACCCATCAGTACGGCATGATTGGTACCCCAAGGTTTTACACGTCCTTCCGGACAAGTAAATCCTTCCGGCAGGTTGTCGATGTCCTGGAACACCACTTCTACTGGAATATGATTTTCGTATTTGCTGACAATTTTTTCACGGAAATCAGCTTCAAAGTCACGACGGATCACAAATACCAGTTTACCAAATCCACCTCTGAGGGCATCAAAGATTGAATAGTCCATGATTGTTTCTCCGCTAGGACCCAGTCCATCAAGCTGTTTCAGACCTCCGTAACGGCTTCCCATTCCGGCAGCCAATACAAATAATGTTGGTTTCATACTTAGTTTCTTTAATATTGGTTATTGATTGCCACAAAGTTAAAAAATAAATGTGACACAAAAGGAATTGTTCTTAAACAAAATATCGGTATATTCAGTTATTTTATATATATTCGCAATCATATAAATGTCAATTCGCACATGAAAAAATATATCCGGTGGACAGGCATTGCTATCTCTGTCCCATTCATTCTGTTCATCATACTCTGTATTCTCATCTATATTCCGCCGATTCAGAATTTCATGGTGAGAACGGCCACCCAATATGCCTCCGAAGCTACAGGCATGGATATCTCAATCGGAAGAATCTCCCTGTCATTCCCGCTCGACCTGGTGGTTCACCAGACCGAAGTAAAGGATAAGGAGCTGACGGTCTTGAAGGCCGAAAAACTGACGGTGCAAGTACAGATGTGGCCTCTGTTGAAAAAGCAGATCGAACTGGACGGACTGGAACTGGAAAAGGCTTCAGTGAACACAGCCGGACTGATAGAAGGAATGACGCTGAAAGGGAATCTCGGACGACTTTTCGTCACCTCGCACGGTGTGGCCCTGAGTCCGGAAACGGCAATTGTCAACCAGCTGCAACTGGAGGACACGCATCTTTTCATGAGCCTGGCGGATACGACAGCGGCAGATACGGCAGCCTCCGCTCCAATCTACTGGAAAATACAACTGGAGGATATTCGTTTCCGGAACGTTTCTTTCCGGATGCAGATGCCGCTCGATACCCTCGACATGGACATAGCCTTGCAGGAAGCCTCTCTGAAGAACGGAACCGTCGACTTGCACGAGTCGGCTTATGGCGCACAGAGCTTCCAGTTAAAGGGAAGCCGGATTGCCTTCCACAGCAATCAGAACGAGGCTCCGGCCAGCGGACTGGACCCGGCGCACCTGGAAATCACTAACCTGAACCTGTCGCTCGACTCCGTGCGCTATGCTCCACAGGACATACATGCTCAAATCCGAAACTTCGTCCTGAAAGAGCGTTCCGGACTGGAAATTCTGTCTACACAGGGACGGCTGGTATCCGACAGCCACTCGTTGCACGTACCCGGTCTGACCATCAAGACTGCCGATTCGCACATGGAACTGAAGGCTTCCATGGACTGGGATGCTGCCGAAAAAGGAAAAGAGGGCAGTATCTATGCGCGTTTTCTGGCGGATATCGGGAAAAACGACCTGAAAAAGGTACTTGGAGAAAGCGGAGACAGTCTGATGGCCGATTATCCCAACCAGCCGATACAGATTCGTGCCGGAGTGGACGGAAGTCTGAACCGGGTGAAACTCTCTTCGCTGTCGCTGTCCATTCCTGAAACCTTCAGTTTCCAGGCCAGCGGAAGCGTGGATTATCCGATAGACAGTATCCGGCGCAACGGTAACATCGACCTTGCGCTGCAAACGCAAAATATGGACTTCCTGAATAAGACTCTCTCGGGGGTACACATTCCACAGGGATTGCAGCTCGACGGAAAGGTTTCGGTCATGGGCTCGCAACTGGGTACTGAAATGCACCTGCTGACAGAAAACAAGGAAGGAAAGGTGAATCTGAACGCAACCTATCAGTTGCAGAACGATGCGTATGACGTACAGATGCACATCGATTCGCTGAATGTAAGCGATTTTATCGCACAGGATTCGCTCTATTGCCTGTCTGCCTCCATGTCGGCACAGGGACAGGGCTTCGATTTCTTCTCTCCGCAGACACTGGCTGCCGTGAAGGGAGGCATCGAACACCTGCAATATGGAAAATATCACCTGTCGGGCATTGACTTTGAGGCGGATTATAAGGAAAATACGGCCCACACCACCTTGCTTATCGACAACGAGCTGATGAATGCCCAAGCGACTTTCCTGGGCAAGATTACCTCTCAGAAAATCCAGGGAAGCCTGCAGACAGACATCAATCAGGTGGATTTGCAGGCCCTGAAGATGACAGAGAACTGGGTAAGTCCGTCGCTCCGGCTGGAATCGAAATTCCAGACAGACCTGAACAGCCGGCACCGGCTGGAAGCCAGTATCAAAGATATCCGCATAAAGACGGTACAGGCACAGTATACTCCTAAGGATATCCATGCCGGAGTCAACCTGAGCCCCGACTCCATACGGAGTTTTGTCAATGCAGGTGACCTGGTGTTCTGGCTGAGGTCACAGAATTCCCTGGATAAACTGACCGGCCATGTCGAGCGGCTGATTGCAGAGGTGTCTTCGCAATGGGAGAAGAAGCAGATTCAGCAAAAAGTAATCCGGGAAATCCTTCCGTCGGCACAACTGGGAATGTATGCCGGAACGAACAATCCGTTGTACAACTTCCTGTCGGCAAACCATATCAAGTACGACAAGTTGTCCGTAACCTTCCGGACTTCTCCCCAGGAGGGTATCAACGGAAAGGCCGACCTGTACGGCTTCCGCACGGACAGCCTGAAACTGGATACCATCTACTTCCATACACAGTCGGATACGGCCGACATCAGATTCTACAGTGGAGTAAAGGCACTGCCCAACAAGTGGCAGGAAGGCTTTGAAGTGGCACTGACCAGCCGGTTCGGGGTATCGGAAGGCGACATGAACATCGTTTACCTGAATGAAAAGAAGGAGCAGGGAGTGAATCTGGGCATCAAGGCTTTGCTGCAGAAAGAAGGAGTCAGCCTGCACATCTTGCCATATAATCCGACGCTGGTCTACCGGACTTTCCAGGCCAATCCGGATAATTACATTTACCTGAGCGACCGGGGAAGGATACATGCCAACCTGAATCTCTTCGATTCGCACCGTTCGGGACTGTCATTGTATTCGACTCCCGACTCACTGGCACAACAGGACCTGACACTGGCGTTGAACCAGATCAATATTGCCGAATTCCGGCGCATCATTCCGTATATGCCGGATATAGCGGGCTTCATCAATGCCGAAATGCATTACATACAGACGGAAGAGGACATGCAGGTATCGGCGGAAATGAGTGTCAACCAGCTGGCTTACAACAAGCAGGCAATGGGTGACTGGGGCATGAGTATGGTCTATCTTCCGCAGACTGACGGAACGCACCGCATCGACGGCTTCATGACACTCAACGAACAGGAGATTGTGACCTTGAACGGTTCGTACCGGGGGGCTCAGTCGGCACAGGAAAAGGATTTCCTGAAGGCCAACATGGAACTGCTGCACCTGCCGCTGAATCTGGCGAATGCATTCATCCCCGACCGTATGGCCTTGCTTTCGGGCGACCTGGACGGTAAACTGTCGATTTCTGGAGCTACCGACAGTCCGGTCATCAACGGAAAACTGAATCTCGACAGTGTGGGAGTCAATGTGCCGCAGGCTTCACTGCAACTGAGGATGGAGGACCAGCCGCTGGTAATCGACAACAGTAAGCTGAAATTCAACCGTTTCAAGATTTTCACCAAAGGACAGACGCCGTTTGTCATCAACGGTGACGTAGACCTGAATACCCTGGGTATCAACCTGCAGATGAATGCACGCAACTTCGAGCTGCTGAATGCCAAGCGTACCAAGGAGGGACTGGTATACGGAAAGCTGTATATTGATTTCAACTCAACCATCAAGGGTAATCCGGACGACCTGAAAATGAGGGGAAATGCCAATATCCTGGGAAGCAGTAACTTTACGTATGTACTGAAAGATTCTCCGCTGACCATTGAGGACCGTCTGAATGAAACGGTCACCTTTGTCAACTTCAGTGATACCCTGGCAGCTCCTCCAAGCAATCTGGCTACCCTCTCACTGGGAGGAATCGATATGCTGATGACGCTGCACATCGACGAGGCGGTACAGGCAAGGGTGGACCTGAACGAAGACGGCAGCAACTACATGTTGCTCGAAGGAGGAGGCGACCTTTCGTTCCAGTACCAGCCCGACGGAAACATGGTACTGAACGGCCGGTATTCGCTGATGAGCGGAGAAATGAAATACCAGTTGCCGGTGATTCCGCTCAAGACCTTCCACATCCAGGAAGGCAGCTACATCGAGTGGGCCGGGAACCTCATGAATCCGAAGCTGAACATCAAGGCTACGGAGAAAATGAGGGCTGCCGTTACGGCCGAGGGAGGCAACTCGCGGAATGTGAACTTCGATGTGGGAGTGAGCATCACCAACCGACTGGAGAACCTGGCATTTACCTTTACGCTGGAGGCTCCGGAAGATGGAACCATGCAGAATGAACTGGCCAGCAAATCGGCGGAAGAGCGCAACAAACTGGCTGTGACCATGCTGGTAACGGGACTGTATCTGGCGGACGGCAATTCGCTGGGCAAATCCAGTTCTTCCAACGTACTGAACAACTTCCTGCAGGGACAGATCAACAAGATGGCGGGAAAGGCTCTCAATACGATTGATATCAACCTGGGCGTTGAGACCAACGAGCAGAGCGAGACCGGTACTTCCAGCACCGACTACAGTTTCCAGTTTGCGAAACGTTTCTGGAACAACCGTTTCCAGGTGGTTATCGGAGGAAGAATATCAACCGGAAACAACGTACAGCAGGACGAGTCGTTCATCGACAATGTCTCACTGGAATACCGTCTGGATAAAAGCGGTACGCGCTATGTCCGGATCTTCCACGACAAGAATTACGAAAGCGTACTCGACGGCGAGGTCATCGAAACCGGAGCCGGTGTGGTACTGAGAAAAAAAGTCAGCAAACTGGGAGAATTGTTCATTTTCAGGACCCGGAAAAAAGAATCTCAAAGAAATCAGGAAAAAGAGGAAAAAGATGAAGATAAATAAACTACATATCATTGGAATCGTATGCTTCCTGCTGGGAGCGGCCTCCTGCTCTACGACCAGGAATTTGCCGGAGGACGAACTGCTGTACCGGGGAATCAAAAAGATTGACGTGCTGTCGCAGGATGAGAGCGGCAACGGTGAACAGGCGCTGGAAGAAATCACGGCAGCCGTCACACAGACTACCAAGTACGGTTTCATCCTTCCCTACCGTCTCTGGGCGTACAACAGCTTCGAGAAATACGAAAAGGGGGTAGGTAAATGGATTTTCAAGAAAATTGCAGCCGACCCGGTATACCTTTCCACGGTCAATCCGGGCACCCGAACCAAGGTAGCCAGCAACCTGCTGCACGACTACGGATATTTTGACGGAAAGGTCACCTACCAGGTAGATACCCTGAAGAACCCGAAGGAAATCAAAGTGTCGTATCAGATAGATATGGGAAAACCTTATTACATCGATACGCTGACCTACGAAAAGTTCAGTCCCTTTGCCGACAGCCTCATCCGCCGTTCGGACAGTCAGCGCCTTATTCACAGCGGTGACCATTTCAACGTACTCCGCCTGAACGAAGAACGCCAGCGCATCATTGACCTGCTGCGCGACAACGGCTATTATTATGCCCGTACCGATTTCCTTACGATTCTGGCAGATACAATCATGCGACCGGGATACGTAAGTCTGAAAATCGTTCCGAAGAGCAACATTCCGCAGGAAGCCCTCCGCACCTATCGCCTGGGACATACCTCGGTATACCTCACCGGATACAACGGCGAGCGCCCGACCGACTCTCTGAAACTGAGGGATTTCACCATTTACTATGCCGGAAAGAAACCGGGAATCAAATACGGTGTATTGCGCAAGCGGTTCATCTACCGGAGTGGCGAAAAGTATTCACAGCTCCGGCAGAATTATACCCAGGAAGCCCTGGCACGTCTGGGAGTCTTCAAATTCAGTGAATTTCAGTATACCCCGAGAAGCAACGGCGGAGATACCCTTGACATACGTGTCAATGCCATGTTCGATTTGCCGTACAACAGCGAACTGGAGTTGAACGTAAAGACCAAAAGTACGAAGCAGACCGGTCCGGGAGCCTTCTTCAGTCTGTCGCGCAGGAACTTCCGCAGAATGGGTGCCTCGCTGAACCTGGAGCTCAGGGGCTCTTACGAATGGCAGACCAGTTCGACGGTCGACGGTGAGAGTTCTGTCATGAACTCCTACGAACTGGGAACCTCCCTGTCACTGGAGTTTCCCCGTCTGGTACTGCCGTGGATCAGGGACCGCATCGATCCGTTCCGCTTCCCGTCGCAGACCAACTTCAAGATTTATGCCGAGCAGGTCAACCGTGCCCGCTACTTCAAGATGCTCTCGTTCGGAGGAACCGTTTCCTACAGTTTCCAGCCGTCGAGAAGCATGAAGCATACCGTTACGCCACTGCACCTGGCTTTCAACCACCTGCAGAGACGTACCGCTGCCTTCGACTCCATTGCAGAGGCCAATCCGATGCTGTTCCACAGTTTGAGCGACCAGTTCATTCCTTCGGTGACTTACACGTTCACCTACGACAACTCGTGGATGAAGAAACGCATCCGTACCTGGTGGGAGAATTCCATCACCTCGGCCGGTAACGTGACTTCCCTTATCTATATGGCATGCGGAAAAGGCTTCAATACCCGTGACAAGGAGTTCCTGGGAACGCCTTTCGCCCAATTCCTCAAATTCACCTCCGAGATACGTCCGCTGTACCAGATCAGTGAGAAGCAACAGCTCGCCGGACGATTCATGGCCGGAGTAGTCTGGGCTTACGGAAACAAGACCATCGCCCCCTACAACGAACAATTTTACGTGGGTGGTGCCAACAGTATCCGTGCCTTTACCATCCGCTCCATCGGTCCGGGACGCTTCCATCCTTCGGAGAATTCCAGCTACTCGTACGTAGACGAAACCGGAGACATCAAACTGGAAGCCAACCTGGAATACCGTTTCCGGATGATGTCGAACCTTTTCGGGGGTAATCTGAACGGAGCCGTCTTCCTGGATGCCGGAAACGTATGGCTGATGCGCAAGGATGAAGCCCGTCCGGGAGCCGAATTTACCTTCAGCAAGTTCTTCGACAACTGGGCGGTAGGTACAGGTATCGGTATCCGTTACGACCTCTCGTTCCTGATACTGCGTCTGGACTGGGGAATTGCCCTGCACGTGCCTTACGAAACCGGCAAGCGAGGCTATTACAACATTCCGAACTTTAAAGACGGAATGGGCATCCATTTCGCCATCGGATATCCATTTTAACAGAAGCAAACGGATTTTGCAGGCAGAAATATGCTCAGTTTTGGCTATCTTTGCCTTTCCAATAACAAACGAACTATTCTATGTCAGAAAACAATTATATTTCCATAAAGGGAGCGAAAGTCAACAACCTGAAGAACATCGATGTCGACATTCCCCGCAACAAACTGGTAGTCATTACCGGTCTCTCCGGTTCGGGGAAATCCTCGCTCGCCTTCGATACCCTGTATGCCGAAGGGCAGCGCAGGTATGTAGAAAGCCTTTCTTCGTATGCCCGTCAGTTTCTGGGACGGATGAGCAAACCCGAGTGCGACTTTATCAAGGGGATTCCTCCTGCCATTGCCATCGAGCAGAAGGTCATCAGCCGCAACCCCCGTTCTACGGTAGGTACCTCTACCGAAATCTATGAGTACCTGCGGCTGCTGTTCGCACGCATCGGAAAGACCTACTCCCCCATCAGCGGTACGCTGGTCAAGAAAGACAGTCCCGAAGACATCGTCAACTGCATGCTGTCGTATCCTGCGGGTACACGATACACTGTCCTTGCCCCTCTTCTTCCCCGCGACGGAAGGACCTGTGCCGAACAGATTGAAATGGACATGAAGCAAGGCTTCACCCGACTGGAGGTCAACGGAGAGATGGTACGCATCGAAGACTATCAGGAACAGGCAGACGACCAGATTTACCTGCTGATAGACCGTATGAGCTGCGACAATGCCAAAGACAGCATCAGCCGACTCACCGACTCGGCAGAAACCGCCATGTACGAAGGCGACGGTGCCTGCCTGCTGCGGTTCTATCTGCCTGACGGCACCACCAAGCTCCACAGTTTCAGTACCAAGTTCGAAGCCGACGGAATGACCTTCAGCGAACCGACCGACCAGATGTTTTCCTTCAATTCACCTGTGGGAGCCTGCCCGGTCTGCGAAGGCTTTGGAAAGGTAATCGGAATCGACGAGCACCTGGTCATCCCGAACCGTGCCCTGAGTGTGTACGACGGTGCCGTGATGTGCTGGCGGGGAGAGAAGATGGGAGAATGGCTGAACGAATTCCTTCAGGAAGCACCGGCACACGACTTCCCGATCTTTGCTCCGTACTACGAGCTCACCCAGGCACAGAAAGATTACCTGTGGCACGGCCCGCGCAACAAGGCCTGCATCGATTCCTTCTTCAAAATGCTGGAAGAAAACCAGTACAAAATCCAGTACCGTGTCATGCTGGCCCGCTACCGTGGAAAAACCGTGTGTCACGAATGCAAGGGCAGCCGCCTCAAGAAAGAAGCCCTCTATGTCAAAGTCGGCGGACGCCACATCTCCGAACTGGTGGAAATGCCCGTACAGCAGCTCCGCGAGTTCTTCCGCACCCTGCAGCTGGATGCGCACGATGCAGCCGTGGCGAAGCGCCTGCTCAACGAAATCAATAACCGGCTGGCCTTCCTCGACGACGTCGGACTGGGTTATCTGACCCTGAACCGCCCAAGCAACTCACTCTCGGGAGGTGAAAGTCAGCGAATCAACCTGGCCACCTCACTCGGCAGCAGTCTGGTAGGCTCACTATACATACTGGACGAACCCAGTATCGGTCTTCACAGCCGCGACACCGACCGCCTGGTCAAGGTACTGCGCCAGCTGCAGCAATTAGGAAATACCGTAGTAGTGGTAGAGCACGATGAAGAAATCATCCGCGCAGCCGACTACATCATCGATATCGGTCCGGATGCCGGACGACTGGGAGGAGAAATCGTCTACCAGGGCGACATGAAAGACCTGCAGAAAGGCAGCCGCAGCCATACCGTCAGGTACCTGCTGGGCGAAGAAACCATCGATCCGCCGCTGACCCACCGCTCCTGGAACAATTACATTGAAATCAAGGGAGCCCGCGAAAACAACCTGAAGGGAATCGACGTACGCTTCCCGCTGAACGTCATGACCGTAGTCACCGGCGTCAGCGGTTCGGGAAAGAGTACCCTGGTACGCGACATCTTCTACAAGGCCGTCAAGCGCGAATACAGCGAAAGCAGCGACCGTCCCGGAGAATTTGTCTCACTCGGAGGCGACCTCTCGGCAGTGAGCGACATTGAGTTTGTCGACCAGAACCCCATCGGAAAATCCTCCCGAAGCAATCCGGTGACCTACCTCAAGGCCTACGACGAAATCCGGAAACTCTTTGCCGACCAGCCGCTGGCCAAGCAGATGGGATACGGCGCAGGTCACTTCTCTTTCAACACCGAAGGAGGACGCTGCGAGGAATGCAAGGGAGAAGGAACGGTTACGGTAGAAATGCAGTTCATGGCCGACCTCGTCCTGGAGTGTGAATCGTGCCACGGAAAGCGTTTCAAGAACGATACGCTGGAAGTACAGTTCCAGGGGAAGAACATCTACGACATCCTGGAGATGACGGTCAACCAGGCCATCGAGTTCTTCAGCGAATACGGACAGAAAAAGATTGTCAAGAAACTACAGCCCCTGCAGGAAGTGGGACTGGGGTACATCAAGCTGGGACAGTCGTCCTCTACCCTTTCGGGAGGAGAAAACCAGCGTGTCAAACTGGCCTATTTCCTGAGTTGCGAGAAGAACCAGCCTACCATCTTCGTATTCGACGAACCGACTACCGGTCTGCATTTCCACGACATCAAGAAGCTGCTCTATGCCTTCGATGCCCTGATTGCACGCGGACATACCGTAGTCATCATCGAGCACAACCTGGATGTCATCAAATGCGCCGACTACCTCATCGACCTGGGTCCGGAAGGCGGAGACAAAGGCGGCAACCTCGTTGCCTGCGGTACCCCCGAGGAAGTTGCCCGCTGTGCCGCTTCCTATACCGGACAGTATCTGGCCGAAAAGTTAAGATGAAAACACCACCGGAGTCATCCGGACAGACTTTTATGAATTTTCCGACTTCCGTAGGCCGGTTCTCCGGCCCACATACGGAAGTCGCATGACCCGCGCCGGGAGGTTGTCCGACCTTCCGGCGCGGGTTTTAACTATCTTCTCTTTCCTTCACCCTCTCCCACTTCGTCTTTTTAAAAAAGAAAAAGGAAAAACAACGGTTTCCCCTTGAAACCCCGCTTTCCCTTTTCGACACACTATGAAATATTTTACTACCTTTGTTTCCGTTATACATCAAACTACTTATCCGAATGATACGAACCGTTACTCTTTTCGACAGCGATGCACTGACCGCCATCTACAACCATTACGTGCAGGAAAGCACCGCTACCTTCGACCTCCTTCCTGTCCCCTCTTCCGAGATTGACCGCCTCATTTTTGAGGTTGCTACCCGCTTTCCTTTCCTAGTCTACGACACCGGAGAAGACATTGCCGGATACTGCTACGCACATCCCTGGAAGAGTAAGGCTGCCTACAGCCAGACCTGGGAAATTACCATCTACCTCGATCCGGAACATACCGGAAAAGGCATCGGCAAAGCACTGATGAAGCAACTCATCGAAGACTGCCGGAAAAACGGCTGCAAGGTCCTGATAGCCGACATCACTGCCGAGAACGAAGGGAGCCGGCGGTTCCACGAACGCCTCGGATTTACCCAGGTCTCCCATTTCCGGCAGGTGGGCCGAAAATTCGGACGCTGGCTCGATGTAATCGACTACCAGTTGAACCTGGGATAACCGCTGCCGCTCAGAGCGGACGGACCGAACGGTCGACGATACGGGCGGAAGAAACTCCCTCCCGTTTTCCCTTATCCGAAGAACGGCGACTGCTGCTGTTTCCCGGTCGTGAGGGACGAGCCTCCGGACGGGAAGGACGTACAGCAGGCCGTGACGGACGCGTTTCGGGGCGTGAAGGCCTTACTGCCGGTTTCGAAGGACGAGTCTCCGGACGAGAAGGACGGAGGACCGGAGAAGAAGGACGGAACTCCGGATGCGAAGGACGCACTTCCGGACGTGCCGGTTTCGAAGGACGGGTCTCCGGGCGGGAAGGACGTATTCCCGGATGCGACGGACGAGTCTCCGGCCGTGACGGACGGACAGCCGGACGAGGAGGCTGTGCTGCCGGATAAGACGGTACTCCCGACGGACGGGAAGGACGCACTCCCGGATGCGAAGGACGGGCAGGCGAAACCGGACGATGCGACGGACCCGGCACCACAAAATCGTGACGGCGGAACTCCGGCCGGCAACGGAAATTGCCGTGATATACTACATGATGATACTTCTTGCCGTAGAAACGGTGATAATAGCTGGCTCCTCCGCAATGACGGCGGCTGTGCCCGCCACAATAAGAATAATAATGCACCGGACGCCCGAAATAGAAATGAGCATGGTCCGGATACACCTTATATACCCTCAGGTAACAGACATTATTTACCGCATATACCGGGCGGAAAAAATGCTCCAGTGCCAGGAAACGGGCATACGCCATCTCCGAAAGAATCCAGCGCAGGTCGTCGTTCCGCTCATCCAGGAAGCGGTAATAGGCAGTCAGCGCCGCTGCCTCACTGCGGGCCATCCCCGTCAGGTAAGGATCGACACTGTTCAGAAAGTCAAAATTGATCTCAAACAGATCATCGTATTGCGACTGGTTCAGGCTCAGTTCAAAAGCCATCCGGTCGGTCAGAAAACGTGCATTCAGGCGGATGTCACCCAGTCCGGACGCCGACACCGGCAGTACCCCTATCAGACAAACGATCATACATAAAATGACATACTTCTTTTTCATAATCCTGTGACTTTATTGTGATGATACAAAAATAGGAGGATAAAAATCCTCCTGCAACAGAATCTCCCCATTGTCCGGTAGGGAGATTCCTATTTCTGATAGGGTTCTCTGCCTATTCGGCCAGGCGGATACCCTCGTCACCCAACACAATCAGGCGCTTCTTGTACAGGTCGCCTACCGCTTTCTTGAAGGTTTTCTTGCTGACTCCGAAGGTATCGTAAATCACTCCGGCATCCGTTTTGTCGTTCAGGGCAATCGCTCCTCCCTGCTCCCGGATATACTGCAGCAGGACTTCCGAGAAATCTTCCACCCGTTCCGCACCCCGCTTCTGCAGTTCCAGGTCGATCTTTCCGTCCTCGCGAACCCGCTTCACATACGCCTTCGTCCGCATTCCCACCTCTACCTGCGTAAAGATTTCGTTGCGGTACAGCAATCCGCTGAAACGGTTGTCCACAATCACCTTGTATCCCAGGTCGGTCTGCTGCCATACCAGCACCTCCACCTCATCGCCCCTCTTATAGGCCGGACGCTCCTTCGACAGGTAACGCTCCACCTTGGCCGAAGCCACGATGCGGTAACTCTCGTCGTCCAGATGCACGTGCACCACGTATCTTCCTCCCTTGTGCATCTTCGCCTTCTGTTCGCGGAAAGGCACAAAAAGATCCTTCATCAGTCCCCAGTCGAGGAAAGCCCCGTACTCATTCACCCAGGCCACCTCCAGACAGGCAAACTCACCCACCTGCGCCAGCGGCTGCAAGGTAGTAGCCACCAGACGTTCCTCCATATCCAGGTAGACAAATACATTCAGCACATCCCCCGGCTTGCAGCCTTCGGGTACATAACGCTTCGGAAGCAGGATTTCACCGTCTTCGTCTCCATTCAGATACATGCCGAAGTCGACTTCCTTCACGACTTCCATTCTATTGTATTTTCCCAGTTCTATATGACTCATATTTATTATCTTTGCAGTAAAGGTAAGAAGTTTTTTTTATACACCTGCCACCTCCCGGTAAGTAATTATCCGGAGACAGGTGTTTTTATAAGAAAACCCAACAAAAACCGGAAATAACTTTAAACAACTCAATCAATATGAAAAAACAGTTTTTACCTCTGGTTGCCGGACTGGCAGCCCTGGCAGCAGTATCCTGCACTTCTACTCCCCAGCCTACGGAACTTACCTGGGGTACCTTCAACATCCGTTACGACAATCCGGGAGACAGCCTGAACAGCTGGACCTACCGTAAAGATAGCGTGGCCAGCTTCATCCGTACGCAAGACATGGACATCGTGGGCATGCAGGAAGTCCTCCACGGTCAGCTGGAAGACCTGAAAGAACGGTTGCCGGAATATGCGGAAATCGGTGTGGGCCGTGAAGACGGCAAGACACAGGGAGAATATGCCCCCTTATTCTACAAGAAAGACCGCTTTGAGGTGCTCGACAGCAATACCTTCTGGCTGTCACAGTATCCCGACAGTGTAGGATTCATCGGCTGGGACGGTGCCTGCACGCGCATTGCCACCTGGGCCAAACTGAAAGACAAACAGAGCGGAAAGATTTTCATGGCCGTCAACACCCACTTCGACCACGTAGGTACGGAAGCCAGAAGAAAAGGTGCCCTGCTGATTATCGACAAGATCAAGGAGATTGTGGGCGACCAGCCTGCCGTGCTGACCGGCGACTTCAACGTCAACGACCGTTCGGAGGCTTACCAGACCATTACGACCAACGAATTCGTGCTGAAGGATGCCCACAAGGAAGCCGCACAAACGACCGGTGCCAGCTATACCTTCCACGATTTCGGCCGCATCGTTCCCGACTCCTGCGAGAAAATCGACTTTATCTTTGTCACTCCGCAGATAAAGGTCAAGAGCAGTTACATTCCGCAGGAAACTCCTGGCGGTCCCTTCCTGTCGGATCATAATCCGGAGGTGGTACAGATTGCTTTCTGATCCGGACAGACGGATTCCTGCACACAACGAGCCCCCGTTTTCCTTCCCTGCAGAGGGAGGCGAACGGGGGCTCGCTGCTTTTCCTGACCACGGGGCAATGAGTGGCTCCACCGCTTCAGGCAACTTTCTGTTCCGATATCCGGACCTTCCGGTAACCGGCGTTATTCTTTCTCTTCTTCCTTGATATATCCGTCGAGCATGTGAATCGTGCGGTCGGTCTGTGCCGCCAGAGACTCGTCGTGCGTCACAATCACAAACGTCTGTCCCAGCTTGTCGCGCAGGTCGAAGAACAACCGGTGCAGTTCCTCCTTGTTGTGCGTATCCAGACTGCCCGAAGGCTCATCGGCCAGGATGACCGAAGGATGGTTGATCAACGCCCGGGCCACAGCCACCCGCTGCTTCTCCCCTCCCGACAGTTCTGCCGGCTTATGAGAAGCCCTGTCGGCCAGTCCCAGAAATTCAAGCATCTCCTTTGCATGACGGGTAGCCTCACCCGAAGACACTCCCTGAATCAAGGCAGGAATCATCACATTCTCCAAGGCCGTAAACTCGGGCAGCAACTGGTGAAACTGAAACACAAAACCGATTTCCTTGTTGCGGAAACGGGCCAGTTCACGCTCGCTCAACCGGCCGACCTCCGTATCGTGAATACAGATACGGCCTCCGTCGGCCTTGTCCAGCGTTCCCATAATCTGCAGCAGCGTAGTCTTACCGGCTCCACTGGGCCCCACGATGCTGACTACCTCTCCCTGACGGATGGTCAGGTCTATTCCCTTCAAGACCTGCAACGAGCCGAAGCTCTTGGTGATACCTTCTAACTGAATCATACTCCCACTTAAAGTTTACGAATCACATATTCTGCCAGATAACATCCGAACACCGCCGGCATGTAGCTGACGGTACCGGCAGTCGACTTCTTGTTCTGTTCATTCTCCACCAGAATCACAGCCTCCGGATCGGCCTGTTCGGTACTGAACACCACCGACAAGCGGCGCTTCATTCCCATTTTCTGCAGGCGCTTGCGCACGGCCTTGCTCAGCCCGCAATGATAAGTCTCCCACAGGTCGGCGAAACGGACCTGCGTAATGTCGCGCTTCGCACCCGCCCCCATGCTGCTTACAATTTTCAGTCCGCGCTGCAGGGCATGGTAAATAAGGTAACACTTCGGAGCCACCGTATCAATAGCATCCACGATAAAATCGAAGTGCGCACTGTCGAGAAGTTCCGGTATGGCCTCATCCTTCAGGTAAACCGGCAATACCGTAAGTTTCAAATCCGGATTGATGTCACGGAAACGCGCTGCCAGCACCTCTGCCTTCGGCTTTCCCAGTACGGAATGCGTAGCCGGCAACTGACGGTTGATATTGGTTGGCTGCACCGTATCGGCATCCACCAGGGTCATCTGCCCCACTCCCGCACGGCAAATCATTTCGGCCGCATACGCTCCAACACCTCCTACACCCACTACCAGCACATGCGCCTTGCGCAACCGCTCCATTTTCTCTTTGCCCAGCAATATCTCTGTACGCTGCTGCCATTCCAAATTCTGCATATCTGTCTTATTTTCAATCATGAATTTTTCTTAAACCACTTATAAAACCAGTTGCCCACCTTGTCGTAATACTGTGTCTCGGCCCATCCTCTCGGGTCGGAGAAGGAAAGACTCTCGTTCGGATCACCCTTCTGACCGGGGTAAAGCAACATGATGCTGTTGTTGTTGAAATACTTGGAAATCTGCATCGGCAGGCGTTCAAAAGAAGAATCGTAGGAAATTGAACCGCGCCGTGAACTGACAATCACCAGCAAATGGTCGTAATTCACCTGGCCGGTCAGAATCAGCAGATCGTCCCAGTTTTCAAGTTCCGAATAAACCGCACGGGTATCCTTATGCTTCTTCGAAATGTATCCTCTGATATATCCCAGGGTCTGCGGATGGGCATAGAAGTGCACCCGGCATCCCAGCTGGCTGCTCATGCGGCACATGTGCGTAATCCATTTGACAAAGCCATGTTCAAACTCCGCCTTGGGAGGTACCGCCACGATGATGCGGCGCAGTGTATTGACCGGAATCAGGAAGCGGGCAATCATCACCTGCAGATACGTATTTTTCAGCAAATTCTCGGTCAGATTTCCATAGAACGAATCGACAATGCTCATCTTATAGTGCAGACCGATGATAATGTTCGTAGCCTCATATTCCTTGGCAGTATGCAGGATACCCGTCGTAATGTTCAGGTCGAAACGGGTAAGCGTCTTCAGTTTCACGTCCGTAGCCGCCGTAATCTGTGCCGCCCGTTCCAGGTTGCGCTTGCCCCTCATCTCCTGTTTCACCGAATCCCCGTTGTCGTTGATCACACTCAAGGCCACCAGGTCGTCCGACATCTTCTCGTCGCGCACCACCAGCGCCAGTGCCATCAGGTTCTCCAGCGTATCGGGGTTGGCCACCGGAATCAGGAAGCGCTCCTTCTCCTGCGGCTTGTCGCCGTCGACCTGTGTATCATCCATGGCCATCCGCTTGGCCGCATGTTCCGTAATGAAAGAACTGACCACGCAGGTCACCAGAATCAGCAGGATGGTACCGTTCAACACATCCTCGTTCAGCAAACGCTCCCCATTGGGCAGGATGATGTTATAACCGACCAGTACGGCAGCCAGCGTCGCCGCCGCCTGTGCATTGCTCAGTCCGAACATCAGTTCCCGTTCGAGCGCCCGCATCTTATAGATTTTCTGTGTCAGCCACGAAGCAATCCATTTTCCGAGCAGGGCCACCACAATCATGACCGTCGCCACCTTCAGCGAGTCGATGTGTCCGAACAGCACATTGACATTAATGAGCATACCCACACCGATCAGGAAATATGGAATGAAGAGAGCATTTCCCACAAACTCCAGATGACTCATCAGCGGAGACACATGAGGAATCAGGCGGTTCAGTACCAGACCTGCCAGGAAGGCACCCAGGATACCTTCCATCCCCACAAATTCCATCAGTCCGGCCCCCAGAAAGACCATGGCCATGACAAAGATATACTGTACCACATTGTCACTGTAGCGACGGAAAAACCACCGTCCGATGCGGGGGAACAACCACATGATCAGCGAACTCAGTACGATGACCTTCAGTACCAGCCAGATCCAGAACATCTCTGAAGTCTCTCCCTTGTACATACCGCCCACTACCGCAAGCACCAGCAAGGTCAGCGTATCGGTCACCGCCGTTCCCCCCACCGCAATGCTGACCGCCCGCTGGCGGTTGATACCGTAACGGATGACAATGGGATAGGCAATCAGGGTATGAGAAGCGTACATACTGGCCAGCAGCACCGAACTGATGAGCCCGTAGCCCAGCAGGTGAAGGTTGGTCCAGATACCGATACCCAGCGGAAAGATAAAGGCCAGCAAGCCCAGCACCGTCGCCTTTCCGCGTATGCTCTTGAAATCCTCCATGTTCATTTCCAGTCCTGCCAGGAACATGATGTAATACAGCCCCACCTTGCCGAACAGTTCAAAACTGCTGTCGCGGGCCAGAATATTGAATCCATGTTCCCCCACAATGACTCCGGCCAGAATCATACCGATGATGTGCGGAATGCGCAGGCGCTCCAGGACAATCGGAGCAAACAGTATGATTACCAATACCAAAAAGAAAATCCAAGTAGGGTCCGTGATCGGAAGATGTACGTCAAAATTTATCCAGTCAAGCATTTCTTTCATAAGAAAAGGGTCGTTATTTTTCATTTTATCAACAAATATACAAAAAAACTTCCTATTTTCATCATGCTTAATTCAGAATGTTTTATTTTTGCAATCAGAAAGCGCGGTCTTGAGAACGAAAACATAAATCGTCCTGTATCAGAGAGACATGCCTTCTGCGCAAAGTGGAATAATTAATTATTAACATAAAAATAAAACGCAAAGATGAAAGTAGCAATTGTTGGTGCAAGCGGAGCCGTAGGACAGGAGTTCCTGCGTGTGCTTGATGAAAGAAATTTCCCGTTGGATGAACTGGTGTTGTTTGGCTCTTCACGCAGTGCCGGACGAAAATACACCTTCCGAGGAAAGGAAATCGAAGTAAAACTGCTTCAGCACAACGATGACTTCAAGGGGGTTGATATCGCCTTTACTTCTGCCGGTGCAGGTACATCCAAGGAGTTTGCCGAAACCATTACCAAGTATGGCGCCGTAATGATCGACAACTCAAGCGCATTCCGTATGGACAACGATATTCCTCTGGTAGTGCCTGAAGTGAATGCAGAAGATGCACTGAACCGCCCGCGCGGAATCATTGCCAACCCTAACTGTACCACTATTCAGATGGTTGTGGCACTGAAGGCCATTGAAAACCTGACTCACATCAAACGGGTACACGTTTCTACCTACCAGGCAGCCAGTGGTGCCGGAGCAGCCGCTATGGACGAGCTGTACGAACAGTACCGCCAGGTATTGGCCAACGAACCGGTAACCGTAGAGAAGTTTGCTTATCAGCTGGCATTCAACCTGATTCCTCAGATTGACGTGTTTACCGAAAACGGATATACCAAGGAAGAGATGAAGATGTACAACGAAACCCGCAAGATCATGCATTCAGACGTACAGGTGAGTGCCACTTGTGTCCGCGTACCGGCTCTCCGTTCTCACTCTGAAAGTATCTGGATTGAAACCGAACGTCCGGTATCAGTAGAAGAAGCCCGCAAGGCATTTGCCGAAGGCGAAGGACTGGTACTGATGGACAACCCGGAAAAGAAAGAATATCCGATGCCGTTGTTCCTTGCCGGAAAAGACCCTGTATACGTAGGACGTATCCGTAAAGACCTGGCCAATGAAAACGGTCTTACTTTCTGGATTGTAGGCGACCAGATCAAGAAGGGTGCTGCACTGAACGCCGTACAGATTGCAGAATACCTGCTTAAAGTGAAGAACATCGGTTAATCCCGGTTTCCATTCATAAACACATCCCCCATTGAGTACTTCAGTCCGACTGAAGGTACACAATGGGGGATGTCTGTTTTTATCTGTTTCCTGCCGATGGGAAAACCAGATTGAAGGCACCGGCGGTTTTTCTTCCGGAAGCTTCCACTATCCCGTCCGGTGCGGATAAGGTGGCTGATTAAAAATACACGTTGGACGTAATGAACAAAAAGTCCTTGCCCTGCTCCTGATCGGACTCAAAGAAAATCTTGTCTTCTCTGGCCAGCCAGCCTATGGCTGCGTTCAAGTCCCTGTCGGACAACCCCGAAGCTGCCTTCAAATCCTCATAATTCCAACGTTTTCCGTCACTCAGCAAATTATACACTATTCCTGCATTGCTGCCAATTACGTATTTATCCATAAGCCTAACCAATAATGTAATTAAGTTCTATATATAGTATGTCTCTTTTCTGGGAATGAGTTTCCTCGATGGACAGTTTTCCTTCACACGCCAGCCAGCCGATGGCCGCATTGATTTCCCTGTCGGGCAAACCGATTTTTTCTTTGATTTCGTCATAGGTCCATTTCCGGTGTTCACCGCTTAGCAGTTTCCAGATGTGATTTGCATGTTCACCAATACTCTGTACATTCATAGCCTATCGTTTTTAATTGTGATTAGTAACCTGTCCTTTTATCCTTTCATTCGCTTGCTTTCCCCAGGCACCACAGACAGTGGCCGGAACGTCGGGATATCTTTCCCCTCTTCTTTATCCGATTACCCGAAGCGACTTCTGACATGAAACACAGCAGGCAGCCCCAGGTACAGATAATTCTCTCCCCTTATCGTTATGACAAATATACATTTTTAGATGCAGAAATCAAATATATTATTTGAAAAAATTTCAATTTAATTTCAAAATGAAAAATTTTTACCTCAAATATTTCATTTTAGTAACAGAAACTACCCACCTGCATCCGTTTGTCTCAACAAAAAAATGCGGTCAGGCTCCGGAGCTAATCCCCGAATCCCGACCGCATCGTACACAGCCCACCGTTTCCTTCCGGAAACTGTCTGCCGCTTATTTATGCGTCTTTACAATCTGTGTAGGAGCCATTTCCGCATTACGCTTTTCCGTCTGTGCAACGACATTGCGTGCCAGTTCGATGAATGCCTGTCCGGTCACAGAGTTTTCGTCCAAAGCCACCGGAGTACCCTTATCGCCGTTCTCACAGATGCTCTGCACAATAGGAATCTGTCCCAGCAACGGCACGTTCAGTTCTTCCGCCAGTTTCTTGGTACCTTCCTTTCCGAAAATATAATACTTGTTTTCAGGAAGTTCGGCCGGCGTAAACCAGGCCATGTTTTCCACCAGTCCGAGGATAGGCACATTCACCTTATCGTTCATATACATATTGATACCCTTGCGCGCATCGGCCAGTGCCACCTGCTGAGGAGTACTTACGATTACCGCTCCCGTAATGGCCAGTGTCTGCAGCAAAGTCAGGTGAATGTCACTCGTGCCCGGAGGAGTATCCAGAATGAAATAGTCCAGCTCGCCCCACTTGGCATCTCCCACCAGCTGTTTCAGGGCATTGCTGGCCATACCTCCACGCCACAGCGTAGCCTGGTCAGGATCTACAAAAAATCCGATTGACAGCAGTTCGATGCCGTACTTCTCAATCGGCACAATCAGGTCACGTCCCTCAACGGTCTCGGCATACGGACGGGCATCCTCTACCTGGAACATCTTCGGTACGGAAGGTCCGAAAATATCGGCATCCAACAATCCCACCTTATAGCCCAGTTTGGAAAGGGCAACCGCCAGATTGGCAGCCACAGTCGACTTGCCCACTCCTCCCTTACCGGAAGAGACAGCAATTACGTTCTTCACCTGTGGAAGCATCTTTCCCGGTTCAGGACGAGCCGCCTGCTTGCTTTCTGTAGCAATGGTGACTTCCACCTCTTTTGAGACATAGGTATGAATGGCAGTTTCCGCCGCCTTCAAAACCGATTTCATGAACGGATCGGTCGGTTTTTCGAAGATAATGGAAAAACTGACCTTCATGCCGTCGATGCGGAGGTTGTCCGCAACCATTTCGGCCTCCACGATATTTTTTCCGTTTCCCGGATAACGCACTGTAGCAAGTGCATCAAGAATCAATTTCGGATAAAGTGTCATAGTGCTATTTCTTAACGTCCGACAAAATCGGACAATCTTATTTTTTCTCCATTAAAAGGAATTCTCAATTCCTGTCGCAGCCTTCCGGCCCTCTTCCCCGTTTCCGCTTACCGGAAACGCTTATTTGCTGGTCTTCAGTCCGCTGCGTTTGCTCCGGTTATAGCTCCGGTAATCATCCAGTTCAATTTCCACATCCGGTTCGTGCAACTCCCCTTCCTGTGGCAGGCGGAACTTGATGTACTTGATGTTCAGTCCGCGGTCCAGCCATTGCTGTTCGTAATACGTACGGATGCTCAGAATATCATCGTCCATGCCCGAATGATACAGGTCGTCCGTCAGGAACTCTACCGGGAGATGATTCTCCTCAATCATATACCGGGTATAAGTGAACATAAAATTACTGTCGGTCTTCAGGTGTATCAGTCCGTCAGGAACCAAGAACCGCCGGTAACGCTCCATAAAATAAGTAGACGTCAACCGCTTGGTAGCCTTCTTCATCTGCGGATCAGAGAAGGTCAGCCAGATCTCGCTGATTTCTCCCGGAGCAAAGAAACGGTCGATAATCTCAATATTGGTACGCAGGAAAGCCGCATTCTTCAATCCCTCGTTCAGAGCCTCAGTGGCCCCGGTCCACATGCGCGCCCCCTTTATGTCTACACCGATAAAATTCTTGTCGGCATAACGGCGGGCCAGCCCAACGGTATACTCCCCCCGTCCGCATCCCAGTTCCAGCACAATCGGATTCTCGTTCTTAAAGAAATCCTTGTTCCATTTCCCCTTCATTTCGAAAGGTACATTATCCACCACCGAATACGGATATTCGAAAACGTGCGGATACTCCGCCATATCTGCAAACTTAGCCAGTTTTCCTTTTCCCATGTTTCTGTTTTTGTTCTTGATTCAGGTTACAAAGGTACGTCTTTTAGACGGAATGAACAAATAAAACAAAATCTCCTGAAGGCAATCATTCATCTGCCTTCAGGAGATTTCCTTATACCCGGAAGCGGGCCCAATCAGCAGGCCGAAGCCGGAGCGGGCTCATCCCAGTTGCGTCCGTCTTTCAGTTCCGCCTTCAGGTCTTCGTAGAAAGCCGCTCTTGCCGAAATCATATACGGTTCCAGGAAGAACAGTCCGATACCCAATGTCAAAATACAAAGGAGTGCCCAGCCGATAAAGCTCAAATCAAGCAAGAAGAGTTTCATCTTATGACCGCTCATCATCCGCATACTTTTCTCAATGGCTGCATTGTATTTCAATTCCGGCTCATCTTTCAGCAGATAAGGAGTCATTGCATAAGAATATCCTTTGATAATACCCGGAATCACGAACAACAAGGTCCACAACATCGTATAGATGGTAACCAGGATACCGGTACCCCAGATACGTCCAAAGTCCTTGAATCCGTCGAACAGACAACCAATCTCAATATCTTTCCGTTCACGAAGCAAATCATAGAAAATAATGTTATACCCGTATGCCAGCGGCCAGCTGATCAACAAAGAGACCAACGCACCGAGCCATGGAATAGATGAAAGACATCCTGCAATAATCAGGTACACAAAAGTTAGAATGGCGGCCATGCCCCATCTACCGTCCAACGCCGCAATCGCCTCGTTTTTCAATTCTGAATTCAGTTTCAACATAGATTAAGAATTTAAGATTAAAATAAAAAATATAAGAAAAACGGGATGCAGGTCATCTGCCCTGCTTCCCGCATTTTATCGTTATTACTCCACAATCATTACCCATCCATGTGTATCCGGCTCGTCACCGTACTGGATGCCGCGCAACTTATTGTAAAGTTTTTCTGAAATCGGGCCCGGTTTGCCATCCTTGGCAATCACATACGACTTGTCGTTTTCCAGGTCATCGATGCGGCCGATCGGACTGATTACGGCTGCCGTACCGCATGCACCGGCTTCTTCGAAGGTTTCCAGTTCCTCTTCCGGCACCGGACGACGTTCTACCTTCATTCCCATATCCTCTGCCAGCTGCATCAGACTGCGGTTGGTAATGGACGGAAGAATTGACGATGAAAGCGGAGTGATGTAAGTATTATTCTTAATACCGAAGAAATTGGCAGCACCGCATTCGTCGATGTATTTCTTTTCCTTGGCATCCAGGTAGAACTCACTGGCATATCCGGCATCGTGAGCCATCTTGTTGGCACGCAGGCTGGCAGCATAGTTTCCACCCACCTTGTAAGTACCTGTACCCAATGGGGCCGCACGGTCGAACTGACGGATAATCACATACGGATTGGTTGCGAAACCACCCTTGAAGTAAGGACCAACCGGAGTGACAAATATCACAAACAAGTATTCATTTGCCGGACGTACTCCTACCTGAGCCCCTGTACCGATCAGCAAAGGACGTATATAAAGGGATGCACCGCTTTCATAAGGAGGAATGAAACGTTCGTTGGCCTTTACCACCTTACGCACTGCCTCGCAGAACATTTCGGTCGGCAACTCCGGCATCAGGATTCCCCGGCAGGTACTCTGCAGACGTTCCGCATTGGCTTCCGGACGGAACACACGGATTTTGCCGTCTTTACCGCGATACGCTTTCAAGCCTTCGAAAGCCTCCTGGCCATAGTGAAGACAAGTAGCCGCCATATGAATATTCAAGGTTTCTTCTGAACAAAGTTCCAGTTCTCCCCATTTTCCGTCGCGATAGTAACAACGTACATTATAATCTGTCTTAAGATATCCAAAAGACAAATTAGCCCAATCAATCTCTTTCATTTTAATATCTGATTAATAATATTTTTCTATTTCGTCTACACCAAACAAAAGTAAGACTTATATTTGCAACCACCAAGCAGTATTTCAGTTTTTTTCACAACCCTCGTCCGATTCCAGCATCTTTTTAATCTCCACATCTGCTTTATACAGTTTTTCCCGACAATACTTGATGAGCTTCTGCGCTTCCTTCAACTGGTTGCCCAGTTCGTCGATATCCAGTTCATTGCTTTCAATGCGGGCTACAATATTTTCCAGACGCTTCATTGCCTCTGAATAGGTTTCCTTTTTTGCTACAGCCATATCCTTATCAATTGTATTATAACACTTTACTTTTAAATTCTCCTTTATATACCTTCGTCACAAGTTCGTCTCCCGGAACCAGTTCCTGCGGGTCGGTCACCGCCTTTCCGTTCTTTAGCGTAATGCTGTATCCTTTGGCCAGCAAAACGTCTGGAGAAGAAGCCTTGACACGCTCTTCCAGCAAAGCCAGCCGATGCGACTCGCGCAACAGGCGGTTCTGAAGCACCGTAGCCATACGCGGTTCGACCTGCAAGCGGAATTCCTCGCGAATACGGCGGTTTTCCCAGGCTGACGCCATCCTTCCCGCCAGTTTCTCCTGCCGGAAATGCTCCTGCTGCAAACGCATCTGCACACGCGCGGGAATCCGTGTCACCCAGGTATCGAGCATTTTTTTCTGACGCTCCAGCACCAAGGGCAACTGCTGATAGAAAAAGCGGATGCAGTCATCCAGTCTTTCGGCTGTTTCACGCATGTGCGAAATCAGAAACTCAGCGGCTGCCGTAGGAGTTTTCACACGGGTATGAGCCACCAGGTCGATGACCGTATCGTCGCGTTCATGGCCGATACCGGTAATCAGCGGCAACGGGAACTGGGCACAATGGGCTGCCAGTTCGTACGTATCAAAGCCTGACAAGTCGGAAGTGGCACCTCCACCACGTATGATGACCACCGCATCCCAGCAATCAGCCTCCTGATAAATCCGTTCCAGTGCCTGAATGACCGACTCCTCTACCCGGTCTCCCTGCATGACAGCCGGAAACAGTTTCGGATAGAAGACAAAACCGAAAGGATTGTTCATCAGCTGATTGCAGAAATCCCCGTATCCGGCAGCAGTAGCCGAAGAAATGACTGCGATACGCTGCACCAGTTCCGGCAACTGCAGTTCCTTGTTCAGCGACAGCACTCCCTCCTTCTCCAGCCGGTCCAGTATGTCCTTCCTGCGGCGTGCCATATCGCCCAGTGTATACGTAGGGTCAATATCTATCACCGTCAGCGAATATCCGTAGAGTTCATGAAAATCTACGGTCACCTTGACCAGCACCTTGATTCCGGAAGCAAAAGGCTGGCCGGTCTCACGCTCAAAATACGCTTTCAACTGCACGAATACCTGACTCCATATGATTCCCCGGGCCTTGGCTACCAACGAGTTCCCTTTCGGATCTTTCTGGATAAACTCCAGGTAGCAATGTCCGGAATAATTAGCCCTTACATCACTGAGTTCCGCCTGTATCCAGTATGCATCCGGCAGGCAGGCACGAATGCCTCTCCTCACCAGGGTATTCAGTTCGGCCAACGTCATCGAGTGTTCTTCCATAACCATTTTTTCTTTTAAATCATCCACGCAAAGATACGGAAAGTTTTTCCGAAACACAGAGATTTTCCGTACCTTTGCACACAGTAATTTCAATCGTAAAAAGAGTTTTATGTCACAACAAGGAAAAGCTACAGAATTAGGAACAGAGACAATCGGCAAACTATTGAGACAATATGCGATACCTGCAATCATCGCCATGACAGCCTCCTCGCTTTACAACATGGTAGACAGTATTTTTATCGGTCACGGTGTCGGTCCGATGGCCATCTCCGGTCTGGCCATTACCTTCCCGCTGATGAACCTCGCAGCGGCTTTCGGCTCACTGGTAGGCGTAGGTGCCTCTACCCTGATTTCGGTCAAACTGGGACAGAAAGATTATGCTACCGCCCAGCAGATTCTGGGAAATGTGGTGACATTGAACCTGATTATCGGAATCGGATTTACCATCGTGACCCTGCTGTTTCTGAATCCGATTCTCTATTTCTTCGGCGCCAGTGAGGCTACGTTGCCGTATGCACGCGACTACATGGTAACCATCCTGTTGGGTAACGTAGTCACCCACATGTTCCTGGGACTGAATGCCGTGCTCCGCTCCGCCGGACATCCGCAGCAAGCCATGATGGCCACCATCTTTACCGTCATCATCAATACCATCCTCGACCCGCTGTTCATTTACGGATTCAACATGGGTATACGGGGAGCTGCCGTAGCCACCATTCTGGCACAGGTTATTTCACTCTGCTGGCTCATCAAGCTGCTGAACAAGAAAAACGAAATCATTCATTTCCATAAAGGAATATACCGTCTGCGGAGAATATTGGTGGAAAACATCATCGGAATCGGACTGGCCCCGTTCTTCATGAACCTGGCTTCGTGCATGATTGTCATCCTCATCAACAAGGGACTCAAGGAGTACGACGGTGACCTTGCCATCGGAGCATTCGGTATCGTCAACCGCATCGTGTTCCTGTTCGTGATGATTGTCATGGGACTGAACCAGGGAATGCAGCCTATCGCCGGTTATAATTTCGGAGCACGGCAGTATCATCGGGTAAACCAGGTACTCAAGCTGACCGTCATCATCGCTACCCTGGTTACAACCAGCGGTTTCATTGCCGGCGAGCTCTTCCCCCACCTGGTGGTATCGGCCTTTACCAGCGACGAGACACTGATCAATATGGCTGCCCGCGGATTGCGTATCGTGGTAATGACTTACCCGATTATCGGCTTCCAGATGGTTACTTCCAACTTCTTCCAGAGTATCGGTATGGCCAAAAAGGCAATCATCCTTTCGCTGAGCCGTCAGGTACTGATTCTGATTCCTTGCCTGATTTTCCTCCCTATGTGCTGGGGAGTAGACGGTGTATGGTTCAGCATGCCTATCTCAGACTTTCTGGCCAGCCTGATTGCCGGAGTGATGCTGTACAACCAGTTCCAGCATTTCAAGCACAAAGCTACCCGTCAAACGGTCTGAAACCGTGCATATATGCGAAAATCAAAAAGGGTTTATTCCCTTTTTACTCGTTTTTTCCAGCTATTTTCCGTAAATCTGTATTAGGAATATATCTCTTTGAAATCAAGAGAGTTAGGAGAATTACCTCGTTTTGGGGTAATGAGTTGGCAACCGTCCTAATTGCCGTGGTCTGCATCGCTTTGCTTATTTGGGTAACTCTTTATGACCGCAAAAATATAAAACTAAATTGAGAAAACATTCCACTTGCATATAATTTATTAAAAAGGAATAAGTATCAAGAGGATATTTTGTCTTTATTGCCACTCTTATTTTATACCTTTGCAAAAAGAATATTTTTATGGAAAGCATTATCAGAAAGATAAGAACGTATTATCCGGTTTCGGATGAAGCATTAGAGGCATTGGTATGCCTTTTTAAGCGATGCGTATTTCCGGCAAAAACAATTATTATCCATGCCGGGAAACTGGATAGAAAGGTTTATTTCATTGAAAAAGGCATTACACGCTCTTATGTTTTGCACGGTGGAACACAAATAACGACATGGTTCTCTAAGGAAGGTGATGCCGCCTGTGGCTCATGGGATTTATACCGCCACAAAGCTGGCTTTGAATATGTGGAAACTTTAGAAGAAACTACAGCTTATTCCATATCAGTAGAACAATTGGATAAGTTGTATCGGTCGTACATGGACCTTGCAAACTGGATGCGGGTGTTGCAGCAAGAAAACTTCCTTCGCCTACAAGATATTCACATCCAGCGTTTGAACTGGTCTGCCCAAGAACGTTATGAATATTTGACCAAAGAATGTCCCGAACTCTTTCAAAGAGTGAAGTTGGGATATATAGCTTCGTTTCTGGGCATTACACAACAATCATTGAGCCGTATCAGAGCTAATAGGCGTTTTTTAACGTAGGGTAAACGAGAAATGATTTCTTGTTCCTATTTTTGCCTAATTAAATGACATGCAAAGATTATGGATAAACAAAAGCAGGAACATCAATGGCTGGAATGGGCAAAAGAGCTTCAGTTCATTGCGCAAGCGGGATTGACTTATACAAAAGACCCATTTGACAAGGAACGTTTTGAGCGTGTCCGGGAAATCGCAGCCGAGATAATGAGTTTACAGGGCAGGCTGCCTTTGGAACAAGTGAAAGATTTGTTTTGCAATGAAACAGGATTTCAGACCCCAAAACTCGATACCCGTGCGGCGATTTTCAAGGATAATAAGATTCTGTTGGTAAAGGAAAAAAATGGCACTTGGTCTATGCCGGGCGGATGGGTAGATGTCATGCAGACCATCCGGTCAAATACCGTCAAGGAAGTACGGGAGGAAGCTGGGTTGGATGTAGAAGCCATTCGCATCATCGCCTTGCAAGACCGGAACAAACGCAACCAACCTCCATACGCTTACAACGTGTGCAAGGTATTTGTACTCTGCAAGGTGTTGGGTGGGAACTTTGAACCGAATATGGAAACCGTGGAGAGCGGTTATTTCGGGATAGATGAACTACCGGTATTGGCTGAAGAAAAGAATAACAAGGAGCAAATAGCAATGTGCTTTTCAGCTTACCGGGATGAAAATTGGCAGGTAGAATTTGATTAAACGAAAGGGCTGATAAAATGAAAACGGAATACGAGAAATGTTTGGCGGGCGAACCTTTTATTGGAAGTAAAGACCCGAAAATAATGGAAATGATTTTGCGCACAAGGCGGCTGTTGGCACAATTCAATGCTGCGGATTACGCCGACACGGAGCGTAAGCAAGCTCTGTTGCGTGAGATGTTCGGGCGCATGGGAAAAGGAGTGCATGTGGATATTGATTTCCATTGTGAATACGGGAAACATATTTTCATAGGCGACAAAGTGATTATCAACATGAATTGTACTTTCGTGGACAACAACCGCATTGATATTGGCAGCAATGTGTTGATTGCTCCCAATGTGCAGATATATACAGCCACCCATTCCACGAAAGTAAACGAACGCATGGTGCAGGATTGGTCTGAAGGCGAAGAAATATGCCGCACATACGCTCTGCCCGTCAGAGTAGAGGACGGTGTATGGATTGGCGGAGGTTCCGTCCTGTTGCCGGGAGTCACTATCGGCAGGAACAGTGTCATCGGAGCAGGCAGTGTAGTGACCCGTTCTATTCCTGAAAATTGTGTTGCGGTAGGAAACCCTTGCCGAGTGATAAAGCATTTGCAAGAGATGGTATAGAATAAGGGGAAGAAGAGTATGGCAAAAGCTATATTTTTAGATATTGACGGGACTTTATTGAGTTTTGAAACGCACAGCGTTCCTTGTTCTACAATCAAAGTATTAAAAGAAGCCGGTAGCTTAGGTTATAAAATTATAATAGCTACTGGACGTGCTTCAAAGAATATTCAAGAAATAGCAGAAGTCCCTTACGATGCTGTCATCGCCCTGAATGGGTCAGAATGTGTATTAAGAGACGGAACAATTGTTTCACAAAAGCAAATTTCCAGTGCAGACTTCTTAAAAGCATTGGCTCTTTCCGAGAAGTTTCATTTTCCAATGGCTTTGGAATTGAATGAAGGAGTTTTCGTGAACCGCTTGAATTCGACCGTAATAGATGCGGCAAAAATAGTAGAACATCCTGTTCCTAGTATCGTTGATTTAAAAGGATATTTTGAAAAGCATACATGTTGCCAGTTCTGCTTTTATCTGGATGCAGATACCGAAAAAGTTGTTATGTCCCAATTACCCAATCTTTCCGCTTCAAGGTGGCATCCTTATTTTGCTGACATAAATGTTAAAGGGGTGAATAAAGCAACAGGCATGGAAGATTTTGCCGCATATTTCGACTTGGATTTGTCCCAATCTTTAGCGTTTGGGGATGGAGGGAATGATATTCCTATGCTTCGTAGGGCCGGAATAGGTATTGCCATGGGAAACGCTTCAATGGCAGTAAAATCTGTTGCAAAGTATGTTACCGGAGCAGTGGATGATAATGGAATAGAAAAGGCTTTGAGGAATTTAAATATTTTAAGATAAAGATTCTATATGAATGATTAACGGGAGGGCAGCAAGCGGTTTTGGTCTGCCCAAAACACAAACTTGCTATCCTCCCGTTGGCATTGTTTATAATCCCATGCCCTTGCCTTTCCTGAGCGGCTCAACCGTCCTTTTAACGGATGAAAACAGCCTGCCAAACTGCTCTTTGAACCATTCGCCAATCAGTTGCCCGTTGATGGAAAGTGCAAGTTTAGACTTGTCTTTCGGGTCTTTCACCACTTGGAAACCAGCCCTTTCGGTCGTGAACTTCCGCTTGTGTTCCTCCGAATAGAGTTCGCCTTCATAGAACAACGGCTTGCCGCTGATAAGCGTGGCGGTCTGCCGTTCGTTGAAGCCGACTTTAAGGCAGAACTTCTCCATGTACACCAATTCTTGGAATAGCGGAAACCATTTCTTGGCTTTTTGGATGATGGATTTCAGGAATGACACTTCTTCTTGGTGTGCCGTTTCTTTATCTGCCATCTCCCTGCGGTGCTTGACTTGCAATTCCATAAGTTGGCGGTTATGTTCCTCTTGCTGCCGCTGCATCTGCTGTTGCAACAACTTGATGCTCTCATCACGGGCGGCGACCTCGCCTTGCAGGGTGCGGTTGTTGGCTTCCAGCTCTTTCAATTTACCACCGCCCAAAAGAGAACCGACCTTTGCCACGAATGCGGCTTTCGCTTCCGTCTTGGCAGCTTCCAGTTTCTCCGACTTGACTTCCTGCCTTACCTCGTCAAGCTGTTGCTCTGCCTGTTGCTGCTCTGTCTGTAACTGTTGCACATTGGCTTCAAGTTCACCCGTCTGTCGTTTCAAATCACGGTAGTATTGGGCGGTTGTCGTATGCCGTGCTTCCGAGCCACGCACACCACGTTGCAAGCCATATTTCTCCATTGCTTTTGCATAACTATCGTGATATGTTACCAGCTTCTCACGTGTCAATACATCGTCAGCACACAGACGCACGGTATTGGCTTTCTTGCGGTACGAGCGTTTACCATCCGTCTGCTTTTTCTTGGCTTTCCTTCGCTCTCCTGTTACTATTGGTACGACCGTGGCATGAATATGCGGTGTGTGCTCATCCATGTGCAGGACTGCCGAAACTGTATTTTCCTTGCCGAAGGTATAGTGCAGCCATTGCAGGTTGTCATCACACCATTCGTCAAGTCTGCCCTCGTCCTGTATTTTCATCATATCCTCGTGCGTACCCGAAAGCACGATTCTAATTGCCCGCACTTGGTCGGGGGTTATCTTACGTTTGATGCCTGCCGTACGGATACGGTGGCTTATCGCTTCGGTACGGTCGGACACTCCATCAGGGAACTCCACCAGTTCACGGTTGAGATGTGTACGTGTAGGGTCTGCGTTCTTGGGTATGGTCTTACGTTCTATGTGGTCGGATGCGCCCGTGTCAGCCGAGCCTTTCGCTTTGTTGATTTGAATGCTTATATATCCCATGCTTGTTTTTCGTTTTCAAGTTTGACAATTTGGTTTGTTGGTTTCCGTCCGCTGCGGTCATGCCGCATGGCAAACGGGGGTGTCCAGAAGGGTGTAACCCCGTTGGCTCATTGGGGCATTTTTAGCTGTGCTTGCACTGCGTAAAGAAAATGCCCTAATGAGCTATGGCTTTTCTGTTTCCAAAAGCCTGTGAGAGTACCTTCTTCATATAGCCTCCGTCAATGCGGGACTGGTTCACAATCTTGTAGAGAGTTGTACTTACGCGAATGAATTCTTCTTTTTTTTCCATATTCTTGATACAGGTTTTAGTGCTGCCTACATTCTGTCGGCAACGGGTTAAACATGGTTGCAAAGCTACGGAAGTGTCGGTAAAATCTTGATACGCAAATCTATGCAGAACGGCGCAAAATAGGTCATGCCAAAAGAAAATGTAGTATAAACGGGTGGCTCTTTCAGATAAAAGGAGATAAAAAAGCCCGAAGTCGTGGAATATGCACGTCTTCGGGGACTGGTTGTTGCAGAAAATTACAGATTGACTGACGCACTGATTTACGGATTTAATGACTTCATGTCGTCACTACGTCAGATTAAACCGTTAATCATCCAATTGTGGTCGATGCCGAGAAAGTGAAGCGTGAGGAACAGGCTTACCGGTCTATACCCGTCATCACGGACTTTACAGATGCCGGCGGCAACGACCGCATGAAGGAGATGAACTAGGATAACTACAACCGTATCCGTGCCGAGGTCCGGCAGATTGTCGCTGACGAGTTGCAGCGCATACAGTCCGACCCCGAACTGCAATACCTCTTGCAGAACAAATAGAAATATCATAGACGAAAAGAAAAATCCGTAATACGACTGGATATTCCAGACTGTATTACGGATTTTCCTTTTTTATAACGCGTATTTCTGATTCAGATTGACTGAAAAGCCTTCCATTTCTTAGGTATCTGTAAATCAAAGTTTGCCTTTCCAAGATGTACCACATCAGGTAAAAGACATTGCCTGAAACGAGTTTCATATTGTTTCATATGGATAGGCTTACCCATACCCATAGTAGCAAGATTACTGGAGTACTGGTAAGGAGGGAAATATACAAAAACCTTTTGACAAGCTTCTGTTGCAAGTTCGATAGCAGGTATCATGTCACTATCAGCTGATACTACAATGGATATATCACAATTCTTCTGATAGGCATCTGCTACAATCTGTGTAGCTATTCGTACATCAGTTTCCTTTTCCTCATGGGTATGAATAACATTTCCGCATTTGAAACAGGTTATAGATTTTTTCAGATACTTACCCAATATCAACTTGAATTTTGGATTTTCTCTATTGGCTTGAAAAAAGGCATTCTGGCGAAGACTTTGGTTTATATCATCAGGCTTTGCCGAAAAATACTTGACGGCAACAAGCTCCTGATTCGGGCGCATGAACATCTCGAACAACTTGACTATATCAAGCCAATAATATTTCTTCCATTTAGCATTGCTCTTCAGTCCGAAATAGAAATTGAATCCATCAATATAGACTATAACGCGTTGTTTTTGCTCCATATTCCAATTGTATATATAAAAAATAAGCCACCTTTTTAGGGGTGGCGAGCCTTAGTATTTTCCACCTAAGGGCGATATTGTATTGCAAAAGTACAATTTATATTTGATAATACAAATATAGTAGAAATTTTTTTTATTTTTTTCGTAATAAATCAAGGCGGACTTATCGCTTATTTTCTTGCTTCACCGCCTCTTCCGTTCCGCCTCCTCGTCCCGCATCATCCTGCGGTTCAGCCGTTCCGCCGCCCTGTCAAAGAAATACGTCCGGCTCTCGTTCTTCCGCCGCTTGATGTCCGCATAGGTATTGTAGTGGCTGAACATAAAAAGTTCACCCTAACATTCATACGGCATTCTGTTATTCATTGACACTAGCAGGACTTGTTTTTCTTTTCGTCGGCACAATCTTTCCAGCAGTGCATTGCGAACCGTTGCGGCACCTGACGTGTCAATGCGAAAAGCGAGTGCCACCATCATCGGCAAGGCATACATGTCCGCGTAATAGCCGTTGAGCAGCTTGATACGTTTTTCAGCTTCAAGAGGATTAAAATTTCCACACTTGTACACGGCACGAATGGCGGCACGGAGCGTCGGGGCGATTGCCCCGAACAGCTCCACCAGCTCCATTTCATTCATCCATATATTACCTGTATCGGATGGTATGGTAATTCTACCATAGCTGTCCGTTGTGATTATTTCCCGTTTCATATCCCAGCTATTTTCACGTTTCCGAATGATTTGCTCAGTTTGTCGCCCAGCATCGTGAGGTCATTATCCAATTTCTGCACGGTTATCTGTAGGCTCGGCAAACAACGCCTTTCCGCTTTACAGCGGTAGGTTTTCGCTTACCTGCCCCCGAACCGTACTTACACGTCTCCATGTATACGGCTCTCCATCTGTAACATCATCTTACTTGACACATCTCTGGATTTTTGCGTTACACTCCGCACATACAACCAAAGTCTTTCTGTGCATGTAGAGCATTTTGCGTTCCCAGTCATTTTTACCTTTTAACTCTTTGAGTGTGCGGACATGGTGCATTACCACTTCTCCGTGCTTGCCACATAGTTCGCACG
>NZ_JABSOE010000029.1 GCF_013618865.1 Phocaeicola faecicola
GAGCAGAACAGCTAAAGCGGCATGACATGAATTTACAGACAGGAGCAGAAGAGGTCATCAGACTTCTTCCGGAACATCATGTCCAACTGATAGGATTATATGAAAAAACACAGAAAAAGGGCAATAGAAATGGCATATAAAGTGATTATACTCTATCGACTTTATATGCCACCTTACTTTTTAGGGACATTTACTGAATATCCCTATTTAGCATAAATATGGAAAAAACAATATCAAAGCTGATTTCTGTTGGTTATCCAAAGAATAGGACAACAATAACAGCAAAAAAATTATCTCAGATTGATGCTTCATAGAATGATGCACTTGCTGCATGGTTAGAGAATAATATAGAAACAGATATGCCTGTAGGAGGATTCACATTAAGTGAACTAAAAGCAAAGCACAAGATGTTTTATCCTACTGCACTATTGACAATGGATTGGTTAATAAAAGAACCCAAAGTAGCTACAATAGCCATCACACGAGGTATAAAATAAAGTAATGATCTATGCTTACAATAATTATCGCAACAGTATGTGTAGCAGCAGGTGTAGGAACTGGTGTTTTCATTTCAAAGAAACGCTTCGACACCAACTTAGCAGATGCAGAAAACAAATCGACATCAACTGTGGGAGCAGAAGGTTCTCTTTCACACGAGATAGACAGGTATGAGCAACTTAAACTAAACCTTGTCAAAGTAAAAAAGAACATTGACAATCTAGACATCCCAACTCCAGAACCTTTGTCAAGCTGGGATGATGCTGACTCTTCATTGAACAAACTAAGTAAATTCTTTGAAAAGCATTCCAAGTCAACAGCAGGAACTGAAGCCTTTATTCTTAGCATTTTACCAGTATCACAAACAGGAGAAGCATTATGTGCTTTTGCCAGAGTAGCACCAGATCTTTTGCAAGGTGCGTTTTCTGATAGTGTTGCTGCATTGAAAGCAGGTGCAATGATTCCAGGTATCAACAACATTCATGACTGTTTATGCAAGTTCTGTGAAGGTATGGCGCATACAAGCCACCATGGCATTGCTAGTGCCCTTCAACATCATGATTACATGGGAGCGTTGCTTAAGCCTATTAAAAATGGTTTAGTTGAAATGACCGGACTGCACGATGCTGCTGGTAGTTTGACAGAGTCAATTCATAACATGGGTGATGTTCTTGGTACAGCATCTAAGTTAAGTATTGATCCAACGGACATGACTGATCTTGATTTTTCTGGTCACATTCCAGTCATGACTATAGCTATATCTTCATTCCGTGAGTTCAACCTTCTTATGGATGATAAGACAGATGCAATGACATCATTAAAGAATGTTAGCTTGGATGCTGTTGGTGCCGGTGGGGGCGGTTTGGCAGGAGCTAAAGCAGGAGCCTTTGCTGGCAGTCTATTTGGCCCTATAGGCACACTAATTGGTAGTATTGTTGGTGGCATCGGCGGAGCCATGGGTGGGCGAGCAATCACAAATGAAATTAAGAAAAGACCACTTAAAAAAGCAATCGAGGAATATCAGTCAAACGTTTCCAGGATGAAGGATGAAACGAGAGACAAGTCTCGCAACATGCTTCAATCAATCAATTCATTTACCACACATAAAAGATCTGCATTCAAAAACGACAAAATGCTTAAAGAAATTCCAGTTGTAGAAAGTGAAGGTACTGTTATTGGCATTACAATTATTATATATCAGTCAGTTACTGAACATATTACCTCTATGAAGGAAAAGGTTGAGAAGCTTAAGAGTTCATTTTGGTATTCCGAATCAAAGTATGGCGTTATTGTAGATAGCTACAATAAGCGCATTGCTGATTTAGAACGACAACTTCCTCTTGTAACAAGTATTGAAAAGAATCCAAAGCTAGCACTTGAAGCACTTCTTGCATTGCAAATGCCTATACAAAAGAGCGAACCTATATATAAGAAGAAATTCAAGGAATGCTCTAAAGAGTTGCAGGACATGAATGACAGGAATAATTCATCTGTGTTGGTTTGGAGTTATATGGTAAATGGTTTGTACCAGAAGACCATGAATGAAATTGCAGATTTTTCTAATAATCAAATGAATGAGTTCAACCAGTTTGTCGCTCTATGGAAGGAAACACTGTCATCTCTTGAAAGCAAAGTAAATATTGAGAAAGGTAAACTTGGAATTAAATAATAGAATCTATGCTAACATTTATATTAACAGCAGCTCACAATATTGTTCAGCCTCAGTCTAGCCGTCACATTGACCGAGGACAGGCATTTACTGTACATATAAACAAGATGAAAACTACACCTGTTAGCCTTTTAATAAATCTCGTTGACAAGCTACTTTAGTACAGCAGTTTCAGGTTAATATGGAATCAATGTTCCTAAAACTGATTACGGAGTGTATAACCACAATAGTTGGGATACGTTCACTTTCAGCCTCTTAACCTATGGCGATGCACATTTATTGATTTTCATCTGTAGTATTATAGTTTGAACGCCCTTTTTAACATAAATTGTTTTCCATATTATGTAAAGCTTTCCATAAAAAAGGTAAATACATGAGACAACATAAGAAAAAATAATATACATTTAATACAAAAATACAGTACCGTTTGCAATGTCATGACGGTACCGATTCAAGCGATACGATGGTATCGATTCAGTGCCATCGTCACAAAGGCCCCACTTATTCTATTTTTAGATACAACCGAACGAATAACTGAAACACATCCTAAAAGTAGATAAAAACAATAAAATTGTTATTATTTTTTTGAGATATAAAATATAATTGCTATTTTGCAAAAGTTTGAAAATCAACCGTCAATAATGTATGATAAATAACCACAATCATTTTTCCAGGAAAAAAGAAGCCTACAAACGAATTGCATCTATAGAAACACTTTTTAATGAGACTCAAGGTGTTTCTTTTTCAAGTTGCAGATATTCGGAGGTTAAGAAAGTTACTGTGAGGAATTTAGGTGGTGTATATCTTGCCCCGAAAGAAGAAACAGTTATATTACCAGATGAGGCAAAAGCAAATGTTAAGCGATTGGGATTAACTTCTGTTGCTATACTTAATGCTTGTAACAACTTTGAAGAAGAACATGCAAAAGAGCCTGTGATTGCACTGGGAGAGTTAAACATCATGCCACAAGGAAGAACTAGAGCCGCACAAATAAGAACGGCTAAAGTTATGCGACATGTAACAGAAAAGGACAAATAGTGTGAATGTAAGAAGAATCTTTCACTCATCATATAGACCATCTCTCTACCATAAGGGATGGTCTTTTAGTTTGGTTTTAGTCTTGAAATAATTTTAACAACCGGAATCTGCTATGGAAAACTGCTATGGAAATAAGATAAAGGAACTGGTTTCACAGAACCCGCTGAACGAGGGGTTCTACCAATATTTATTAAAACACAATACGAACGACAATTATGGGTATGTGCTACTAAAGAACTTGACACTTCAATATTTGGATGTTATCAATAATTATATCGAGAATTTTGCGAGTATTTCTATCCGTATCAGCTCTACAGAAGATCTGGAAGGCCAGAGGGTAAAGTTTTCGATATATTGCCCCGAAAAAGGAATTGGCTTGAAGCTTAACCCTGCGAAAGAGGATTTGGTTGAATTCCTGTCGGAATTAACTAAAGTTGTTCTGGATAATAGGTTCTATGTTCGTTTTTGTAAAAACGATATGCAGGAGGCATTTAAAAATTATATAGATGCCTTATGGAATTATTATGTAAATTATAGCAAGACGTTATTTGAATATAAGCTAGGAACAAAAGATGCGCAGCTTACAAGCTATATCAATCTGCTTTTGCAGGATACTGATTCGGGGTTACTTCTGATTGAACAAATAAATTTCTTAATCAGCCTGTTTAATAATATCTGCCAGTCTCTTCTCAAAGCAGAATATCTGATTTATGATACGTTTGCTAAAGATTATTTAACTGATGCCAAAGATTATTCTTCCATCGAAAAGGAAAGGATAAGAATTGCGAACTCCAGAAATATTGAGTCTCAGTATCATTTTCTTAATCTGTTGGGACAGGATGAGGACTACGGAATATCTGATGGAGAAGAGATAGGGTCTGTAGTGGTTGACGATATGTACAAAGAAGATGGTCAGAAATCAGGAATCATTGATGAGGATGCTCAAGAATTGATTTTTTTCAGCAACTATCTGTTATCTTTCTTCCGTTCCCAATGTGCTGTCTTCAAAATAGATAAGAAAGATAATAATTACGAGTTCTTAAGTAAAGGGTTATTGAGTTGTTTTATAATGCTGTATAGAGAGTCGAAAATTACTCCTCTCATTCATTATAATAATGTGAGTAACATGCTGGCAGATTATAGTATCTTTATTGAGAAGATTAAAAGGTATACGGAAATAAAACAGCGACAGCATTTCTTTAATGTGGAAGAGCATGAGCAGACAGGATATGAGAATAATGTTACTTTGTGTACCAATCTGCTCCCCTTGGCCAATACAGTGACAGCTCTGGGGAAAATCATGCAATATGTATTTCACCTGATACTGGATATGTGTCTGATTGATCATAATTATGTTTCGACTGATAAGAATTTAACGGTATTATTGCGGTTGCACTGTATTCTGCAGCTGAATTCTCACGAATCACCTAACAAATACAGTTTTTTTACTGTGCTCGATGCGCTGGAGAAGAGGCCTTTGATAAATACAGAGAACATTAAGGAACTGAAGAATACGATTAACCTTTTACGTATCAAAAATGACCTGTTGCTGCTGAAAATGAGGAAAAGGTCGGGGTATTCTCTGAAGGATATAGTGTACCATACCATAATACCGGAGCAGGTAGAGAATATTCATGAAAAGCCTTATTATCTGTTCTTACCGCTTTCTCAGTTTTTGCCTGATATTAAAAGGAATATGGTGTATGAACATTATAAGGCGCTGCTGGATAAGAACAGTGACAGCAACAAAGAGGATTTAAGGGAATATGAACAGATATTTACTGAAATCCTCTGTAAGAATGAACTGGATTATGAAATGAAATATGACCAACTGGCGCGGGCATTGGAAAGGCCTCTGCATGGGATTCTTGGCTCAAACAATGAAAAGATTTATGCTTACAATAATGTGATTTATTTTAATTTCATCAATCATTTTATAAAGTATGGCCGATACATAAAGAAATTAAAGGTTGAGGTAAAAGAGAAGAGAAATGATGACTATCTTAAAGAAATCAGTGATTTTATTGAAGCTAACAATGAGTCTGGAATGATTTCATGTGCTTTTATCCTAAAGCATCTAGAGTGGTTGGATAAGGTCATAAAAAATGACTTCCTTGTTGAGGGCCAAGAGTCGGATAAGTTGAAGAAAGGGTTTGACTACATCCAATTGGCGGAGATTTTACTAAGTGCGCTGAAAATGCTTATCAGGAAACTTGAATCGGATTCATACTGCATGAATTACAGTTCTTTTTTTCAGGATTGCTTCTTTAAAAAGAGGATAATGGAGATCTGGTCAGAATGAGTTTTAATGATCTTACTCAATTTGGGAATGATTTTGGTGGAAAAGAGTCTAAAAATGTATTTTTCCTTTCTTCAATCTGGCAACCTCCGGTAAGTTTAAATATCTTGAAAAGAAAGCATGAGTATTTTGCTGAAAGAACGCAATTGAACGCTACTAAATTCTACCAGCATTATATTACGACTAAGAGTAATCAACAGAATCAGGAGATTCAAAAATACACGGAAAAGACGGCAAAAAGCATGGAGGAGAATAAGAAGTCTATTACAGGAAAAATGCTTGAATTGCTTACGGAAAACAAGAAGGATACAGTTCAGATTTTAGGAATTTTTGCAGCGTTTCTGGCTATTGCAACAGTGGGTTTAGGAGATCTTTCCAGTGACAAGTCTAATCCTGTCAATATTGAGAAGAGAGTGATAAGTATTTGTGCTTGTATGGGGTATTTCGTTTTGCTTTTGCAACTGGTTATGGCCAGAAGAGTGAGAGATAATTTAACGGTATATGTGTTATTGATTCTCGCTATTGTTTATATAACCATTGTCTTCATTATGGGATTGAATTGAATGGTGCAGATAAGGAGTAAGCCTCCGGTAAAGTGCGTATTGCAAAATAGAAAAAATAGTTCCGACTCGGAAGCAAATCTGAATGAATCGTGCCGAGTCGGGACAACTCAGGCAGACTTGCAGATCCTGATAAGGGGAAACAGCCAGGAAACACTTCATCGGGCACTACGATTAAATGCTTTGATTACATATTGCCTCTCTGTCAAGTATATAATACAATAAATACAACAGACTCTTCCTCTCAACTTAATATTAGTTGAAAAGAAGAGCCTGTTACTTTTTGAAATTACAATGTGTACTTTATGGTTTACAAGCTTTACGGAGAGTGCTATAGAAATTACACATTAATCAATTTTCATCAAGCCAGCCTTCAAAATCCTCCAACGGACAAGGCAAATCCTCCGGAGTATGATATCCTACAGCTGGCTCTCCCTTAAACCACCAGCCTATACCTCTGTCTATTGCTTTAGAAACATACCACTGAGAAGTTCCTTCTTTTTGAACATATGCATATCCATATCGACAGTCATAAGAAGTTGGATAAATATCATTTTTCTCAAAGAAATCTTCAAGATTGCCCTTCATCATCGTATTTTTCAAATACAGCTCTGCAAGGTTTTCACATCCGCTTATATTCAGATTAGACAACAAAGAGTTCTGACAATTCAAATATGCCAGCTTTCGAAGTCCACTCAAATTAAGTTCTGACAATGAAGAATTCTGACAGTCCAGATGTATCAGATTTTCAGATCTGCTTACGTTTAAATCGGATAATGAAGAGTTTTGGCAATCCAAATGTGTCAGTCTGAGACAATTGGATGCATTGAGTTTTTGCAGGGGTATCACATTTTGCGGATCTCCAATTATATATGCAGATTCCAGTTCTTGACATGCTGACACATCCAGATAACGCAAGTGAGAGTCCTTACAAGAATAATCATCAATCATCTTCAAACCTGTATTGGATAAGTTCAAATATTCAAGTTGTTTTCCCTTTACCAATATTTTATTAAATGCTTTCACTCCGGAAAGATTGATTTCCTTTAATAATGTTTGTTCTGGAATATGTAGAGTGTACTCATACTCTAGCCCTGTTGAAGGATCAGCCCGACGGGTTTCAATATAGCAGATTCGTTCATAACCTTCTGTTTCCATTATTTCCGGGTCGTCTGTTGAATGTCCTCCAAAACAATCCATCAGGCTGGTACATTCGGACAGATTCAGATATTCCAAATTCTCTCCTCCGATGATTACCCTATGCAAGCTTGGTATATTTGAGATGAATTCAATTCGTGCCAGTCTGCCACATGCTGATGCGTCCAGATATTTCAAGGCATGATTTCCAGACAAATACAAATCTGTCAAGGAAGCACATTGGGTTACAATTAATTTTTCGGTTTCTACCACACTCAAATCAGTAAGATTTCTACATCCGCTGAAATCTACAAGTGCGCATTTCTTTCCAATTAAATTTACACTTCCCAAGCCATTACAGTTACGTGCAAGGATGTGCCGTGCATCAGTATCAAACTCTACTAACATCGGACAATTTGATACGTTTAATGTATCAATATTTCCGTAGATATTGACTGTATGCAGAGACTGGCACCCGCTGAAGTCAACATTGCCGGAAACTCCATTTTTTTCAAGTATGTAAAGTCCCTTGAGGCTGGGTGTGCGCTTACTCCGGCCCATTCTGTCAGAGGACGGCTGGTACACCAGTTCTTGCGTTCGCTCTCCGGCCAAGAAGGTCCGTTTGTTTCCTGATAGAATTTGATAAGGTAATTCCTTAAATCGCCTTCGCTGCGTGACGGAACGTCAATGCTTGCGGAAGCTGTTTCAAGTACATACTCCTTCAGTTCGGGGATGTCTTTCAGAATGGGGGATTTGATAATCGGGACCACGGTATAGTTATCGCCTTCGGGAACGTCCTCGAAGGTTTCTTTGATATTCATGCTCGGAAGGGTCCAGTTGTCGCCATCGGGACGGGCTACGCCCTCATAAGACTTGTCTTCGCTTGTCTGTACGGACTCGCCTTTGCTGTTACGCACGTCGATACTGATTTGCATGTCTTTCGAGAGGGTTTCCCGGGTGGTATTTGTCTGGGCTTCAATGCTGGTACCCTGACTGTCTGTAACTCTTGTTAATTTGAGTTTCTCCAACAATGGAAGTACGTAAAGGTCGGCGGAGCGCAAGCCTATTTCAAGAAAGTCTTTTTCAATTGCAAGGTCGGGAGCAAACACGGAGGCGTCAAATCCTAATTTGCCGGTGATGGAGGTGGTATAGGTCAGTTTGGCTTCTTCTACCTTTACCTTGGCATCCTGTTCCAGATCTTCCAGGTTGATGGACAACTGTCCGGACAGTTTGCCTCCGGCTTCTGCCTTGATATACATTTTGGCATCGTCACGGCCGTAGAACCTACCTGAGAGTTCGATTCCTGTTCCGAGGTATGCTTCTCCGCTGAAATCGATTTTTCCGTCCAAATTCCATGGGGAACCTCCACTGTTTCCGATGTCACGGCTGTTGGTCTTCCATTGGCCGTTTTTAAGTTCTGCCCCGAAGAGGTTGTGCTGCTGGGTATGGAAGGTTGCCTGGTATATCGCTTTGCCTTCTGCGGTAAATACGGCGTATGGATCGAGCGCCGGAATAATGACAATCAGACCGCCTGCCAGGGGGATAGGTGCTCCGGTAATGGGTTTGGGAAACAGTGAAACAGGGTCTTGGTTTTCAGTTTTGCCTTCATAGGAGATGAGGGCTTGTGCCTCTATTTCAAACAGGTTGTCTGCGGTCAGCGCTGCATAATCTTTGCCGGACTCCTTGCTTAATTCGATGTTGACTCTGAGTTTGGAGGTGAATCCCATCTTACCTGTAACCTGATGGGAGTCTGAACCCAATTTAATGCCTACTTCATACGAAAAATCGGTTCCTACGAAGCCGCGTGTCGGCATGCGTGTCTGTCCGTCTTGCGGGGTAATCTCTACGGTTTCATCGACGTAGAGTTCGTCGAATGCTTCGCTCAGAGGGGCAGTCACGGTTTTCACCTGGGCCGAACCGTCCTTTGACTTGGATACTTCGGAGACTTTTCCCAGGAAGCCGTAAGGGAAAGTATCGGATACGGGTGCCCACAGCACATTGCCGACTTTAGGAACGTTGTTGGACAGGTCGGCTGAATAGATCAATGTAGTAGGGTCTTCGGGAGAGGGAGACACATACTTCAACTGGTCGTCTGTAATCATCTGCGTGTTTTTGTTAAGCACATAGCTCTCTCCTGTCTCTCCGTTCAGGATAGGAACTTGCAGCATTTCGGCCCGTCTGATGGTTTGCTGCGACAAGGTACGGGTGAAATAGGGTTCGGTCTTCCCTTCTCCGTAAAGTGAGATTTCAAGCTGGGGGTAATCTCCTGCGGGAATGGGTACGAAGATGGTCTTGAATCCGGTAGCGGCGGCAGTCAGATTGCCTAAGTGATAGGTGATGGTACGTCCGCCGGTAGAGCTGATGGTCAATGCGGGGTTGGAGGAGGTCACATCCTCTACGGTTCCGATACCGGTAAGATACGGTGAGGCTTCTCCGGTAGAGGTGATGGTGAACCGGCTGGCATCTTCCGGAAGGCGGTTGGTAGTGATGCAAAGCAGTCCGCACAGGTGCTTGAAGGTCAGTGTCTGGCTTCCTCCTGTCGCTATCATGGGGACATTCAGGTTTCCGTCGTAAGTATAGGTGTCAGGCAGGTCAATCGTGAGTGAACGGCCGTCGGTAACAACATGGTTGTCGTAAGGGTAATAGGCCCATTTTACCTCTTCGTCGGGCTTGTCTGTCTTTCCCGAAAAGACAGCGGTGATTCCCTGGTCTTCACTGGAGGTGTAGGTAAACGGAGCGTTGACCGTTTGTGTGCCGAATACACCAATCTTGTCGTCTTCCGACCATTTGGTAATACCCGAGCTTTGTGGGGCTGTCCGTGAGATTGACTGTCCTTCGATGGATGCAGTCAGTCTAAGGGAACCGCCGCCGGAGGTAACAGTGTCGGTATCATCCTTACACCCTGAAAAAAGGAGTGTGCCGATGATGACTGAGTATAAGAAAACACGATGTCTTAAAAATGAACCGGATTTAATAAATGTTTTGTGTCTCATAGATAAATAGATTTAATTTGTATCAGTACAGTATTCAGTAATGGTAAAATTCCTTGAATCAGAAGTGAAGTTAGGCATAATCAGGAACAATAAAAAGGGGGCTTGTATGCAGGAAGGACTATATGTCTGGTATCGGATACCAAATGAAGTGAATTGGGGGTTATTCTGACAAAAAAAAGAAATTCATTTGCACGTCTATAAAATATTATATCATTACCTTAAAAACCTTGACGTATCATACCTCAGAATACACATTCCTTAATATTCAAAATATTTTTGTTTACTTTGTATTTCTGATTGTTTATTTTATCTTTGCTATATCTATAGATATTATCCAAAACAGACGATGAAGAAGTTTAGAATACATATCGAAGAACTTGGTCCGATCAAAAACGCTGATATCACATTGGCACCTGTCATGATTTTCACAGGTGCTTCTAACTTAGGGAAAAGTTATACAAACTTTCTGGCTTACTATATTTTCAATTTATTTTCAGGGGACAGATTAAAGGACTTTATCCGGACCAAAGTAACAGAAGATATGGAGGCACAAAAAGAATTTAATTTTTCTTTCACTATAGACGAGTTAAAATTGTGGATGGAGGAAGATGTCAAGAAGTTCTTTGTATATCTTCTGAACTATCCAGGCATCCCTTGCCGCATTCAGTTTTATCCGGAAGAGGACACGGAAAGCAAGTTCACCGTTAAATATTCTGAGAGAATTCCCGATTTTGTGACAGAGGCGCCCAAAGGTCTGGAACTGACAACAGTTAACATAAACAATGAAGCTCATTATATATATGTTCTCCAATCAATAGACAAAATACAAGGTATTTGTGATTCAACATCAAGATATTTATGCAATGAACTGCTGGGCAGGGATATCAGCCACGCTTATTTGCTGCCACCGGGACGAGCCTCGCTCCTGAATGAAAGTTATTCTACCCAGGCACAATCAAGCAAAATAGGCATGTATGATATCTTCCTGAAGGATTTTGACCTGATTAACAACCGAAGAATGAAGGACATCCAAAAGACGAACAGGCAGACAACAAATACCAAAACGGCAAAAATCAGGAAAATGATCAATGGAGAGGTGAACAACAAGAAGGAGGGGCTTACCCTTAAAATAAACGAACAGACGGAATTACCCTTGAGTGCAGCCGCTTCATCCATCAGAGAATTAAGCCCGGTAATCCTTTGGATGCAGACAGACAATCTAAGCAAAGATTCCATGTGTATCGAAGAACCGGAAGCACATGCACACCCGGAAATGCAATATAGTATTGCGGACTTATTGACCAGTTGTATCAACGAAGGAGCATTGATGCAAATCACAACGCACAGTGACTATTTCCTGGCCAGACTGAATCTGCTAATCAAACTGGATAAAGTAAAACGGAATAATCCGGAGGCTTTCGAAGATTTTTGCAAAAAAAACGGATGGGACAATAACCTGACATTGGATGGCTCACTGGTAGAGGCTTATTATTTTCATACCGATAATGTCGGATATGCTGTCAAGGTAGAAAGGATGAATGCAGAAAAAGGAATCCCTTTCTCAACTTTTGAAAAAGCTGTACAAGAACAAATTGAATGGAGTGATTTTTTAGAAGATATAGAAAATGATTTTGTATGACAAACTGACCAAGGTGTTCAATGCCCATTGGTTTCTATTAAAATATAATGGAGGAACTTTCTCTGTCAAGGAGGATGAGGGTGGTGCGTCTGTAAAAGAAATCGTATTTGAATATCACGGCCAGCTCATGAATATTCATAAAGACATATTCAACAAAACAGATTTTTTATACAAAAATGATGATGAGACAGAAAGAGGAATGCCTCAACTAAAACATAGTTGCGATGGAGTATTGGTCATCGAACGAAAAGAAGAGAGGTTTATTATATTCGTAGAACTGAAATCGAAGTACTCGGAAGAAAATATTTCAAAAGCAGAAAAGCAATTGTCTGCAGGTTATTTTCGTATGATGTCTCTACTTTCCATTCTGGACGGAGTAGAGTATAACCGATATAAAAAATGTGGTATCATTGTATCACATCCCATTGAGACTGAAAGACTAACACGTATTCTGAAAAAGAAAAATACAAAAGTGGGAACATTGTCCAGATTTGAAAGGCAATGTCTGCAATTCTCAAAGAAGGAACCGGTTAGTTTTCCCATCAATAGAATATATTCCCAATTACCCAAATTACCGGTTAAAGGGAATCTCTGTTTTAATGAGCTCCCTACATTTCATGTAAAAGTGAACCGTGATGAAGAGCAAGGAAGATTTAATTTAGATTCTATTCTGAAACAGTTGTAATACGGCGGACTTGCGGCTTACTCTTCCATCACATAACAGGATACAAATCCGTTGAAGTCGCTGGGCGGACATTCATAATCCTCGTTGTGCGCACCGTCTTTGATGATTCTGGCAAAGTCTTCTTTCATTTTATTTATTTCTGAAGGACTTACCGGTTTTTTGACAGGATTTCCGTAAGTGTCGTCTTCGTAATCGGCATAAAAAACGGCTTTACTGTCCTCTATTTCCTTGATTTTATGGGTATAAAGTCGGGCAACGAGGTCAGCCGGCAACTGATTGACATAACGGTTTTCATCATTCTGCAGACTTTGTTCCTGATACTGATGGCTGCTTGCAACCCCTAATGAGATACCGAAATATTTATAGTCCTTGTCAATGGGCTTGATATCTATAGTATTTTTCCAGGTGGTACTTCCCATACGGATGCTGGAAGATCCTTCCTCCAGGCCAAACGATGTGCTTGTGGAGTCTCCTTCAACTAAAGCGGATCTGGAGAATTTCACAGAGGATACTCCATTCTTCAGCTTCCCGGATGCGGAAAGCTGCCCATCGGCGGATACGGAGACGCTGCCCTGAACATGAGGAGTAAGATTGGCACTGAGCTTCGCTTTGCTCTTATCGAGCGGGGCTTTCAGCGTCCCTGAAGCGGTCAGTTTACTGCCATTTTGGGAGGAATAAAGTCTGGCATCGTAGTTCAGGGATAAAGACCATTCGCTTTCATTCTCCATCAGATCGTATTTCGTTTCAAGAGAGGCATTCAGGACACTGAGTTTCAACGTCAGGTCTGTGGTATACTGATGATCGAATTGGGTATTCTCACTATAGGAGTTCTGGAGTACGGCACCGCCGTGATGATAGAATTTTATTTCAGGCTTTTCTATCTTGTACTTGCGTACTTCTCCGGAAGATGAGATGTGTTTCTCTGTGGCGCTGCCGTCTTCTTTCAGGGCGTATTTCCGGATACGGGGATGCTGCTGGAAAGCGGCCCGGTAGGCGGTAAGCGGTTCTGCCTGCCCGCGGAAGAATTCCTTGAAACTTTTGCCGGAAACATGGCGCAGATCGGTATCGATAATCTCCATACTCCCCTTCTCTTTCTGTGAAATTCGTGCAAGTTCTCCGCTTACGGGAAGCAGGTAATAATAATAGTCGGCATCTGAGGCCATCGGAGTGGGAAGTTCTCCTCCATTGGAGGTAGAAAGGATATTGAGGGTGGAAATCAACTGATTGTCATTCAGCGTTTCTGCCAGTTTCTGCCACTTCGGGGCGTTTTTCTGCCGGTTCCACTGGTCAAAGGTGGAGCGGAGAAGTTCATTGGCCTTATCGGTACTCCGGTTTATCTCATCGGCAATCTTCCGGCGGGTATCCATATCGCACTGCCCGTTGAAAAAGGCGAGTTTATTTACCTGGTAACGGTCGCAGATTTTTTCGGTGATATAGTTGCAGAAAAGGGAGTTGTCAAGACTGCCGTCAAAAAGATTATCCAAGTAAGTAAGCAGGAAATCACGGACGTCGCGGGTAATGTATGCATCTACTATTTCGGGATTGGAAGTACGGAGTTTCTGCATCAGTCCGGACAGGTTTTTGGGGGAGCCTGAAGAGGGACTTCCGGAGGGCTGTGCCTGTAAAGGGGTCAGTCCGGCACTGCGCCCGGCTACGTAGGAGGTAACATCACGGGTAACACGCTCCTGATCCTGGGCATGGGCATCGATGTAGTTATGGTTCCGGATATTGGCTCCGGCACTTTTATTCATATAGTCGCGATATGCCGCTTCTCCGCGGGCTTCACGGATAGCGCGTTGTTCGGCCTCCCAGCGGGCTCTTTCTTCTGCAGCACGGCGTGCCTGCTCGCGGCGACGCTCTTCGGCAAGGGCACGCTGTTCGGCTTCCCGCTGCGCCTGTTCTCTGGCTTTCTGCTGCTCCAGGCGCTGCTGTTCCTGCTGTTTTTTCTTTTTCTGGGCTTCTCTGACTTTTTCTTCGAGCGCACGCTGTAATTCGGCTTCACGACGCAGGCGTTCGGCTTCCTGCTGGCGTAAATATTCAATGGTTTTTTGCTTGATAACCAGACTGTGTTCCAGAGTCTGGATATAATAGGCCAGCCGTTCGATATCGCCTTCGTTACGGGAGTTATTGCGCATCATCTGCAGATTGGCGTTCTCACGGCTGATAAGCTGGCGCAGTTCGGATATTTCCCTTTCCAGGCGCTGTATTTCTCCGGTAGTCTGAGGAAAAAGGCACAGGGAAAAGCCGGTGAAAAGGATACACATTGCAAGGCGATAAAGAAAATTCATTTTCCTTTTGTTTTTGAGTGAGTGACTGTTTGTTTTTGGGTTTTATTGATCCAATCGTTCATCCAGGTGTCTACACCGTTTACCCAGTTGAAATCATGTACTTCTTCCTGATACCGGACGCCGTTGTATTCAAAGGTCAGCACGCCCGACAGGCAGACCTGATTATCAAAATTACCTTTCAGGATTTTTCCGTCATGATAATACAGGGTTCCTTCACCGCTGGCTACACACTTTATGGCCTCTCCTACATAGCGGTTACCATTACTTAGTAATATTTGAAAATAACCTTGCTGAGAACCATTTACAACTTCTGCAAACAGATGGCTTCCGTCATCGTAATAAACTGACTGATAACAGGTTCCCTGCAACAGATTTTGAGGCAAACCGGTAAAGACAAGTGCCTGATTAACCTGCATGGCATAGAAATCGACCAAACTGCTTTTATAAACTTTTCCGAGACAGAGGCCTCTGGTGGATTCTCCTTCGTCCACATAAACACTTTCCAGTTCGGCAAAGGGGGGAATGTACTTGGCGATGGTGTCGGTATGCATATCGGCAAACAGGGTATAATATTCAAAGACTTTGTACATGATTCCGTTGATGTCTTTTCTCTTATGGAGTTTTTCAATCCGTGATGGTTGGGTAATGCCGAAGCTTTCCTGTACGGAGGGGTTGAAAAAGACCGGTGAGAAGCGGAAGAAACGATCATAGTCTGACCAGGTGGGCATAATACGGCCATTGCAGGTAATCAGGGAGTTGTCTTCATAATCGAAAAAGAAAATTTGATGATGGGGATAGAGTTTATAGAGGTTGAAACGGACCTCATCATTCTGTACCCGTATGTCTTGTCCGGTGTATCCTGTCACTTTTCCACGATTGAAGAGTACCCCCAGGGAGCCGTCACTGTTGCGATGCCAGGTCATCTCATGGAAATACTGGGTGGTCTTGCCCCTGGCCATGGCGCTACCCAGACCGTTGAAAAGGGCGCCGACAAATTCGGTGGCGATGGTACCGGTCACGACATCACTGGTACTGTAGTTTCCTGCTGCCATTTCCTGATACATGGAGGCTTTGAATTCTCTGGACTGGTCAGCCATCGAATGGGCCAGATCAGTCTGTGGCAGCCGTTGCTTGACGTGTCCGTTCCAGACAGCTACCAGTTGGTTGTCTTCGGTATAATTGATGTCGGCAGCACAAAAGATATTTCCTTTCTTCCGGTTGACCGGATCGTTTATAATGCCACATCCATAGCAAAGAGAAACGGTCCAGCGGTCGGAAGTGCGCTCTATCCGTGCCAGCATGGTCGGGACATGACGGTCATCGTGACTGTCGGAGAAATAGAATCCGGGGGTAATGCCCTGGCTCATATCAACCTGCAGGAGGCTGTCATAACGGTGTTTCAGCTGCCGGGTCAGGTCTCCGTAACGATGATGAGGGTCCTGGGTCTGGTGAAGGCAGTTGAAGTAGGCATAGCTTTCATATATTTTCTCCATGTCGGTTCCCATCAGACTGAGTTCGGCCAACACCAGGCGGCTTTGTATGGCGGGTTCATCGAAAAGGCCGGTACTCATGACTATTTTTTCAAGGTTGGCCACAGCAGCATATTCCTCGTTGGCTTCCAAAGCGGCTTCAGCCTTTTTCCAAAGTTCGTCTATGGAGTTCTGAGCAAAGAGGGACGAGTAACCCAAAAGGAAAAGGAAGAAGATACCATAACGTATTAATGCGTTTTTTTTCATAATCGGTAAGTTTTATAAATCTGGTTCTTTTATTGTGCATGAGTGAAAAAGCGAACAGCAGCGGGTGCGGTTCATAGCTGTTTTATAAAGTTAAGGGTTTTCACGGGTTTGTATACATGATTAAGGAAGAGAAAAAGGCGTGTAGGGAATTTTAGTTTTGATTTGTAACAACTGAGCAGGACATTTGGAATGTTTTTGAGGTTAAGTAGTGTTTCAGAAAATAATTGCTTACATTTGTCGGTCAGAAACAACTATATAAGATGGAGATATGAAAAGATATTGTCAGACATTGGATTTATACGATGATAAGGAGCTGATTGAGGCTTATGTGGCTGAGCATGCGCACGTATGGGAAGAAGTGAAAGCAGGTATCCGTGAGGTAGGTATCGTAGATATGCAGATTTATATTTACGGTAACCGGCTGTTCATGATCATGGATACGACGGATGAATTCGATATGGAGCGCGACTATGCCCGGCTGGCTACCCTGCCGAGACAGGCTGAATGGGAGGCGCACATGGCGAAATTCCAGAAAGCGGCTCCGGGGGCTACCTCTCAGGAGAAGTGGAAGCTGATGGAGCGGATTTTTAAACTTTAAACCGGAAAAGAACAGATATGAAGAAATTATTGTCGCTGCCACCGAACCTGGTGGGGTGTTTTCACGATATTACACATACGGATAAGAAAGAGTGGTTTTGTACCTCCGACCCGGTAGGAAGGAAACTGGGTTCGGGAGGAGGTACGGCATGGCTGCTGGAGGCGTGCCGGAAAGAAGAAGCCGGCAACGTGAGCCTGACGGAATGGCTGGCGCAGGAGAAACGTATCCTGCTGCATGCGGGAGGACAGAGCCGGCGCTTGCCGGGGTATGCGCCTTCAGGAAAGATTCTGACGCCGATTCCGGTGTTCCGCTGGGCACGGGGACAGAGGCTGACACAGAACCTGCTGTCGCTGCAGGTGCCGCTGTATGAGGATATCATGGAGAAGGCACCGGAAGGGCTGCATACGCTGATTGCCAGCGGGGATGTGTATATCCGGGCAACGGAGCCGCTGCAGGAGATTCCGGATGTGGATGTGGTGTGTTACGGACTGTGGGTAGATCCGGAACTGGCCAAGAACCACGGGGTGTTTGTGTCATCGAGAAAGCGGCCGGAGGAACTGGATTTCATGCTGCAGAAACCGAGCGTGGAGGAAATGGGGCAGCTGATGCAGGACTATCTGTTCCTGATGGATATCGGTATCTGGCTGCTGAGTGACCGTGCCGTGGAGCTGATGGTGAAACACTCGACGGACAAGGGAGGTAATGTATCGTTCTATGATATGTATTCGGAATTCGGACTGGCACTGGGTAATCATCCGAGAATTGTGGATGAGGAACTGAACCGTCTGAAGGTGGCGATTCTGCCGCTGCCGGGCGGGGAGTTTCATCATTATGGAACGAGCCGGGAAATGATTTCATCGACTCTGGCGGTGCAGAACTGCGTGACCGACCAGCGGGCCATCATGCATCATAAGGTGAAGCCGCATCCGGCGGTGTTTGTGCAGAATGCGCGGATGGAGGCGGCGCTGACGGCTGAGAATGCGGAAATCTGGATAGAGAACAGTCATCTGGGAAGCGGATGGAAACTGCATAGCCGGAACATTGTGACGGGTGTGCCGCAGAATGACTGGAGCATGGATTTGCCGGAAGGGGCTTGTGTGGATGTGGTGCCCATGGGCGAAAAGGGCTATGTGGCCCGGCCGTATGGGTTCAATGATAAATTCAAGGGGAAACTGACGGAGGCGGATACGATGTACCTGGGTATGCCGGTGGGAAAATGGCTGGAATGCCATGGACTGAAGGCGGAAGAAATCCGGGGACAGGAGGATCTGCAGAGTGCGGCAATCTTCCCGGTAGTTGAATCGGTGGAAGAACTGGGACAGGTATTGCGGTGGATGCTGGATGCTGGAAGTGAAGCGAAGGGCAAGGAGATCTGGCAGCAAGCGGAGAAGGTTTCGGCAGATGAGATCTCGGCATTCGGAAATCTGAGACGGCTGCAGGCTCAGCGGGAGGCTTTCCGCAAGGAGGACTGGTCGCTGCTGGCACGGAACCAGGAAAGAAGTGTGTTCTATCAGCTGGATTTGCTGGAGGCGGCAGAGGAGTTTGTCAAGGAAGGTATCGGTCTGCCGGAGGAATTGCCGGAGGGTACTCCCCTGTTGAAACGCATCGGGGATGTGATGTTCCGCTCGAAGGTGATGGACCTGAGAGGGTGTGCGGAAGCGAAGGGCCTGGAGGAACGGGCCTTCGGTCTGATGCGGAAAGGACTGGTGGGCACGATGGATTATCGTCAGCAGCCTCGTCTGTCGGTATATGCGGATCAGATTGTATGGGGACGAAGCCCGGTGCGGATTGACCTGGCGGGAGGATGGACGGATACCCCACCCTACAGTTTGATGGAGGGAGGTAATGTGGTGAACCTGGCCATTGAACTGAACGGTCAGCCGCCGCTGCAGGTGTATGTAAAGCCTTCGAAGGAGTTCCGCATTGTACTGCGTTCCATCGACCTGGGTGCCATGGAGGTGGTGACTACCTACGAGGAGTTGCAGGATTTCTGTAAAATCGGTTCGCCGTTCTCGATTCCGAAGGCGGCATTGACGCTGGCGGGATTTCATCCGGAGTTTTCTACGGAGCGGTTTGCTTCGCTGGAGGAACAGCTGAAGGCGTTCGGTGCGGGCATTGAGGTAACCTTGCTGTCGGCCATTCCGGCGGGTTCGGGACTGGGTACGAGTTCCATTCTGGCGGCTACGGTGCTGGATGCGGTGAATGACTTCTGCGGACTGAACTGGGACAAGCAGGATATCGGCAGCCGGACACTGGTGCTGGAACAGTTGCTTACTACCGGAGGGGGCTGGCAGGATCAGTACGGCGGGGTGCTGCACGGAATCAAGATGCTGCAGACACAGCCGGGATGGAACCAGGAGCCGATGGTGAGATGGTTGCCGGACTTCCTGTTTACGAGTGATGAGTACCGGAAGTGTCACCTGCTGTATTATACGGGCATTACACGGACGGCGAAGGGTATCTTGGGGGAAATCGTGAAGGGAATGTTCCTGAACTCGAACCGCCACCTGCATTTGCTGGAGCAGATGAAGGGGCATGCCATGGATATGTATGACGCGATTCTGAGAAATGATTTTGAGGCTACGGGAAGACTGGTAAGAAAGACCTGGCAGCAGAACCAGCGGCTGGATGCGGGAACGAATCCGCCGGAGGTGCAGGCATTGACGGAACGGATTGATGATTTGTGTCTGGGATATAAGTTGCCGGGAGCCGGAGGAGGTGGCTATCTGTACATGATGGCGAAGGATCCGGAGGCGGCAATGAGAATCCGCCGGATTCTGACGGAGCACCGGATGAATGACCGGGCGCGCTTTGTGGAAATGGATTTGTCGAATAAAGGACTGGAAGTCAGCAGAAGTTAGAAATGGAAAAAATCGGATTGGTAAGGACCAGGGATGGAAGGAATTTCCTGGTCCCCTTTATATTGATTACGTCGCTTTTCTTCTTGTGGGGAGTGGCACACAGTATTCTGGATGTGCTGAACAAGCATTTTCAGGATACGCTGGAGATTACGCGTACACGGTCGGCACTGATTCAGGCGGTGGTGTACGGAGGGTATTTTGTGATGGCACTGCCGGCCGGGAAAATTATCCGGCGGTATGGATACCGGACGGGGGTACTGACGGGACTGGTGCTGTATGGCATCGGGGCGCTGCTCTTTATTCCGGGTGGACGGATTCAGTCGTTTGAGTTTTTCCTGACGGCGCTGTTTGTCATCGGGTGCGGACTGACCTGTCTGGAAACGGCAGCCAACCCGTATGTAACGGTACTGGGTGAGCCGGAAGGTAGCGAAAGGCGCATCAACCTGGCACAGGCATTCAATGGACTGGGATGGATTTGCGGACCGCTGGCAGGGGGATTTTTCCTGTTTGCGGGAGGTGGAGATGTCACTACGCCGTATGCGGTGCTGGGATCGGTGGTGTTGCTGATTGCCCTGTGCTTCTCGAGGGTGAAGCTGCCGGAGGTGGACCGGGAAGAGGAAAGCAAGGCTCCGGAGACGGGCGGCAAGGAAAGGTCGCTCTGGAAAACGGTTTCGTTTACGGCGGGACTGTTTTCGCTGTTCCTGTACGTGGCGGCACAGACGGGCATCAACAGTTTCTTCATCAATTATGCCACGGAGCATGCGGGCATATCGGCCAGAGAGGCATCGGTATGGCTTTCGTTCGGAGGTATGGGTCTGTTCATGGCAGGACGCATGGGTGGCAGCTGGCTGATGCGCTTCGTGCGCAGTGAGAAGGTGCTGGCAGGCTGTGCGGTCGGTGCGGTGGCAAGCATGCTGGGAGTCATCTTTCTGCCGGGAGAAGTGGGCTGGTATTGCTTCATGCTTTGCTTTTTCTGTGAGTCGGTGATGTTCCCGACTATTTTCTCGCTGGCCATCCGTAAGGTGGGCAGTGATACGAAGCGGGCTTCGTCGTTCCTGATCATGTCGATTGTAGGGGGTGCGATTGCTCCGATATTGATGGGAATGATTGCTGACAGCTATTCGATGGCGGTGGCTTTCGTGGTGCCGCTGGTGTGTTTCGTAGAAATTCTGTGGTTTGCGGTAAGGAACAGGAAGTTACAAAATGTTTGTTAAAATCACGATATAAATGCCTGCTTGCCTATCATATCGGAAGAATTTACACATAAAATTTTGAAGTTTCATTATTTTCATGTATGTTTGCAGCCGTATCATCATTTTTATGCGCCGGTTTCTGGTGCATAGAATATGAATTGACACAATAGGTATTAACCCAAAAACAAAACAAGATATAATTATGACTAAAAGATTTTGCACTTTATTTTGTACAGTAGCTATCAGTTTGGCAGCATTTGCACAACAGGACTTTTCAGCAGCTGAAAAAGTTGAAAAGTATTCGGTACAGACAAACCGTTTTAAAGACAACTGGTTTATCGGTGCCAACGTAGGAGGCCAGATGTATCTGGGTGATTACAGAAGCCTGGATTCAAAAGGCAAACTGATTACTCCGGCATTTGAGATAAATGCAGGTAAATGGTTTACTCCGGGAATCGGTTTGAGAGTGGGATTCGGCGGCTATCAGGCTAAAGGATTCTCTAACGAGAACGGAGGATTTGCATACAAGCAGGTGAAAAATGGAGTGTATCAGACAAAATGGGGCATGCTGAATCTGCATGCAGACGTAATGCTGAACCTGACGAATATGTTCTGCGGATATCGTGAAGACCGTGTGTATAACGCGATTCCGTATGCAAGCATCGGTTACTTGAGAAAGTTGAAGAGTGACGATAATGAGTTGGGTGTAGGTGTAGGTCTGGTGAACCGTTTCCGTGTGAGCGAGGCTTGGGACGTGAACCTGGAACTGAAGGCAATGTTGAACAATGATGTGGTAGACGGTATCCGTGCTGCCAAGAACATCGAGGGTTCGGCTGCAATCATGGCAGGTGTAACTTACCGTTTCAAGAACAGAGGCTGGCAGAAGGGATCGGGTATCTCGGTAGCTGAAATGCAGGAAGTGCAGAGAAAGTTGCAGGAGATGAACCAGGAAAATGAACAATTGAACCGTAAGGTGGATGCATTGAACAACAGCTTGCAGCAGAAAAACAACGAACTGCAGGCAGCACAGCAGGCTGCGGTGAAGAGCGGCAGACTGGAAGATGCAATGGAGTACACTGCATTCTTTGACATAAACAAGGCTTACTTGAGCAAGAAGGAAGCGGTTAATTTGGAGGCGATGGCTAACCTGATCAAGAAGTATCCGAACGAAAAGTTCGTGATTACAGGTTACGCGGACAAACAGACAGGAAGTGCTGAATTCAACAACAAGTTGAGCAAGCTTAGAGCGGAAGCGGTATACAATACGCTGGTAGACAAATTCGGCGTAGACGGCAACCAGTTGACCATTGATTATAAGGGAGGCGTGGATACTATGTACCAGAATGACTCTAAGTTGAGTAGAGCGGCCGTGGTTAAATTGGTGAAGTAATATCAGTTCGCCAAGGTTTTTTATAAGTGATTTGAAGTATGAAAGCGCCTCTACGGAGAAGGTATGGTTCCTGATTCGGAAGAGGCGCTTGTTTTTTAACGGGGGTCGGGTATGGATAGTAACAAAGAGGAAGGGAAAATGGTCTGGATTCCTGTACGGACTGTTTACCACAAGGAATTGGAAATAGCAGATTTTCTGAAAGAGGAAGGTCTGGAGGTGTTCATACCGATGAAGTATGAACTGAGGGAGAAAGGAACTGCTGACGGTGAATGTGAGCGGATTCTGGTACCGGCCATACATAATTTGCTGTTTGTCAGACGGGAATACTGTTATGACTGGTGTATAGAGCTGATGAGAAGGATGCCGGTGCCGGTTTTCTTTTTCAAGAAACTGCGGACCGGGAAGGATTTCTGTGTCATCGGCGAGAAGGAAATGAAGAACTTCATGGATGCGACGAATCCGGATATCACCGGAACCCGGTTCATTGATCCGGAAGTGCTGAAGAACAAGAAATATGTACCGGTAAGGGTCATCAAGGAAGGACCGCTCTTCGGACTGGAAGGAAAGTTCATGAGGTATGGCGGAAAGCATTATATCGCAGTGGAACTGGCCAACAGTACGGCGTTGCTCAAGGTGAGCTATACGTGGTGTGAGGTGATCGATACGGTAGAAACTGAATAATGGATTTAAACGAGAAATAACGAGAATATGGAAAAAGTGGCTTTAATTACCGGGGTAACCGGACAGGATGGTTCTTTTCTGGCGGAACTGCTGCTGGAAAAGGGTTATGATGTGCATGGGGTAATCCGACGCTCATCAGTGGACTTCCGTGAGCGGATTGCGCATCTGGAAGGACGTCCGAATTTTCACTTGCACTATGGCGACCTGACGGACTCTATGAGTATCCTGCAGGTGGTAAGCAAGGTAAGACCCACGGAAATATATAATCTGGCTGCACAGAGCCATGTGCAGGTTAGTTTCGACTCGCCGGAGTTTACGGCAAACGTGGATGCGACCGGAGTACTGAGGGTACTGGAAGCGGTGCGTCTGTGCGGACTGACCAAGACTTGCCGTATTTATCAGGCTTCGACATCGGAACTGTACGGCAAGGTGGAAGAGGTGCCGCAGAATGAGAATACGCCGTTCCATCCGTATAGTCCGTATGCGGTGGCCAAGCTGTATGGTTTCTGGATTGTGAAGGAGTACCGGGAGGCGTATAACATGTTCTGCTGCTCGGGTATCCTGTTCAACCATGAGTCGGAACGCAGAGGTGAAACGTTTGTGACACGTAAGATTACGCTGGCTGCGGCACGTATCGCGCAGGGCAAGCAGGAGAAGCTGTATCTGGGAAATCTCTCGTCGCTGAGAGACTGGGGATATGCCAAGGATTACGTGGAATGTATGTGGCTGATCCTGCAGAACGAGCAGCCGGAGGATTTTGTCATCGCTACGGGTGAACAGCATTCGGTGAGAGAGTTCTGCTACCTGGCATTCAAGTATGCGGGTATCGAACTGGAATTCAAGGGAGAGGGCATCGACGAGAAGGGTTACGACAAGGCTACCGGCAAGGTGCTGGTGGAGGTGTCGGAAGACTTCTACCGGCCTACGGATGTGGTGAACTTGTGGGGTGACCCGACCAAGGCGAAGGCGAAGCTGAAATGGAATCCGTCGAAGACTTCGTTTGAGGAACTGGTGAAGATCATGGTGAACCACGACATGGCGAAGGTGGCTGTGGAAAAGGCGGGAGAGAAAATCCGCACGAACCTGGCCGAATATCTGGAAAAAGGTATTGTAAAATAATGGATATGCTGGACAAATCGACGAAGATATATGTGGCAGGCCATCACGGACTGGTGGGATCTGCCATCTGGAACAACCTGAAAGCAAGGGGGTATGAGAATCTGGTGGGACGCTCGCACAAGGAGCTGGACTTGCTGGACCCGGTAGCGGTAAGGGAGTTCTTCGATAAGGAACAGCCGGAAGCGGTGGTGCTGGCGGCTGCGCACGTGGGAGGCATCATGGCGAACCTGAAGTATCGTGCGGATTTTATTTACCAGAACCTGCAGATTCAGCAGAATGTGATTGGTGAGAGTTTCCGGCATGGGGTGAAGAAGCTGCTCTTTCTGGGAAGTACGTGTATTTATCCGAAGGAGGCACCGCAGCCGATGAAGGAAGAGGTGCTGCTGACGTCTCCGCTGGAGTATACGAATGAGCCGTATGCAATTGCAAAGATTGCGGGGCTGAAGATGTGTGAGAGTTTTAACCTGCAGTATGGTACGAATTACATTGCGGTAATGCCGACCAATCTGTATGGTCCGAATGATAATTTCCACCTGGAGAACAGTCACGTGCTGCCGGCGATGATGCGGAAGGTGTATCTGGCGAAATGCCTGAACGAGGGCGACTGGCAGGCGGTGAGAAAGGACATTAACCTGCGCCCGGTGGAGGGTGTGAACGGGGATTGCACGGAAGAGGTAATCCTGGAGAAACTGGCCAAATTCGGTATTACGCCGGAGGCGGTGACGCTATGGGGCACGGGAGCGCCGATGAGGGAGTTTCTGTGGAGCGAGGAAATGGCGGATGCGAGTGTGCACGTGTTGCTGAATGTGGATTTCAGGGATACGTACCGGGAGGGTGACAGGGAAATCAGGAACTGTCATATCAATGTGGGTACGGGAAAAGAAGTGAGTATCCGGCAGGCGGCAGAGATGATTATCCGGGAAATCGGCTTCAAGGGAGAGCTGAAATGGGATGCCTCGAAACCGGACGGTACGCTGAGAAAACTGACGGATGTGACGAAGCTGCATGAGCTGGGATGGCATCACCGGATAGAGATTGAGGAGGGAATTCACAGGCTGTACGAGTGGTACAGACTGGGAATCTGCATCAATCACAGGACTGACTGATTTACAGACCGGCGGGAGAAGCCGGAATTTCATACAAAGGAGTTTTATACAAAGGAGTTTTAAGTTTCAAGAGCTTTAGGAGTTTCAGGAGTTTTAAGTGTTGTATTGTTTATTTCAAAAGGAGTTTTTTTTAATAACAAGAATAATAAGCTAATGAAAATCAAAACCAAATGGAGACGGACATGCCTGACTGTGGCACTGACGGGAGCGACTGCTGCCGGATTTGCACAGAAGGGAATGGAGGTCTTGCCTGCAAACGAGAAGTGGTTTGTGGGCGCAGGGGCCGGAGTACACTTTTACGTAGGTGAAAGTGACGGAAAGGCGCTTTTCGGTGACAGGGTGTCGCCAGGAGGTGAACTGAGTGTGGGTAAATGGATTACACCGGCGCTGGCGGTCAGATTGCAACTGAATGGTGAGCATGTGACAGGGGCGTATGAAAAGGGTGACAGGGAGTCGTGGAACTTCATGCATGTGCATGTGGATGCAATGCTGGATGTCATCTCGTGGTGGAAAGGTGTAGACGAGGAAAGAAAATACCGCGCAATACCGCTGGCGGGTATCGGAGTGGCTTCGGCCCTGCATAGGGGACGGACAGTGCCTACGTTTACACTGGGATTGCTGAACAGTTTCCGCATTCATGAATCGCTGGACTTGAATGTGGAGGCGAAAGGAGCTATTGTAGGTGATAAACTGAATGGTATTTCACAGGGAGGAGGTGAAGGAAGTGCTTCACTGACTGCGGGATTTACCTATTATTTCTAAATCTCATTCAAAGAAGTTTTATTTATTTTATTGTTTCTGAAGGTTACAGGGGGCCGTAATTACGGCTAAAAGACACACAAAAACTTAAAAAACTAAAAATTAATTGAAACTAAGTGACGGGTATCGTCACTTAAACTTGAAGATCAATGAGAAAAATACTATCTGTGCTTGTCTGTCTGCTGGCATATAGTGGCTGGCAGGGTGAATTGTACGGACAGCAGACGCAATCCGCAAATGCGGAGAAAGAGAAAACTTACTCCAGCTTCAGGGAAAGACTGGCGTTTAAAACAAATGTGGTAAACTGGATAGGACTGATGCCTAACATCGGAGTAGAAATGGATGTCTCGAACTCGGTGTACAACAAATGGGTGGTGGGAGTCCAGGCTACATGGAACGGAACAGTAAACGAAGTGCCCAGCCAGCGGATGCAGCTGGAGGTGAATGACTACCGGGCTGAGGTAAAACGGTATGTGAAACCGTCGATGACAATGAAGCCGGGAAAGAAAAAAACACCTAAGTTCTGGAGAACGTATTATTATGGTGTGTATGCCGGATATACGCAGTTTAATCTGATGTGGAACCGCGGTATGGCCGGAAGTATGTGGCAGGCAGGAGCTACCGGAGGATGGCAGGTGCCGATGTACCGCTGTAAGAACGGGGGAGGACTGGACCTGGATCTGGGACTCAGCCTGGGATTCATGATGTTGGAATATAATAAATTCAAATTTGAAAATGATCTGCCGGTCATGACGGAGGAGAAACAGAAGAAGTGGCTCCCCTACCCTGTCCCTACGGAACTGAGGGTCGGACTGGTATATCGCTTTAAATCAATCAAGGATAAATATAACAAGACTAAACCTAAACATTGATTCTAGTATGTGGACTTTTTTCAGAAATCGGAATATAATGAAGCGGGGAGCATTAGTAATAGTGGCGGTGTGTGCGGCAACTGCGGCACAGGCACAGTTACTGGCGGGAAAGACAAACTTGCTGTTGTGGGGAAACCTGACGCCGAATGTGTCACTGGAACTGGTGACCTCGGAACGGACAAGTGTGAACGGAGGGGTGTTCTATTCTATAGACAGCAACCCGATGGACTGCAGTCTCAAGGGGGCGGATGTGCAGCTGAGATATTGGCTGAGCGGACGGCCTATGGCACGGAGCTTCGTGGCACTGGGACTGCAGGGAATGAGGTATCATGCGGTATTCTCGGATAAGGTGCATCATGGGGATGCGGCGGGACCGGGTATCGTGTACGGATATGCGTTGCCGCTGGGAAAACGGTTCAATCTGGAACTGAGCGCGGGGGTGTCTGTAATGTGGTTCAGGGAAGCGAAGTATGCGCAGGGTACTGAGATGCCGAAGGAGTATAATGTGACGGGCAGAAAGGTGATGCCGATGGGACTCGGCATTTCGTGCTCGTATATTTTTAAATGATGTGCGTTATGAAAATAGATAAACTGAAATTAGGTGTGGCGCTGATGGCGGTCGTGACCGGAGGGGGAATGACGGCAGAAGCTCAGAAAATGGTAAAGGTGTCGGGCGTGGTTTATAACGTGAGTGGACACAAGAAGGTGCCGTTTTCGGATATCTCGGTGGAGGTATATGCCATCAAGACGGTAGCGGAAGCAAAGGATATCAAGAAGTTGCTGGACAGTAATGACCCGGAGAAGATGTTGATGCTCGACAGAGAGTCGATAGCAAAGACGGATGGAAACGGATATTATGAGATTCTGGTTCCGGATAATGGAGCGCTGATTTTCAAGGCGGGAATGAATGAGGCAGTACTGGAGAAAGTGAGTCACCGGATGAAAATCGATGTGGGTATCGAAGATGGTGAACGGCTGGACGAGGTATTGGTAGTGGGAGTAAGAACGGAACTGAAGCCAGAGCCGAAGGCGCCGAGGCTGATGGGAAATCTGTTCATGCCGTATAATACGTTTGATATTCCGTCGCATACGGGAAACAGTTATTCGAGACTGATTATTCAGCCGTATGTAATGGACTGTGCGACAGATGATACTGTAGCTTTTGCCAAACCGCTGGTATACGACGGAAAAGAGTATGCGAGAACGCAGGAACGGAAGATGGGATATGATATGGAACGAGATCCGCTGAAGCGGTTTATCGCGGAAAGAAGACTGACAGCTGCTCCGATGCGGATTGAATGGAGCGACACAATAAGAATTCCTGACCCGAACCATAATTATAGTTGTTTTGCCAGTATCAGCATAGAGGATTATCAGGGAAATGAGGTGAAGACTTTTCAGGTGAGCACGTGTGAAGCGAAAAGACCGATGAAGTTCCTGGAGTATGACTTGGCTTTCGAGGAAATGGCTCCGGAGGATTATAAGGAGAGACCGCAGATTGAGAAGAGAAATACATCGGACCGGATTTCACTGAATTTCGTAATCAACTCGGATGAACTGACGGACACGGAGGAGAACCGGAAGAACATTGATATGCTGAGAAGCAAGCTGAAGGGAATCGCGGATTCGCCGGGTACGGTGGTGAAGGAGTTTCACGTGACCGGTACGGCTTCGCCGGATGGTAGCTATTATGCGAATCTGGCGCTGGCGGAAAGGCGTATGAAGCGGGTGGAACGGGAGATTACTTCTATCTTGCCGCCGTACTCGCTGGAAAGAGTGTACCGGAATCCGCAGGCGAATGTGGCGCCATGGGAAGAGGTCATCAAGTTACTGGAACGTGACGGAAAGATGGCTGAGGCGGAGGAAATGAAAAAGATTACAGAAAAGTATAAGGGGATTCAGGAACAGGGAGCACACCTGAGAAACCTGGATTTCTATAAATCGCTGGTGACAAAGTATCTGGAGGAGCTGCGCACGGTGAGCTATAACTGTGTGTATGAGATTTACCGGGAACCGAATGATGAGGAGATTATGGAACTGTACCGGAAGAATGGACTGAAGGGAAGTTATACAAGGTATGAGTACTGGAGACTGTTCAAGCTGGTAAAGGATGAGAAGGAACTGGAGGGTATTTACCGCAAGGCGTACGAGGAATCGCTGGAAGAGAAGCGGCCTTGGGTATTGCCGGGAAATAATCTGGCGGTATTGTACTTGAAACAGGGAAGGATTGACACGGATATCCTGGACCCGCTGATTGACAAGACGATTTATCTGACCGACTATAAGCGCTCGAACATGGATAATACGCGCACGGAGGTGGTGAACCCGGTACAGGTGGTGAGCAACCAGTTGTGTATGCTGATCCGGAAGGGGGATTTCCAGGAAGCAAGTATCATGGCGAAGATTTTGCCGGATGAGGAACGCTTCGACTTGCTGAAGGCGTATGCCTGGGCTATGGGAGGATATTTCCATGGAGGAAGTACTCCGGAAGAGCAGGAACGGTCCAGAAAGACGTTTGAGACAATCAAGAATTCGTCGCCGAGAAATGCAGTGGTAATGTATCTGGCGCTGGAAACACGTGAGGGAGACAGCACTGCAGAGAAACTGGTGGAGGCATTACCGCAAAATGAGGCGCTGACCTGGTACTTCAAGGCGGTACTGGCGGCCCGGCAGGGAGACGCGGGATTTACGAATGCTACCATTTTCCTGTCTGAGTGTTTCAAACGGGATAAGGGGATGATTCCTACGGCACAGAATGACGGTGAATTTAATGCGGAAATCATTAATGTGGCTCAGGAGATGTCGGAGTTTTAATTTTTTGAAAGAAGAACGGTTATGAAATTGACTTATATTATTTCGGCCTTATGTGCCTGTGTGTATGGTGTGGCGGTTCCGGCGCAAGGAATGGCGCAGGAAGCGAACGCGGAACAGGGTGATTCGGTCAAGAGGTTTTTTAATGCACTGGATTATACGCTGCAAAAGAGGTATGTACCGAAAGGACGGGAAATCAGTGCGGAAAATCCAGGAAAGAATGTGTTTGTAAGTGCGGTGGCCGGGGGGCTGCAGCTGAGAGGAGCACAAGATATGCTTTTCCTGGGAGGATTCAGTATCGGAAAGGAGGTTTCACCCTTTAATGCGTACCGGGCTACTTTCCTGGGAGGGAAGAACAAAATGCTCAAAATGGCCGGCGCAGAAGTTGACCATATGTTTAACTTATCGGATTATCTGGGAGGTTACCGCGAAGGGGCGCATATGAACTTGCTGACGGTAGTGGGACTGGGAGTTTATACTTCACAACGCTCGGGAGGCGAGAAAAATGTGTCGGCTTCACTCCATGGAGGACTGCAGCTGAGGTATCACATGGGAAGTCACTGGGACTGGTTTGTAGAACCGAAGATGTATGTGTTTACAGACGAGATAGACGGATTGCAGTGTAACAAACGGTATAACCTGGCGTATGGAGTAACCGGTGGACTGACTTACCGTTTCAAGGGATTGCCGATACAGGATAAGTCGGAAGATGCGGGAGATAATCTGTTCCTGGAAGCTGCCATGGGGGTACAGGGAGACTACTCAAGTCACGTGAGAAACTTACTGGGAAAGATACGGCCACTGGGACCGACTGCTTCACTTTCGCTGGGTAAGTGGTTCATGCCACTGGGAGTGCGGGCCACGGCTTTCGGAGGTTTCCATTTTACGGATAACCCGGAACGGAAAAAGGGTAAGGAAGTATACGCAGGGGGACGCGTGGAGGCGCTGCTGAACCTGAATACACTGCTGAAACCGTCGGTAACGGATCCGAGAATGGAAGTGAACCTGGCGGCAGGATATGAACTGGGAGCTGTAGCGCACCGGAGTCCGCAGTATGCAAAGCAGTTGCGATGGACCAACGGACCGACGGGAGCTGTGCAGCTGGTGTACTTCGTTACGGAACAGATTGGTCTGTTCGGAGAAGGACGGTATAGCATGAGTGATTATACGCAGCCGTATGAGAACGGACAGGTGTATGACAGACGGATGAATAACCTGAGTGCGGTGTTTGGTGTGCAGTATCGGAGAAGGAAGGCACGCTTTGACGAGAGACGTGGGGTATTTGAGCCACATAACTTTGTATATGGATCGCTGGGAGGTAATTTCCCGGTACGCACATCGGGACTTTCAATGAAGAACCTGCGGAATGTGCTGGGACAGCAGGCTTCATTGGGAATAGGAAGACAGTACTCTGCATTCTCGGGAGTGAGAGCCGGTATTGAGGTGGCCCGCTGGGCGGATTCGAAGCGGCCGGCTTATCCGCTGACGCTGTCGGCTGATTATTTGCTGAATGTGACGAACCTGATCGGGAATTATAATCCGGAACGTATCTTCGACCTGAATGCGTTTGTGGGTGTGGCGTATACGCATCATGACCTGGAAAAGAAGCATTACGGTGCGCTGGAAGGGGGACTGCTGCAGGAGTTCAGGGTTTCGGACTCGTGGAGTATTTATGCGGAAGAGTATGCGCGGATGTATAAGGGAAAGATTGCTCCGAGTGTGAGGGTATATACTTCAAATGAGGTATCACTGCTGCTGGGAGGTAACCTGGGACTGAAATACCGGTTCTGACGGTAGGATAGCGTAATAATGACAACGGTGCATCGTCTGTCTCTGAAAGGGAACAGACGGTGCACCGTTTTTTATCAGGAACAGCCGACAGGGCTAACCGGGAATATTCAGATAGCGTTCCCTGAAGAGCTGGAAGGCGTCTTTGTAGAAATCGGGAGCATAAAGGATTAATGATTCTACAAAGTCCTCAAGGGTGATGGAACGGAGCTTGTACTGCTGCTCGTCCTTCAGCCAGGAACGCAGGGAAGCGATTTCGGAAGCAGTGGTGGGATGAGAACGGGGAGCAAGCAGAACGGTGCGGGAGTCGCTCAGGCCATTGACCTCACGGTAGCGCTCTGCCAGCAGAAAGTTGCGGTAGAGACGGGTAATACGAACACTCCCCTCTCCTACGGACCGACTGAAACCGGGAGTGAAAAGATCGCTGCCGATGAGGAGCTTTTTCTGCATCTCGGTGTTGCCGGACTCTTCCAGACTAAGGGGATCGGCGTACTTGAGAGTAACGGCGGTAAGTCGTCTGCCTCCCCGACGGTCGGACCATAGGATATAGGCATTCAGAGCTGTATGAGCTCCGATGTATTTCCCGGCCAGATCAGGAACATACTCTACTCCTATCTCGCTGATGGCATTGATGGAGAAATTACCCAGGGCATTGCAGAGTACTTGAGTAACTGAACGGGGATCTTCATTCAGCATCAGCATGAGGGGGAAAAAGAGGTTGAAAGTCATGGCTGTCTCTGAAAGCAGGTCATTGAACAGCAGGAAGGAATCGATGTGTTCATCCTGTCTTTTGGTGCAGATACGTTCCTTCGCATAATTGAAGGTCTGACGGAGGAGAAAATTGGCTCCGCTACCCTCGCCTCCGGCAAGCAGAGTGGTGAAAGGAAGGGAGGTTCCGTCTTCGGAGATTACCGTATACTGGGGTTCGCCTTTTTTTGTCCGGTAAGCAGCCTGCTGGTGCTCGAGGGTCTGCCTGAAAGCAGACACCGAACGGCAAAGTTCTTCGTACTGATCGTTTGTTTCCATATTTTACTGTGATGCTTATGTAGTGGCGATTTTACGCTACCCGTAAAATGCGACTTGCAAAGATACATAAAGGTAAGCGCAGAGACAAATTGGAAAGAAAGTTTTCAGAATTGACTTTGGGGAAATGGGATTTCCGGAGGGAAAAGACGGGGAATTTCATGGTATCCGGACAGACAGACCGGAAAGGGATGGTAATGAAAACCGGCATTTTGCCTTTTTTATTTGGGAGATTGGAGGGGCTTGAATAACTTTGTGACCGGGCTTCCTCTCGAAAGGGAGAAAAAAGAGTTGAATGTTTTACAATCAGTAAGAATAACAATATGGAACAGCAGCCACATCTTTTAATATATAAGGCTTCGGCAGGGTCAGGAAAGACTTTTACGTTGGCAATTCAGTACATCCGGCAGTTGATAGAGGATCCGCGGGCATACCGGAGGATTCTGGCAGTGACTTTCACGAACAAGGCGACCACAGAGATGAAGGAACGTATCCTGGAGCAGTTGCTGGGTATCGCTCGTAACCTGAAGGGATCGGAAGGGTATCTGCAGGAATTGATAAGACTGACAGGAAGGACAGTGGAGGATATCCGGAAGAGAGCACAGGAGGCGTTGTTCTTTATCCTGCACGACTACAGCCGTTTCCGGATTGAGACGATTGACTCGTTCTTCCAGTCGGTGATGCGGAACCTGGCAAGGGAACTGGAGCTGGGGGCGAACCTGTCGGTTGAACTGAACAATGCGGAGGTGCTGTCGGAGGCGGTGGACGTGATGCTGGAAAAGCTGGACCGGAAATCACCGGTACTGTACTGGCTGCTGGAATATATTGAGGAACGGATTTCGGACGACAAGCGCTGGGATGTATCAGATGAAATCAAGGGGTTCGGAAGAAACATCTTCGACGAGGAATATGTGGAACGGGGCGAGGAGTTGAGAAAAAAACTGGCCGACCCGAAGTTTATCCCGCAGTTCCGAAAGGAGCTGAAAGAACTGAAAGAGATGGTGCTGGAACAGATGAAGGGATTCAGCGAACAGTTTCTGGGGGTACTGGAGATGCATAAATTGTCGCCTGCCGACCTGAAAAACGGCAGCCGGGGCATTGGCAGTTATTTCAATAAGATTGCCCGGGGAGAATTGCTCAACAAGGTGTCGAACGCGACGGTACAGAAGTGTCTGGAAAGTGAGGAGAACTGGACGACCAAGTCGTCTCCGAACCGGCAGAAGATTCTGGCTCTGGCCAGCAGTGACCTGATGGGAATCCTGGAGGAGGCGGAGAAGATGAGGCCGAAGAACAACTGGATTCTGAATTCGTGCGACCTGGCGCTGAAGTACCTGAACAACCTGCGGCTGCTGACGCACATGGATGCGGAGGTGAGGCTGCAGAATCAGTTGCACAACCGTTTCCTGCTGTCGGACACGAATGCGTTGTTGCACGGGCTGATCAGCCGGGGGGATGCTTCGTTCGTGTACGAAAAAATCGGTACGCAGATTGATACGGTGATGATTGATGAGTTCCAGGATACGTCGCGGATGCAGTGGGAGAACTTTCACCTGTTGCTGGAAGAGAGTCTGGCGCAGAAAGAAGGCAGCCTGATTGTGGGAGACATCAAACAGAGTATCTACCGGTGGCGGAACGGGGACTGGAAGATTCTGGCGGGACTGGGGAAAGACCCGGTGCTGAGGGTGAAGGAATGTACACTGGATACAAACTGGAGAAGCGAGAAGCGCATCATCGGATTCAACAATGCGTTTTTCCCAACTGCCTGCCAGTTGCTGAGCGACCGCCAGGAGAGTGAACTGGGCAAGCCGTGCGAGGAGTTGCTGGAGGCTTACAGTGACGTTAGGCAGAAACCGGCCAGGACGGAGGAAAAGGGATATGTGAAGGTGAGCCTGCTGCCGGACTGTGAGGAGAATGCATATCCGGAAGCAATGCTGGAGGCACTGGCGGAGGAAGTGGACCGGCTGATGGAAGCGGGGGTACGCTCGCAGGACATCGCCATCCTGGTCAGAAAGAACAAGATTATTCCGACGGTAGCAGCGTATTTTGACGAGCATACGCCGTACCGGATTGTGTCGGACGAGGCGTTCCGCCTGGATGCGTCGCTGGCGGTGTGTATCCTGATGGACGGGCTGCGGTTTCTGACGGCTCCGGAAAACCGGATTGCCATGGCGAGACTGGCGGTGACGTTCCAGAAGGAGGTGCTGCACAAGAACATCGACCTGAATACGATTCTGCTGAACCGGATAGAGGATTTTCTGCCGACAGGTTTCATACTGCAACTGGCGGAACTGCGACTGATGCCGCTGTATGAGTTGCTGGAAAAACTATACGTGCTGTTCGACCTGAAGGAAATCGGACAGCAGGATGCGTACCTGTGTGCGTTCTACGATGCGGTGACGGAGTACATGCAGAATCATTCTTCGGAACTGACGGCGTTCATCGCTTACTGGGACGAGAAGTTGCATGAGAAGACAATTCCGTCGGGAGAAATAGAAGGTATCCGCATCCTGTCCATTCATAAGTCGAAAGGACTGGAGTATCATACGGTACTGGTGCCGTTCTGCGACTGGAAGATGGAGAATGAGACAAACAATCACCTGATATGGTGTGCACTGGAGGGACAGGGACCGGAGTACGACCAGCCGCCTTTCAATGAACTGAGCATTGCGCCGATCAATTACTCGACAGTCATGGCAGAGTCGGTATATTGCAAGAGTTATCTGGAAGAGCGGCTGCAGCTGTGGGTGGATAACATGAACCTGCTGTATGTGGCCTTTACGCGTGCCTGCAAGAACCTGATTGTCTGGGGTAAGAAGGGACAGACGGGTACGGTATCGGAGTTGCTGGGAAATACGATGGAGGCGATGGAACTGGAGGGAATGAGCTGTTCGGGCCTGGCAGAACCGACGGCAGATGCGAAAGGAAAAGGAAAGACGAAGGACAAAGAGAAGGAAGAGGAGTCGGAACCGGTGGTCTATGAATATGGCTGTCTCTGTCCGTCGGAGGAAGTCCGGAAAAAGGTGACGGGAAATCCGCTGTCGGAAATTCCGGAGGGAGTGCCGGTGTGCATCGAATCGCTGGAAACGGATATCGAGTTCAAGCAGTCGAACCGGTCGGCGGACTTTATCCGGGGCGACGAAGAGGAGGAGAACCGGGAACGGTACATCCGGCAGGGACAGTTGCTGCATCAGGTGTTTGCTTCCATCCGTACGGCGGCCGACCTGGAAAAGGCGGTGGCACGGCTGCGGTTTGAGGGTATCATCGAATCGGAAAAGCAGGAGAAGGAAATCATCCGGCTGGCGGAAAGGGCACTGGAGCATCCGGAGGTGCAGGAGTGGTACGACGGAAGCTGGAGACTGTATAACGAATGTGGAATCATCTATACCGACGACCAGGGAGGGCTGCAGACGAGAAGGCCCGACCGGGTGATGATGCGTGAGGATGAGGTGGTGATTGTCGACTTTAAGTTCGGACGGAAGAAGGCGGAATACCGGGAGCAGGTGAAGGAGTACATGCATCTGCTCACGGAAATGGGATACGGAAAGGTGAAGGGGTATCTCTGGTATGTCTTTGCCAACGAACTGGAGGCAATCGGGTAAATGAGGTATAGGGTTCAATTTAACGAGGAGGATTAAGCATGATGGATACTTTTCTGAAATTAGTAGCACACGATTTATATCAAAAAACGGGAGGTGATTTTACGAAGGTGGCAGTGGTCTTTCCGAACAAGCGTGCCAGCCTGTTCTTCAACGAGTACCTGGCCAGGGAAAGTCAGCGGCCGCTGTGGTCGCCGGCGTATGTGAGCATCAGTGAGCTGTTCAGGCAGTTCTCGCAGTGGGAGACGGGAGATCCGGTGAAACTGGTGTGCGACCTGTACAAGGTGTTTGTGGAGGCGACCGGAAGCAAGGAGACGCTGGATGAGTTTTATTTCTGGGGGGAAATGCTGATAGCGGACTTCGATGATGCCGACAAGAACATGGTGGATACGGATGCGCTGTTCGGCAACCTGAAGGACCTGAACGAGATGATGGACCACTATGAGTTTCTGGAAGAGGGACAGAAGGAGGCGCTGGGACAGTTCTTCCGCAATTTCTCCATGGACCAGGTGACGGAACTGAAGAGGAGGTTCATCGCGCTCTGGGATGTGCTGGGGGATATTTACAAGGAGTACCGGCGGGTGCTGAGTGAGCAGGGAATCGCGTACGAGGGTATGCTCTACCGGGAGGTGACCGAACGGATGCAGGTGGACGAACTGCCTTATGAGAAGTATGTGTTTGTGGGATTCAACGTGCTGAACAAGGTGGAGCATACGCTGTTCAGCAAACTGAGGGATGCGGGAAAGGCCTGGTTTTACTGGGACTACGATGTGTTCTATATGAAGCGCGACCATCCGCACGAGGCGGGTGAGTTTATCCGGAGAAACCTGAAGGATTTTCCTTCGGAACTGCCGGAGCGGTGGTTTGACCAGTTGGGCAAGCCGAAGGAGGTTACCTTCGTCGAATCGCCGACGGAGAACGGACAGGCGCGTTTTCTGCCGCAATGGATCAGGGAGAACCTGACAGAGGAGGAAAAGGAAACGGCGGTGGTGCTCTGTAACGAGGGCCTGCTGCAGCCGGTGCTGCATTCGCTGCCGGAGAACATCCGCCACATCAACATTACGATGGGATTTCCGCTGACACAGACGCCGGCCTACAGTTTTGTGAATGCACTGCTGGAACTGCATACGGCGGGATATAATGCCCAAAGCGGAAGGTTCCGCTTCGATGAGGTGATGAGTGTGCTGAAGCATCCGTATACGCGGGAACTGTCGGAACATGCGGAGGAATTGAAGGAACGGCTGGTGAAGGACAACCGCTTCTACCCTCTCCCGTCGGAACTGACGAAGGATGAGGTGCTGGAGCTGATTTTCACGCCGTGCGTGGGCAACCTGAAGTTGTGTGAGATGCTTTGCGAGAGCATGAAGCGGGTGGCGGAGTTTTACCAGCAGCGGGCAGCGGCACAAAACCGGGCCTTCGACCAGTTGTACAGGGAGGCGCTGTTTAATACGTATACGCTGGTCAACCGCTTCCATACGCTGACCGAAAGCGGGGACCTGCAGTTGCAGACCGACATGTTCAAGCGACTGCTGACTAGGGTGATGAGCAGTGCCAGCATTCCTTTCCATGGGGAACCGGCCATCGGCATGCAGGTGATGGGGGTTCTGGAAACGCGTAACCTGGATTTCCGGAACCTGATTCTGCTGTCGGTCAACGAGGGGCAGTTGCCTAAGGCGGGAGGAGATGCTTCGTTTGTCCCCTACCACCTGAGAAAGGCGTTCGGCATGACGACGATTGACCATAAGATTGCGGTGTATGCGTATTATTTCTACCGGCTGCTGCAGCGGGCGGAAAAGGTGACGCTGGTGTATAACACGGCCACCGACGGTATCAACCGGGGAGAGCTGTCGCGGTTCATGCTGCAGTTCCTGATTGAATGGGGACATCCGGTGAAACGGCAGGTACTGGAAACGGCACAGTCGCCCCAGAGTGCGGAGACGATTTCGATTGAGAAGAATCCGGAAATCATGAAGCGGATGCAGGATATCTTCGACATCCGGGCCAACAAAAAGGCGCTACTGTCGCCGTCGGCACTGAACTGCTACCTGGACTGTCCGCTGAAGTTCTATTATCAGTATGTGGCCCAGCTGACGGCCCCGGATGAGGTGAGCGCGGACATCGACTCGGCGAAGTTCGGAAGTATCTTCCATTATACGGCCGAACATATCTACAAGGAACTGACGGAGCGGAACAAGACGGTGACTCAGACGGATATCGAGGCGCTCCTGAAGGATGAGGTGAAGCTGCAGAATTATGTGGACAACGGTTTCAAGGAACTGTTCTTCAATGTCTCGCTCCAGGAAAAGCCGGAGTACAACGGTATCCAGCTGATTAATTCGGCGGTGATTCTGAAATATGCGAAGCAGTTGCTGGCGTACGACCTGAAGTATGCACCTTTTGCGTTTCTGGGTTCGGAGAAATGGGTATCGGAAGATGTCGAGATAGAAACACCGAAAGGGGTGCTGAAGTCGCGCATCGGAGGTATCATCGACCGGCTGGACTGTAAGGGAGATGTGATCCGCATCGTGGACTACAAGACGGGAGGTGACGCAAGTACGCCGGCAAGTGTAGAGGTGCTGTTCGAGCCCGACAAGAAACGGCCGAGTCACGTGTTCCAGACATTTCTGTATGCGTCCATCGTCTGCCGGAAACTGAGGGAACAGGGAGACGGCCGGAAGGTGGCACCTGCCCTGCTGTATATTCACCGGGCGGCTTCGGAAGATTATTCGGCTATCATCTGCATGAAAGAGCCCCGGAAGGAGAAGGTGGAGGTCAGCGATTTTGCAGAATATGAAGAAAGTTTCCGGGAACGGTTGAATTTATTGCTGAAAGAGATCTTCAATCCGGAAGTCGCTTTTAATCAGACAGATATAGAAGAAAAATGTCAATATTGCGACTTTAAATCGCTCTGCAAAAGAGCAAATTAATGTTAAAACGGGAATTTATTTGCTGTTTTCAAGAACAAAAATGGATTACCGAGCGTTATAATTATGTTTTTCATAGTAATAGATTTATAATTTGAAAGTGGTTGTTTGTGAAAATAGCTGCTTATTGACAAAAGCGTTTGTCCAGGAAAAGAGGCCGTACATTCCCCGACAGCCTCTTTTCTTCGTTTATAGCCACGACATATCACATTATAAAGGTAAATCCGGAGCAGAAAACCGGAGTTTCTACATTTTAAAAATCATAAAATAAATACGACAATGCAAGGTCAACTCATGCAATATTCGTATTTTTGATTAATTTTTCGACATGACTACAGCAATGAGCAAAAGTACTCCTATCAAACATATCGTACGGACCCTTATCATCACCCTGCTGGTGTGCTACTTCGGCATCATCGCTTTTCTGAATTTACCGTATGTTCAGAGGCAGTTGTCGGTGATTGTATCACGGGAGCTGGGGGAACTCATACACACGGAGGTGAGTGTGGGAAACATTGATCTGGGACTGCTGAACCGGATTATCATACAGAATGTGCATGTCAATGACCAGAAGGGAAAGGACTTGCTGAAGATTTCCCGTCTGTCGGCGAAATTTGACATTCCGGAACTGCTGCATGGCAGGATCCGGATTCACAGCGTGCAGTTGTTCGGACTGAATGCACGGCTGACACGGAACTCGCTGCAGGAGCAGACAAACTTCCAGTTTATTCTGGATGCCTTCGCTCCTAAGAAGGAAAAGACTTCGAAGGTGCCGCTGGACCTGCGTATCAACTCGGTACTGATACGACGGGGGGAGATTAATTATGACGTGTGGTCGGAACCGGAGACTCCGCAGAAATTCAATGCGAACCACATCGGTATTCAGGGACTTTCGGCAACCTTGTCGCTGAAGGCGCTGACGAATGACTCGCTGAATGTGCAGGTGAAGCGTATGAGTTTCGGAGAACAGAGCGGATTCAAGGTGAAGCGACTGGCGATGAAGGTGACCGGAAACCGGAAGGCGTTTCATGCAAACCAGGTGGAACTGGGACTGCCGGAGACGACACTGGTGATTGATACGCTGTCGGCACGGTACGATCAGTTTCCGAACCTGATTGCCCTGCAGCCGAAGGTGGAGTACATGACCCGACTGCATGCGCACATTGTGCCGCGTGACTTGAAGGCTTTTGTTCCGGCACTGGAGAATTTCCAGGAGGCCATCAACCTGAAGGTCGAGTTGAGAGGTAAAGGAGATTTCGTGGAATGCAGCCGACTGCATGTAAGCAACGAGGAGCAGTCGATTGTGGTGGAGGCCCGGGGATCGGCAGCACAATGGAACCAAAAGGAGAATGCGGTGCTGCAGGGGGATATCCTGCAGCTGAAGGCTACTCAGCAGGGAAATGCCTGGCTGATGCATAACCTGACGGGAAAAGAGGAGATGCCGGGTATCCTGGAACGGCTGGGCAATGTGTTTTTCAAGGGCAGCCTGTCGGGAGAATTGAGCCGGCTGAATACGCAGGGCACGCTGACTACGGCGGCGGGAACGGTGAATGCGAACATCACCATGCATGCCGACACTCTCCTGAAGCATCGCTCGTATTCGGGTAAGGTCAGCAGCGGAGAACTGGACATGGGTGTCCTGCTGGGACAGGAGCAGACCTGGGGAAAGACGGCATTTGACATCGAGCTGCAGGGATTCAGATACAGTGGCGCGCAAACGATGTCGTACGTAAAAGGAACGATTTATTCGCTGACATACAAGCAGTACGAATACAAGAATATCACACTGAACGGACATTATCAGCCGGGAGGATTCAACGGACAGATTGCGCTGGATGACCCGAACGGAAACATAAATATCAACGGAAGTTTTGCGACTCGTCAAGAGGTCCCAGAATATAATCTGACAGCCAGCATCAGGCATCTGCGGCCGCATGCGCTGGGGTTGTCATCGAGGTTTCAGGATGCTGACTTCTCGGTGGATGTGGCGGCTAATTTCCACGGTCATTCGATTGATGACATCCAGGGGAAAATCGGTATCAGGAACCTGTTGGTTCTCTCGTCGGTGGCAGAGGAGAATTTTTCGATGGACCATTTCGACATTGTGGCGGAAAACTTGTCGGCCGACCAGCAGCAGAAGCAGATTCGCATCCGCTCTCCGTTTATCAACGGACAGATTACGGGTAACTATTCTTACCGGACGGTGCCGACAAGCATGCTGAAGGTGGCACAGAAATATGTTCCGTCACTGGTGGACAAGGGACGGAAGCTGCCGGAGACGAAGAATAATTTCGAATTCGAACTGAAGGTGGAACAGAGCCGGCTGTACGAGGGTATTTTAGGTATTCCCCTGTCGCTGAACATGCCTGCCAGTGTGACGGGTTCTGTCAATGACATGGAGAACAAGATACAGCTCAGGGCGTATCTGCCGGAGTTTGTGTATGGTGGGGATTATTTTGAATCGGGTGTATTGCTTTGTGACAATACGGATGAGAAGGCACTGAAGACGCAGGTGAGAATCAACAAGCGGCTGAAGAAGGGGGCTATGCTGAACCTGGCGGCACAGGCGTATGTAAAGGGAGATACCCTGCACTCTACCGTAAACTGGGGCAATAATACGGATGCGACGTTCAGCGGAAAAGTGCAAACGACGACCATCTTCAAGTCGACGGAGAAAAAGGGAAAACTGGCTGCGGATATCATTATTCATCCGGGGGAAGTCATCCTGAATGACGTGCCCTGGAGGGTACATCCGGCCCGGATTGAGACGCGTCCGCACGGGATAAGAATACGTAATTTCCTGTTCGAGCACGAAGACCAGTACGTAAAGGCGAACGGTGTGATCGGCAAGGAGAAGGAGGATTCGTGCCTGGTGGATCTGAGCAATATCAACCTGCAGTATGTAATGGACCTGATTCAGTTCCATGCGGTGGATTTTGAAGGAATGGCCAGCGGAAAGGCGGTCTTGAAGCATGTAATGGAGGATCCGGAACTGCTGGCAGAACTGGATGTCGAGAATTTCAAGTTGAACGGTGCCTTGCTGGGAAAGGCGGATATCATCGGAAAATGGGATAATAAACTGGGAGGTATCCGGCTGGATGCCGACATTCATGAGAATGAGAATTATTTCACCAGGGTGAACGGATATATTTCTCCGAAGATGAAGGGGCTGGACCTGAATATTCAGGCTGGTGGCACGAACCTGGCTTTTCTGAAGCGTTTTGTCGATAATATCTTCGGGGATATTCAAGGCAGGGCTTTCGGTAATGTCCGGCTGTTCGGTCCTTTTGCAGCCCTCGACCTGGAGGGAAAGGCAAAGGCGGAGGCAAGTATAAAGGTAAGTATCCTGAATACGTATTTTCATGCGCAGACCGACTCGGTATTGATTGAGCCGGGGCACTTTGCCTTTCGTTCGGTCCGCATGTCCGACAATGAGGGACACAGCGGATGGTGTAACGGCAACTTGAATCATACGAAATTAAAGAATCTGAGTTATAACTTCCGTTTCCAGACGAACAATATGCTGGTATATCATACGGAAAAGGAGACGCCGGAGTTTCCTTTTTACGGAAAAATCTATACGACCGGACAGGTGCATCTGAATGGAGGCAACAATGCGTTGAACGTGGACGGAACCATGAGAACCGATCCGCAAACGACATTTACTTATGTGACTTCGACGGCGGCGGAAGCGACCAGCAACCAGTTTATTACTTTCGTCGATAAAACGCCTAGAAGGAAGCAGGAAGAGGTGGATACGGAGGTGTATCATTATATGAACCGCTTTGAGACGGAAGAAGAGGATGAGGGGCCGGAAACGGATATCCATATCAACCTGCAGATTGATGCGACGCCTACGGCGACCATGAGGATTGTCATGGACCCGGCAGCTGGCGACAATATATCGGCAAAAGGAAGTGGAAACCTGAGAATCAATTTCTATAATAAGGGAGATTTCCAGATTTTCGGTAATTATAACATTGAAGAGGGTATCTACAAGATGAGTATGCAGAATGTGATCCGTAAGGATTTCACCTTGCAACCGGGAGGTAGTGTTTCTTTCAATGGGGACCCGAAAAAGGCGAACCTGAATGTGCAGGCGGTGTATACGGTGAACTCGGCTTCGCTGAACGACCTGATACCGGATGCTGCATCCAACAAGAGCAATGTGAAGGTCAACTGCTTGCTGAACCTGAAGGGAAATCTGACGGCACCGGCACTGAGTTTCGACCTGGAGCTGCCGACGGTAAGCGACGAAGACAGGGAACTGGTCAAGAGTCTGACGAATACGGAGGAACAGATGAATACGCAGATTATCTACCTGCTGGGTATCGGAAAGTTCTATACGTACGATTATGCCAATAACGCCAACCAGTCGGATGCTACCAGTTCACTGGCGTTCAGTACCCTGTCGGGACAGTTGAACAACATTCTCTCGCAGGTAATCGACAGCCAGAACTGGAACTTCGGTACGAACCTCAGTACGGGAGACAAGGGATGGACGGACGTAGAAGCGGAAGCTATCCTGTCGGGAAGGTTGCTGAACAACCGGCTGATCATCAACGGTAATTTCGGCTACCGGGATAATCCGATGAGAAACACGAACTTCATCGGAGACTTCGAGGCGATTTGGCTGCTGACCAAGAACGGCGAGTTCCGGCTGAGGGGGTATAACCAGACCAACGACAGGTATTTCACCAAGTCGACCTTGACCACGCAGGGCATCGGTCTGATTTACAAGAAGGATTTTACCAACTGGCGGGAACTGATCGACTGGCTGATGCTGAAGAACCGAAGGAACCGGAAAAGAAGCAGCAAGGAGGAGAAAAGTGCATTGCCTGCTGGAGAAGCCATCCTCAATGAAGAGGGAGAAAAGGAATAAGTATAAACAGACAGTATTCAATTAATCATATCAATTTTCTATATAAATAAAAATGGATAGCAAAAACTATTTTTTACCTGCCGAATGGCATCCGCAGAGTTTTATACAACTGACATGGCCGCATCAGGGTACGGACTGGAGCTATATGCTTGATGAAGTGGAAGAGTGTTTTCTGAATCTGGCACGGGAAATAGCTTCCAGACAGCCGCTGTTGCTGGTGGCTCCGGAGTTTCCGAAGGCACTGGAAAACTTTGAGTTCAAGGAGAATGTGTTCTATGTGGAATGTCCGACCAATGACACCTGGGCCCGGGACCATGGTTTCATTTCATTGCTCAACGAACAGGAGGAGGTCAGACTCGTGGATTTCTGCTTCAACGGATGGGGTATGAAGTTTGCCGCATGCAAGGACAACCTGATCAACTCACAGTTGGTAAAGGGTTCACTGCTCAACGGTACTTATCAGAATTGCAGAAACTTTGTACTGGAAGGTGGTTCGATAGAAAGCGACGGTGAAGGTACGCTGCTGACTACGTCACTGTGTCTGCTCGCTCCCAACCGCAACGATACCCTCGACAAGCAGGAGATAGAAGATTACCTGAAAAAGAGCTTTAATCTGAAGCAGGTCTTGTGGCTGGATCATGGATACCTGGCCGGCGATGATACGGACAGTCATATCGATACGCTGGCACGTTTGTGTCCCGACCATACCATCTGTTACGTACAATGTACGGATACGGAGGATGAACACTATATGGAACTGAAAAAGATGGAAGAGCAGCTCAAGGAGTTCCGCACCCTGGACAACGAACCTTTCCGCTTGCTGGGACTTCCCATGCCGGAAGCCATCTTTGATGAGGATGGAGAAAGACTTCCCGCCACTTATGCCAACTTCCTCATCATGAACGATGCCGTATTATATCCGACGTATGACCAGCCGGAGAATGACCGCAAGGCAGCGTGTGTACTGCAGGAGGCATTCCCGGGAAAAGAAATCGTAGGTGTCGACTGCAGGGCATTGATCAAACAGCATGGCTCATTGCACTGTGTCACCATGCAGTATCCCCGAACCGCAAAGAAATAAAAAACCATATAAACAAAACGAATATGAAAAGAGTTATCCGTGTAGGTATTGTACAGCAATCATGTACAAACGACCTGAAACTTAACCTGGAGAAAATTCACCGCAACATTGCTTCAGTCGTACAGGCCGGAGCCAATCTGGTGGTGTTACAGGAATTGCATAATACGCCTTATTTCTGCCAGACAGAGGATACATCGCTGTTTGATCTGGCCGAACCGATTCCGGGCCCGTCAACCGGTTTCTTCAGTGAAATCGCTGCGGCTTACCACATCGTACTGGTGACTTCTCTGTTCGAACGGCGTGCTCCCGGATTGTATCATAACACGGCTGTAGTATTTGACAGCGACGGAAGCATCGCCGGCAAATACCGTAAGATGCATATTCCGGATGATCCGGCTTATTATGAGAAGTTCTATTTCACACCGGGAGACCTCGGATTCGAACCTATCCAGACTTCAATCGGTAAGCTGGGAGTGCAGGTATGCTGGGACCAGTGGTATCCGGAAGGAGCGCGACTGATGGCGCTCAAGGGGGCAGAACTCCTTATCTACCCTACTGCCATCGGATGGGAAAGTACGGATACACAGGATGAGAAAATGCGCCAGCTTGGAGCGTGGGTGACTGTACAGCGCGGACATGCCGTTGCCAACGGATTGCCTGTCATTGCCGTAAACCGTGTAGGTCACGAGCCCGATCCGTCCAGACAGACAAACGGTATCCAGTTCTGGGGCAACAGTTTTGTAGCAGGACCGCAAGGAGAAATCATCGCACAGGCCAGCAACATGAAAGAAGAAAATCTGGTAGTGGAAATCGATATGAACCGCAGCGAGAACGTCCGCAGATGGTGGCCCTTCCTGCGCGACCGCCGCATTGATGAGTTTGGCAACCTGACCAAAAGATTTATTGATTAAAAGATAGAATTCCGATTGGAAAGACAGTTCAGAATGCCTTTCCCGGAAAAAGTATCCCCGCTGCAACCCTCTCCTGCCGTCACTCCCTGAACTGGGTATCGGAAACGGCACATCATCCGGAGACAGAGTCAATACTCTTTGCAGCGGGGATTACCATATCCCGACTCCGGCTATTCATTCACATCTTTTTTCCTGCAGAGACAAAAAAAGAGGCCATGTCCACAGACACAGCCTCTCCTAAAATATACTTAAACAAGGAATTCTTTATTCCCACTCGATTGTGGCAGGTGGTTTTGAAGAGATGTCATAGCATACTCGGTTAACCCCCTTCACCTTGTTGATGATGTCGTTGGAAACCTTCGCCATAAAGTCATAAGGCAAGTGAGCCCAGTCGGCAGTCATCGCATCGGTACTTGTTACGGCACGCAGTGCAACTGCACGTTCATAAGTACGTTCGTCACCCATTACACCTACGCTCTGTACCGGCAGCAGAATCACACCTGCCTGCCATACCTGGTCATACAATCCCCAGTCGCGCAGACCCTGGATGAAGATATCGTCGGCATCCTGAAGGATACGTACCTTTTCACGTGTGATATCACCCAAAATACGAACAGCCAAGCCCGGACCCGGGAACGGATGACGGGTAATCAGATGTTCCGGCATACCCAGCGCACGTCCTACGTTACGGACTTCATCCTTGAAAAGGAGACGCAAAGGTTCGCACAGTTTCAGGTTCATCTTTTCCGGCAAACCACCCACATTGTGGTGACTCTTGATTACCGTACCTGTGATAGAAAGTGATTCGATGCAGTCAGGATAGATTGTTCCCTGAGCCAGCCATTTCACATCCTGTATCTTGTGAGCTTCTGCATCAAATACATCGATGAAGCCCTTACCGATAATCTTACGCTTGCGTTCCGGTTCTGTAACGCCTTCCAGTTCCTTGAAGAACTTTTCACTGGCATCCACGCCGATTACGTTCAGGCCCAGGCATTCATAGTCATGCAGCACGTTCTTGAACTCATTCTTACGCAGCATACCATGATCTACGAAGATACAAGTCAGATTCTTGCCGATAGCCTTGTTCAGCAGTACAGCCGCAACCGATGAGTCTACACCACCGCTCAATCCGAGTACCACCTTGTCATTGCCCAGCTGTGCTTTCAGTTCGGCAACCGTTGATTCGATAAAACTGTCGGCACTCCAGTCCTGCTTTCCGCCACAGATATCCACTACGAAGTTTTTCAGCAGCAAGGCTCCGTCTTCACTGTGGAACACTTCCGGATGGAACTGCACACCCCACAGCTTTTCATTCTTTGCCTGATAAGCCGCAATACTTACCTTGTCGGTAGAAGCGATGATCTCGAAGTTTTCCGGAATCGCAGTAATGGTATCACCGTGACTCATCCATACCTGAGAGTTTTCACGCACACCCTTCAAGAGAGGATTCTGATGATCAAATTTGGTCAGATGCGCACGGCCATACTCACGTGTATTTGCCGGTTCTACCTTACCTCCATTGATATACGACATGAACTGGGCACCATAACAGATACCTAAAATCGGATATTTACCCCGGATATCAGTCAAGTCTACCTTGAAAGCCTTCTCGTCATACACTGAGAAAGGACTTCCCGATAGGATGACACCAATCACAGAAGGATCATTGTGTGGAAACTTGTTGTAGGGTACAATCTCGCAATACATATTCAATTCACGTACACGGCGACCAATCAGCTGCGTGGTCTGTGAACCGAAGTCGAGAATAATAATTTTTTCCTGCATATTATGTATTCTGTAAAAATATAGATTCTATACTGGTGCAAATATACTGATAATTTTTCAGTATACAAAGAGCGGACCCACGAATACGGCAATATGAAGCACAGATAAAGCCTCCTCCCGGAAAATGTTTCATATAAGTAACACTTTGTTCACTACATTGTAACACTCATTCTCTTACTTTGTGGTGCGATTAAAGAAAGGATTTTATATGGAACTAAGACCACATTACCGGACAATTGTATTGTCAGACATTCATCTGGGTACCACACACTCAAAAGTAGATGAAGTAAGTGATTTTCTCAGTACAGTCAACTGCGACCGTCTGATTCTGAATGGAGACATCATCGACGGATGGCACCTGCGGAAATCCGGTATCAAGAAATGGAAGCCTCAGCATACCCGTTTTTTCAAGATCATCATGAAGATGATGGAAAACTGCGGAACTGAAATCATCTATGTCCGGGGGAACCACGACGACTTTCTCGACAGCCTCGTGTCGCTTCAGTTTGCCAACATACGCATCGTCAAGGATTATGTACTGGAAAGCAACGGAAAGCATTATTTCGTCACTCACGGTGACGTATTCGACAAAGTGACTACCGAGATGAAGTGGCTGGCCCAGCTAGGCGATGTGGGATATACGCTGCTGCTGTGGCTGAACGGCATGTACAACCGGTATTGTGCGAAGCGCGGCAAGCCCTACTACTCATTGTCACAGGCCATCAAGCAGAAAGTAAAGTCTGCCGTATCCTATATCTCCGACTTTGAGAATGTGCTGGTCGATTTTGCCCGCAAGCACGAATGCGACGGAGTCATCTGCGGCCACATCCACCATCCGGAAGACAAGATGATCAACGGCATTCATTACCTCAACTCAGGCGACTGGGTAGAAACCCTTTCGGCCCTGACCGAAGACGAGAACGGCACATGGAAAGTAATGAACTACACCGACATCAGTGAAGTAATCACCTACAATCAAAAAATGACCCTCATATCTGCAGCATCATGAAATTTTTATTTATCGTACAAGGAGAAGGAAGAGGACATCTGACACAGGCCATCACCCTGGAAAAGGCATTGATCCGAAGCGGACACGAAGTAGTAGAGGTGCTCGTCGGAAAGAGTGAGTCACGGCGCCTGCCCGGCTTTTTCATCCGCTGTATCCATGCCCCCATCAAAGAATTCATAAGTCCCAACTTCCTGCCCTCTCCCAGTACCAAACGGGTGAATATTCCAGGAAGTGTCCTTTACAACCTGCACCGGGTTCCGGAATACATGCGCAGCATCAAATACATCAACGAACGCATCCGAAAGACGCAGGCCGACATCGTGGTCAACTTTTACGAACTGCTGACCGGGCTGACCTACTTTTTCTATGCGCCTCCTGTGCCGCAGGCATGCATCGGACACCAGTACCTTTTCTTGCACAAAGACTTCAAACTGCCTCATAAAAAGCAGGCAGACCTCTTCCTGCTCAACCTGTTTACCCGCCTCACCGCCATCGGTGCCTGCAGACACCTGGCCCTCTCCTTCCGCAGCATGAAAGACGACAAGCGGCAGAAGATACGGGTTGTCCCTCCCCTGCTGCGGAGAAGTATTTTCCAGCAGGAACCCAAGGAAGGAGACTACATCCACGGATACATGGTCAACTCCGGATTCTCGGAATATGTACTCAAATGGCACAAAGCCAATCCCGCCACTCCTCTTCGTTTCTTCTGGGACAGATGGGACGAACCGGAAGTAAAGAAAATAGACGAAACCCTGTCGTTCTACCAGCTGGACGACACCGAATTTCTGAAACAGATGGCCGGATGCAAGGCCTATGCCAGTACCGCAGGATTTGAGTCAGTCTGCGAAGCCATGTACCTGGGCAAACCCCTCATGATGGTCCCGGCACACATCGAACAGGAATGCAATGCCTACGATGCCATGCAGAGCGGAGCCGGTATCAGCGACGACAGTTTCAACCTGGACAGACTGCTGCAGTTTGCCGAGACCTACCGTCCGGACCCCGACTTCAGGAACTGGGCCGAATCTGCCGAGAGCATCATCGTAAACGAACTGGAAAGTCTGGTTCCCGATCATTATGTTTCGAACATGTACCTGGTAGAAGAATTTGTGTGAGTCTTTTTTTCTATTATCCAACATTTTGCTTATTTTTGTATATACAATATAAATCATTACTATTCAACTAACATTATCAATTCTTTATATATATAAAGACTATTATGGCTCAGAAGAAAAACGATTACCCTTATCTGGAAAGAGATATCAGCTGGATGTATTTCAACAGACGCATACTGCAGGAGGCAACGCGTCCGCACGTCCCTTTGCTGGAACGTCTTACTTTTTTAGGTATTTATTCGAACAACCTGGATGAGTTTTTCCGTGTCCGCGTAGCCACCCAGAACCGCATCGCAGAATGCATCGACAAGTCGGCAGCCCGCGACAAGGAGAAAGCCCAGAAAATGATCAAAAAAATCGGCCGTCTGAACTCCAAGTACGCACAGGAGTATGAGCAGACTGTCAACAACGTCATTGCGGAACTTGAAAAGGAAAATATCTTCATCGTCAATGACCAGAACGTGACACCTGAGCAACTGGCATTTATCCAGTCGTACTATCGCAAGAAACTGAACGGGTTCATTGTTCCCATCTGGTTTTCGGCCGTAAAGACACTCGATTCTGAGACAGATGAAAACATTTACCTGGCAGTCAAATTGCAGCGTACGGCTCCCCGTGCGGCAACCGACTATGCTTTTCTGGAACTTCCGGTAAGCATCTGCGGCCGTTTCATACAATTGCCCGACAATGACGGAAAGAGCTACCTGATGTACCTCGACGATGTGGTACGATGCTGTCTTCCGCTGGTATTTGAAGGACTCGAATTCACTACATTCGAAGCCTACGCCTTCAAGTTTACCCGCGATGCGGAAATGGAAATCGACAATGACCTCCGGGCAGGTACCCTTCAGAAAATTGCCAAGGGAGTCAAGAGCCGTAAACGGGGAGAGCCTCTCCGCGTCATTTACGACAGTGCCATGCCTAAAGACCTCATGAAAAAAGTGCTGAAAAAGCTGGACCTCGATACCCTCGACACCATATTGGGCGGTGGCCGCTACCAGAACCACAAGGACTTCATGACCTTCCCCGATTGTGGAAGAAAAGACTTGAAATATCCGGAGTGGACTCCGATTCTGAAAAAAGAGCTGGACGGCCCCAAGAGCCTGCTGGGTAAAATCCAGGACAAAGACCGCTTCATCCACGTTCCCTACCATCACTTCGATTCGCTCATCCGCGTCCTGCAGGAGGCTGCCGTAAGCAAGCAGGTAGAAAGCATCAAGATCACGCTTTACCGCCTGGCCAAGGAATCCAAGGTTGTCAAAGCCCTTATCGGAGCAGCCCGCAACGGCAAGAAAGTGACCGTAGTCATCGAACTGCTGGCCCGTTTCGACGAGGCATCCAATATCAACTGGTCAAAGAAGATGCAGGATGCAGGCATCAAGGTGATTTTCGGAGTAGAAGGCCTGAAAGTACATTCCAAGATCATCCACATCGGAATGAAAAACAGTCCGGACATTGCCTGTATCAGTACCGGTAATTTCCACGAAGGAAACGCCCGGATGTATACCGACTGTGTCATGATGACGGCGGCCAAACGCATTGTCAACGATGTGAATGCCGTATTCAGTTTCATTGAACGTCCATACATGCCTGTCCGGTTCAAGGAGCTCCTGGTTTCTCCGAACGAGATGAAAAACAAGTTCGTCTCATTGATCAATACGGAAATCAAGAACCGGAAAGCCGGAAAGCCCGCCTACATCAAGATCAAGATCAATCACATCACCGACCCTGTCATGGTAGAGAAATTGTACGAAGCCTCACAGGCCGGAGTTGAAATCGACCTCCTTGTAAGAGGCAACTGCTCGCTGGTAACCGGCATCCCCGGCGTAAGCATCAACATCCGCATCACCGGAATCATCGACCGCTACCTGGAGCACGCACGCATATTCATATTTGCGGCCGGAGGAGAAGAAAAGATATTCATGGGGTCGGCCGACTGGATGCCGCGTAACCTGGACAACCGCGTAGAGGTAGTCACTCCGGTCTACGACCCGGCCCTCAAGGGTGAGCTGAAAAGGATTGTCGATTTCGGCCTCAAGGATACCTTGCAGGGACGCATCGTAGACGGCTTCGGCGAAAACGGATTTACCGAACTGGGCCCCGAAGAACGTCCTTTCCGTTCTCAGGAAGAATTATACCACAGCTATCTGGCTGAAAACAAATAACATTTAACTTGAGTTTTTTTCAATCTTGCTTGCCGTATTTCCGTGAGGATTTGTACGGCAAGCTTTATTGCATTTATACCGCCAACAGAAAAACACATAAATAACAATTAATTGATCACGCCATGGACAAAGAAATGGAATTCAAGACAAAAGGAGTGAACTATGCCGCCATAGACATCGGTTCCAATGCTGTCCGCCTGCTCATCAAGCACTTGGAAGAGAATCAGAAAGGAGAAGTCAAATTCTCCAAGGTACTGTTACTGCGTGTTCCCCTGCGGCTGGGCTTCGATGTTTTCTCAAAGAACAAGATTTCCAGCAAACGGGCGAAGAACATGCTCCGGCTGATGAAATCCTACAGCTACCTGATGAAAATCTACGATGTAAAGGATTATCGTGCGTGTGCGACTTCCGCCATGCGGGATTCTAAGAACGGACCGGAAATCATCAAGCGCATAGCCAAGGAAACTGGCATCCTGATCGAGATTATCGACGGTCAGGAAGAAGCAAAGATTGTGTACAACAACCACGTAGAGTCGATGGAAGACCGTAAGGGCAATTACATGTATGTCGACGTAGGAGGAGGCAGTACGGAAATCAACCTGCTTTCCAACGGACAGCTCGTCTGCAGCCGCTCGTACAACATCGGAACCGTACGTATCCTGAACAATGCGGTCAAACCCGAGGAATGGGAAAGACTGAAGGGAGATATGAACGAACTGGCACAGTCGTACCCCAACACGAACATCATCGGTTCGGGTGGAAACATCAACAAACTGTACCGGATGTCGGAAAAGAAAGACAAAAAGAACCAACGCTTTACCGTTGCTTCCCTGCAACAGCTCCACAATGACCTGAAACAGTATTCGGTAGCAGAGCGTATGGAAAAATTCAACCTCAAGCCCGACCGTGCCGACGTCATCGTTCCGGCAGGTGACATTTTCCTTACCATTGCAGAAATCATTCATGCCACGTATATCTACGTTCCGGTTATCGGACTTGCCGACGGTGTGATTGACGGAATTTACCTGCGCAACAAATGGAAGGCACTTGCCAACGAAGACTGATACTCGGTGAAAAAATCAGCTGTCGACAGCACAGCACGAGGAAACAATATAGCGGATGAGAGCAGCATTTCAGCCCTCATCCGCTACATATTCTCAGTAACCGGAAGCATGAATCTTCTTTATCAAAAGTAATCCAAGTGTCACATCACCTTCCAGCAACCGGAGGTATCTGACTACCCCCGTTTTTTAGCCCATTGCCGGCTCTGGAGAATCAGACCTCACTGCAGGCCTTGGCCATCTGCTTCACGATGTAAGGACCTTCATAAATGAATGCAGAGTAAATCTGTACCAGATGTGCTCCCGCTTTCAGCATCGCTTGTGCATCCGAAGAAGTGATAACACCACCGGCACCGATTATCAGCATGTCTTCAGGAGCATGCTCAGACAGGTGTTTTACCATTCGCATGGATTTCTGCAGCACCGGTAATCCGCTGATGCCTCCTGCACCAATGGCCGTTATCTCGGCTTGGGCAGAACGGGTAAGCAAGGAACGGTCCTGAGTAGGGCCACATGCAATAAATCCGTCGATATGGTGTTCACCGGCAAAACGGATCACATCGTCTACTTTCTCAAGAGGAAGGTCTGCCGGCAGTTTCAGGAAGACCGGCTTATTGTTTTCCTGCCTATATGCCCACAAAGCCGCAAGTGCCGGTCCCAATATCTCCGGAGCAATGCTTCCCCAGTTAATCGTATAATAATCCGCATAAGCCCCAAACGTACGATACAAATCCAGCAAGTCTGTCATTGCCTGCTCTGCATCATCCGGACGATTGGTATTGATATTGATACCCAGAATATATTTCCCGGACTGTTTTCTTTTCAGGTTGTGCAAGAATACGGCTTTCCCCGGATTATTAAATCCGGTCCTTGAAACAAGAGCCTGATCCTTGGGCAAACGGAAGATGCGCGGGCCCGGATTTCCCTTTACCTCCTTGGGCGTTACGGTACCCACCTCGATAAAGCCAAAACCCAGATCACTGAGTTCATCCAAACAGTTGGCAGCTTTATCAAAACCGGCCGACAGTCCGACACGATTCTTAAAAGTGAGATTTCGCCATTTCCATCCGGCAGTTCCGGCATGACATGACGATCTGACAATCTTTCTTACAGGAGTGAGATGACGATAGCACTGAAGTGACTGAACGATTTTGTTGTGAATGTCCTCCGCATCAATATGGAAGAGTAAAGGACGAAAGATTGATTTATACATAAGCTGTTCAATTGATTTCCGTATGCAAATGTATAATATATTATTGAGAGGATTTCATAAAAAAAAGTTATCACCTATTACACCTAGTCATGAAGAATCTGCCTGATTCAGGAAGGCCACATTCACCATCGGCATCACAACATTCTCCGAGTCTATGATAGTTCCTTTAATCAAATGCTGACTGTAAACGGGCAGCAGCATCAAACTGCCCGCAATACCTGAAAATAGTTTCCTCATGGGTTAAATTCACACAAAAACATTCATTCAAAAAGTGTAATCAGGAGCGTTTTACCTTCCAAAACGAGAAGCATCCACTTCCTTCTTTTCCTTACTGATACTTCCTCCAAACCGATAAACGAATTTCACTGAAACCGTACGACTGTATTGTCCCATATTCAAGTCGACGTACTGCCCCGCATGGCGGTTTCTTACCTTCATGCGCATAGTATCAAACAGATCCGAACAGTTCAAGCTCAGACTAGCCTTATCCTTCAGGAAATTCCACTGTGCCCCTACATTGACCGTAAAGACAGGCCTCGTATCACTGATACCGGAAATCATGCTTGAACGGTACATTGCATCCAGGTCAAAACCTAGAGTTGAACCTACAGAGAAATGATTCTGCATGCCCAGCATACAGGCCCATTTCTTGCGGTCGAAAGGAATATCCCAGAAGTTGTCACAACGGTTACGGTCATTGACCACCGTAGCATTCATCTGTGAAGACAGCCACCCGCCGATACTGAACGGAATGTTGGCGCTCATACCGAAAGATTGGTAATAATTCCAGTTCTGCGTGCGGTATATAAGTGCCAGACGGTCTTTTGCCTGATACATATCCATCGTGAAATAATCGCTGGTGCGCTCATAGAACAGCGACAGCATATACTGCTGCAAAAAAAGATAATTGGCATTGACACTGTATACGTTGGCCGGGCGCAGCCCCTCGATGGTCCGAATCTCTTCGTAAGCATTGTATATTAATTAAACGTTGTACTTTTGTATAAAGTTTCAACATCAAAGTGTGGAATAAGACCGACGTAAGCTTAGTCATTTAGATTGTTTCGAATGTTCAGCCCCCACACTTTTACAT
>NZ_JABSOE010000003.1 GCF_013618865.1 Phocaeicola faecicola
ATATCAAGGATCTATTTAGCCATGCTGAATACGACATCCTTTACAAAAATGACGGTCAGCTAGAATTGGATTTTACATCATAATGAGCCATATTGAGATGTTTTACATTTTTTAAGAGACACTAGTGACAATATTTATTGATTCGCTGCAAAAATAGGAACAATGATGCAGCCATGCCATTAATTTCATACACGGCGGAGCCCCCTCTTCACCTTCCGAAAGTTCATTCTCCACTTAAGCAGACCGCAGAAACGATCCGTCAACTGAGTTGTTTCCCCAGGTGTATGAAATTAATGGCACAGTTCGGACCGTTCTTCTATCTTTGCAGCAAAGAAAGACGACCGGGGGCCTCATCACAGCTAACACAATATGCTTATAGATTGATAAACAATATACTTATGAAGAAGAATATGAAAAAGATTATCAAGAAGATTTTAATTATCACTTTGTATGCGCTGGTTTTCATCCCGAACTTCATAAAGGGGTTCATAAAAGGATTTGCAAACGGATAAGGGCAGGAAAGCATGACTGTTCATCCTAACCGCTGGACATATCTCACCCGATTTCAGTATTCACATTACGCTCACATTAAATATCGACCATTATGAAATATACAAGAAAATTCTTAGACGGATACATTACGTACGATGAGAACGATGCAATCGTTAACGCCGACTCATTCTTCGGATTTATATTCAAGAGCATCGCGGCATTGATATACGGCACAATACTGGGACTGTTCTATACAGCCGTGCTCGGACTGCTGGCATACGTCGGCTTTGGCGCTTTGGGCTGGCTCTTATGCCTCATCGCCTAAACGGAGAATCATAAAAAAGGCTTTGTCTCGAGACAAAGCCTCCTGAACAATATATCCTTTTATTTCGCCTGATATTCAAGGCAACTGAAATCCGCATAAGCCTTTGATTTTCCGGATACGGACGTTGCATACAGCCCGATGACAACTCCAGTAAATCCACCCGCCGTTTCACTGCTTAAGTATCGGGTATTCATCTTGTCTATTTCCTGATACGCTCCATTGTGAATATAGCCGAAATAATAATGGCCCATATCTGACTTAACAGTCAGTTCAACCTGCTTCTTTTCCTTCAGCAAAATTTCTTTCTCTATGTGTTCCAGTTCTCCAAGTTTATATCTCAGAACGATGGATTGGGTATCATCCTCATTTTGCCGTACAAACAGGTCATAATGTGAATGATAATCCATATAGACAGTGATTCCGGCTTCATCACCCGGCTGCGCATCACGCAAGGTGAAAGAAGTGGCAGCATGCATGTCAAAATCGGTCTGGCGTATTCCGACAAAAGTGGGACTACCAATTTCCGACAATGATACGGGTGTGGCCTTCAGTCGCAGTTTCCCGTTCTTGAACTCATAATTTTCCATCCTGGGATTTTGCAGGAACATCCATTCGGAAGACAGCTTCCCGTTTTCAAAAGAATAGCGTCCTGAACTTTCGGCTATAGGATACAATGGCAGTGTAGGCACATCCATATCCAGCGATATAATGCCATTGCCATTGACCACCGGCCAGGCATTTTTATCCCATCTCACCGGAGAGAGGAATGTCTCTCTTCCCAATGTGTGATGGAAACCCGGCATATTCCGATAGCCCAGACATACCATCCACCACGAACCGTCCGAGGCTTCCACAAAATCGGCATGACCGGTACCTTGTACCGGATTTGTCTCGGCTTCCTGACAGGCATGGGTCAATATGGGATTGGCCGGATTACCCACATAGGGACCGTCTATATACCTGCTTCTTGCTATTGTGACACTATGGGCAACTTCCGTACCCCCTTCTGATATCAAGAGATAATACCATCCGTCTTTTTTATAAATATGAGGTCCTTCCGGATACCTTCCCCCTGTTCCGGTCCAGATTCTCTTCGATGGCGTCAACTGCTCTCCGGTCATCGGGTCTATCTCGCATAGCATGATACATCCTCCCGGATTGCTCACCATATAGCATTTTTCGTCTTCAAAATACAGCGAAGGATCTATTCCTCCCTGCTCCAGCCACACAGGCTCTGACCATTCTCCCCTGGGGTCGGTAGTATGTACCAGAAAATTCTTTCCCCGGTCCGATATGTTAGTGGTAATCATATAAAACACCCCTTTATGATAACGGAGGGTAGGTGCATAAATCCCTGAGACTGATGTCGCACCATCCAGTTTCACCTGTGAACTTCTGGTCAGACAGTTGCCGATTTGCTCCCAATTGACAAGATTACGGCTATAAAACAAGGGAACTCCGGGGAAGTACTGGAAACTGCTGTTTACAAGATAAAAACCGTCGTCGGCCCTACATACACTCGGATCAGGATGAAACCCTTTGATCACAGGATTCTTATATCCTTGGGCGTAGGTTTCAAATACAAAGAGTACAAGAGTTAAGAATAAGAATTTCAAACATTTCATAGTTATCAAATTTATTATGTTTACTACCAAAATCATTTCCGGTTACCCGTCATGCAAAATCACAGGTCTTCATGCTTTCTCATACCCGAAGTACAAGCATCATCTGGGAACATAAAACAGGGGCGGCACAAAGAGCAGGATGAGCAGAAGAGACTGTGCCTGCCTGAAATGTTACAGGAAACACAGGAAGCGGTACACAGCCCCCGCAGCGGTATAAATTGTATTTGTTTTTCATATATTCACGGTATTTTCTGCAAAAATAAACGATATGACTATGCGACTCTGATATTATATTATCACAGTTTTGTCATATTCTAAGAATGTAACGGGTCAACACGGCAGTAACATCTTAGTTCCTACGCCTCCCCTGGCAGTTCATTCCTCCTTGTATGCCCAACCGTAACCGGACCTGCCGTCAAAGTGGATGTGAACATCATCCACTCTTATAAAGACGATACCCATACAGGAAAATCAAGATACAATACGATCCGCAAAGAAAATACAGCTGCCACACCTGCCATAAGCCGACGTCCGGTTCATGACAGCATAAACAACCTGGGGCGACGGCACAATCTGTGGAAGTCATCCAGTAAAGCCGCATTCGAATAAACAGTACCTTCTGCTTTCATTACTCCATATGCATCGTGAGCATGGCCAAACAAATGATAGCGAGGCTTCACCTCACATACCCGCTGCCGGAGTGGAGCATTCCCCCAGTGCGTTCCGGCAGACTTATCCAGTATCATCACCGGAGGCTCATGCGTAATGACCACGTCTGTATCGGCCGGAATCAGACTTTCCGGATGATTATATGCCAGTCCGAAGAATCTGACTCCTTCAATCACGCATCCGCAATCCTGCAGGAAATGTACTCCTTCGGGCAAATTTTCGATGCCTTCCGCATCCCAAAGGCACAAGTCATGGTTTCACGTTACAAAAAGTTTGTGCGGATACGGAAGTCCTGCAAACCAATTCAGAAAGTCCAGCACCTCCTCTTCGGTTCCGTATTCCGTAAAATCCCCACAATGCACAATGACATCTGCTGCCGGAAGTTCCGTCAGTTCCGAATGATGATTATGCGTGTCTGATAATTGAAGTATCTTCATTGGGTCAGTTAGCGAATTTGATTAATCTTTGATTTTCTTCACCACTTCCACATCGGCCGGAAGCCACTTTACGCTGTCCAGTTCTTCCGGTCTCAGCCAGGCGGCATTTTCATGCTCCTTCAGTACCAGATGACCGGAAACAACGGAGCATCGGTAACAATGCATGGTCAGGTGGAACGAAGGATAATCATAGTCCACCGTCACAAGAAAATCATTCACCCGGATATCCGTATCCAGTTCCTCGCGAATCTCACGTACCAGTGCCTCCTCCGGACCCTCACCCGGTTCTATCTTTCCCCCTGGAAATTCCCAGTAGTCCTTAAACTCTCCATACCCGCGCCGCGTGGCGAAATACTTTCCGTCACGGTCAATGACTGCCGCAACCACTTCAATGTGTTTCCTTACTTCCCGGCTTTCTCCTTCCCGGCAAATGCTCCAGAAGGAAACACATTTGGCATCCGCAAACTCCTTCATCCGCCACGCCGATTCAAAGCCGCTGGCCACAAAATGCATGGGTACGAACAAACCCACCTGAAACCGGTCCAGAAACTGACGCGCTCCACGCGTGTAACCGTTGCCGATACGCCCGTCTACAGGAAACATCACCACATCAAAACGGTCCGTAAGTTTACGGATATCCTTCAGTTCGCCCAAGAAACGCTTTTCTTCTTTAGCCGGATCGATGTCAATGCCCCACTCCGGACTGTAAACCAGTCCTCCCTGATAATCATCCGTCAGGAAACGGGCATACCAGTTGTTCAGATCACCCGCATGAAAAAAACGGCTTCCGCCCGTTTCTACCACCCATGAGACACCGCTGTCATTGCTCCCGGTAGCGGTTACACGGATCAATCCGTCTTCCCATACAGCCCCCTTTCCCAACCATACGTCTGCATCTTCCTTCTTTGCCCGACGATGCTTCAAGATGTCTTTCGAGAGGATGTAGCAAAGATTGTCTTTCCGGGCCCGCCAGGAAAATATCTCAGGATTGAAATGATCTTCATGGAAATGACTCGAAAAGACATACATCGGTTTGGACGATTGCAGCAAACGGGGCATGACGTCTGCCGGATCCATCCAATAATCGAATATGAGTATACAGCGGTCTGTTTCCAACGCAAAGCCGCTGTGAAAAATATAGGTCAGTTGCATAACGGGTGCTAATTTAAGGGTTGTCGCAGAAGCCGGTCGCTTCTATCCGCAAAAATACAGATTATTCGGAAAACTTCCATTAAATCTTCCTGCCATTATGCCAAATCCTTACTCATCGCATCTGGCACTGACCAGGCGCAACAGGGCTTTATTGATCCGTCCATCAACCGTCGCATCCTTGAGGTTTTCCGTCAAATCCGAATCAGGAAGGAACTCGCCGCAGACATCTATTCCCAGCACCGGATGATTGCGCAGAATAATGTACAGCAGTTTTTCCAGTTCTTTCAGATCCATCGTACCCTGGTCCCAATTGGTCACCGCATATTCAGGAGACAGCACATCTTTGTCGATGGAGATATATACCGGATCAGCCACAAACTCCCTGGAGAACTTCCTCCAGCTTTCCTCCTTGTTAAGGTCGTTGTCGCTGTAAAAATGCACCTTTTCCTCGTATCCGTGAGGTACCGCCCGGATCAATTCATCCGAAGCACCCACAATTACCACATTGCGACAGTTTGTGTTACTGTCCAGCACGTCCTTTACCCAACTGCCACACGAAAGAATATGATCGAACAGAGAAGGCTGCATGTCCGGATGATGGTCGAATACCACCAGTGAGAACGGTCGGGTAATTCTGTCTGTCCAGAATTTGGTAAGGTAATGATAATTGCCGGAATCAATGAAGTGAACACCTCCTGCGGGGCATTCTCCGATAAGCTTTACCAGCGCATTTTTCCCTTCTTCATCACAATAGCAGTCGGTCCCCGACAAATGCCTGCAGTCCAACCATTTGTACCGGCTATTGTGCGGTAATCCCTCCATATCATATACTCCCGAAAAATTCATTATCACGACATTCCGTGAAAGCAGTCCATTCGTTTCATCCATATTATACAGTGTATTATTCTATCTTATTCTTTCATCTTTTCTTACTCTCATACAAATCTCCGGAGAAAATGTCATAAACATGACAGGGGGCGGTTGAACAACCGTCCCCTGTTTATGATTCAGCTTTGCTTATTTGATTTCAATGGTCTTGCATTCTTTGGCTTTTTCTTCCTGAGTCTTCTTCGGCAGATCAATGGTCAGTACACCGTCATTGACAGAAGCACTGATATGATCTTTCTCCACATCTTCCGGAAGTACCAGTGCCTGCTGGAACTTCGAGTAAGAAAACTCCCGGCGCAGATACTTGCTTTTGTCGTTCTTTGATTCGTTTTTCTTCTCCATCGTAATCACCAACTGATTGTCGTCGGCCAAATGTATGTTGAAGTCTTCCTTAGTCATTCCCGGAGCTGCAACCTCTATCTTATAATCTGTTTCGTTTTCAATTACATTGACGGCAGGTGCAGTAGTATTTGTCTTGAACATCCAGTCATTATCAAAGAAATCATTGAAGATACTTGGTAACCATTCCTGATTGTTTCTTCTAATCGGCATCATAATTGTAACCTCCTATTATTAAGTTTATTATTATCTTTTTTTCTTCATCGCTTTCGCGATTCACTATCAGTATGACAAACGATGTGCCCGACTTTCTCCGAAGACGCTCAGACCCAGATTGTTTAACTTGCATTACACTTTCATGCCGTGATTTTAAACCTATGCAAACATTCGGGTTGACAAACTGCCACCCGGCCGGACATTACGTCACAAAAACGCACATTATGACATACGTACTCTTCCGGACACCCTGAGGCAAGCAACCACCGACATACGGTCTCCCCCCGGCTTTGACAAGAGGTGGCCTATTTACTAGCATATTCCGGTTAAAATCCGTACATTTGTAGAAATTAAAAGTACGCAACCCGAAAACAAGACCGATATGAATAACAGAATTTGTCGTCTTTTCAACATACAATACCCCATCATACAAGGAGGAATGGTATGGTGCAGTGGCTGGAGGCTGGCTGCCGCAGTAAGCAATGCTGGAGGTTTGGGACTGATCGGAGCCGGTTCCATGCATCCGGAAACCCTGCGTGAGCACATACGGAAGTGTCAGGCCGCCACACAAAAGCCCTTTGGTGTGAATGTGCCTCTCATGTATCCGGAAATTGAGACCATCATGCAAATCATCATGGAAGAAGGGGTGAAAATCGTGTTTACATCGGCGGGGAATCCTAAAACCTGGACCGACAGATTGCACCAGCAAGGCATTCTAGTAGCCCATGTGGTTTCCTCTACCCGCTTTGCGGCCAAATGTGAAGAAGCGGGTGTCGATGCCGTCGTGGCCGAGGGATTTGAAGCAGGAGGACATAACGGGCGGGAAGAAACGACCACTTTCTGTCTGATTCCGGCCGTACGAAAACTGTGTGCCTTGCCCCTGATTGCCGCAGGTGGAATTGTAAGCGGCGAGGGCATTCTGGCTGCACAGAGTCTGGGAGCCGACGGCGTACAGTTGGGTACCCGTTTTGCACTGACCGCCGAAAGTTCGGCACACTTCAACTTTAAAGACCGGTGTCTGCAGTTGAATGAAGGAGATACCGTACTGACCCTCAAACAGCTCTCACCCACCCGTCTGGTGAAAAATGAATTCTACCGCCAGGTGGCAGAGGCAGAATCGAGAGGGGCTTCAGAGGACGAGATCAGAGAGTTGCTGGGAAAAGGACGTGCAAAAAAGGGAATCTTTGAAGGCAATCTGGAAGAAGGCGAACTGGAAATCGGCCAGGCTGCCTCCATGGTAAAGCAACTGCAGACAGTCAAGGAGGTCATGAGCGAACTCGTCTCGGACTACAACAGGGCCCTGCGGCGCATGCAGGATCACTTGTCATGGGGTGAATAAAGCTACAGAAAGGTACATACTGGAAGACTCCATTCAAAGCAGTATTCCAGGTTATGTCATCATGAATACTAATTATAAGACCGAATGAGATATGGCAGATAACTATCTTGAACGCCAGCGGGAACAGTACGAAGCCCGTAAGGCTGCCTGGGAAAAGGAAAAGAAACTGGGACGGAGAAAGGGAAATAAAACCTTGTCGGTCCGGAAACCCGCTACGCCGGCAGCAGAGAATGTGACCACAGAAAAAAAATGAATCAAACCAATAGTAAATTATGGAAATAACCAGTGCTGAATTTGTAATAAGTAACTCACGGGCCGATATGTGTCCGAAAGGGAATTTGCCGGAATATGCTTTCATCGGACGTTCCAACGTGGGAAAATCCAGTCTGATCAATATGCTGACCAAGAATCCGAAGTTGGCAATGACTTCTTCTACTCCGGGAAAGACGTTGCTCATCAACCATTTCCTGATCAACAAGGAGTGGTATCTGGTCGACTTGCCGGGATACGGATATGCACAGCGGGGCAAGAAAATGATGGAGAAAATACAGAAGCTGATTGAATATTATGTGCTTGAACGGGAACAGATGACTTGTCTTTTCGTATTGGTCGACAGTCGTCTGGAGCCTCAGAAAATCGATCTGGAATTCATTCAGTGGCTGGGAGAAAACGGCATTCCGTTTGCCATCATCTTTACCAAGGCCGACAAGCAAAGCGCAGGAAAGACAAAGATGAACGTAGCGCATTACCTGGATCGTCTGAAAGAGGAATGGGAAGAACTTCCACCTTATTTCATCTCTTCTTCTGAGAACCGGACCGGCCGGAAAGAGATTCTGGATTATATAGACAGTGTAAACCGCCAACTCAAAGAAGCTGCCACTGTCTGAGGCTTCCGGCTCATTTTTCCACAAGGGGAAAGTTGTGTAATAAAAGAAATCCCGGATCTGACTGATATGAAACAGTCAGATCCGGGATTTCTTTATCTCTCCACAGACAATAAATTATCGGCAGATGTCATTCATCTCCCTTCAATATTGGAAGGGTTATCTTATACTTGACAGCCAGCAGGCGCACAATAAACACTGTGATACCGCCAATCATCTGTGTCTGATAAGCTTCCATATCAAGCAACTGACAGATCCAGCATGCCAGGCCTCCTGCCACACAGGCCATCGCATAGATTTCCTTACGGAATATCAGCGGAATCTCATTGATAAAGACATCACGGATCACACCTCCTGCAGCTCCGGTTATGCTACCCATAATAATGGCTACCCAGAAAGGATATCCCAAAGCTATCGTCTTGCTGAATCCGACCACCGTGAACAATGCCAGTCCGATACTGTCGAAAAAGAAGAACGTATTGTTCAGGTGAATCAGGTATTTTCCGAAGATAATCACAAAAAACATGGCAAATGCCGTACATATCAAATAAATCGGGTCGGTCATCCACACGGGTGTCACATCAAGCAACACGTCCCTGATAGTACCGCCGCCGATGGCAGTAGCCAGTCCCACAATGTAGGCGCCAAACCAGTCGAACTGTTTGGCAGAAGCCAGACGGATACCACTGATTGCAAAGGCAAAGGTTCCTACAAAATCTAATATCTGTACAAAAGAGAGCATTATTCTTTAATATTACAAACCATCAAAATATCTCTATAATCTCACCAGGTATAATTGAATCCAAGACTCAACAGTTCCTGCAACTGGAAGTAACTTTTATCCGGATCACGTACTACTGAATCGTCGAAACGGGTGTGAACAAAGAGCTTGGTCGAAAAATACTTGTTAAAGGTAAACGTAAACGTATTTTCCCATTCCGAAAGCACCTTCTCATAGTTCGTTGTATAAGAGAAGCGGGATTCCCACAACAGGTTCTTGATGATGATCCAGCTTACGGTTGCCTCCAAACGTGAACCCAACTGATTTTTACTCTTGCAACCCGCATCGATATTGAACTTCGTAGGGTCGACCCGGTCACTTGCAATACTATAACGGGTGTAGTTGAACGGATTCACCAGTACAGAAAGGTTGCACACCCCGTCCTTGACGTATTTGTAGTCCATACCCAGACCGACATTCAGTTCGGCCGGAGAGAAGAACGTTGATACCAGATTCTCCGAGTTGGTTTCGTAGCTGGAAGCAAACTGTGTCTTGAATTCAGCCGAAAGAGTATAATACCAGTTCCAGATTGCCTTATAACCTAATTTGGAGCTGATACGGAACAGGTCGTTGTTGGGTTTATACTGATGCACCGTATCCGACGGAGTAGCAATAAAGCCCAGTTTCCATTCTATCCGGTTCTCAAACTGCACTTTCTGCTGGTCATTGTAATTGATCTGCCATACCAGTCCCGACAACAGTGATTTTGTACTTTCACCTCCTTTATACCAGTTTTTTGAAATAAAGTTCTGCGAGAACTGTACATATCCGTTTCCTCCCATTGTCCAGAAATTAGGCTTCACCACCAGCAGTTCGTTTTCATCCACCTGCTGTACCTGCATGGGAGTCCGCGACAGGTAGAAGACCTTCTCCTTGTTCGGACGCTTGATCTTATATTTATCTCCCAGAGGTTCCACTCCCTTCAGGTCACGCTCATTCTTGCGTACCATGTTCGGATAGTCCAGATAGAAACTCAGCAACTGACGGTTGATGTACTGGTCTATCTTTTTCGATTTCGTCAGCTGAGGCAACGGAGGAAGCAGTTTCTCTATCGGATCTTCCTTGACAAATGGAATTACCGGTTTCCAGTCGCTGATTGAGAAAGCCTCCTCAATCGGATCGGAATAATAAGTAGTAGGTATAATCAGTTTATAATAGTCGGCATCCGAACGGATCCATGCCGGAGCTGCAGGCAGGTAAATGTCGTCCCACCGGTCGAGCAGTTCCTTATATTCTCTGTGAAAGTTTCTGACATACAGGTTGAATTTCCACACACAGGGATGAGGAATATATGATTTTTTCATCTTCTCCACTTTCATCAGACTGTCCTGGAGCAGCGAATCACTGCAATAGGCATCCCTTCTTTGCTGTACCAACGTCTTCATCTTCGGATTCTCCGGCAAGGAATCTACCGGTTCCAGGCTCTCATACAATACAGACAGGGAATCTTCTGAAAGAGCAACGGTAGAATCCGCACGGACTCCCCCGATCGTATCTGTCCATATGGTATATGCCGTATCACCGGCTAAGGATAATGAAAGTCCGTTGATTGAAGTAAATATCGTGTCCCGTTGTGTCTGGACCGCTCCGACATGTCCCCCTCCTACCGAATAAAAAAGACCTCCTAAGAGCAAGGTATAAATCAATTTTTTCATCGCTATTATTTTTTCTGCAAAAATACGTTTTTTCTCATAAAATAAAAAAGCTTTCAATTATAACATTATACCTCGGCTTTTGGTTTTCACAATATGCGACTAAAATGCATTCTCGAATGTTTTATTGATGAATATAATGGGATATTTGGCTTTTTTTTATAATTTTGCAAACTTGAAATAAAAGTGTTAGAAACAACAACTATTTTAAAATATTCATAATTGTGGCAGAAACAAAGTACATTTTTGTAACAGGTGGTGTTGCCTCTTCACTGGGTAAAGGCATTATCTCATCATCTATCGGTAAGTTGCTGCAGGCCAGAGGCTACAGCGTAACCATTCAGAAGTTTGACCCGTATATCAATATCGATCCGGGTACATTGAATCCTTATGAACACGGAGAATGTTATGTAACAGTGGACGGCCATGAAGCCGACCTTGACTTGGGGCATTATGAACGCTTCCTGGGTATTCAGACTACCAAGGCCAATAATATTACTACCGGACGTATTTATAAGAGTGTAATCGACAAAGAACGTCGGGGCGACTATCTGGGCAAGACCATCCAGATCATCCCTCACATTACCGATGAAATCAAACGCAACGTAAAACTGCTGGGTAACAAGTACAAATTTGACTTTGTAATTACCGAAATCGGTGGTACAGTGGGCGATATCGAGTCATTGCCTTATCTGGAAAGTATCCGTCAGCTGAAATGGGAACTCGGACGCAACGCACTTTGCGTGCACCTGACTTACGTTCCTTATCTGGCTGCAGCAGGAGAGTTGAAGACAAAGCCTACACAGCATTCTGTAAAGGAACTGCAGTCGGTAGGTATCCAGCCGGATATTCTGGTATTGCGTACAGAACATGAACTGAGCCTGAACCTGAGAAAGAAAGTGGCCTTGTTCTGTAATGTAGATGAGAATGCGGTCATCCAGTCTAAGGACATGCCGACTATCTACGAAGTGCCTCTGCGCATGCAGGAACAGAAACTGGATGTAACCATTCTGGAAAAGATGGGACTTCCGGTAGGAGAAACTCCGACCCTGGGACCGTGGAGAGACTTCCTGAACCGTCGTCATAACGCGACTGAAAAGGTGAAGATCGGTCTGGTAGGCAAATACGACTTGCAGGATGCTTACAAGTCTATCCTCGAAGCATTGTCACAGGCAGCGACATACAACGACCGCAAGGCGGACATCCACTTCATCAACAGCGAGAACCTGAACGATGCCAACGTAGAAGAACAGCTGAAGGATATGGACGGTATCATCATCTGTCCGGGATTCGGCCAGCGTGGCGTGGAAGGTAAGTTCGTTGCACTTAAATACTGCCGTACACACGACGTGCCGACTTTCGGTATCTGTCTGGGTATGCAGTGCATGGCCATTGAATTCGCCCGCAACGTACTGGGATATGCAGATGCAAACAGCCGTGAGATGGATGAAAAGACTCCGCACAATGTGATTGACATCATGGAAGAACAGAAATCAATCACCAACATGGGTGGTACCATGCGTCTGGGAGCCTACGAATGCGTATTGGATGTTCATTCAAAAGCATATCAGGCTTATAAGAGCGAGCACATCCAGGAACGTCACCGTCACCGCTACGAATTCAACAGCGACTACCGCAAGGAATACGAGGCAGCCGGCATGAAATGCGTGGGTGTAAATCCGGATTCAGGTCTGGTGGAAATCGTTGAAATCCCTGAACTGAAATGGTATATCGGTACGCAGTTCCATCCGGAATACAGCAGTACGGTATTGAAACCTCACCCATTGTTCCTGTCATTTATCAAGGCGGCCATCGACAAATAAGCAGCCTGGTAGCAGACGGATGATTAAAATGTATAATAAAAAATTGATATAGTAAATGGATAAAAACACGTTAGTGGGATTTGTCTTGATTGGAGCGGTTATTGTAGGTTTCAGTATCTACAATCGCCCCAGTCAGGAGGAAATGGCACGTGCTCAACATTATCAGGACTCGGTCCGTGCGGAATTGCAGAAGCAGGAGCTGGAGCAGAAGGAACAGGAACTGAATGCTGAAAAAACGGCTCTGACGCTGGATTCGACTTCTCTGTTCTACCAGGCTTCTCAGGGTACGGAACAGTTTACCACGCTGGAAAACGAGCTGGTACAACTGACACTCAGCAACAAGGGAGGACGTATCTGCAAGGCAATGCTGAAGGAATACAAGGACCAGCAGCAGCAGCCTCTGGTACTGTTCGACGGCGAGGATGCCTCATTGAACATCGGACTGGAAGGCAAGAATGAGAACATCATGAGCAGCCAGATGTATTTTGAGACGGTGAATGTAACCGACAGTACCGTAACCATGCGCCTGAACGCCGGAGACGGTTGTCTGGATTTCAATTACAAACTGCTGCCTCATTCTTATATGGTCAACTTTACGGTTGAGGCAAAGGGGTTGCAGAACTTCTTCTCGCCTTCAGCGAAGAGTATGAGCATCGACTGGAAGCAGCGCGCACGCCAGACTGAAAAGGGATATACCTTTGAACAGCGCTATACTTCGCTGACCTACAAGCCGGTCGATGACGATTTCGATTACCTGAGCGAGACCAAGGACGAAAAGGAAAGCATTCCGGAAGTACTCGACTGGGTAGCATTCAAGAACCAGTACTTCTCATGTGTATTCATGGCCGAGAAGAGTTTCGAGAATGCCACACTGGAGTCTAAGATGGAACAGAAAGGCAGCGGTTACATGAAACGCTACCATGCGGACATGACTACCGCCTTCGACCCGACCGGTGCGGAACCTTCAAGATTCCAGTTCTACTTCGGACCGAACCATTTCAAGACCTTGCTGGCAAGCAATGACCTGAGCATCAACCAGAATGATCCGGAACTGGAAGACCTGGTTTACCTGGGATGGCCGATTATCCGCCTGATCAACCGCTGGTTTACCATCAACCTGTTCGACTGGTTGTCAAGCTGGGGACTGAGCATGGGTATCGTACTGTTGCTGATGACCATCATTGTGAAGATTCTGGTACTTCCTACTACCTGGAAGTCGTTCATTTCTTCTGCAAAGATGCGTGCCCTGAAGCCTTACGTAGACAAGATCAATGCCAAATATCCGAAGCAGGAAGATGCGCTGAAGAAACAGCAGGAAACCATGGCGCTTTACAGCCAGTACGGAGTCAGCCCGATGGGTGGCTGTCTGCCGATGCTGATCCAGACCCCGGTATTCATGGCTTTGTTCTTCTTCGTGCCGAATGCAATTGAACTGCGTCAGCAGAGCTTCCTGTGGGCAAACGACCTGTCTTCTTACGATGACCTGATCAGCTGGAGCACCAGCATTCCTTTGCTGGGCAATCACCTGAGCATCTTCTGTCTGCTCTTCAGTATCACGACCGTGCTGAACCAGATTGTCATGATGAAGCAGCAGGATATGGGCAACAATCCTCAGATGGCTGCCATGAAGTGGATGATGTACATCATGCCGGTGATGTTCTTCTTCATCTTCAACGAGTATGCATCGGGATTGAGCTACTACTATTTCATCTCCGGTCTGATCGGTATCCTGACCATGTGGATCATGCGCCGCATGACGGACGAGAAGAAGTTGCTGGCACAGCTGGAAGCCAACAAGAAGGAGGCGAAACCGGGTAAGACCAGCGGACTGATGGCCAAGTTGGAAGCCCTGCAGAAAGAGCAGGAACGTCTTCAGAAGGAACGTCAGGAAAGAATGAACAAGAAATAAGGCTCGGCTTCTCCTACAGGGAGACCCTTCAGAATGACGAGGCGGTCTCAAGAAACCGGGAGCAGTCAGGCATTACCAATAGTGAAAAGAGTTCGGTATTATACCGGACTCTTTTTCTTTTTTCCCGGTCCCGTTATTTGCTCCCCCATTCAATCATCCGTCAGTTGCCCCCACGCCAGCAGATAGCCCATGTTTCACAAATTACGGCGCTGCCCTCACAATCTGTCAAATGCCCTCCGTTTATTCCCTAAGATTTGCTATCTTTGTTTTCAGTTTATTTTCAATTTCATAAAAACAATATAAATATGAACAAAGCAGACTTAATGAGCATGACTGCAGCGATGATGCTCGCCGCTACGGCCTGTGTCAGTCCGGAACAGTCGGCTACGGATGCCGGTACGCCATTCATCGGCAAACAACAGATCGAGATAAAGGATGGCAAGCTGACTCCGGAAGCGTTATGGGCCATGGGACGTATCGGCAGCACGGCGGTATCCCCCGACGGCAAGCAGATTGCCTATACCGTATCGTATTATAGTGTAAAGGAAAACAAGAGCCACCTTACCATCTACGTAATGAACGCTGACGGCAGCAACAACCGCCAGCTGACCACCACTTCCGACAACGAAGGAGAACCGTGCTGGATAAAGGGAGGAACGAAAATCGCCTTCCTGACAGCGGCCGGCGGCAGCAACCAGATCTGGGAAATGAATCCGGACGGAACCGGAAGAAAGCAGTTGTCGCAGTACGAAGGAGACATTGAAGGATTCAAGTTCTCTCCCGACGAAAGCAAGGTACTGTTCATTTCACAAGTGAAATACGGAGAACGTACCGCAGACCAATATCCGGATCTGGACAAAGCCAGCGGTATGGTCATCGACGACCTCATGTACAAGCACTGGGACGAATGGGTACAGTCGGTTCCTCATCCGTTTGTAGCTTCCTTCGACGGAAATCAGGTGGGTCAGGCTACTGATATCCTGGAGGGAGAGCCTTATGAATCACCGATGAAGCCTTTCGGAGGCATCGAGCAGCTGGCATGGAGCAACGATTCGAAACAGATTGCCTATACCTGCCGCAAAAAGACAGGACTGGAGTATTCGGTATCTACGGATTCGGACATTTACCTTTACGACCTGAGCACAGGCCAGACACGCAACCTGTGCAAGGAAGATGCCACCGACAAGAACATGGGCTATGACACCAATCCGAAATTCTCACCCGACGGAAAAAGCATTGCCTGGCAGAGCATGGAACGCGACGGTTACGAAAGCGACCGCAACCGGCTGTGTGTCATGAACCTGGAGAACGGCAAAAAGACCTATGTCACCGAAGCCTTCCAGTCGGGAGTAGATGATTACTGCTGGGCACCCGACGGAAATACGCTGTACTTTACCGGAGTATGGCATGCCACCAGCATGATCCACAGCACCAACCTCCAAGGAGAGGTGAAACAGCTCACCGAGGGCATGTACGACTACGGTACGGTCAGCATGCTCGAAGACGGTAAACTGCTGACCAAGCGTCACGCCATCAGCGAGGCCGACGAACTGTTTACGGTCGACCTGAAGGCTGAGAACAAAGTAACCCGCATCACACAGGAAAACGACCACATCTTCAGCCAGCTGAAGCTCGGTAAGGTAGAGCCGCGCTGGACCCGTACGGTAGACGGCAAGCAGATGTTGTCGTGGGTGGTATATCCTGCCGACTTCGACCCCAACAAGAAGTATCCTACCCTGCTCTTCTGCGAAGGCGGACCGCAGTCACCTGTCAGTCAGTTCTGGAGCTATCGCTGGAACCTGCAGATCATGGCAGCCAACGATTACATCATCATTGCTCCGAACCGTCGCGGACTGCCGGGATTCGGCATGGAATGGCTGGAAGAAATCAGTACGAACTACGGCGGACACTGTATGGACGACTACCTGAGCGCCATCGATGACATCTCTAAGGAAAAATACGTTGATAAAGACCATTTAGGCTGCGTAGGAGCCAGCTTCGGAGGTTATTCGGTATATTGGCTTGCCGGACATCACAACAAGCGTTTCAAGGCCTTTATTGCCCACGACGGATTCTTCAATATGGAACAGCAGTACCTGGAGACCGAAGAGCTCTGGTTTACCAACTGGGATCTGGGTGGCCCGTATTGGGAAAAGAACAATCCGGCTGTCAAGCGCAGCTATGCCAACTCACCTCACCTCTTTGTCGACAAGTGGGATACGCCGATTCTCTGTATCCATGGAGAAAAGGATTACCGCATCCTGGCTTCCCAGGGTATGGCGGCATTCAATGCGGCCAAGCTGAGAGGGGTACCGGCACAGTTGCTGATTTTCCCGGATGAAAATCACTGGGTACTCAAACCGCAGAACGGTATTCTCTGGCAGCGTACGTTCTTTAACTGGCTCGACAAATGGCTGAAGCCGGGAGAGAATAAACAGTAAGCCGTGACTGCACAAGTTGCCCTGTAATAAGAAATCCCCTTATTTTCCGATAGAGATTTTCGGGAAATAAGGGGATTTTTGTTGGTCTGCGGCCGGCGGACCGGAAACAGCGTTACCTGTCACCGCCTGTAGTCTCAACGGATCACCAGAATCGGTGTCTTGGAATGGAACAGCATCTTGCGGGCCACACTCAGGTTGAAGAGGCGGGCAAAAATGTTCCTCCGGTAATTGGCCACACAGATGGCATCGATGTGTTTCTCGGCCACCATCTTATCCACCTCATTCAGCAGGTTCTCATCATCGAGCACGGTATATTCCACCTTCAGGTGCGGATACTGCTTTCTGAAATAGTCCTGCAGGGCCAGCAGCCTCTTTTCATTGCTTTCCCGCTTTTCGGCATGGGAACTGATGTGCACAAAGGTAATCTCAAACTGCTGCTCCTTGAAACTGGTTACCAGGGAATCGAATGCAATCAGGTCGCGCTGGTCGAAGCTGGTAAATACCGCAATGCGTTTCAGTTCTTCCACCGATTTGATCGTGGCAGCCTCGGGGATCACATACACAAAGGCGGAACTCCGTTCCACAATCTCGGCCGTCACACTGCCTATCAGACTCTGTTCCTTCTCGTTCTCTCCTCTTGTGCCCATTACGATGATGAAGGGCTTGTGACTTTTGGCATAGCGCAGAATTTCTTCTTCTGCAACTCCCTCTTTCAGCACACAGGTATATTTCACGTCCGGATATTCGCCTGAGGCAATCTTGGCCGCTACCTTTTCTGCCAGTTCCTTGAACTGCGTATGTACCCGCTGCATCATGTTGCGCACCGAAATCATTTCTTCGGGCATGGCAAACTGGTAAAGTTCCGTATCATAGGAAGTTCCCGGGAAATAAATCGGACTGTAATAGACATGCAGCAGGACCACTTCTGCATGGAACTGGTCGGCCAGCTTGAATCCAAAGTCGCAGGCTCTCTCCGAATAGGCAGAGAAATCGACCGGAATCAGTATCTTGTTTTCCTTCGATTCACTTCCCCATAAGGCAGTGTCGTTTTCGTTCAGCACCTCCGACTGGAGCCATACCGAACTTTCCACCACCTTCAATGCCTGTGGCAGGTCGTGCTCATTGATGCGCACCCTTACTCCCGATGAAATCACCGGCTGGATCAAATTCACGTTCTGAATATAAGACTCTATCCCTTCATTCTCCAGGATTGTCTGTAAAATCTGAGCTTTAGAATAAGTCAGAATCGCCAGGGTTACCAATTTACTGTCATTATTCATAGTTCATGGAATTAAAAGTGAAAAACTCAGATAAACAAAAAGTCCTGATCCGGTCATAACGAACCGATCAGGACTCCTTGAATGATAAATCAATTATTCTGTTCTTTTAAAATCTCAATTGCCTTGTCCAGTACGGTGGTGTCATCCAGCATGACCAAACCTCCATCAGGACCAGCTTCCAAATGAATACCCACGCTCTTTCCATCCTTGAAGTTCTGACCGCCGAAGAAATTACGGACCGTCTCCACACTGATACCTAATTCATCGGCGATGCGATGCATGCTTCCGGTTGGTAAAGAATCTTTTATTTTACGCAATTCGTTAAAGGTTATTGTTCTGTTCATAGTATTCCAATTTTAGCGTTACACCATTGTATTTGTTAAATCACGATATAAATATAGTAAATTTTATAAAACGGAACAATAAAAAGGAATTTATTTTTAGAAATTCAAAATTTTGCAACAAATCATTCCTGCAACCCCTGCATACAAGTAAGTGAGCAACAGGACAAAGTGCAGCATTCTGATTCCTGAGATTTCATAGCCCGACGAAGTATACTGGTTGGATATGAATTGGGAATGTCCTCCCAGATAGCGTTTCTGAATAAAAAGATACAATGCGTAGACAAGGGAAGCAATGATGCATCCGGCCAGCGCACCTCCCAGTACATCTCCGGGATAGTGTACCCCCAGGTACATCCGGGAATAGGAAGGAATGGCTGCCCAAAGGAACATCATTACTGTCAGCGCACGGTGACGGATGAGCAGTGAGACAAACGTAGCCACCGCAAAGGTATTGGAAGCATGGCTGGACAAGAAGCCGTACAGCCCTCCCCGGTAACCGTTCACGATGTGTACGTACTGCATCAGTTCGGGGTCATTCGACGGACGGAAACGGTGGAAGTACGGCTTGCAAAGCCCCGAGGCAAACTGATCGGCCAGGGTTACCACCAATGCAATCATCACCAGAATGACTATCCCGTGCGTTACTTTGGTATTCTTAAAAATGATATACAACAACATGGCAGCCGCAGGAATCCAGATCTTCGTGCCGGACACTGTCCACATGAATCCGTCCCAAAACAACGAATGGCTGCTGTTGATTTCCAGCAACAGTTCTTTATCCAATGCTATCAGTTGTTGTATATCCATAATCAAATTAAAACTAAAATAATCAGATCTTTTCTATTGCATTTGCCGGAAGCCAGCCTTTCTTTCCATCTTCCAGACGGATTTCCTTCCAGCTTTCCATCGAATTGTCGTCAATGTAGACTTTGGTTCCCTCATGGATGACGAACAGGTCCGTTCCGCTCTCATCCGGGGTACTCTTGACCGTAATGCTGGGCGACATCACAATCGCTCCGGTACGTTCCGTCAGTTTTTCTTTCTGCTCAGCTGCAAACAGGTTGGCAAAAACCGTCACAATCAGAAAGACTACCGCACCGATAAAACCGATTTTGCGGATAACCACCCGGCTGCCGAAAATATAGACAGCCAGTCCGGCCAGCAGTAGAAAGAAAGCCATAATACCAATTACCGACCATTCCTTCTCGCTGCAACTGTTGGTCAGTGCCTTTATCCAGGTAACGATGAACACCTCACTGGTCGGAGTAATCTGGTCTACCGACTTGGCCCGTGCCATCTCCAGGTTGAAACGGATATCCGCATCCCCCGGGCTCAGCAGCAAGGCACGCTCGTAGTTCAGTACCGCCTTCGCCACGTTCTTCTCCTTGTAATAGCTGTTTCCCAAATTATAGTATATGTCAGCCGATTCCCCCTGTGTATTCAGTATCTCCTCATACAACTGGATGGCTTTGGCGTAATCATTTGCCTGATAAGCCTGATCCGCTTCTGCCTTTCCGGCTGCAGCCCATATCTGCTGGGCTGCCAGCATGATGAATATCAAAATGAAAGACCATTTTCTCATATTTCGAATCTCCTCTTTCCGCTTTTAATGTTTAATACTATTTTCCATCTTGCTGATTACCTCAATGGAAGCTCCGTATACCTTATCCATTGCTTCGTTTTCATCTCCCGGAGCATAACGGGCAAACTCACACTCATTCAAGGCGTGTATGAATTCCTTTGTCAGTTCTTCCGATACACCGTATCTGGCCAGTTCCGACTCGATGTTATCTTTAGACAACTGTGAAACCGGAATGTTCAGTTTATCGCTGATGTAACCCCACAAAGCCTTCAATACCTCGTCATAGAACTCGTTCTTCTGGTTGGCAGCCAGGAGTTTTCCGGCCTGTTTCATACGTTTCGTAGCTACCTTGTTGGCCTTTTTCGTCTTCATCTTGGCCACATTCGCATTTTCAGCAGCCTGCTTGCGGAAGAAGATGATGGCTGCGACAAACAGTATCAGCGGCAATACATACCACAGGATATAGGCAACCGTTCCGTAGAAGAACTCACCCTTAGGAGACAGACTGGTTTCTCCAAGTTTGATGAAGCGGATGTCCTGTCCCAGCACCTTGATGCTTTCCTTGTTGGTAAAGTCGGAAATCACCTGACTGGCATTGCCTTCTCCCTCTCCTTTGGCCACCTTCAGTTCGTAGGCTTCCGTCTTCAATGTCTTGTAAGAAGAAGTCTTCAGGTCGTAATAAGTGAATTCCACCGGAGGGATGGTAAAGTTGCCGGCATGACGCGGTATCGCCAGGTATTCGATGGTCTGGCTTCCGGTCATTCCCTGACGGGATACCTCAAAGTTGTTGGTTACCTTCGGGTCGTACACCTCAAAGTCCTGAGGGAACTTCACTTCCGGCGTACTGATCAGTTTCATGTTTCCCGATCCGCTGATGGTCAGTTTCACCGTAACCGCATCGTTGGTCTTCAGTTCCTTGGTATTGATGGAAGAGGCAATCGTAAACTCACCGACACCTCCCGAGAATCCCGCAGGCTTCGCCGGCAGCGGCTTCACGTTGATGGTCAGTTTCGGAGTCACAATCTTCTTCTTCACCTCGATGTATCCTCCCCCGTTGAAGAAAGCATCGAACGGATCATCCGGAATGGTCTGCTGAGCCACTACCCCTTCAAAAGTAATGGCCGGAATCTCCAGTTTGCCGCTCTGCTGAGGGAAGAGAATATACTGGCTCCATACGGTCGTGTTATAATTTCTTCCCTGATAATGCTCCAGTGAGAAGGTCTTCTGCTGCGGAAGCTCCACTTCCTGCGTATGGAAGCCCTTCAGGTCGGGCATCTTGCCGAGCAACTGGCGCAGGTTGACCAGGGTATACACTTTATAAGTCAAGAGAATAGCTTCCTGCTCGTGTACCGTAGTCTTGCTGGCAGTGGCCGTAATAAACAGGTCCTTGTCGGTAATCCGGCTGCCTGCCATCTGTCCGCGTGAAGAAGACGCGCTTCCCCGCTGGCCTCCCTGTCCTCCCGACTGCTGCGTATTGTCGGGCGGAAGTACCTTGATGGTAAGAGCGTTCGAGAAAATCTTCTCTCCTCCCACCTCGATGCTGGCTGCAGGAATGGTATAGGTTCCCGCCTCATTCGCCATCAGAATATAAGTATAAGTAATGGAACTGCTCGAAGAAACCTTTCCATTAATAATCTGTGTACTGCTCTGCTGGGAACGGCTAGGTCCCATCAATACATCAAACCCCTTGATTGAAGGAGCCAGAAAGTCCCTCACCTTCTGTGTGTTTACTGTAAAAGTAAGTCTGAACTGGTCTCCGCTCACCACCACGTCGGGCGCTTCGGCAGTCAGCGTTGCCTTGTCATTCGCCCAGAGGCCCAGTGTGGAAACCATCAGAAATAAAAAGAATACCAATTTCTTCATCTGCTTATTCTCTTTTCATTGTTAAATTGCACATATTCATTGCCATTGCCTGTTCCGGACCCCTTACCAGTCTTTCTCCAGTTTCTGTCCCTGTACCTGAATGGCCTTCTTTACCTTATCCTGCACATCCTTCTCATCCTGCATGGCAGCCTTCAGCAACTGTTCGGCATTTTCTTTAGACATTTCGTTCTGGTTCTGCTGCGGATTCTGCTGGTTCTGCTGATTCTTCTTTTCCTGCTCCTGCTGGTCCTTATTCTGCTGTTGCTTTTCGTCTTCCTTCTTTTCCTGCTGCTGTTGCTGCTGATCCTGGTTCTGCTGCTGTTGCTGCTGGTCTTTCAGCTGCTTCTGTGCCAAAGCCAGGTTGTAGCGGGTCTCATCGTCCTTCGGATTGTTTCTCAGTGCCTGCTTGTACGCTTCAATGCACTGCGGCAGCTGCTTGGACGACTGAAGGATCACTCCCATGTTGTGGTAAATCTGGGCAAGTTTCTCCTTGTCCTTCTCCACCCTCGAAGCCGCTTCAAACTGCTCCATCGCTTCCTTGCCCTTCTGTTGCATCAGGAGTGCGTTCCCCAGGTTATACATTGCATCCGAAGACTTCGGATTCAGTTCCAGTGCCTTCCGGTAATCAATTTCAGCCTTGACAAACGTACTGTCCTTGTACAGCCGGTTTCCGCTTCTCAAGTAGTCGCGTTCCGTTTTCTGACCGTACATGGTTCCGGCCAGGCATACCAACGCAACCGTCATATATCCTTTAAACAACATATCTTGTCTCATTTAAAAAGTTTCACATTCTTGAAAATCGGATTTTTCCGCTCCAATATCATCAGTTCGACTGCCAGCAGGATCAGTGCCATCCATGCCAGTACCTGGAACTGCTCGTCAAACTCGGTGAAGACCTGTGTCTCCACATCGGCCTTGGCCAGTTTGTTGATTTCCGCATTCAGCGCACGTTCCGCGTTGTTGGTATTGTCTACCCTCACGTACATGCCGTTTCCTGCTTTCGCAATTTCCTGACACATCTGCTCATTCAGACGGGTAATCACCACGTTGCCATCCTTGTCGCGGCGGAACTCGTTGCTGCCCTCTACCGGAATCGGTGAGCCGTCGGGAGATCCCACTCCCAATACAAACACCCGTATTCCCTTGCTGGCAGCTTCCTGAGCCGCTTCCACAGCTCCTCCCTCATGGTTTTCTCCATCAGTGATCAGGACGATGGCCCGTCCTACCCCTTCATTGGGAGTAAAACTCTTCATACCCAGGTTGATTGCCTCCCGGATATTGGTACCCTGAGTGGAAATCAGTCCCGGATTGATGCTCTCCAGGAACATCTTGGCAGAGATGTAATCACTGGTAATAGGCAACTGCGTAAAAGCCTCTCCGGCGAATACGATCATGGCCACCTTATCGTTGTTGAAAGTCTCCACCAGACGCGAAATCAGTTTTTTCGATTTTTCCAGACGGCTCGGTGTCACATCCTGTGCCAGCATGGAGTTGGAGATATCCAACGCCACCACCGTTTCCACCCCCTGACGTTTCACGGTTTCCATCTTCGAGCCAAACTGCGGACGTGCCAGCATGAAAATCAACATTGCCAATGCCGCAAACACCAGCCAGAACTTCACATCCGGACGGTACTTCGACACATCCGGCATGAGATGAGCCAGCAGTTCCGGATCACCGTACTGACGGATTTTCCTGCGGCGGCGCCAGTTCCCGTACAGATAGATTCCCACCAGGGCCGGAAGAATAATCAATAGATATAAATATATCGGTTCTCCAAATCGAAACATAATTGCAAAGTTTTAAGGAATTTTCTTTAATACAGTGTTACGCAAAAGCACCTCCAGCAGGATACAGCAGAAAGCAATCAGTCCGAATACGGCAAAAGCCTCCTCACGCTTGCTGAACTCCTTCACGTTCAACTTTGTTTTCTCCAGTTTGTCAATCTCCTCATAAACCTCCTCAAGCTTCGAGTTGCTGGTTGCACGGAAATAGTTTCCGTTGGTCGTGCCTGCAATCTGGCTCAAAGTCTGTTCATCAATCTCTACGGGAGTCTGCACGTACTGCACACCTGCATACGTCTGTACCGGGTAAGGTGCCGTACCGTTGGTACCTACTCCGATGGTATATACACGGACTCCGAACTGCTTGGCAATGTCGGCAGCCATCAGCGGTGAAATCGCTCCCCGGTTGTTGACACCGTCGGTAAGCAGGATCACCACCTTCGATTTCGCCTTGCTGTCTTTCAGTCGGCTCACCGCATTGGCCAGTCCCATACCCAGTGCCGTACCGTCTTCAATCAGTCCCTTCTGTGCGATATCCCCCTTCACGCTGTGAAACAGGTTCAGCAGGACACCGTGGTCTACCGTCAGCGGGCACTGCGTAAACGCCTCTCCGGCAAAGATGGTCAGACCGATGTTGTCGTTCGGGCGTCCGTTGATGAACTCCGATGCCACCTCCTTGGCCGCTTCCAGACGGTTCGGCTTCAGGTCCTCGGCCAGCATACTGGTCGACACGTCCACCGCCAGCATGATGTCAATACCTTCAATCTCCGTATTCTGCCAGTTGTCAGTCGTCTGAGGCCGTGCCAGCACCAGTACAATCATCACAAATGCCACCACCCGCAATACAAAAGGCGCGTGCAGCAGATATACCTTCCAGCTTTTCGGAGCCTTCATGTACATGCGCGTAGTAGAGACCTGCAACGTAGGCTCTGTCTTCTTTCTCCGCATAAAATACCACGCGATATAGGGTATCAGCAGGATCAGCAGAAACAGATATTCAATATTTGCAAAAATCATAATTCCACGAATTAAAAATTAAAAGAACAGATCAACGATATGACGGATAGCCAGATACAATGCCACAGCCGCTCCGATAACCGCGAGCGCGATGCATCCCATCAGCACCAGACGACCCTGCTTGGAGCGTTTTTCCTCTACCCTGATTTCGGTAGGCTCCTTCTTCGCGTTCGGGTCTTCCTCCACCTTCGTCTCATTGATAAACTCAATGGCATTCACCAGGTTCATGTCGTTCTCATTCATCATCGGCGCATGCTTGGCAAACTTCACCAGGTCGGCCGTCTCAAACAGCAGTTTCAAATCCTTGACCGATTCCTTGTCTCTCTCCTCCAGCAGGCGTTCGATAATTTCCGAAGAGGTCATCTCCATGGCATTGAAGCCGAAACGCTCCCAGATGTACGTACGGAGCACATCGGTGAGTTCCGTATAATACAACTTCGGATCTTCGCGCTGCACCTGCTTGTCGGCCTTGATTTCCTCGATCTTCTTCATTGCCGTCTGATGAGGAGGCAACTTCGGTTCCACCTTTATAATCTTGATGATCGGCTTGTTGTCGCGGTAACGGATAATCAGGAAGACGGCAAGCGCTCCCAGAATCAGCAGGCACAGGCCACTATATACCAGGGGAGCCACGTCTTTCCACACAATCGGCACCTCACGCACATCCTTCGGACCAAAGAACTGGTCGGGATGCAGGGTATCCACCGGAATGGAATACACCTTCAGGGCCAATGCCTCCGACCGGTAGGCCTGGTTGTCTACCATCACCTCGAAAGGCGGCAGATAATACAGTGCCGAGTCAAAGGAAGTCACCGTATACTCCTGCGAGATCAGCCACCGCTTCTTGTCGTTCAGCAACTGCGTGTCGGGCTTGGCGATATCCAGAATCTCCACGCCCCTCACCAGGGTATCTTTCAGAAAAGGAAGCTGCAGCTTTTGCCCGGCATCCATGCTCACCTCCAGCTTGATCTTGGCCTGTTCGCCGATAAGCAGCTGGAGCGAGTCGATACGGGCTTCCACCGTCACCTGTGCACTCGCTGCCGATGCCATCAGCAGCATGGCACCGCAGCACACCGCCTTCAGTATCTTCTTTCCACTATATAGTAAAGTAGATTTCATAATCATATCAGTTTCGTTTGGCAAATAAATTCAGCAATGCCTTTACATAGTCCTGGTCCGTGCGTACAGACACCGAATCCACGTTGCAGTGGGTAAATGTCTCGTTCAATTTCTGCTTGCGTTCCATCCACCAGGCATGGTGGGCGTTGCGCAGGCTCTTCGAAGAAGTATCAATCCACTGTTCATGTCCGGTTTCCGCATCACGCACCTTCATCAGTCCCACATCCGGCAACTCTTCCAGACGGCGGTCGTACACCTGGATAGCCACCACATCATGCTTGCGGTTGGCCACCGTCAACGCATTCCGGAAATCATGCTCATCAATGAAGTCGCTCAGCATGAAAGCCGTACAGCGCTTCTTGATGACGTTCGTCAGATACTCGATCGCTCCCTGGATATCCGTCCGTGTACTCTCGGGCTGAAAATCCAGCAGTTCCCGGATAATATACAGGATATGCTTCCTTCCCTTCTTGGGAGGGATGAACTTCTCGATACGGTCGGAAAAGAAAATCACTCCGATCTTATCGTTGTTCTGAATGGCGGAAAAAGCCAGCGTAGCGGCAATCTCCGTCAGCATATTCTTTTTGGTCTGACGTACGGTACCGAAATCCAGACTGTTCGACACGTCGACCAGCAGCATCACCGTCAGTTCCCGTTCCTCTTCGAACACCTTCACGAAAGGCTTGTCGAAACGGGCTGTCACGTTCCAGTCTATATCACGTACATCGTCGCCATACTGATACTCGCGCACCTCGGAGAAAGCCATACCGCGTCCCTTGAATGCAGAATGGTACTGTCCGGCAAAGATATTGCTGGACAGTCCCCGTGTCTTGATCTCAATCTGGCGGACACGTTTTAACAATTCACTCGTTTCCATATAAATCAGGGCACCTCAACCTTATTTAAAATTTTGCTTACGATTTCATCTGAAGTCACGTTGGTAGCCTCTGCCTCGTAAGTCAGTCCGATACGGTGACGCAATACGTCATGAGCTACCGCACGTACATCTTCCGGAATCACATAACCGCGACGCTTGATGAAGGCATAGCTGCGGGCAGCCAGTGCCAGGTTGATAGACGCACGCGGAGAACCACCGAATCCGATCAGGCTCTTCAGTTCCTTCAGGTCGTATTTCTCAGGGTAACGGGTAGCGAACACGATGTCAGCAATATACTGTTCAATCTTCTCATCCAGATATACCTGACGTACCACCTTGCGGGCTTCGATGATGTCGGCAGCCTTCAGTACCGGACGTACCTCAATCTTCTCGCCCGAAATATTCTGACGGATAATCTTCTTTTCTTCTTCCAGTTTCGGATAATCGATGATGACCTTCAGCATGAAACGGTCGACCTGTGCTTCCGGCAGCGGATAAGTACCTTCCTGTTCAATCGGGTTCTGAGTAGCCATTACCAGGAAAGGTTCCGGCAGACGGAAAGTTTCCTTGCTCAGTGTCACCTGACGTTCCTGCATGGCTTCCAGCAAAGCACTCTGTACTTTGGCCGGAGCACGGTTGATTTCATCAGCCAATACGAAGTTGGCGAAAATAGGCCCCTTCTTGGCGATGAACTGTTCGTCCTTCTGACTGTATATCATGGTACCGATTACATCGGCCGGCAACAAATCGGGGGTAAACTGAATACGGCTATACTGCGAGTCAATCAGAGAGGCCATCGTCTTGATAGCCAATGTCTTTGCCAGACCCGGAACACCTTCCAGCAAGATATGTCCATCCGAAAGAAGTCCGATAAGCAAGGATTCAACCAAATGTTTCTGACCCACAATAACCTGATCCATTCCGGTCATCAAGTTAGTAATAAACGCACTCTGGCGTTCAATTCGTTCGTTTAATTCACGAATGTCAATAGCTTCAGCCATAATTTCTATGTTTAATGTTTTCAAATATCTATTTTACACCCCATAAAGGGAAGATTGTATTATCGAACCCAAAAGTACGGCATTATATTAACAGAAGCAACTAATTTTTATTAAAAAAAACTAGTTGCTTCTGCGGTTTTCAGTCTTGTTGGACTAAAGATATTTAAAATTCTTACTGCCGGTCTTTCTTGGGTGTCAGGACCGGAATCTGTATGGTAGCTCCTATCGGTATCTGGTTGGCGTTACGGATGACCGTAGGATTGTGCTTGACCAGATAAGGCCAGAGTTTCTTGTTGCCGTAAAACTTCTGGGAAATCTTCACCAGGCTTTCTCCCGGACGGATGGTATAGGAGGCCTGTGTACCGGTAATCTGGTACTCCACCGTATCCGAAAGGGTCTCACGGCGTTCCGGAGTGGTTTTACCTGCTTCTTTCGTCGTTCCGGCAGCAGGCTGCTCCGGCTGTTTCGGGGCAACCGTTGTGGACGGTTTCTCCGGCAATGTCACTGTCACTTCCTTTTTCACCTCCTTGCGGACCGTATCGGCCTGGGATGCTGTGGCAGCTGCAACCGTGTCTGCAGTTACTGCCGGCAACTCCTGTCTGGCGGCAACCGATGCCTTCTGAGTGACGGCAAACAGGCTGTCGAGCAGATGTTCCGAAATAAACCGTTTGTCGGAAAGGAAACTCCATACCATTCCTCCTCCTATCAGGACACCTGCCAGCATCACCGTTGCCAACATGCACCACGGGAAGCGTCTCTTCCGCCCGGTCTCTGCCACCGGAAGCTGTTCCGGATGCCCGGTTTCCATCATCGGTTCCTCACTGCCGGTTCCGGACGATGATTCGTGACCCTGGATTACAGGTGCCGCTTCCTGAGCGTCAGTTTCTACAAGAGATTCCGGTTTGAGTTCCTGAGCATCAGCCTCTACAAGGGGCTCCGGTTCGGGTTCACGACTGTCGGGCCATGCAACGGTCTCTGTCTCCGGTGCGGCCGGCTCACCTGCAGCAGCGGGGTCATCCACGGAATCCCCTTCCTCCACAGGCACAGTCTCATCGGTCTCTTCAGCAGACTCGGACACAGGAGAAGTCGTCTGAGGCACCTCCTCCTTACTTTCCAGTTCCGGACTCTCCGACGGTTCCTCCGGTAACACCTCTGTTTCCGCCGTTCCCTCTTCCAGATCGGCCGACATTTCAGCCGAAAGCACTGAAGTGCCCTCCTCCTCTTCCATGTCGTCGAAATGCGTACCCTCGTTCAGCACCACGGTCTCAAAATGAGAGAAAGGCCGGTTCACCCAGTCGCGCATACTTGCGTCCGGCGTAAAGGAAATCCGCGAATATCCCTGGATTTCAATCCGTTCTCCCGAATTGACACTTACGCTTTCCCGAGCTTCCACCCCGATCAGTTTGAACGTTCCCAGTCCCTTCACCTTCACATACTTATCCGTTTCCAGCGCCTCCTTGATCAGCGTAAAGAACAGTCCGACAAAGGCTTCCGCGTCTTCCGGATTCATGTCGTGGCGGCGGGCCAGCTGCTCAGCCAACTCCTGCAAAGTAAACTTTTCATTCATTTGCCTGCATTTTTTTGAATTTCTCTTTCAGGGAATTATCGGGTTTGTAACTCAGTACCAGCTTGGGGGGAACCAGCAGACGCTGACGGGTAGCCGGATTGACCACAATCCGCTCCAGTTTCTTTTTCACTTCAAAAGTACCGAATCCCTGAAACGTCAGGGTCTTCCCCTCCTGAAGCTCTTCTCCCATAATGGCCACCATGGATGCCACCAGCTGGGCCGCATCCTTGTTGGTGTAGCCCAGTCTTCGGGCCAGTTCGCCTGTCAGTTCCTTATTGTTCATTGTCTAATGTCTTCTTATACCAAACTTGCATACAGGTCAAAGTCGTCGGCATCATATACCTTCACACGATGGAAGGAACCCACTCTCAGGGTACGGTCTCCGGCTGGGATGAGTACCTCCGGATCCACTTCGGGCGAATCGAACTCCGTACGTCCGATGTAATACTCGCCTTCCTTCCGGTCGATGATTACCGTAAACTCCTTGCCGATTTTCGCATGACTCAATTCGGCAGAAATCTGCTGCTGAATCTCCATCAGTTCGTCCAGACGGGCCTGCTTGACTTCCTGCGGCACCTCGTCCTTATAGTGGCGGGCGGCATACGTACCCTCCTCTTCCGAGTAGGCGAAGGCGCCCATCCGGTCGAAACGTACCTCACGCACAAAGTCCTTGAGTTCTTCAAAATCCTGCTCCGTCTCTCCGGGGTGACCTACCATCAGTGTCGTACGCAGGTGGATTCCCGGCACTTCCTCGCGGAACTGACGGATCAGCTCGTAGGTATCGGCCTTGGTGACATGTCTCCGCATCTTTTCCAGCATGTTGTCACTGATGTGCTGCAGGGCAATGTCCATATACTTACATACGTTGTCGTTCTCACGCATCACCCGGAAAAGGTCTTTCGGGAAATGTGCCGGATATGCATAGTGCAGACGGATCCATTTCACACCCGGAATCTGCGCCATCTGCTCAATCAGCTGCGGCAGCATCTGTTTCTTGTACAGGTCTACTCCGTAATACGTCAGTTCCTGTGCAATGACCTGAAACTCCTTCACACCTTCCGACACCAGGAGGCGCACCTCGTCCAGGATTTCCTCCATCGGACGCGACACATGCTTTCCGGTAATGATCGGAATGGCACAGTAAGAACACTTGCGGTCGCAACCTTCCGAAATTTTCAGATAGGCATAGTGCTTCGGAGTCGTCAGATGACGCTCGATGGCAAATTCGGAATGATAAGCCTTGCCCAGGTCGTTCAACAGGTCATTCCAGTTGAACTTACCGTAGAATTTATCCACCTGCGGAATTTCCAGCTGCAGTTCTTTCAGGTAGCGTTCCGAGAGGCAGCCCATGACGTACAACTTCTTGAGCCGTCCCTCCTCCTTTGCCTGGCAGAACTCCAGTATCATGTTAATGGACTCTTCCTTCGCATCACCGATAAAGCCGCAAGTATTGATCACGGCAATCTCTCCCTGAGGATTCTCGGAATCGTGGGTTACCCGATATCCGTTGGCCTCAAACTGCTTCATCAACTTTTCCGAATCAACCAGATTCTTTGAACACCCTAAGGTGATGATATCAATCGTATTCTTTCTCATTTACCAGTATCTGTTCCAAATAAAGAATCAACAAACTCACGACGGCGGAAAATCTGCAGGTCTTCCATGCCTTCACCCAGACCAATGTACTTTACAGGAATCTTGAACTGATCGGAAATACCGATGACAACTCCTCCCTTGGCCGTTCCGTCGAGCTTGGTAATGGCCATAGCATTCACTTCAGTGGCCAGCGTAAACTGCTTGGCCTGTTCGAACGCATTCTGTCCGGTAGAGCCGTCGAGTACCAGCAACACTTCGTGAGGCGCATCCGGTACCACCTTCTGCATCACATTCTTGATCTTGGTCAGCTCGTTCATCAGTCCGATCTTGTTGTGCAGACGTCCTGCCGTATCGATGATGACCACATCGGCCTGGTTGGCTACTGCCGAGCTCAGGGTGTCATAAGCCACAGAAGCCGGGTCAGAACCCATTTTCTGCTTGATAACAGGCACTCCTACCCGTTCACCCCAGATTACCAGCTGTTCCACCGCAGCGGCACGGAAGGTATCGGCAGCTCCCAGATACACCGATTTTCCGGCTTTCTTGAACTGATAAGCCAGTTTACCGATGGTAGTGGTCTTTCCCACTCCGTTCACTCCTACCACCATGATCACATACGGCTTCTTGCCTTCGGGTACACTGAAGTCTTCGGCGTCCACCGTATTGTTTTCGGTGAGCAGGGCCGCAATTTCCTCACGCAGGATATTGTTCAGTTCCTGAGTATTGACATACTTGTCGCGGGCCACTCTGTTCTCAATTCGCTTGATGATATTCAGCGTGGTCTCCACTCCTACGTCCGAAGTGATCAGCACTTCTTCCAGGTTGTCCAATACTTCATCGTCTACTTTCGACTTTCCGGCTACTGCGCGGGCTATCTTCCCAAAGACACTTTCCTTGGTTTTAGACAGTCCTTTGTCCAGCGTTTCTTTCTTTTCCTTCGAGAAAAAACTAAAAAATCCCATACGCGGCTTGTTATTTATTATCTATTTTGTGACAAAGATACAATATTTTTCAAAATTACCGCACTGTTTTATCCCGATGAACTGCTTTTTATCTTGCGGAAAGTTGCACAACCCGAACATTCTACTTAATATTGTAAAGCAAAAACACGGAGAGCCTCCGGTTTCTCCGAATATCTCATGTCTTTTTAATTCTTACAGATTATGAATCAATCCATACCCGAAGATTTAGTCCGATATGTGGAAGAACACATCCTGCCGCAGTATCACGGCTTTGACAAGGCCCACCGGCTGGACCATGCGGCAAGGGTCATCGAGGAGAGCCTGCAACTGGCGGCACTGTACAAGGCCGACCTGTCCATGGCCTATGTCATTGCGGCCTATCACGATACGGGACTGTGCGAAGGAAGGGAACTGCACCACCTGGTTTCCGGAAAAATACTGGCGGAAGACGCCTGCCTGCGCCAATGGTTCACCCCCGAGCAGCTGCAGGTAATGAAAGAGGCCGTAGAAGACCACCGGGCTTCCTGCGACCACGAGCCCAGGAGCCTGTACGGCAAAATTGTGGCGGAGGCCGACCGCATCATCGATCCGGAAATCACACTGCGTCGGACCGTACAATACGGATTGTCGCATTATCCGGAAATGACGGCCGAAGAGCAGTACGCCCGGTTCAAGGAGCACCTGACCGTCAAATACGGTCCCAACGGATACTTGCAGCTGTGGATACCGGAGTCCAGCAATGCCGCACGCCTGGCCGAATTCCGCAAGATCCTGGCAGATGAGGAGCAGTTGCGCAGCACGTTCCGCCGGCTTTACGAAGCAGAACAGCAAGCGGCATCCGCAAACGCCCGCTGACAAAAAGACAAAAGTAACAAATTGACAAAGAAGAGCCTTGAGAATCCGTTCTTTCAACGCCGTAATGGAGCCGACTGGAAATTCGGGATTCTCAGCGCTCCTCTCTGAGCATATTCCATTACCAGCCAGCGCATTACCCTCCCAAATTCATCGCTACCCTTATTCCTTTTCCGCAGAAAAGCAGAGAAAGACCGGCCCGCATCAGCGTATTTTCCCTCACACATCAGCAAAGGAGACGAAAAAGGCCGCCATCTTTTTCAAAAACCTCGCGAGGTTTTCGGCACACTTTCCTTATCCGCAACGCCACACACCATTGTGCGATTCCATTTTCTTCACCGCCCTGCTCCGTATCAACGTCTTTTCTTCCCTTCTCCACCCCTTTCAGGACACTTCCCGGCCTCCTGTACTCCCATTCCGGGGAAAAGTCCCTGTCAGCCAAAACCGCGTTTCACCGACAAAAAGAAAGCCATCCGGCAGAAACAAAAAAATCCCCTCATCCAAAAGGATGAAGGGACCTTTATATAGCATCATTAAAATCCGCTAATTATTTTTTGAAAAAGTCCTGAACTTTTTCGTTAGGAACCATCTGTTCATCAAAGATGTAAGCACCAGTTTTCGGAGACTTCACCATTTTGATAACCTTAGTATAAGAACGTCCTTCTTTACCTGTCTGAAGGGTTGCGACTGTTTTCTTTGCCATGGTCTACTTATTATTTAATTTCTTTATGAACTGTTACTCTTTTCAAAATAGGATTGTACTTCTTCAATTCCAATCTTTCAGTGGTATTCTTTCTATTCTTAGTTGTAATATAACGAGAAGTTCCCGGCATACCACTGTCCTTCATCTCTGTGCATTCAAGGATTACCTGTACTCTGTTACCTTTAGCTTTCTTAGCCATAGTCTTTTTCTCCTTTTAATTAACCAATAATTTTGATAGTTTTCCAATCACAGTAACCTTTGGCAACAGCTTCATTCAGCGCAGCGTCCAGGCCTTTCTTATTAATAACTCGCAAGCCGTTAGCACAAATATTCAGGCTAATCCAGCAATCCTGTTCTACATAGTAGAATTTCTTAGTAAACAAGTTCACATCGAAAGTTCTTTTAGTTCTTCTCTTTGAGTGTGAAACATTGTTGCCAATCATGGCTTTCTTTCCGGTAATTTGACAAATTTTCGACATTTCTATCTAGTTTTTATAGTTCTATTTCCTTCGTTCTCTCAAACGGAGTGCAAAATAAGTGATTTTATTTTATATATACAAGTCTTTCTCTAACTAATTGCATTTTTATTGCTCATTTTCTTTATTTTGACACAATTCCAGCAATAATTGGAGGGCTTTTTTGGTCGCAGCCTGTATATTTTTCTCTCTTCCGTTGTCTTCGCTCAGCTTAGCCGTAATCACAGTCTCACGATTGCATGCAGCGATCCATATCGTGCCCACCGGCTTGTCGGGTGTTCCTCCCGCCGGTCCGGCGATACCGGAAGTAGCGATTGCATGATCTACATTCAATGTCTCCATTACCCCTTTGGCCATTTCTACGACAACCTCTTCACTTACCGCCCCATGCTGTTCCAGCGATGCTGCCGCTACGTGCAGCAGGTCCTGCTTCACCTCATTGGCATAAGCGATGATTCCGCCTTTATAGAAACGAGAACTACCAGGGATAGCAGTTATGATAGCTGCCACATTGCCTGCGGTGCAGCTTTCGGCTGTAGCCAATGTAAAGCCTTCTCTCCAGAAGATCTCACTTATCTCCTTACTGAGTGTTTTTGTTTCTACTGACATAATTACAATTCGAATGTTTTATTTAATGTTCTTACTTGATTATCACCCTTGAGTAAGCGGGTTGATCTATTGTGCAAAAATCCTTGTCCAAAAACTTATAATAGCCGGTGATGGCGATCATGGCTGCATTGTCGGTGGTATATCCGAATTTCGGAATATAGATTTTCCAGCCATATTTTTCGGCATGTTCACGGTAGGCGTTACGCAGTCCGTTGTTGGCAGATACCCCTCCGGCCACGGCCACTTCGTTGATTCCGGTATCCTTCACCACCTTGCGCAACTTGTCCATCAGGATATCCACGATGGTCTTTTCCAGTGAGGCTGCCAGATCCACCTTGTGATGCTCCACAAAGTCCGGATCTTCCTTCAGCCAGTCGCGCAGCGAATAAAGGAACGAGGTCTTCAGTCCGCTGAAGCTGTAGTCATACCCCGGAATGTGAGGCTTGCTGAAGGTAAAGGCCTTCGGATTTCCCTGACGCGCCAGCTTGTCGATAATCGGTCCGCCCGGATAACCCAGCCCCATTACCTTGGAACACTTGTCGATGGCCTCTCCTGCCGCATCGTCGATGGTCTGTCCCAGTACCTCCATGTCGTTGTAGGCATTTACCCGGATAATCTGGGAATTACCGCCCGAAACCAGCAGGCAGATAAAAGGATAGTGAGGCTTGTCATTGTCGTCTTCCGACTCCTTGATGAAGTGCGCCAGCACATGTCCCTGCAGGTGGTTGACATCAATCATCGGAATACCCAGCGCACGCGCCATACCCTTGGCAAACGATACTCCCACCAACAGCGACCCCATCAGTCCCGGTCCGCGGGTAAAGGCAATGGCACTCAACTGCTCCTTGGTCACTCCGGCTCTTTTCAGTGCCTCGTGCACCACCGGAACGATATTCTGCTGATGGGCACGCGAAGCCAGTTCGGGCACCACCCCTCCGTACGATTCGTGTACGGCCTGACTTGCAATCACACTCGAAAGCAGTACTCCGTTCTTGATCACCGCTGCCGAAGTATCATCACAAGACGATTCTATACCTAATATAATAGTATCCATATATCGTTCTATTTCTAATCGTTAAGTTGAATTGTTAAATCAATAAGTTAAGATTTCCAGCCCGTTTTCCGTCATCAGGAACGTATGCTCCCACTGGGCAGAAGGCAGTTCGTCTTCCGTAACCACGGTCCATCCGTCTTCTTCGTCGACAAACACTTCATAAGTACCCATGTTGATCATCGGCTCGATGGTAAAGACCATTCCCGGCACCAGCAGCATTCCGGTTCCCTTTCTTCCGAAATGCTCCACATCAGGTTCCTCGTGGAATTCCAGTCCCACACCGTGGCCGCAGAGATTCCGCACGACAGAGAAACCGTTTTTCTTGGCATGTTTCTCGATGGCATGACCGATATCGCCTACAAAGCCGAAAGGACGGGCTGCCTGCATACCGATTTCAAGACATTCCTTGGCCACATCGACCAGCTTCTTCTTTTCCGGAGTAGTTTCTCCGATGATGAACATACGCGAAGCATCCGAATAATATCCGTCGAGGATGGTAGATACATCGACATTGATGATGTCTCCCTCTTCCAGAATCTCTTCTTCCGAAGGAATACCGTGACATACGACCTCATTGATGGAGGTACATACGCTCTTCGGGAACCCTTCATAATTCAGAGGAGCCGGTATGGCACCGTGTGAAACCGTATAGTCGTATACCAGTTTGTCGATTTCCGCCGTACTCATTCCCGCATGAATCTCACGCGCAACCAAGTCCAGCACTCCGGTATTGATGATACCGCTTTTCCGGATTCCCTCAATCTGTTCGGGAGTTTTGATGAGCTTCCGCGAGGGAACCAGATGACCTTTTTCCTGGAAATAAAGGACCTTTTTATCTAGTTCTGTCAGTTCCGCACCTTTAGGAACCTTCCAGTTTATTTTGTTCCTTCTCATAAGTTGTATATTAAGTAATGTTGCAAAGGTAACAGAAAAAAATGACAGGAAAAACAGCTCCTGCAGAAAAATTATCATCTTTTAGGGTCATTTTTCCCGCAGAAGGCTGGCCCGGGCAGGCATAAAAGAAGGTTTCTGTTTACGTCAGTTTGGTGACCGTCACCCCCGGAAATTCATTCAGAAACATCAGCAGCAGGGCTTCCTCGTTCATGTGCTTGGCCTTCACCGTCATGCTTACCTGATAGATTTCTCCGTTCACAGAAGCACTTTCGGTCATTTCATAAGAGACCACGATAAACCCTTTTTCGTGAAAACGCGACGTCACCCGCTTCAAATCGTCCTTATCGGTCAGCGTAAACTCAATGATCATGTTCCTCAGCCCCATACTCTTGAAGAAGAAGCTCAAGGCCTCCAGTCCCAGCAGCACCAGTACCGTTGCGGCAATCCCCACCCCGTACATACCGGCACCGATTGCCAGTCCGATGCCCGAAGTGGCCCAGACACCGGCAGCCGTGGTCAGTCCCCGCACAATCTGTTTCTGCAGGATGATGGTACCGGCACCGATAAAACCGATTCCGCTCACTACCTGTGCGGCGATACGGCTCGGGTCAAGGCGAACCAGGTCGGCCGCCAGCACGTCACTGAATCCGTATTGCGAGACAATCATCAGCAGGGCGCTTCCCAAAGCCACCAGGAAATGCGTCCGGTAGCCGGCTTCCTTCGCCCGGTATTCACGCTCCACTCCGATACAGACTCCCATTGCCCCGGCAATCAGCAGCCGCAGCATAAAATCGTAATGCAATTCCATAACATCCTCTCCTTTTTAATAAACGATTCATACAAGTCCGCTTTCCGCAAGCCACGGAATCCATCCGTTGCACAAAATCACCCCCGTTTTTCCGGAACTTGCGGAAAAATTCATCCGACTCTTATGCGAAATAAAGAAAAAACTTCGAATATTCTATTATCTTTGCGAAGAAATAACAAGCTATACAAATCTATGGATTATAAACTTTTAGTACTTGATCTGGACGGAACGCTGACCAATCCGAAAAAAGAAATTACCGAACATACGAAAAACACATTGATAAAGGCTCAGCAGCAGGGCGTGAAAATCGTGCTTGCGTCCGGACGTCCGACTTACGGAATCGCTCCTTTGGCCAACCAACTCCAGCTGGATGAATACGAAGGATACATTCTTTCTTACAACGGGGGAGAAATCATTGACTGGAAAACCGGTGAAATCATGTACAAGAATCTGCTCGACCCGGAAGTCCTTCCTTATTTATATGAGTGCGCCACCAAGAACCAGTTTGCAATCGTGACTTACGACGGGGAATATGTGCTCACAGAATATCCGGAAGACGAATATGTACTGAAGGAGGCCTTGCTGAACGTGATGAAGATTAAAAAGGTGGACAATTTCCTGGATGCCGTGAAGCATCCCATCGCGAAATGCCTGATTGTGGGAGAACCTACCCGCCTGGCCGAGCTGGAAAAGGAGATGTACGAGCACCTGAAAGACCGTATGGGGGTATTCCGTTCCGAACCTTATTTCCTGGAACTTGTTCCCAAGGGTATCGACAAGGCACAGTCGCTGTCGGTATTGCTGAAGGAAATCGGACTGACCAAAGACGAGATGATTGCCATCGGCGACGGTTTCAATGACCTTTCCATGATTCAGTATGCGGGCCTTGGAATTGCCATGGAGAATGCACAGCCGGTAGTGAAGGAGAATGCGGATTTCATTACCCGTTCGAACAGTGAAGACGGTGTGGCTTATGCGGTAGAACGCTTTATCTTCAAGCAGGAATAAGACACCGTGACATTTCTTCTGCAATCGCTGCATGATTACAGAAAAGATGATTCAGAAATGATTGCGGGCACATTGCCCTGATTACTGATAAGTTACAGAAGCATTTTTCATCTGTTGACAGAATGGAAAATGCTTCTGCCTGTTTGGCACCCGGCTTTCCAGGATGGCTACATCGGTTTCCGGTCGAAGAACGGATTCTTGGAAGAGGCACTTACCGGGATGGCAAAGACACGGGTACAGCCGTCCAGCCAGTCCAGTTGCTGTGCAGCCTGTCCGGCAGAAAACATGACACGCGTATCTACGCGATGATCGGCAGCCACTCCACAGGCAGAACCGATGGCAATACCCACATCAATGGTATTCAGGGCACAGGGAACGCCCTCTTCCCTTTCCACACAGGCAGGAAAGCCGCAATATCCGCAGTTCAGCCCCTGGCATTGTTCCCGGGTACCGATCAGGACCACACAGGCTGCCTCGAGGATGTTCTCGGCATCGCGAAGGAAAAACTTGAACCCGTTCTCTTCATACATCTGTTTCATGGTATCCGACAGGATACGGATGTTGCTCTCTGTAACCAAAGCCACTTCTATCACGTCGACTCCCTTTGCCTTCGGGGCGGTACGGGCGGCAATCATCATCTGACGTGCCACATCCAATACCAGTTCGTGATTGCATTCTCTTTCATTCAAAATCATAATGCCCGTTATTTATTAACATATATACAGTTGTCTCGTTTCTCTGTTACGACAAATTTATCGAATTATTTCTTTTTTTCCACTCTTTCGCATCAGTCTTTTTCAAAGGATTGGTTATATTTGTAACATTCAGGTTATGAACATAATCCCTGTAATACGTTTATCCTTTACAAACAACGACTATGAACATCAAGCATTCTGTAAAAATCAAATTGCTCATTGTATTACTTGGCCTAGGAACAGGCACCACCCTTTGGGCTTCTCCTCCACACACCGTACCACAATCTACCTTATATCGAGAAATCCGCTACAAGCCACAGTTTCACCTCTATATAGGCGGGGGTATGAACACCAACCTGGCCCGTTTTTCAAGCAATCAACCTGCTGCCGCACTTTTCGCTCAACGCACGGCTATAGCCCCTTATTACGATTGTCGACTGACCCACTTGTTCTCCCCACGATTTGGATGGTATGCCGATATCCGTCTGAAGTTTTTTGATATGCAAAGTTCTAATCCGCTAATAGATGCCCTGCTGGATCTACTCATACCAGGAATCACCAAAATACATCCTGCCTGCAGCGCCGGACTGGTGTACCGCTTTGAAGGAGAGAGATGGCAATGTTATCCTCGTATCGGCATCGGCAAAAGCTATTACGGAGGCGACTACGAAAAACAAAGCACCTGGGATAAAAGAACTCATGAGGAATGGTGCCGAAGTTCCTCTCTCTGCATGAACCTCGGTGTTTCCACCCAATATCGTCTGACTCCCAAGATTGCACTGATGATGGATATTTTCTTTCAAGAGCCCCTCACCCGGGCAAAGAGTTACCTGGTAGACAAGAACGACGGAATCACCTTGCAGGAGTACGCTTACAGCAACCGAAGTATCGGAAGAGAATTGAATGCCAGCCTAGGAATTGGCCTCTGGTTCGGGAAGGCACTGAAAAAGAAATGAAAGTATTAGTCCTTGCGAATTCAAACAGGACAGCAAAAAAACAAGAGTTGCACAACCGGTTGTCCGGTCCTGCAACTCTTGTGCCGTATTCAGATATATAAAATACCGAAATATCGTTTACAGAAGTTCCAGCTGCTTGAAGCACTTGGTCAACTTCTCGATGGCAAAGTCCACCTGTTCCTTGGTGTGAGTAGCCATCAGCGCGAAGCGTACCAGTGTATCCTGCGGATGACATGCCGGCGGAATAACCGGATTGATGAACACACCTTCATCGAAAGCCATCTTAGTCACTTCGAAAGTCTTGTCTGTATCGCGTACGTAAAGCGGGATAATCGGGCTTTCAGTGTCACCGATTTCGAAACCGCGTTCACGGAAGCTGTTCAATGCATAGTTAGTGATTTCCCACAGTTTTTCCTGACGTTCCGGTTCAGTCTTCAGGATGTTCAGTGCCTCCATGGCAGCTGCAGTAGCCGCCGGAGTGTTGCTGGCCTGGAATATATAAGAACGGGCATTGTGACGCAACCAGTTGATTACATCCTTGTCGCCGGCTACGAAACCACCGATAGAAGCCAATGACTTACTGAATGTACCCATGATCAGGTCTACCTCGTCTGTCAGTCCGAAGTGGTCGCAGACACCGCGTCCGTTTTTACCGAACACACCCAGTCCGTGCGCTTCGTCTACATATACAGTCGCATTGTATTTCTTCTTCAGGCGGATAATTTCCGGCAGATTAGCCAAGTCACCTTCCATTGAGAATACACCGTCCACCACAATCAGCTTGATGGCATCCGGCTCGCACTTCTGAAGTTCTCTTTCGAGCGCCTCCATGTCATTGTGCTTGTATTTGATCTGGTTGGCAAAAGTCAGACGACGTCCGTCCACAATCGAAGCATGGTCACGATCGTCACAGATGATATAATCACCGCGTCCTACCAACTGCGGTATCACTCCTTCATTTACCGTAAAACCGGTAGAGAAACACAGGGCTTCATCCTTACCTACAAATTCAGCCAATTCTTTTTCAAGCTGAACGTGAATGTCCAGAGTTCCGTTCAACAGGCGGGAACCGGCACATCCGGTACCGTACTTACGGGTTGCAGCAATTGCAGCCTCAATAATGCGTGAATCGTGCGTCAGCCCCAGGTAAGAGTTTGAACCGAACATCAACACCTTTTTTCCATCCATCAATACTTCAGTATCCTGCGCACTGTCTATTTCACGAAAATAAGGATAAACGCCTCTTTCCATGTACATCTGAGGCAATCTGAATTTACTTAGCTTTTCTTGTAATAATCCCATATTTTATAATATTCGTAAGTAGTTACACTTAACCTTTATATTTGTCTTATTCCTTTTATATTTGGCAATCCATATTTCAGCGCACGGCCATCCGGTTCAGTCAGAGTTCCTTGACATCCGCCCGAACGCTCTTTTCATTACAAACGATGCCCATAAATACATTCAAGCCAAACTCATTTCAAAAACATCGCGCAAAGATAATAATTAAAATCATTTCAGCGGATTAAATGGACAAAAAAAACATCTATTCAGATTTCTATTGCAAATTTCGTGCATTATAATTAAAATAATCGTATTTTTGTCGACACAAGACGAGAAACCCTTAACTAAAATGAGTTCCAAAAAACAAATTATATTCATCGTTAATCCTATATCCGGCACACACGGTAAGGAAAATATCCTGCGTCTGATAGAAGAACGTCTGGACCGCTCGGTCTATGACTATGTGATTAAGAAGACCGAATATGCCGGACACGCTTCGGAGCTGGCCCTGGAAGCAGCCCGGAACCAGGCTGATATCGTAGTTGCCATCGGAGGAGACGGCACGGTCAACGAAATCGGACGCTCCCTCGTGCATACCCAGACTGCCATGGGAATCATCCCCTGCGGCTCGGGCAACGGCCTGGCGAGACACCTGCACATTCCGCTGGAACCCAAAGGGGCCATACAGGTGCTCAATGAAGGAATATGCACTCAGATGGATTACGGAAAAATCAACGACCGGCTGTTTTTCTGCACCTGCGGTGTGGGGTTTGACGCCTTCGTAAGCCTCAAGTTCGCCAACTCGGGGAAAAGAGGCTTGCTGACTTACCTGGAAAATACACTGCACGAGAGCCTGACCTACCGGCCGGAAACCTACGAAATAGAAAACGAATCGGGAAGCGTAAAATACAAGGCTTTTCTGATTGCCTGCGCCAACGCGTCGCAGTATGGCAACAATGCCTACATTGCCCCGCAGGCCTCTCTGACCGACGGACAGATGGACATCACCATCCTGGAGCCGTTCAATGTGCTTGACGTACCGGCACTTTCCTTCCAGCTGTTCAACAAGACCCTGGACCAGAACAGCCGGATCAAGACACTGAGAGAAAAGAAAATCATCATCCACCGTGCCAAGGAAGGAGTATTCCATTTTGACGGAGACCCGGCAATGGGCGGCAAGGATATTGAAGTGGAAATCATCCCTGCCGGCCTGAAGGTGATGATTCCCAAAGAGCAGGAAAAGCCTTACGCCTATCCTCTTAACGTATTCCAGTACTTTACGGAGTTTGTAGGAAAGAAACCGATTACCTCGGAGATCGCCAAGAAGCACAAGGAGCTGCTGCAGCTCAACCAGAACCTGTTGCGCCGCCTGTCAAAAAAATGACAGGCTTACATGGCCAGGTAAAAATCCCGGGTCAGACGGATGTACTCCGGACTGTAGACGTGACGCTCCAGCTCGACCACCAGACTGTCTTCCCTGCAAGGCAAGATGCAACGGCTGAATCCCAACAGCGAGCGTTTTGACGGCACATCGGGCTTGGTATGTACCCGGGTATGGCGGCACGGATAAAGGTGCCTTTCGGCAGCAAGGCCGACGAAACGGTCGACTGCCCCTGCCGGCAATACAACATAAAAAACTCCCTCCGCCGTCAGTAGTCGCGAAACCGCCTCCAGCAGTTCCTCGAACGACAGTCCGTCCGTATGACGGGCCCCGTTGCGCTGCGAATCCGGACAGAATGTCTGTTCCTGGAAATAAGGAGGATTCGATACAATCACATCAAACCCCGCCTCATCGGCATATGCCTGCACCGGCTTGCAGATAATACGGATACGGTCCTTCCAGGGAGAGGCGTCCGCATTCTCGCATGCCTGTCCGGCAGCCTCTTCATCAACTTCTACCCCACATACTTCCGCCTGGCTGCGCTGCGCAGCCATCAAGGCAATCATCCCCGTTCCGGTGCCGATATCCAGTACCCTCCGGGCCTGCTCCACATCGGCCCAGGCCCCCAGCAGCACCCCGTCGGTACCGACCTTCATGGCACACCGGTCCTGAAACACTGTAAACTGTTTAAACTTGAAAAAATGATTTGGCATAATGTCCGCAACTTGATTTTGTGCCAAAAATAGATAAAACTCCTCATTTTATACTAATAAACCTTTTTTTATTTCATCTTACAGAGCTATTTGCACCTGTTCCATTTCCATATTAAGTACATATTGATTAAATTTGTACCCGTTTTGGGGTAAAAAATCCCCGACTTATTTTAAGAGAGAAGTTTATAATAGAACTCAAATTTAAACGATGGACAAAAAAAGAAATATAAAAGTCGAATTTTCCGAATCAACACATAATGACATGTCAATGATAGCAGAAATAAGTACAAGCCCATCTGATTTGCAAGTAGATGACTTTGATCAGGAATTCGCGATCATGACCCTGCGGAACATGGTGGTGTTTCCCTCATCAATATTGCCGGTATCCATCGGACGTAAAAGTACGCTGAAACTGGCCAAGAATGCTGCCAAGAACGAGGAGCACATCATTATTGCCACGCAGAAGATTGCTGAGGTGGAGGAACCGGGCTTCAACGACCTGCATCCGACAGCCGTAATGGGACGGGTGCTTCGCGTGCTCGATCTTCCGGGAGGTGAGATCAGCGCCATCATACAGACCAGCAATGTCAAGGTCAAGATAGAAGAAGTCACCGCCGTACGCCCTTACCTGAAAGGACACGTGTCGGTAGTAGAGAAACAGGAAGACCCTGAGGAATCAAAAGAAATCAAAGTATTACTGGATACCTGTCGGGAAACGGCACAGAAATTCATTGAGAGTTCTGACCGCATGAATCCTGACTTTGCGTTCGCACTGAAAAACTTCAAGCAGCCTACCCTGCTTGTCAACTTCATCTGTACGAACTTCCCGCTTCCGCTGGAAGACAAATTCAAGCTGCTCGACCAGCTGTCGTTCAAGGACTGCATCTACAACCTGATACAGGTGCTCGACCGGGAAACCCAGCTGGCTGCGCTGAAGCAGAGCATCCAGATGAAGACCCGCGAAGACCTGGACCGCCAGCAGCGGGAATACTTCCTGCACCAGCAGATCAAAAACATACAGGACGAGCTGGGCACCGGCGAAAACGATGAGATCGAAGAGCTGAGAGAGAAAGGCAAGCAGAAGAAATGGAGCAAGGAAACGGCAGCCACTTTCGAGCGTGAGGTAGCCAAACTGGAACGGATCAATCCGCAGTCGCCCGACTACAACGTGCAGCTTTCTTACCTGCAGACATTGTTGTCGCTTCCGTGGGGAGTCTACTCGGCCGACTCGCTGAACATTCCGAATGCTGAAAAAATCCTGAACAAGGACCATTACGGACTGGAGAAGGTGAAGGAGCGTATTCTGGAGCACCTGGCAGTACTGAAACTGAGAGGCAGCCTGAAATCGCCGATTATCTGTCTGTACGGCCCTCCGGGGGTAGGTAAAACCTCTCTGGGACGTTCCATTGCTTCGGCACTCAAGCGGAAATACGTACGTATGTCACTGGGGGGTGTCAGAGACGAGGCTGAAATCCGCGGACACCGCAAGACCTACATCGGTGCCATGCCGGGACGTATCATCAAGAGCCTCATCAAGGCAGAGACCTCCAATCCGGTCATCATTCTCGATGAGATAGACAAACTGGGCAGCGACCACCGTGGAGACCCGAGTTCGGCGATGCTGGAAGTGCTGGATCCGGAACAGAACAATACGTTCCACGACAACTACATCGACATGGACTACGACCTGTCGAATGTGATGTTCATTGCTACGGCAAACAACCTGGGAACCATCCCGCAGCCGTTGCTGGACCGTATGGAACTGATTGAGGTGAGCGGATACATCACCGAGGAAAAAGTGGAAATCGCCAAGCGCCACCTGATTCCGAAAGAGATGGAGGCATCGGGACTGAAAAAGGAACACCTGAAATTCTCCAAAGCGGCCATTGAATACATCATTGAAAACTATACCCGTGAAAGCGGTGTCAGACAGCTGGAAAAGACCTTGAGCAAGATCATGCGTAAGGTTGCCCTGGAAATTGCCTGCGACAAATTTGACGGTACGGTGGAACTGAAGCCGGCAGATGTGTCCAAATACCTGGGTGTGCCCCTGTATTCACGCGACAAGTACCAGGGAAATGAATATGCAGGTGTGGTAACCGGACTGGCCTGGACGGCGGTAGGCGGAGAAATCCTCTTCGTGGAAACCAGCCTGAGCAAGGGCAAGGGAGGACGGCTGACTCTGACTGGAAACCTGGGAGACGTGATGAAGGAATCGGCCATGCTGGCTTTGGAATACCTGAAGGCACACTCGCACTTGCTGGAGCTGCCGGATGGCATTTTCGACAACTGGAACATCCACATTCACGTGCCCGAAGGAGCCATTCCAAAAGACGGTCCGTCGGCAGGTATCACCATGGTCACCTCACTGGCTTCTGCCCTGATCCAGAGAAAGGTACGGGCCAACCTGGCAATGACCGGAGAGATTACCCTGCGCGGAAAAGTGCTTCCGGTAGGAGGTATCCGGGAAAAGATTCTTGCTGCCAAGCGTGCCGGAATCACCGACATCATCCTGTGTGAGGAAAACCGCAAGGATATCGAGGAAATCCAGCCGATTTACGTAAAAGGACTGAACTTCCATTACGTAAACGACATCAAGGAAGTCCTGGCACTGGCATTGACCGATGAGAAGGTGAAGGATGCGATAGACTTTACCGTTACTGATAAAACAGAAGAACCGTCTCCGGAGAAATAAACCGGAGGCAGGTTCCCTGCAAAAGATAATTTATTGACCACCCAATTTTACCAAGCTAATGAAATTTGAATTACAACATACCGATCCGAAGTCGAATGCACGTGCCGGTCTGATCACCACGGACCACGGACAGATTGAAACTCCGATTTTTATGCCGGTGGGCACACTGGGCAGTGTCAAGGGCGTTCATCTGCATGAAATCAAGGATGACATCAAGGCACAGATCATTCTGGGCAATACGTATCACCTCTATCTGCGTCCGGGACTTGACATTATCGAAGGTGCCGGAGGATTGCACAAATTCAACGGATTCGACCGCCCGATGCTGACTGACAGCGGTGGTTTCCAGGTATTCTCACTCTCCGGAATCCGTAAGCTGAAAGAAGAAGGCGTGGAATTCCGCTCGCACATCGACGGCTCCAAGCATCTCTTTACGCCCGAACGCGTGATGGACATCGAACGTACCATCGGAGCGGATATCATGATGGCCTTCGACGAATGTGCTCCGGGAACATCCGATTACAACTATGCCAAGCAGTCGATGGAACTGACGCACCGCTGGCTGGACCGCTGCCTCGTCCGATTCAATGAGACGGAGCCCAAGTACGGCTACCAACAGTCGCTCTTCCCGATTGTACAGGGCTGTGTGTATCCCGACCTGCGACGCCGCTCGGCAGAATACATTGCCTCAAAGGGTGCCGACGGAAATGCGATCGGCGGACTGGCAGTGGGCGAACCGACCGAAAAGATGTACGAGATGATTGAGGTTGTCAACGAAATCCTGCCGACCGACAAGCCACGCTACCTGATGGGCGTAGGTACTCCGGTCAACATTCTGGAAGGAATCGAACGCGGAGTGGACATGTTCGACTGCGTGATGCCTACACGCAACGGACGCAACGGTATGCTGTTTACCAAAGACGGTATCATGAACATGCGCAACAAGAAATGGGAAAACGACTACGCTCCGATAGAGGCAGACGGCGCATCGTACGTAGACACCATGTACAGCCGTGCCTACCTGCGTCACCTCTTCCATGCCCAGGAGCTGCTGGCCATGCAGATTGCGTCTATCCATAATCTGGCATTCTACCTGTGGCTGGTCAAAGAGGCCCGCAAGCACATCATTGCCGGCGACTTCTCGACCTGGAAGCCCATGATGGTAAAACGCCTTTCTACCCGACTGTAATCAAGACACCTGAGACATGAACAAAGAGTTTTTCAAAACCAAATGGCTGAAGAGACTTGACAGGTATATCATCGTCAAGTTTCTGGGAACTTATTTCTTCGCTATCGCATTGATTATCTCCATTGCGGTGGTATTCGATGTAAATGAGAATATCGACCATTTCATCAACAATAAGGCTCCGCTGAAGGCTATCGTATTTGACTATTACCTGAACTTCATTCCGTATTATACGAATCTGTTCAGTCCGCTCTTCGTCTTCATCGCCGTGATTTTCTTTACCTCGAAGCTGGCGGAGAACTCCGAAATCATTGCCATGTTCTCTACGGGCATGAGCTTTAAAAGAATGATGTTCCCCTACATGGTTTCGGCAGCCATCATCTCGGTGGTGACGTATGTGCTGGGAACGGAAATCATCCCGACGGGAAGTGTCACCCGACTGCAGTTTGAAAAGGTGTACAAGAACAAGAAATCGGCCGATTACGTCCGGAACATCCAGCTTGAGGTAGACAGTGGAGTCATTGCATACATGGAACGGTATGAGGACTACAACAAGACGGGATACCGTTTCTCGCTGGATAAGTTCGAGGACCACAAGCTGGTGTCTCACCTTACGGCACGACGGATTACCTACGATACACTGACTTATCATAAATGGATTGTCAAGGACTACATGATCCGTGAAATGAAGGGCATGCGTGAATACATCACCAAGGGAGACCGGCTGGATACCATCATCAACATGGAGCCGCAGGATTTCCTGATTACCCGCGGACAGCAGGAAACCATGACAAGCCGCCAGTTGAGCGAATACATCTCCAAGCAGAAACAGCGCGGATTCGCCAATATCAAGGCGTTTGAGGTTGAATATCACCGACGGATTGCCATGTCGTTTGCGGCCTTCATTCTGACGGCCATCGGGGTTTCCCTCTCCTCGCGCAAGGTGAAGGGAGGTATGGGACTGCACCTGGGTATCGGACTGGGACTGAGTTTCTCCTATATCCTGTTCCAGACCATTTCGTCGACCTTTGCACTGAACGGAAACATGTCGCCTGCACTGGCCGTATGGATTCCGAACATACTCTATTTGTTCATTGCGATATACCTGTATAGAAAGGCTCCGAAATAAGGATTACGTGGCCTTTATACCTTATACCAACAAGCCGGTCTGCATCTTTCTGCGGAAAGCATGCAGACCGGCTTGACAGTTTATGATAAGCGGATTGATTCTCCAGGCAGACTTATTTCCACAAAGACCAGAGATCGGTTTCTCCCCAGTACCACTGGACATCCCCGGCAATCACGTTCTTGTAACGGTACAAGGAGGCCCCTGTCTCCACCCCTTTGGGAGTCAGTATCCGGGCACAGGAGCCGCAAGTCTCGGAAGGTGAAGCTGCCGGATAATGAAACTCATATCCCTTCAGGGACTCTCCCTGAACGACGGCTGTACGGTAACCCGAATTCAGGCGCGTGCCGGCCATGGTATAATCCAGCGGGAAGATACCGGCCATCTCGTAAGCCGTCCCACCGGGACGAACGGTCAGCGAACGTGCAAGCAGCAGCGTGCCTCCCCCTTCAGCCAGAATCTTTCCTCCGGCCTCCGCATAATCACGCAATTGCTGCATCAAGCGCTTCCTGCGGTGCAGCTGACGGGCAAAGAGTTCCGGAAAACCTCCGGGAAGATAGACCAGATCGGCTTCCGGAAGGTCACTTCCATACACCGGGCTGAAAAACTTGAGTTCCCCCATCGCCGACCACCGGTCGAGATGCTCCCGGAAGAGGAAGCAGCATGCAGGGTCACGGGCTACGGCAATCTTCAGCGGCTTTTCCCACATCGGCTTCATGGGCTCCTCATCGAGTTCGGAGGTAAAAGGCAGGGTATAGCGGCAAGGGAAGATACGGGTGCAACGGCTTTCCAGCCGGTCCAGTGCAATGTGTTTCTCCAGGACATCGGCGATACGGTCAATCTGTTCGTTCATGGATTTCCTGACCGACAAGGTGATTCCCGAATGACGGGCAGGCATCTTCACCTCGCTGATTACAGGAACGTATCCCAGACATTCCAGTCCCGCATCCGTACAGGCCTCACGCAAGACCGCATAATGCGCCACAGAGGCAACCTGATTGAATATAACCCCTGCGATACGGACCTGCGGGTTAAACGCCTTGAATCCATACAGCAGCGGTGCCACAGAGTATGAGACAGCCCGCGCATTGACCACCATGACCACCGGGATACTCAGCAGAGAGGCAATCTCCGCACAACTCCCCTTCTGAAGGTGGTAGCCGTCGTATAACCCCATGGTGCCCTCTACCAGACAGATATCGGCACGCTCTCCGTAACGGTTATACAAATGCTGGACATGACCGGAAGATGCCAGCCAGCTATCCAGGTTGACCGAATCATTCCCGGAAGCCAGTGCATGATATTGCGTATCAATGGAGTCAGGGCCGCATTTAAAAGGCTGCACCTTTATGCCCCGGCGCTGCCACACCCTCAACAACCCCAATGCAATCGTTGTCTTTCCGCTCCCGGCAAAGGGAGAAGCTAGCAAAAACTGTGGTTTCATTCATTTAAAATTTTCCCGCAAAGATAGGTATTTCGACGATAACAGCGGTATAATCGGGCACTTTTATCTGCATTTCCGTGCAAGTATATCGCATCAAGTCGGGAGGAGATGTTTGGTCAACTTCCATTCTTTTTGTACCTTTGTTTGAAATCGTCCGAAGGCCAATCAGGGTACAGACAGGCTCAGAGAGGTTTCGGACTGATTTCCATACACTTCTAACAGCAAAAAACGAAAATAGATGAAAATACGATTTATGAGCCTGGGCAGCGGCAGCAGCGGCAATTGTTATTATTTGGGGACCGAGACATACGGATTATTCATTGATGCAGGCATCGGCATCCGCAGCATAAAAAAAATCTGTAAAGAATATAACCTACCGCTGGAGACGATAAAGGGCGTATTCGTGACGCACGACCACGCAGACCATATAAAGGCCGTCGGTCACCTGGCGGGCAAATACAACATCCCCATTTACACCACGCCGGAAATCCACCACGGAATGAGCCGGAGCTACTGCATGACCGAAAGAATCAGTGAGGCAAACACCCGCTTTATCCATAAGGAGGAGAGCCTGCAGATAGAAGACTTTACCATCACCTGCTTCGAGGTGCCTCACGACGGAAGCGACAACGTAGGATACTGCATCTCCATTGACGGAAAGGTATTTTCTTTCCTCACCGACATCGGACACATTACGGAAACTGCCGGCAAGTACATCGGCTGTGCCAACTACCTGATCCTGGAAGCCAACTACGACGAAAGCATGCTGCAGATGGGGCCTTATCCTGCCCATCTGAAAGCCCGGATTGCAAGCCCTACCGGACACATGAGCAACCGGGAGATGGCCGAGTACCTGGCCAACCATTTTCCGGAAGGCCTGCAGTACCTGTGGCTGTGCCACCTGAGCAAGGACAACAACCATCCGGATCTGGCCTTCAAGACTGTAGAACTGGCACTGAAAGAGAAAAACATCATTGTAGGAAGGGATGTTCAGGTCATTCCGCTGAAACGGACCTCACCCTCTGAAATCTATTCTCTGTAAGGCTGCGGACAAGTCCGCAAAGACGGACAGAACAAAGCAAGTCCTGAACCGGAAGTCACTCAAAAAAGAATATCCCCTTATAAATCCGGATTCACTCAGAATCGACGAATTTATAAGGGGATATTTGTATTTGGATCCGGATACTGCAAAGTGTTCCGCATGCCGCTTAAACAAACAGGAACGGCTCTACAATGGACCTATCGGTCAAGCCTCCTGCCACGAATGGAATCACTTCACCCATCCTGTCCCGCCGATGAACCATTCATCAGCATTTAATCTTCAGTTCATCCAGGATACGGCGCATCTCCTCGAAGGTAGTAATGCGTGTCGGTACCAAAGGCAGACGCAGACGGTTCTTGATCATTCCCATCATATTCAGCATGGCCTTTACACCTGCCGGATTACCGTCGACGAACAACAGCTTGAACAATTCCGTAAACTTATGATGGATATCCAGGGCACTGCTGTAATCCCCGGCCAGGGCCAGACGGGTCATGCGGCTGAACTCACGCGGAAAAGCATTTCCGATTACCGAAATGACACCTACGGCACCCAAAGTAATCAGCGGGAAGGTGATACCGTCATCTCCGGAAATCACGTCGAAATTCTCCGGCTTGTTCTTGATGATATCATCCATCTGGGTAATGTCTCCCGAAGCCTCCTTGATGGCCACGATGTTCTCGAAGTCGCGGGCCAGACGCAAGGTAGTAGCGGCAGTCATGTTGACTCCCGTACGGCCAGGTACGTTATACAGCACCACCGGCAGTTTGGTAGCCTCAGCAATGGCCTTGTAATGCTGGTAAATGCCTTCCTGAGAAGGTTTATTGTAATAAGGGACGGCAACCAGTACCGCATCCACCCCTGTAAAATCATCGTTCTTCAAGGTATCGACCACTGTCTGCGTACAGTTGCTGCTTATTCCCAACAGGATAGGAATACGTCCGTTAACGCGCTCTATGACAAGTTCCTTAATCTTTTTCTTTTCCTCAGCAGTCAATGTCGGTGTCTCGGCAGTAGTTCCCAGCACACACAGGAAATCGGTCCCGTTCTGTACCTGATACTCTACCAGACGTATCAGGGAATCATAGTCCACACTGCCATCTTCATTGAAAGGAGTAATCAAAGCTACTCCCATTCCTTTCAATCTTCTTCGTATCATAAGTTATATTATATGCTTAATAGGATATGCAAAAATATAAATATTTTCTATTTTTAATAATGAATTTTTCTATTTTTTGCTTTTCAAATATTAGTTTGAAAATTATCGGAAGTCCTCAGAGCCACTTTCAGGCCTCCTGAATCATCTTCAGGAATTCGTCTTCCTCCACCAGGCGGATACCCAGTTTCTCTGCCTTCTCCAGTTTGCTGGGGCCCATATTGTCTCCCTTCAGAATAAAGGAAGTCTTCTTGGATATGCTTCCCACGTTCTTTCCGCCATGCTTCTCGATCAGCGCCTTGTATTCATCGCGCGAATGGTGCTGGAACACCCCGCTGATTACGATAGACTGACCGGCAAGGTTGTCGGTATATCCGCTTCTGTCTTCCTCATCGGCCTCCATTTTCAATCCGGCTTCCTTCAGACGCGCCACCAGCTGACGGTTCTTTTTGTTCGAGAAATAAAGCAGAATGCTTTGGGCAATGCGCGTTCCGATTTCATCAATCTGTATCAGGTCTTCCAGAGTAGCGGCCGCCAGCAGGTCGATGGAAGGAAAGGCACGGGCAATCTTCTTGGCTACCGTCTCGCCTACGAAGCGTATTCCCAGGGCAAACAACACGCGCTCGTACGGCACTTCCCTGGAACGGGCCAGTCCCGCCATAATGTTTTCGGCCGATTTCTCTCCCAGACGCTCCAGACGGGCGATGTCCTGGCTCTGCAACTGATACAGGTCGGCCACGTCGTGAATCATCCCTTCCTGATAGAACAGGTCCACCGTTTCCGGTCCAAGGCCTTCAATGTTCATGGCACGCCGGCTGATGAAATGCTCTATCTTGCCCTTGATCTGAGGCGGACACTGGGTTTCATTCGTACAGTAATGGGCAGCCTCATCCTCGTAGCGTACCAGCGGACTGCCACACTCCGGACAGTGGGTGATGAACGTAACCTTCTCACTGCCGGCCGGACGCAGGGAGGTTTCTACTCCCGTAATCTTCGGGATAATCTCACCGCCTTTCTCTACATACACACTGTCTCCGACGTGCAGGTCGAGAGAAGCGATGATATCGGCATTATGAAGGGAGGCACGGCGCACCACGGTACCCGACAGTTGTACCGGCTCCAGATTGGCCACAGGAGTAATGGCTCCCGTACGACCGACCTGATACGTTACTTTCAACAGGCGGGTAAGGGCCTGTTCGGCCTGGAACTTATAGGCAATGGCCCAGCGGGGGGACTTGGCGGTATAGCCCAGATTTTTCTGCTGACGGAGCGAATTTACCTTCAGTACGATGCCGTCGGTGGCTACCGGAAGGTTCTTGCGTTCCACGTCCCAGTAATTGATAAAATCAAATACCTCCTGCAGGGAATGCACCTTGCGGGTAATGTCGGAAATCTTGAATCCCCATTTTTCCGCTTCCTTAAGGTTCTCGTAATGTCCGTCGCAGGGCAGATTGTCTCCCAGCAGGTAGTACAGGTAAGCATCCAGCTTACGGGAAGCCACCTGAGCCGAATTCTGCAGTTTCAGGGTACCCGAAGCTGCGTTGCGTGGATTGGCGAACAACGGTTCCTCCCGGCTTTCCCGTTCCCGGTTCAGTTCCTCGAAAACCACCCAGGGCATCAGGATCTCTCCGCGGATTTCAAACACATCCGGATAACCCTCTCCGTGCAGTTTCAACGGGATGGAACGTATCGTCTTCACATTGTCGGTCACGTCATCCCCCTTTGTACCGTCACCACGTGTCACGGCACGCACCAGTCTGCCATGCTCATAGGTGAGGGAAATGGAAGTTCCGTCAAACTTCATTTCACAGCAAATCTCGAAATCCTCGTTCAGTGCCTTGCTCACCCGTTCATAAAATTCCGTTACCTCGGCCTGAGAATATGTATTGCCCAGAGAGAGCATCGGGTATTTATGTTCGATCTGCGTAAAGTTCTTGTTGATGTCGCTTCCCACCCGCATTGTAGGAGAATTCTCATCCATGTACTCCGGATGACGTGCCTCCAGTTCCTGCAGTTCCCGCATCAGGTCATCAAATTCCTTGTCCGAAATTACCGGAGCATTCAACACGTAATAATTATAATTATGAAGATGAAGTTCTTCACGCAATTGGTCAATTCTTTCTATATCTGTCATAGCATACATATGATGTTTCATGCAAAATTACGAAAAATGTCGGGCATACGGTATGTGGTGCAGCGGAATCTTTGTACTTTTGCAAAAAATAACAAGAGATTATGAGAATAGATATTATAACCGTTTTACCGGAAATGATAGAGGGCTTTTTCAACTGCTCCATCATGAGCCGCGCGCAAAAAAAGGGAATTGCAGAAATCCACATCCATAATTTAAGAGATTATACCCAGGACCGCTACCGCAGGATAGACGACTATCCTTTCGGAGGATGTGCCGGCATGGTCATGAAGATAGAACCGATCGACCGCTGTATCTCGGCACTGAAAGCGGAGCGTCATTATGACGAGGTGATATTCACTACGCCCGACGGAGAGCAGTTCAACCAGAAGATGGCCAACTCTCTTTCACTGGCAGGCAACCTGATTATCCTGTGCGGACACTTCAAGGGAATCGATTACCGTATCCGCGAGCATTTCATCACAAAAGAAATCAGTATCGGAGACTACGTACTGACCGGAGGAGAACTGGCTGCGGCAGTCATTGCCGATTCCATCGTGCGCATCATCCCTGGAGTAATCTCCGACGAACAGTCGGCCTTGTCCGATTCGTTCCAGGACAACCTGCTGGCTCCGCCTGTATACACACGTCCGGCAGAATACAACGGATGGAAGGTGCCCGATATCCTGTTGTCGGGTCATGAAGCCAAAATCCGGGAATGGGAATTCCAGCAGTCACTGGAACGCACCCAGCGGTTGCGCCCCGACTTGCTCGAAGAAAAATAAGTCGGAAGACCAAGGAAAGGCAAGCATCAAAAAAGATTGACATTCCCCTCGCTCCTGACTGCATCAGGAAGGCAGTAGAGGGGAATAAAAAAATCATGCATGAGCGAAGGTTGCAGAAACGGGTTCTGATGAAGAACCGCATTTCACACAAGCCGTCCGACTCATGCATGATTTTTATTTGTAAATATATTTAACCAACATCTTACGATACGAATCAGACTTCCAAGGCTCCGATAATATCGCGCACAGAAGAGTAACCGTGACGGTCAAGATAATCATTGATACCTTCAGCTACCTTTACAGTAATAGCCGGATCGATAAAGTTGGCAGTACCGATCTGAATGGCTGTCGCACCTGCCAGCAGGAATTCCACGGCATCCTTCCAGTTCATGATACCTCCCAGTCCGACTACCGGAATCTTCACCGCCTTGGCTACCTGCCATACCATGCGCAGGGCAATCGGCTTGACTGCCGCACCGCTCATACCACCGGTAACCGTAGACAGTATCGGCTTGCGTTTTTCCGCATCAATGGCCATTCCCAGCAACGTATTGATCAACGACACACTGTCTGCTCCGGCACCTTCCACCGCACGGGCAATTTCGGTAATGTCTGTTACGTTAGGAGAGAGTTTTACGATCAGTGTCTTGTCGTATACCTTACGTACTGCACTCACCACTTCGGCAGCACCGCTGGCTGTGACTCCAAAGGCCATACCGCCCTGCTTTACATTCGGACAAGAAATGTTCAGTTCAATGGCAGGAATGTGTTCCAGTTCATTGATGATACGGGCAGTTTCCGCATAGTCCTCAATCTGCGATCCCGATACATTCACGATCATGTTCGTGCGGATATCCTTGATCTGCGGATAAATGTGCTCAGCAAAATAGTGTACGCCCTTGTTCTGCAGTCCCACCGCATTCAGCATCCCCATAGGAGTTTCTGCCATACGCGGATAAGGATTTCCCTCACGATGGTGGAGTGTAGTACCTTTTACTATAATGCCTCCAATCTTTTCAAGATCTACAAAATCCTGAAACTCCAGACCATATCCAAATGTACCCGATGCCGTCATGACCGGGTTGGACATTTTCAAATTACCGATATTTACACTTAAATCTGCCATAACAATTTCTTTATATTAAATACAGGACCTTCCTTACATACACACACATGACCTTCATCGGTCTTCTCTACACAGCAAAGACATGCACCTACACCACATGCCATTGTATTCTCCAGAGACACCTCGCATTCAATCTGGTTGGCATGCGCATACTTGGCCACAGCCATCATCATCGGTTTCGGACCACAGGTATAGATCATATCAAACTGACGTTCCTTCAATATGCTGTGCATGGTTACATAACCCTTTTCTCCCATGCTTCCGTCTTCGGTTGTCGTATATACCTCACCGAAACGTTCAAAGCTGTCGAGCTGGAGCAAGTCGTTCTTGGAACGGGCTCCCAAAAGGAATACCGGCTTGCATCCCATCTTCAGCAAGGCTTCTCCCAAATACAGCATCGGAGCAGTTCCCACGCCTCCGCCTACCAGCAGCACCTTCTTTTCGGCCGACTGAGGAAGTGTAAATCCGTTACCCAAAGGCAAAACCACGTTCACGATATCACCCTTCTGTACGGTTGCCAGTTTACGGGTACCGTCGCCCACCAGCTGCACCAGGAACCATACTTCATTAGTTTTACGGTCTACATAATTAATAGAGATAGGACGTCTCAGGAAGGTAGAAGCAGAGCCGTCTATCCGGATCTCAGCAAACTGTCCGGGAAGCATTTCGGGAAGAGGAGCTTCCTGAGTCAGTTTAATCAACACATAGTTTGCATGCAAACGAATGTTTTCAGTAACTGTCAAATCTAATATGTACTTTTTCATAAAAAAATTGGGTAAATTCATTCTTTGCGGACAAAGATAACGAATTTACCCCAAATATACGGAGTTAGATAAAATTTCTCCATACTTTCCCTCTTACCGTCTGCGCGGGAGAGACATCATCCATGCTTTTCAGGCTTGAAGACCTCGTAAGTCCCGTTATCGAAGAAAATTCTTATTTCAGTGATTTTCGGATGAGGCTTTTCGATGTACTTAACAGTCTCTCTGTCAGTAGGGTTAGAAGGATTATACCCATTTTCAAAGCCCCTGTCATTCTCAAAATCAAAATTCACCGACACGGGATGCATATTTTCCGAATTCTGAGACACTTGCGAGGGGAGGGCCTCCTCCATCTCACCCTCACCATAAAGCAACCAGTACAGATTGATCTCCGGATATGCCTTATGAATACGCATGACCACTTCAAGGCTGGGCTTGTTACGGCCATTGAAAATATGAGATAACGAAGAAGTGGAAATCCCTATCTTCTCGGCAAATTCCGCATTACTCACTCCTTCTCTTTCCATTATCTGTAAAATTCGATCTTTCATTTACAATTGGCATTATATTTTCAGTAATACAAATGTAAACATTATTATTTACATATACAAATTTACATTTATAAAAACTAATTCATATATTATCTTTTCATTCTTTACATTTGTAATAGCCACAACCGTACACATTTGTAAATGTATAAAAATAAATTAAGATATTCACTTTAACGAATTCCTACAAATAACTGATTATATCAATATTATATATTATAAAATAAAAGAAATCCGAGAATTAGCGAACATTTGGCACATTCTCCGATTTTCCTTTAAAGTACTACCTATATAATAAACTTTACTAGACTGGTTTACAAATTATTAATCATAATCTTTCCATGCGGATATTATTTCATTTACATATGCGAATTTTACATCTCTATAATTACACCAAAAAAGAGAATTATTTCCAAAAATAGATAAAATTTACATCTGTATCATCTTTCTATTTACATACATACAAAACAAGGGAAATAACAAATGTAAATCGATACATTTATACATAAGAAACGAAGAAAATTACGAAATCGCCTTAATTTTTCACTGCCCCCACTTTCTCCTGCAACCTTTGCTGCCACTCCCCCACCATCCTTTTATCACGACCTCTACCCTTTTGATCCGGATATCGGATCGGGAAGCCTGAAGTTCATCGGACCGATGGTTCGCCGGACTTTCTTCAGCCAGCCTTCAGCTTTTCCTTTTTTCTCCCCGGACACCCCGTTTTACCCGCTTTCGTGAGATTTGAAAATTCACGGATAAAAGCACACTCGCTCTCAAATTCTGCAATCTCATTGCTGTCCATGAAGCCCCCAAAAAAACATCAGTCAAAACGCCATTAAAACAACCGTTCCTTCCACCGTTCTTCCGGAGGTCTCCGAATTCCCTGATGCCCTCTTTTCATCACCGGAAGGACGAAAAAAATCAGGAGGAAAGACAGCCTTTCATATCCGTCTTTCCTCCTGACCTTAGTCCAATCTTCTTTCCCTATGGAAAAGAAAAATCAATGCAGGATCACATACACCAATTCCTTCAGCAAATCCCCATCCGACATGGACGAGTTATCGATACCTTTCGATTTCGCATCGCAGGTTCTGATAGCCTCAATAATCTGCATAACCTTTATTCCTTTGTAGCGCCTCATTGCCGCCATATACTCACGCGACTGCCACGGCGAGCGAAGTCCCAGCTGTGCAGCAATACCCTGCTCCGTTTTTTCGGGAGCATAATACGCCAGCATCAGGTTCGAGAAGAAATTAAACAGAACCGCCAAGGTCAGCTGCAATGGATTATTCTTGGGATTATCGTTAAAATATTTTACTATCCGATTAGCCTTGAGCACATCCTTTTCAATCAGTGCGCTTCGCAATTCAAAATTATTATAATCCTTGCTGATGCCGATATTCCGTTCAATCTGCTCAGGAGTAATCCGGGTAGCCCCCGGCGGAAGCGTGATAATTAATTTTTCCAATTCTCCGGCCAGACGGTTCAAATCCGTACCCACAAACTCCGCGATCATTTCCGAAGCCTTGGGTTCGATTTCCACCTTCTTCCGCTTCAAGAAAGAAGAAATAAAGCCCGGAAGCTGCGTATCCTTGAGTTTTTTGGATTCAAACAGCACCCCTGCTTTTTCGATTTCAGCCGTGATTTTTTTCCGCCGGTCCAACGTACCGTGCTTATAACAGAACACCAGAATGGTAGACAACAAAGGCTTCTGCAGGTAATACACCAGGTCTTCCATCCCTTTCAGTCCCTGCGCCTCCTTCACTACGATTACCTGATGTTCCGACATCATCGGATACCGTTTTGCCGCGTTGATCACCCCGGCCATATCCGTATCAGCCCCGTACAGAACCGTCAGATTAAACTCCTTTTCGACCTCCGACAAGACTGTATCCATGATATAATCCGAGATCCGGTCAATATAGTAATCCTCTTCCCCCATCAGAAAATAGACAGGAGAATACACCCGGTTCTTCAGATTACGGACAATCTCTTCGTAAGTTATTTCCTTAGCCATTATTCCAGTTACCAGTCAAATTTCAGATGCTTAACCGTCTTCTTCTCGTCTACAATCATCCGCAGCGCATCGATACCGATCTCGACATGTTCGTGCACGTATTTCTTGGTCACCATCGAGTCACTCTTGTCGGTTTTCACACCCTCCGGAATCATCGGCTGATCGGATACCAGCAACAGCGCCCCGGTAGGAATGTGATTCGCAAAGCCCGTAGTAAACAGCGTAGCCGTCTCCATATCCACGGCCATTGCGCGGGTCTTGAGCAGATACTCCTTGAAGTTGTCGTCATGCTCCCAGATACGGCGGTTGGTCGTATACACCGTACCGGTCCAATAATCCCGAGAGTGGTCACGGATGGCCGAAGAAACCGCACGCTGCAGCATAAATGCCGGCAAGGCAGGCACCTCAGGCGGATAATAATCGTTCGAAGTACCCTCACCACGGATGGCCGCAATCGGCAGAATCAAATCCCCGATCTGATTCTTCTTGCTGATACCCCCACATTTACCCAGGAACAGACAAGCCTTCGGATGCACCGCACTCAACAAGTCCATGATAATCGCCGCATTGGGACTACCCATTCCGAAATTAATGATGGTAATTCCCTCGGCATGTGCAGAAATCATATTGGCATCACGGCCCAGAACCGGAACGTTAAAACGTTCGGCAAATATCTCCACATAGTTATTAAAATTGGTCAGCAAAATATATTCACCGAAATCCTCTAGTCGACGTTTTGTGTAGCGTGGCAGCCAGTTAGCCACAATTTCTGCTTTCGTTTTCATAATCTTTTCGTACTTTTGTGTAAAATAACAAGTATCTATTATTGCAAATTTAATAAAATGTTAGCATTAAACTTACCAAGTTTCCCACTTAAAATCACCAATAGAGAAGGAAAAAGATACATTTTCGACACTTTACGCAAAAAATACGTCGCCCTGACCCCCGAAGAATGGGTCCGGCAGCACTTCACCCACTACCTGCTTGCTTACAAAGGATACCCCCAGGGACTCCTTGCAAACGAGATTCAGATCAACCTGAACGGCACCCGGAAGAGATGCGACACCGTGCTGTACCGCAGAGACCTTTCGGCCCTGATGATTGTGGAATACAAGGCTCCCAGCGTAGAGATTACCCAAGCCGTCTTCGACCAGATTACCCGCTACAACATGGTCTTGCGCGTCAAATACCTGATTGTCACCAACGGGCTCCAGCACTACTGCTGCCGGATAGACTACCGCACACAGACGTATACCTTCCTGCCCTCGATTCCTGATTATCCGTCACTCGAAACCGAATAAACAGTACCGGCCTCCGTACGGCTTTTACAGGCCCAGGCAGACACAGGCCGGAACAACAAAGGAGCATCCGCTGCCCATCCTGCGATGCAAGCAGCGAATGCTCCTTATTTATGCTACTATCTACGGAAGAATCCCCCGCAGCTTCTTTCATTCCACGCCCGGAATTACTTGATTTTAGTTTCCAGATGCTTTTCTGCAACCACACCTGCCAATTCAGGGTCGATCATGATACGGCCACAGTATTCGCAAACGATGATTTTCTTTCTCATACGGATATCCATCTGCTTCTGAGGCGGAATCTTGTTGAAGCAACCGCCACACGCATCACGCTGTACGTAAGTGATACCCAGTCCGTTGCGTGAGTTCTTGCGGATACGCTTGAAAGCCTGAAGCAAACGAGGTTCGAAAGTTGTTTCCAGGTTCTTCACCTTGTCTCTCAACTTTTCTTCCTCCTGTTTGGTTTCCGCTACGATCTCGTCAAGCTCGTTCTTCTTCACTTCCAGGTCCTTCTTTCTTTCTTCCAGTGCATGCTCGCTCTTCACGATATCCTCTTCCTTCGACTTGATGGAAGCCGTATATTCACGGATACGCTTTTCGCAGAGTTCCACTTCCAGGCTCTGGAACTCGATTTCCTTGGTCAGCACGTCATATTCGCGGTTGTTGCGCACATTATCCTGCTGAGCCTTATACTTTTCGATAGAAGTCTTTGCCGTTTCGATCTCAATCTTCTTGGCAGCTACATTCGACTTCAGCTCCTCAATTTCCGACTTGATTTTCTCGATACGAGTACCCAAGCCTTCCACTTCGTCCTTCAAGTCCTGAACTTCCAAAGGCAGTTCACCTCTCAAAGTCTTGATTTTGTCGATTTCAGACAACATGGTCTGCAACTGATACAGTGCTTTCAGTTTTTCCTCAACGCTCAATTCGCTCGGATCTTTTTTTGCTTCTTTAGCCATAAACGATTACAAATAATTAATTGGATTCGTATTTACGGAGGTCATTTCCACCTTCAGTCCCGGAAATACATCCTTTATAATTGAATAAAAAATTTCCTTGGTATACTGTTCACTCTCATAATGACCGATTTCGGCCACCAGAATGTCTTTCTCGTAATTGAAATACTCGTGGTACTTCACCTCACCCGTGAGGAACACATCGGCACGGCTGGCTACGGCACGCGGCAACAGAAACGCTCCGGATCCCCCGCACAGGGCCACAGTCCGGATCTTCCGGTCCTGAAAACGGGAATGTTTCACACAGCCCACCTCAAACAGGTCCTTGATACGGCCCAGAAACGCCCTTTCCTCCTCGGCCTCAGGCAATTCACCGACCACTCCGGCACCCACCTGACTCCATTCATTCTGCAAAGGATAGAAATCATAAGCCGGTTCTTCATACGGATGCGCCTGTATCAGGGCGGCAGTCACCTGCCTTCTCAGATAAGCCGGCAGAATGGTCTCTATCCGCGTCTCGCACTCCTCGTGCACCACTCCCTGCGTACCGCAGTACGGATGCGTACCTTCTCCGGCACGGAACGTACCCTTTCCTTCCACGTTATAGCTGCAGGAATCATAATTGCCGATACATCCGCAGCCCGCCTCGAACAGCGCCTTACGCACCTCGTCGGCCCGGTCAGCCGGAACAAAGGTCACCAGCTTGAGCAACGCCGCTTCCTTCGGTTCCAGGATACGCACGTTCTTCAGTCCGATCTTCTCCGCAATCTTATAGTTCACTCCCTGCGGAGCATTGTCCAGATTGGTATGCATGGAGAAAATCACGATATCGTGCTTGATGGCCTTCATGATACAGCGTTCCACATAGTCACGCCCCGTCAGCGACTTATATCCCTTAAAAATCAGCGGATGATGCGACACAATCAGGTTATACCCCCTCTCGATGGCCTCATCTACCACTGCTTCGGTCACGTCCAGACACAACAAAGCCCCTGTAGCTTCCGCGTCTGTCAATCCTACTTGCAGTCCGGCATTGTCAAATCCGTCCTGCAATGGCAGAGGCGCGAACATCTCAAGGGCAGTTACAAATTCCTTAATTTTCATGTTACGCGAAAATTTATATGCAAAGGTAATAAAATTCCGACAAACAAAAAAGCGAATCGGCACGAAAAGCGATAAAAATCACAGATTGCGGGAGGCCCGGAAAGGGCTTCCCGCAATGCCATTGGTCCGGACTTCCAAATGTCTTTGCTTCGGATTTCCTTTCACCGGAACGCTCCGGGAACACTCACCCGGCTCTTCATTCTTCCATACAATACATAAGCCACGATGCAGCAGGTCGTCAGTATCTCCGACAATGCAAGTGCCAGCCATATTCCCTTAGCCCCCAGTAGCAGAGGCAGTCCCATAAAACTCGGAACAAGGAAGACCAGTCCCCTGGCCAGCGCAAAGCAAACGGACGGCCTTACCCTCTCCACACTCTGGTAATACCCTATGACGGCCAGATTGATAATAAAGAAGACAAAGGCCACAGAAAAATACGGGAAGCCTTCCACCGCTATCCGGGCAGCCTCTCCCTCACCGGCAATGAAGAGCGAGACCAGCCACTGGGGACAGCACGTAAACATGGCAGCCACCACCGCTCCGCACACCAGCGCCGTCACGACGGCAATCCGCTCCGTATCCCTGCCCCGTTTGTACAGTATACATTCGTTTGCTATTCCCCATTTTCGCATAAAAAAAGCCGGATAAGATGATGGAACAGTCCACTCATCTTATCCGGCCCTATCTTTAGCCCTCCGATGCGGATAAAATCTTTTATCAACTCTTTCTGTTGATTACGGACGCAAAAATGGGTCTTTTATGCGACATATACAAATTATTTCCGTCTTTTTTTGTTCCGGCACTTCGGCATGTCATCCGCATCCAGGGTTATCCCGTTGAGGCTTCCCCCGCTCACCTTTCCACAATCGGCCTACTTGAACACATACCAGTTGCAGCCATAAGGTGGAATTTCAATTTCCAGCGTAAGCGAATAGTCCCTGTTCAACGACCTCTTCACTTTGTTCCCCTTCGAATCATGCACCCATACCTGGCCGGTCAGTCCCGTATAATACAAAGGAACACTGATCACCCTCCGGACCGCTTCCGGCAGGGGATTATAAACCATCAGCAGTCCTTTTTCATCTATCGACGGATTCACATGCACAAAACCATCCCAGTCCGTACCGTCCGGGCGCCTCAGGTGCACCAGGTCCGAATCCAGAATCTGCCGGTGAGCCTTGTAAAAGTCAACCCACTTCTTCACAACCGCTTTCGTCTCAGGAGCATCAAACAACTGCGGCCCTCTATAGCACGCAATCACACCCGCTCCAAAATTATTGGCCAGACGCATCTCATAATGCGGCAGATGCTCCTTCAAAGGCTCAATCGTAGCCGCTTCTCCACCTCCATGATATTCCACCAGAGGCACCATCATCCATCCCATTGAAGGCGTCTTGAGCCATGTTCCGTCATAAATATTCTGCCGCTCGATGATTTCCTGCTGCTTGCGGGGCAGAGACCAGTTGGCCTCCCTGTATCCCATAGCCGTCTTGTTCTGTCCGTTCATGAAATACCAGTCGGGAATATTCAAGAAGATACCTTCCGACTTACAGTCCTGATAGAACTTCTTGATTTCCTGATACTGCTTCCATTGCGAGTCGGCCAAGCCCTTATGTCCCGGATGAGTAGTGGCAGCACACTCATCTCCCGGGTAACTGCCGTCATGTTCCAGAATATCCTGTCCCGTCACCTTGAAATAATTTCTCAGCTTATGCAAATACTCCTGTCCCCACCGGCTTTCCACACAGGGAGAAGCCCCAAACTGCGGAGTATGTCCTTCAGGCATCACCACGTCGTTTTCCGGGTCGATGCTGCGGCTGGCCAGGAGCGAATAACCTCCGAGCGCAATCCCTTTTGAATGTGCATAATCGGCCAGTTTCCTCATCCTTTCCAGGTTCTCCGCACTGTCATCCTCCAGATTCACCCCACTCCAGAAGGTCATGATGACCATCTCAAAGCCTACTTCCGCACACTGGTCGATGGCCTTTCTTACCGAGGCATCGTCGGCATTGCGCACATGCATGAAAATCGGGTTCTCAGCCGTCCACGGAGCCGCAACCCGATACATTTTCCTGATCTGCATCGTCTTGCGCTCACGGTCCCAGGTATCGTGAAACAGTTCCCAGATCCGGTGACTCGAGAAAACCTCTCCCTTGCCCACACTCTCTGCCAGTCCGTATTCCGGATAGCTTTCCAGCAGACAGGGAGTCTTCATGAGCCAGTCGACCTGCGTATTGTACAGCGGGTCCTTGTTCCAGTGTACATGACGCTGATACATCTGATTGTCCCTCGCATCCATCAGGTCCTGCTGGTTGGCATGGGCAAAGTCCGATTCCACCGTGATGTTCGGCGTCATGAAACTCTTGTCGAAAACAGCAGTGTTTTCGGGTTCCATTACGGCCAGGATCTCACTCTTGTACGAATCGAGGCACAGGGTATCCGAAGAATGGTTGGCCAGCGTAAACCATTTGCTGATCAACGGAATACCGTCATAAATTTCATAATGCACATCCACCTCCAAAGACTTCCAGTAATCCAGACCGGCCGTTCCGTTTCCCTGCTGCAGTCCTCCCAGGACAGTCAGCGCATCCATCCGGCAACGCCCCGGCCTTCCCTTCTCACCGGCTTCGGTATTCCCACCACCGGCATCCATTTTTCCGATTCGCACACAGCGGGAAACCGCCCCTTGAGGCAGAGACACCTGCTGCAGCTCCGTCCATTTTACACCGTCATAAGAAAAACTGCTGGTCAGTGTATTCCCCATCCGCTGCATCCGGATATAGACCGGTACTCCCGGACGATAACCCGAAAAGTCGGTTCCGTGTTCCAGGCCGGTACCTGTCATCCCGAACTTCCCATCTGAGGTGCGTAAATAACACTTTATATATCCCTTATCAAACACCCACGCAAGTCCCGGTCCCCAATGAGACGACTTGTCCGTACCCGGATTGATCCGGGCAATCAGCACTTCCGCATTTGCCGGCAAGTCCCGTTCTGCATAGGCACAGGTATTGGAAGGAACGAGAATCTCTCCGACCTTCCCTTCGTTTTCAAAGGCATTGGCCTTATTGGTTGCTGAGGTAACGACCTTCCATCCCTCCGGCAGGGTTTTGGTAAAGTCCGCGTCCACCACCTTCTGCCGGTTCTGGTCGGAAATCAGGAAGCGTTCCCACCGTCCGACAAGCGCCTCGTCGGCCCTGTACTTCAGAATCAGTTCCTTTCCCTTCGGTGGCCAGACCGCATTTCCCGATATCCACCCCTTGCGAGGTTTCCAGGGGAAACGTGCGGCAATCGGCCGGACTTCATAGCCCGCGTATTGCAAGGCCATCGAGTCCCTTTGCATATCCGCCAGCCATTCGGGCAATAAATAATTATGGACCGGCTGCCCCGACAAGCCTCCCACTCTCACCGGCAGGGAATCCATGCACAGTTCAACTTCGGGACGGACCGAACGCAGCAGTCCTTCCCCTGTCATGAGGTTGTTCAAACGGACGGTCGTACCTTCCTGAAAGACCCGTTCCACCAGTCCGTTACTCAAAATCAACTGATTATTCTCCTGATACACCCTTGCCTTAAACCCGTCCGGATGCAGCATCCAGTCTTTGTCCGATTCTCCTGCAGAAGCGAAGACTTCCACCGAACCGATCAGACACAATCCCCATAGGATAGTCCATTTTTTCATAGCCGTTTTTCTTTAATAGTTGCTTAAACCCATAGATTAAGATTCACATTTGACAAGACCGGTGCTCAACGTTTCTTCATGCCGTAATACCGGATGAATATGCATCCGCAGATGAATGACCGGCCCGGATTCATTATATCTATACCACTATGCAAGTTAAGCAAAATTTCTCAATATGTGCAAACAAAAGACCGGCAATTAAGTACCTGAATCTGCCTGCCCCCTTGACATATCCTTATGAAAACAGGAAACGCCTGTCTATCTGCAGTGCAGGCACATACAGACAAACAGGCGCTCCATGCCAGTCTTCATCATCCGGACAATGGTCGGAGCCGATGAAGTAATTCTTTATTACAATCTGATTATCAATTATTTACAAAGAAATACGTTCCAGGTCATCAGGAACGAAGACACGTCCCTTAAACTCCCCTGCCGCTTCTTCGGTATATTTCAGTTTCCGGGTATCCAGCGTTTTATCCTCGGTGTGATAAAGTACCAGGTGCTTCACCTTCAGCCCTTCGGCCAGGCGTCCCGCATCCATGGCCGTACTGTGATGCTTCTCGTAAGGCTTGAAGCGGTCGCGGTCGGCATACAGGCAGAAAGCCTCACACAAGAGCCAGTCGGCTCCCTCCACCTCACTGCGGTTGCGCTCGTTGTATGGCTCGTCTCCCAGGCAGACCAGCCGCTGTCCGTCGGGCAGGTACGCACGGAAACCAAACTGCTTTTCCTTTGTCGAGAAGATGTCAAACGCCTTGAATTTCAATCCGCAAGCCTCAAATTCCTCACCGTCCTTCACCTCACACAGGTGGATTCCCACACCCAGGCGGGCCACAATCTTTGCGGGCAGTGTCATGCGGCAAATCCAGTCGATTACCTGCAGGGCCTTGTCGTGCCCCCACACCCGCAATTCTCCTTCATACTTTCCCTGCTGCATCTGCTGCGCCACGGTACGAATCATCCAGATAACTCCCAATACATGATCGGTGTGTGCGTGGGTTACAAAAATATCGTGAATGTCAGTCACGGCGATACCGGCCTTTTCCAGTTGTACCAGAATTCCGTTTCCGCCTCCCGCATCCGTCAGCAGTATTCCCCTGTCTGTACGCAGTGCAAAACAGGTATTGTAGCAACGGGTCACGGCTGCATTCCCCGTGCCCAGCATAATCAATTCAGTCTGTCTCATCGTTTTATTCAATCGTTTTCATTGTCCGCCCCGGTTTGTCTGACGCATAAGCCACCGGCACATCTGCCCGTTCTCATTCAGGCAAAATCCTGCGGTACGGCATCCATTCTGCCTGCTGAAACGGTCATTTTCTCTCCCCGTCTCAAGGATAAAAAGGATGCCCCACGTCCTTCCTTCGGTTCACGGCACTGATTCAATAATCCACGCTTCAGATTAATTAATCCGCGCCGCTAACCAATAAAGATTCCGTATCGGACAAAAAAATGGCTGCACATTTATGATAAAATTCATGTGCAGCCATCGTATTATTCATATCAATACAAAAATGTCCTGATTAATAAGCGCGTGCAAAGAGGACACGGCGGGCAGACGGTTTTCCTGTAACCATGTCCACACCCGGAGTCAGGCTCTCTTCATCAGCTTCGAAAGGCAGACAGCGGATAGTAGCCTTGGTTTCTTCCTTGATACGCTCTTCAGTTTCGGTAGTACCGTCCCAGTGAGCCAGGATGAATCCACCCTTCTCAATCTGTTCCTTAAACTGCTCGTAAGTATCCACCTTCACTGTATTTGCCAGACGATACTTCAGGGCTTTCTGGTAGATGTTGTTCTGGATGTCTTCCAGCAGGTTCTGAACGTATTCTTCGATGCCGTCGCAAGAACGTGTTTCCTTTTCCAGGGTATCACGACGCATGATTTCCATGGTGTTGTTTTCCAGGTCACGGCCACCCATAACCAGACGTACAGGTACTCCCTTCAGTTCGTAATCAGCGAACTTGAAGCCCGGACGCTTGTTGTCGGCGTTGTCGTATTTCACTGAGATACCCATGCTGCGCAACTTGTTGACGATGCCTTCTACCTTTGCATCGATCTGACGCAACTGTTCGTCGTTCTTGTAGATAGGCACAATCACTACCTGGATAGGAGCCAGATGCGGAGGAAGTACCAGACCGTTGTCGTCGGAGTGAGTCATGATCAGCGCTCCCATCAGACGGGTAGATACACCCCATGAAGTAGCCCAAACATAATCCAGCTTGTTGTTCTTGTCTACAAACTGTACGTTGAAAGCCTTGGCAAAATTCTGTCCCAGGAAATGAGAAGTACCGCACTGCAGTGCCTTTCCGTCCTGCATCAGTCCTTCAATGGTATAGGTATCCAATGCACCGGCGAAACGTTCGTTGGCCGATTTCACACCTTTTACTACCGGTACAGCCATGTATTTCTCGGCGAAGTCACCATATACGTGCAGCATCTTCTGTGCTTCAGCTTCAGCTTCCTCACGGGTAGCATGAGCCGTATGTCCTTCCTGCCACAGGAACTCAGCCGTACGCAGGAACAGACGGGTACGCATTTCCCAGCGCATTACATTGGCCCACTGGTTGCACAGGATAGGCAGGTCACGGTATGAATTGATCCAGTTCTTATAAGTACTCCAGATAATGGTTTCCGAAGTCGGACGGATAATCAGCTCTTCTTCCAGTTTGGCTGCGGGGTCGACAATCACTCCAGAACCGTCTTCTGCATTTTTCAGACGGTAGTGAGTCACTACGGCACATTCCTTGGCAAATCCTTCCACGTGTTCTGCTTCCCGGCTCAAGTATGATTTCGGAATCAGCAGCGGGAAATAAGCGTTGACGTGTCCGGTTGCCTTGAACATATCGTCCAGGATACGCTGCATCTTTTCCCAGATTGCATAGCCGTAAGGCTTGATTACCATACAGCCACGCACCGGCGACTGTTCTGCCAGGTCGGCCTTTACCACCAAATCATTATACCACTGTGAATAGTTTTCACTTCTTTTGGTAAGTTCTTTCAGTTCTTTTGCCATAACTTATATGTTATTTTACTTGTTCTCTGTTTTTATACGGAATGCAAAGTTAGCAAAAAAGAAAATAGCAGCCTATAATCGGCTGCTATTTTCTTACTGCTGGTAATCAAAATACCACCAATAGGTATCTCCGAAATCTTTCCGCAACAGGTTCTTCCCTCCCGGGGTGGTCTGCAGCCGGGTGCGCTCTGCACGGTAGTCCTCAAACCGGCGGAGCATCACCGAGTCGGCAATGGCCCAGGTAGTGTCGGCATGCTCGGTCTGATAGAGCAGTACGGCCTCACGGTAGCACCGGGGCAGCCCCGTTTCGGGTTCGTAAAAATCCGAGAGTCCTCTGAAAAAGTCATCCAGTCTTTTATCCAGCAGCAGCGACGACAGGTAATAGTCGACAGCCAGGTGACTGCCTTTTTCCTGATAACAGATGTCTCCCAGGAAATCAGTGAAACGCTGCTGGAAGGAAATGCGCTCTCCCAGAAGGGCACTGATGGAGTCGTTGGTGTAACGCAGCACGGTGAGTGAGTCACTGGCAAAGAAAAGACCGTCGGAAGCATAATACTGAGGATACTGGAAAAGCCGTTCGCCGATCTGTCCGGAACGGAGCATCGCATAGCTCCGCAAGGCTGTCAGCGTGCGACTGGCCTCGAGCGAACGCCGGCCGGTGTTGAGTGCGCCTTCATAATCTCCGGCACGCAGGCAACGCTCCACCTGCAGTTCATGATGGAAGTCACGGTCTGAATTGCCCATGGCAACCGTCATTCCACAGAGAACCAGCAAAAAGAATACGTTCCAGTTCAGCGTACCGAACATCTCCCCCTCACCGCCGGTACGGACAGGCCAGAACCGTCTGAGAAGAAAAGCCAGTCCCGCATACAGCACCAGCAGCAGCGGCAACAGCCATCCCCATGACGTATGGTACTGCGAGGTATACACGTCCCGTCCGACATCGGTCAGCACTCCCAGCAACAGACACGAAGGGAAATAAGACAGGGTCTGTATCTCATTGCGCAACTTGAGCAGGGCATTTACCCCCCAGCGCAGCAGCAGCAATACCAGCGTAATGATCAGGGCACTGGCCAGAGGAGCAAAACTGGTTTTTCCGTGGGCCAGCGAAAAATGAAGCGCCTCCAGCACGTCGCGCTGAAAGACATATAAATAGACGACGCTGAAGACAGAGAAAAGAAAGCCGCACACAACGGTCTGTATGCGCGCGGCTCTCTTATAGGTTTCGGATATAAATTCACTCATAAACTATTTATTTCTGACGTTTCAACACAACTGCCGAACGAGCGGGAATATACAGTTTGAGCCATTCTTTCTTCTCTTTCTTGTACAACGGATCGGCACAGGTGAAATGTTCTACCGAATCATCCGCAAAGCCGAATCCGCCGAATTCCTTGCTGTCGGTATTCAGTACCACCTGATATTTTCCACGTGGAACCAAGAAGCCGTAATCGGTAAACGAGCGTGTCGGACTGAAGTTGAACACAAACACCAGATCGTTGCGGCGATAAGCCAGTACCTGGTCGCCGTCGTTATGCCATACCTCTATCACATCGGTCTTCTGAATGTTCTTGGTACCCTTGATCAGGTTTACCATAGCCTCATCGAAATCTCCCAGATAGTGATAGCAGAGTTCCTTGTTATCTACCAGGTTCCACTGACGGCGGGCATATTTATACGACCATCCGTTGCCCTCGCGCGGGAAGTCAATCCATTCCGGATGACCGAACTCATTTCCCATAAAGTTCAGGTAACCGCCATTGATGGTAGAAGCCGTCAGCAGGCGGATCATCTTATGCAAGGCAATACCGCGCTGTACCGTACCGTTCTCATCTCCCTTCTTGAAGTGCCAGTACATATCGGCATCAATCAGACGGAAGATAATGGTCTTGTCGCCCACCAGTGCCTGGTCGTGGCTCTCGCAATACGAAATGGTCTTTTCATCCTTGCGGCGGTTGGTTACTTCCCAGAACATGCTCGACGGTTTCCAGTCTTCATCACGCAGTTCCTTGATGACCTTGATCCAGTAGTCAGGAATGTTCATGGCCATACGGTAGTCGAATCCGTATCCGCCATCGGCAATCGGTGCAGCCAGTCCCGGCATACCCGAAACTTCCTCTGCAATGGTAATGGCTCTCGGATTCACCTGATGAATCAGTTTGTTGGCCAGTGTCAGGTAGCAGATGGCATTGTCGTCCTGTCCACCGTTATAATAATCACCGTAGTTGCAGAAAGCCTCACCCAGTCCGTGACTGTAATACAACATTGAAGTCACCCCGTCGAAACGGAATCCGTCGAAATGGAATTCCTCCAGCCAGTAACGGCAGTTGGACAACAGGAAGTGCAGCACTTCATTCTTTCCGTAGTCGAAGCAGAGCGAATCCCAAGCCGGATGCTCACGTCGGCCTCCACTGTAGAAATACTGACAAGGATCACCGGCAAAATTGCCCAAGCCTTCCATTTCATTCTTCACGGCATGAGAGTGTACAATATCCATGATGACTGCTACTCCCATCTGATGAGCCGTATCAATGAGCAGCTTCAGTTCGTCCGGAGTACCGAAACGGGAAGAAGGCGCAAAGAAACTGGACACATGGTATCCGAAGCTTCCGTAATACGGATGTTCCTGGATGGCCATGATCTGAATGCAGTTGTAACCGTCTTTCACGATACGCGGCAGCACGTTCTCACGGAATTCATTATAGGTTCCCACCTTTTCCGCATCCTGCGACATACCGATATGGCATTCGTATATCATCAGAGGCGAAACGTTCGGGATAAAGACTTTCTTCTTGAACTTATAAGGTTTTTCGGGGCACCATACCTGGGCACTGAAAATCTTGGTCTGTTCATCCTGAACCACCCGGTTGGCCCATGCCGGAATACGTTCTCCGCATCCGCCTTCCCAGTATACTTTCAGTTTGTACAGGTCGCCGTGCTTCAGCGCATCAGCCGGCAAGTTGATTTCCCAGTTATCGCTTCTTCTCAGGCGTTTCAGCTTGTACGCATTCTGTTCCTGCCAGCCGTTGAAATCACCGATCAGGTAAATGGCAGTCGCGTTCGGCGCCCATTCCCTGAACGTCCAGCCCTTCTCCGTACGCTGGAGTCCGAAGTAGAGATGACCGCTTGCAAAATCAGCCAGGCTCTTCCGTCCGGTCAATTCTTTTTCCTTATCCATCACATGCTGGTAACGACCAGTAATTGCTTCCTTATAGGGTTCCAACCAAGGATCTCTTGCAATGATGTTCAATGTCTCTTCCATAGTTTCCGAAATTTATCAGTTAACCCGAACTTTTACAATAACCTTTTTAACACCTTCGGCCGTAACACCCGGAGCATGTCCGTCTTCCGGGAAGAAGATGGCAAACATTCCCGGTTTTACAGCAAAATAATCTGCCGCCAGGCCTTCATAGAAAGTAATGTCTTTTTCAGCATTATATTCGTTTTCCGGCAGGTCGGCACGCGGAGTATACCCCATTACCTCCACTCCGGAGAGAGGTATCTGTATATCAATGAAATCATTATGAGTTTCCAGTTTGGCCTCTTCCTTGGTTTTCGGACGAGTCTGAGCAAAATTTACAAGCAGTTCGTTCTCTTTCAAAACAACCTTACCGATTTCGTGTCCGTTCAGTTCAGTCGACTGCAAGAACGCTACCGCCTGTGCAAACAGCGGATTCAATGAAACATATTTTCCAATGTTTTCTAATTTGTCTATAACCATAACTATATCTATTTTTAATCTGTTTTCCGATTCCGGCACACGCTGCCGTCCTCTTTTTACAAATTTATGAATTTTTTACTTTTCGGCGAACAAACTATACTGAAAAATATCGGATTACGGTTTTTTTTCTTCCAACAACCGTCCGTACCGGAAGGTTCCCTGACGGATAATCTTTCCGGATGCATCCTTTTCGACAAACGGACCGTCTTTTTTACCCTGACGGAAACTTCCCTCAAAGCGGGTGCCGTCGGGAGTGACCAGTACCCCCTTGCCGTCTTCATGTCCTTTCACGAACGAGCCCGTGTAGACCGATCCGTCGTTCGTACGCAACTCGCCCTGGCCGTCGGCCATGTTGTTCTTCCAGCTGCCTCTGTACTCGTCGCCGTTTCCCCATTTATAGAAACCTTGTCCGGAACGCTGGTTCTTGACCCACTGTCCGTCGTATACCGCACCGTTGGTCCAGGTGAACACTCCCGTTCCCTCCTGCCATCCGGCCTTGAACTGTCCTTCATACTTGTCGCCGTTCGGATAGATGTACACCCCATTTCCGGTACGTTCTCCGCCCACATAATCACCCTCGTAACGCTCTCCATTCTGGAAATAGTACACTCCCTTGCCGTGCTGTACGTCCGCATTCCAGTCGCCCACGTACTTGTCACCGTTCGTATAGTAGAAAGTACCCTTTCCGTGACGTTCTCCGTTTTTCCATTCGCCCTCATATTTTGAGCCGTCTTCCCAGATCATCACTCCGGTACCGTTCTTCAGGTCATTGGTCCATTCGCCATCGTATTTGGCTCCTCCCTTCCAGGTATAGACTCCCTTTCCGTTGCGCTTGTCATGGTGCCACATTCCCACATAGCAGTCGCCGTTGTAATAATACATGGTACCTTCCCCTTCCTGTTGTCCGGCATACCACATACCCTCATAACGGTTGTTGTTCATGAAATAGCAGGTACCCTTTCCATGCTGCAAGTCCTGAAACCAATGGCCCACATACCGCTTTCCGTCACCGAAAGTCAGTGTACCCTCACCTTCACGTTTACCCTTCACATATTCACCTTCGTAAACGTCACCGTTCTTGTAGACTGTCTTTCCTTTTCCATTGGGGCGCCGTCCTTTCAGCTCGCCGGTATATTCCGCACCGTTCTTAAATTTGTAATATCCCAGCGAAATCTGGGCAGAAGCGGTCATTCCTCCCCACGCCATCAGGGCCAATAATAAATATGTATGTTTTGTCATTGGTTCTTTCTTTTCAATTAATTACCGCCAAAAGTACTTCTTTTGACGTATACTTCACAATCTGATTACATTTTTTTACCTGCCACCACTTCTATTAAAGTTTCTTTGCAGAAATACCGTTGCGCAAGGTCGCGGATTTCCTCGGCCGTCGTATCACGGATGGCTGTCAGCGAGCGTTCAAAGAAGTCATCCGGCAGTCCGGACGTTTCCGTAAAAATCCAGGCTTCCGACAGGGAGAAGGCACTCTCGTACGAACGGCACATATCGCCCAGCATGTAATTGCGGACCATTTCCATTTCCGCCTCCGAAGATTTCTCCTGACAAAGCAGGTCCATTTCCTTATAGATTTCTCCGATAATCGGCTCGATGTATTCATTGGCTGCTTCCGTACTGATGCCCAGCACACTGACTTCCGGATAACTCACCACACCGGCTCCGATGCCATACGTATATCCCTTGTCTTCACGGATGTTCGACATCAGCCGGCTACCGAAGTATCCCCCGAACAGAGTAACCAGCACACGCAGCTTCAGGTAGTCCGGATGATTCCGGTCTACGGTAAAGCCTCCCATCTTCAGTGAACTCTGCAAGGCATCCTCCTTCTCGAAAAACAGACGCTTCCGGTTGTCCGAAACCCGCGGATAATGCAGGTCGGGAAGCACCTCTGCCGTATTTCCCCAGGCCGCATCTCCGAAATGAGACTCGATGCACCGCACCACCTCCGGAGTAACCCTGCCCGACACATAAGCCGAACAGTTGCCCGAATGGTAATATTTCCGATAGAAATCCACCAGCACTTCCCGGCGGATACGGTCATAATCTTCCGCCTCCGCGTAACGTCCCAGCGGATGCCCGATGCCGAACAAAGCCCGGTTGAGTCCCTTCCGTGCCATGACATCCACCCGCTGCGCATTCACCTTAAACTGCTGACGGTTCATCTCCACCACTACCGACAGTTCCTTTTCAGGGAATACCGGCTCCTTCACCATCGACGCCAGGACTTCCAGCGTCTGCGGAAAATACTTTCCCAATGAATAAAGGGTCACAAACCCGTAGTTGACGGAAGAGGAAAGATCCAGCCAGGCTCCGTAATAATCCAGTTTCTCCGCAATCTCCGAAGAAGTCATACCGGCACTTCCTTCGCGAAGCATCCGGTTGGTGAACATGGCCTGCAACGGATATTCCTGGCACCACTGTCCTCCCCGCACCAGCAGGTCGAAACGCACCACATCCTCACTGCCTGTACGAATCACATTCAGCGGCATTCCGTTCTGCATGACACGGCGTTCCGGCAGTGGGATTTCAAAATGGGCAACAGGCTTAATGGCGGGCGGAACGGTCCGGTCTAGCATCATAAGCCCCCCTCCGTCTGTTTCTGAAGGAAAAGTTCGGCACGCTGCAAGTCTTCGGGAGTATCAATGCCAATTGTCTCCACATCGCTGATACCCACCTTGATACGGAATCCGTTTTCCAGCCAGCGAAGCTGCTCGAGTGATTCCGCCAGTTCCAGACTCGACTGCGGGAGCGAAGTAATCTGCTTCAGCACTTCCGCGCGGTAAGCGTACAGACCGATGTGCTTGTAGTATACATGTCCCTCCAGCCACTCTTTCTTGTCGCGGTTGCGCTGGTAAGGAATGATCGAGCGACTGAAATACAGGGCATTCATCTGCTTGTCGACCACCACCTTCGGAGAGTTCACATTCTCCAGGGCAGCCCAGCCGTCGGAAGGAGTAAACGGTTTCACGAGGGTTGCGATATCCGTACCCGCATCCTCAAAGCAACGCTTTACCGCCTCCAGCTGCGAAGGCTGGATAAAAGGTTCGTCACCCTGAATGTTTACCACCACATCGTATCCGTTGCCGATTTTCGTATAAGCCTCGTAACAGCGGTCGGTTCCGCTGCGGTGTTCGGTAGAAGTCATCACCACCTTGCCGCCGAAAGCCTGTACGGCAGCCTCGATGCGGACGTCATCGGTAGCTACGTAAGCCTCGTCCAGTACGCCGGCCACTTGTTCGTATACTCGCTGAATCACTGTTTTTCCTCCCAGAATCGCCAACGGTTTGGCAGGGAAGCGCGTAGAAGCATATCTTGCAGGAATAATTCCAATAAATTTCATGGTAAATCTGTTTAATATTGATATGCAAATTTATAAAAAAAATCTATTTTTGCACCCTTAACATGACAAATATGAAAATGCTGCACCGATATATTATCTGTTTGGGTTCGAATTTTCAGGCCGGCGAACACCTGGCCGCTGCCCGGAAAATGATTGCCGTACTGGCCGGAGATGTGGTATGGGGAGACACACTGACCACAGCTGCCGAACCGGCCCGGGACAACGTCACCTACCAGAACTGTGCGGCCCTCCTGACGAGTGAAAAAGAAATAGAAGAAGTAAAAGCCCTGTTCAAGGACATGGAACGGCAGGCCGGAAGAACTCCCGAAAGCAAACGGCTCGGAATCATTCCCCTGGACATTGACATCCTGACCTACGACAATCAGGTGATTAAAGCTGAGGATCTACGCAAAAAATACGTACAACTCATACTGAGGTCACTCCCCGATACCGGAATCCTCACCACTTTACATATCCCAGTTTAGTATAGCACACGCCATTGTGTTCGTAATGCCTCATTACCTTGGCCGATTTCAGCAGCAGTTCTTCCTGCAACTGGATTTTCCGGCTCCGGCAGTTCAGCACTTTCGGTGTCAGGCTCACCCCGGCGGCCTTTACCAGGAACGTAAAGCGGTTGCCGTCACGGTCGGCTGCCAGCACATTCTGGTCCACATAAAAATCGGGCTTGTAGAAATCAATCTGCAGACGCACATTCAGTACCACCAGCGAAAGGTCTTTCAGTTTTTCACCCACCTCTCCCACATAGCTGCTCACCGAACTGATCTTACGCTTGGGCACCGTCAGTTCAAAATTAATCTTTACAAAATATTTTGCCAGCACCACCAGCTGCTCATTACGGCGGGAATCGGGCGTATACTTATGCGCCAGCCACATCACATAGGCAGGGTCTACATAATAAATCTCCGCCATACGCTTTCCCCGGTATTTGCCGAAGGTCATGACATCGTCCGAACGGCCGTATACCCCCTCGAAAAAGGAAGGCGCCTCTATCTCCAGCCACACATTACAATACTGGAGCATCTGCATGGCCCTCTCCAAGGCCGTCTCCACTCCCATGGCCAGTGTCCGCACATACACCAGCATCCCGTCCGGGAAAACCCTCCAGAAGCCGCAGTAAGGACGATAAGCTGTCGGCAGACTGACGGCATAATGGCCGTTCTGAGCACTTCTTCCCTTATTGAAACGATCCAGGGCCGCCCCTATCCGCGCCGCCTGTTCGGAAGAATATTGATATAAAGTCAGGTCGCAAGTCATAAGTATCCCTCCTTCCCCTGCAAAGGCAGTTTTTACTTGCACGACAAGATAATAAAAATTTAGCAAATATGCATATCCAGGCACAAAAAACAGGCAGCGGATGAAAGAATTTACCTCTTTCACCCGCTGCCTGCCATCAGGAAGTCCATCCGTCACCTGCTCTTACTGGAAGAACACGTCGTCCAGACGGCTTGTATTTTCTTCTTCTATTTCCGTCAGCTTATCCTTGCACGGATCAAAATCATCCGGTATTTCAAACCTTTCATCCTGCGAGTATCCCAGACTCTTGTCCGCATATACCTTCTGCATGAAGATACCCCATACCGGCAATGCCATAGAAGCTCCCTGTCCGTCACGCATCGTATCGAAGTGGATATCCCGTTCTTCACCTCCTACCCAGCAACCTGAGACAAGCGAAGGCGTAAAGCCCATGAACCATCCGTCGGAGTTGCGGTTGGTAGTACCGGTCTTACCTCCCATATCGGCTGTAATGCCATACAGACGGCGCACACGTCCACCCGTACCCTCATTGATTACCGCCCGGAGCATCACCAGCATCTTGTAGGCACTCGATTCACTGATTACCTCCTCTACCTGCGGCGTGAAGGTGGCGATTACATTTCCTTCATTGTCCTCGATGCGCGAAACAAAGAGCGGAGCCGTACGGATACCCCGGTTGGCAAACGCCGTATAGGCACTCACCATCTCGCCGACCGAAATCTCACAAGGACCCAGACAAAGCGAAACCGTCGGCTGGATATCCTTATTCAACACACCGAACGAATGAATCAGACGGGCCAGCGCATACGGATTCAGTTTACTCATCAGGTAAGCCGAAATCCAGTTGTTCGAATTTGCCAGTCCCCACTTCAGCGTCACAATCTCACCGTAGTGTGATTTCGAACTGTTTCTCGGCGACCAGGCCTTACCGTTCTCATCAAAGAGAGTCTGTTCCACGTTGCGGACCTCGTCACACGGAGAGAATCCGTTTTCCATGGCCAGGGCATACAGGTACGGTTTGATGGTAGAACCCACCTGACGCCGGCCCACCATGGCCATATCGTACTGGAAGTAATTGTAGTTCGGTCCTCCCACATACGCCTTCACATATCCCGTAACCGGATCCATCGACATAAATCCGGCACGCAGGAAGTGCTTGTAATACTTGATTGAATCCAGCGGAGTCATCACCGTATCCTTTTCGCCCTCCCAGGAGAACACCGACATCTCATGCTTCGTATTGAACACCTTGAAGATTTCCGCATCCGAATGTCCGGCAGCCTTCATCACCCGGTAACGTTCAGACTGGCGCACCGAGCGGGCCAGTATCGCATCCACCTCTTCCTGTGTCAGCTGATTGGTATACGGAGCCGTCTTCCGTCCCTGTTTTTCCTTGAAGAAACGCGGCTGCAGGTACTTGGCCACGTGTTCGTAAACTGCCTCTTCCGCATACTGCTGCATCCGTGAGTCGATCGTCGTATAAATCTTCAGACCGTCGGTATACAGATTATAGTTTGTTCCGTCCTTCTTATGGTTCTTGGCACACCATCCGTACAGCGGATTGGTCTCCCACGCCAGTGAATCCTCGTAATACTTCTGCATCTGCCAGCCCCGGTACTTGCTCTTATCCGGTTTCTTGGCCGTCATCACCCCACGCAGATACTCTCTGAAATAAGTCGCCAGACCGTCCTTATGGTCTACCGGCTGGAACTTCAGCGTCAGCGGCAATGCCTGCAGCGAATCACATTCGGCCTGAGTCAGGTAACCCGCCTTCCGCATCTGGTCGAGCACCGTATTGCGCCGTCCCCGTGAACGCTCGTTGAAGCGTCTCGGATTATACAGCGAAGGATTCTTACACATACCGATCAGCGTAGCCGCTTCCTCGATCGAAAGTTCTTTCGGATCCTTCGAGAAGTACGTCTTGGCTGCCGTCTTGATACCCACCGCGTTGTTCAGGAAGTCGAACTTGTTCAGATACATCGTCAGGATCTCCTCCTTGGTATAGTAACGCTCCAGCTTCACGGCAATCACCCACTCTATCGGTTTCTGCAGCAGACGCTCCATCATGTTGTCCGCTACCGGCGAGTAAAACTGCTTGGCCAGCTGCTGCGTGATGGTACTACCTCCTCCGGCCTCTTTCTGCAGGAAGATACCTCTTTTCACCACCGCACGCATGAAGGCACGCGCATCGATGCCCGAGTGCTCGCTGAAGCGCACATCCTCGGTAGCCACCAGGGCATGCACCAGATGAGGTGACAAATCTTCATAACCCACATACACACGATTCTCCTTGCTGTAAGACCAGGTTCCCAACAGCTTTCCATCATCCGATATGATCTGGGTTGCAAACTTCAGGTTCGGATTCTCCAGTTCCTCTACCGGAGGCACATAGCCTATCCAACCTTCCGCAATGGCTGTGAACACAGCCGCCACAGACAACAATCCCAAAATCACCAGCGACCATAACAGGTATAAAAACTTTTTTCTCATATATTCAATGAAAACTATTTTCTAAAGTTGATTATCCAAATGTCTACTCTGTTTTTGCTTTTATAGTATATAAAAATTAGTGCAAAAGTATAGAAAAGCCGTGTAATAAGCTAATTTCTCGTACGAGAAAGATGTTTTTTAAGTAAAGAAATTCAATCATTTTCTCCAGCGGCAGCCGGAATCCGTATCCGGGACGGGATTCCGGTCTCATTTTCACCCTCTTTTCCGTTTCTTTTCCGCACCCCGGACGGCCGGACAAAAGTCCCTTCAAGTGCCTGACCGACAACGGAAAAGCCTTTTCACCCATGGAAAACCCAAAAAAAATAAAGCCATTTTGTTTGGAATAACAATTATTTTCTATACATTTGCAAAACGATGCAGGTGAAAGACGACCTGCTGTAAGTTAAATAACAATAAGATTAAGCAAATTAAAATTATGAGACATTCTTTGGCAAATACATTCTTCTGGTGGCGCCTCTTACAACTCCATAAGTCGTAAGGGTGATCAGTCGCGTGTATATACCAAGGAAAATCATAACAAGTATAGCATAGAAGGGCTGTCGTACTTTACGACAGCCCTTTTTTTATCCGCTTATGCACGCCACCCGCCCGGGGCATCAGCCCCTGAGAAATCAACCCATGTAAAACTTAACCCAAGATGAAATTATGAGTCCCTATCAAATAAACCAAGAAGGCTATTACGGAGAATTCGGCGGAGCTTATGTCCCCGAAATCCTTCACAAATGCGTCAGTGAACTGCAGCACGCTTACCTGAACGTGCTGGAAGATCCCAGTTTCAAGAAAGAGTTTCACCAACTGCTCAAAGATTACGTAGGACGCCCGTCGCCCCTGTACCTGGCCCGCCGGCTTTCCGAAAAATACGGATGCAAGATCTACCTGAAGCGGGAAGACCTCAACCACACCGGAGCCCACAAAATCAACAATGCCATCGGCCAGATTCTCCTGGCACGGAGGATGGGAAAGAAACGAATCATCGCCGAAACCGGAGCCGGCCAGCACGGCGTAGCCACCGCCACCGTCTGTGCCCTGATGGGAATGGAATGCGTGGTCTATATGGGAAAGACCGACGTGGAGCGCCAGCACGTCAACGTAGAGCGGATGAAGATGCTGGGAGCTACCGTACGCCCCGTCACCTCCGGAAACATGACATTGAAAGATGCCACCAACGAGGCCATCCGAGACTGGTGCTGTCACCCGTCGGACACCTTCTACATCATCGGCTCTACCGTCGGACCTCATCCCTATCCCGACATGGTGGCCCGGCTGCAGTCGGTCATCAGTGAGGAAATCCGGAAACAGCTGCTGGAACAGGAAGGGCGGGATTACCCCGATTACCTGATGGCCTGCATCGGAGGCGGCAGCAACGCGGCGGGTACCGTTTACCATTACCTGGACGACGAGCGGGTGAAAATCGTACTGGCCGAAGCCGGAGGACTGGGCATCCACAGCGGAAAGTCGGCCGCAACCATCCACCTCGGCAAGGTCGGTGTACTTCATGGATTCAAGACCTACATCATGCAGGATGCCGACGGACAGATCCTGGAGCCTTACTCCATCTCTGCCGGACTGGATTATCCGGGCATCGGACCGATGCATGCCAACCTGGCGCAACGGAAGCGGGCTACCGTACTTGCCGTCAACGACGACGAAGCGGTGGAGGCAGCTTTCGAACTGACCCGCCTGGAGGGTATCATCCCCGCCCTGGAATCGGCTCATGCCCTGGGTGCCCTCAATCGGATGCAGTTCAAGCCGACGGACGTAGTCGTACTGACGGTTTCAGGCAGAGGCGACAAGGACCTCGACACCTATCTGAATTATCATAAATAAAGAGCCCGGAGACCTGCCGGCGCTTCACTTTTTCCTTACAGAAAGAGAAAGCATCCGGCTTCTTCCGGGAATCAACCATATGTACCACAAAAAAAGAAACAAACTCATGCAATCTACCCGATACAAATACACTACCGCCTACAAGACCCTGCCGGGCGACCTCCATACTCCCGTCAGTACCTACCTGAAGGTGCGCGACCTGTTGCCACAAAGCATACTGATGGAAAGCTCGGATTATCACAGCACCGAGAACAACAAGTCGTTCATCGGCTTCGACCCGATTGCCAGCATCTGCATCAATCGCGGAGAAGCAACGCTCCGGTATCCGGACGGAACCACCGAATGCCGGCCGGTATCCGGCAAAGAAGAAGTCGAACACGCCATCAACGGTTTCCTGTCGGCCTTTGACATCGAAGGAGAATATGCCAACTACTGCGGAGTATATGGATATACCACCTTCAACGCGGTAAAATATTTTGAACACATTCCGATCAAGGAAAGTTGCGACCCGCTCAACGACGCGCCGGAAATCTGCTACATTCTCTACCGGTACCTGATTGTGTTCCACGGATTCAAAAGCGAGATGGTCCTGCTGGAACTTCAGTCGCCCCACGAAGAAAAACGGATAGACGAGATTGAAAAGGCCATTCGCAACCGCAACTATACGGCTTACCGTTTCAAGGCCGTCGGAGAAGCCTACAGTACCCTGAGCGACGAGGAGCACCGCGAGAATATCCGGAAAGGAATCGCCCACTGCCTGCGCGGTGACGTCTTCCAGATTGTAATGTCCCGGCGCTTCATCCAGAAATACGAGGGAGACGATTTCACCCTTTACCGGGCCCTGCGGAGCATCAACCCCTCTCCCTACCTCTTTTATTTCGACTTCGGCGGCTTCCGGATTTTCGGTTCTTCTCCCGAGACCCACTGCCGGATTGAAAACGGGACGGCCTACATCGACCCGATTGCCGGAACGGTTCCCCGGCAGGCCCACAAAGAGGCCGACCGGCAGGCTGCAGCCACATTGCTGGCCGATCCCAAGGAAAATGCCGAGCACGTCATGCTGGTCGACCTGGCCCGGAACGATTTGAGCCGCAACTGCCACAACGCCCGGGTGGAGAGCTATAAAGAACTGCAGTTTTACAGCCACGTCATCCACCTCGTCAGTCGGGTAAGCGGTACCCTCGATGCCGATACCAATGCCCTGCGGACCTTCATCGACACCTTTCCGGCCGGCACCCTCAGCGGCGCCCCGAAAGTAAAGGCCATGCAACTCATCAGTCAGTACGAACCGCACAACCGCGGGATTTACGGTGGCTGCATCGGCTTCATCGGGATAAACGGAAAAAGCCTCAATCAGGCCATTACCATCCGTACCTTCGTCAGCCGCAACCACGAACTGTGGTTTCAGGCAGGAGGCGGCATCGTTGCCAAGAGTCAGGTGGAAAACGAACTGCAGGAAGTCCACAACAAGCTCGGTGCACTCCGCAAGGCCATCCGCCTCGCCGAGAACTTCTGAGCGGAAGCAGCTTGATTGTACAATAAAATAATCAAACAAAAACTTAGATTACAAACTCAAACAAACGAATCATCTTATGGAAATTGCCATTATCGATAATTACGACTCATTCACCTACAACCTCAGTCACCTGCTGAAAGAACTGGGGGCCACGGTTACCGTACTCCGCAACGACCAGTTCCGCCTGGAAGAGCTGGAACACTTCGACAAACTGCTGCTTTCTCCCGGTCCCGGCATTCCGGAAGAAGCCGGACTCCTGCTCGACGTCATCCGTCACTACTCCGGTAAAAAACCGATACTGGGAGTCTGTCTGGGAGAACAGGCCATCGCCGAAGCCTTCGGAGGCAAACTGATCAATCTGGAGGAGGTCTACCACGGCATACAGAGTCGGGTAAGACGCATTGCAGACGACCGCCTCTTCCGCTCCCTCCCCGATGAATTTCCGGTCGGACGGTATCACTCCTGGGTCGTATCCCCGGAAGCCTTTCCCGACTGCCTGGAAGTCACTGCCGTCAGTCAGGAAGGCCATATCATGGCACTGAGGCACCGGACACTGGACGTACACGGCATTCAGTTCCACCCCGAATCCGTCCTTACCCCAGACGGTAAAACAATGATACAAAACTGGCTGGAAAGCTAACATCAGGCCGAAGAGCCAAGTCCGCCGTCCGCTCACACAGCGGAAAATTCTTGCTAACAATAAAAACGATTCACCATGAAACAATTCTTGACTAGACTTTTTCATCACGAAGAACTGAAACGGGAAGAAGCCTGCCACCTCATGCAGGGCATCACTGCCGGCAAGTACAATCCCACACAGATAGCCTCCCTGCTTACGGTATTCCAGATGCGCGGAATCACCGTAGAGGAACTGATCGGTTTCCGGGAGGCCCTGCTCAGCACCCGCATCCCGGTCGACCTGAGTGCCTGCCATCCCATTGACATTGTGGGAACCGGAGGCGATGGAAAAAATACCTTCAACATTTCCACCTGCGCCTGCTTTGTAGTGGCCGGTGCCGGATACCCGGTTGCCAAGCACGGCAACTACGGCAGTTCATCCGTCAGCGGTGCCAGCAACGTACTCGAGGCACACGGAGTGAGGTTTACCGCCGACCCCGACCGGCTAAAGGCCTCCATCGAAGGCTGCGGCATCGCCTACCTTCATGCTCCCCTCTTCAATCCGGCCATGAAAGCAGTGGCCGCCATACGGAAGGAACTGGGAGTCAGAAGCATCTTCAACCTCCTGGGCCCGCTGATCAACCCCAGTCTGCCCGAGAAGCAGTTGCTTGGGGTAGCCGACCTCCAGCTGATGCGCCTGTACACCAATACCCTCCAGCGGTTGGGCATCGAATTTGCCGTAGTAAATAATCTGGACGGATACGATGAAATCTCGCTGACCGACGAGTTCAAGATCATGACCAACCGTTACGAAACCATCCGCAAGCCCTCCGACCTGGGATTTACCCTGGCACGGCAAGAGGACCTCTACGGTGGAAAGGACGTGGCAGAAGCGGCACGCATCTTCGACAACGTGCTTGAAAACAAGGCAACAAAGGCACAGACCGACTGTGTTCTCATCAATGCGTCGTTTGCCATTCAGGTGCTGGAGCCGCAGCTTTCCATCGAAGAATGCGTAGCCAGATCACGCCGGTCGCTGACCAGCGGAGAGGCCTTGAGAACCTTCCGTAAATTCATTATCCTCAACCAATAAACAAGTACATCAATTATGACACATCATACAGACATTCTGACCACCATCGTAGCCCACAAGCGGCGTGAAATCGAAATGCAGCAGGAAGCAGTTTCCTTCTCTCACCTGGAACATCTCATCTCCACCTACCATGCTCCTCCCCGGCGGAGTCTCCGCCAGGCACTCCTGGAATCTTCCACCGGCATCATTGCCGAATTCAAACGGAAGTCGCCCTCCAAAGGCTGGATCAGCCGGCACGCAGAGGCGGAGACCGTCGCCACCGGATACACCCGGGCCGGGGCCGCTGCCCTGTCGGTACTCACCGACGAGTTTTTCTTCGGCGGGAACCTCAGTGACATCAAGGCTATCCGTCCGCATACCGACCTTCCCATCCTCCGGAAAGACTTCATCCTTTCGGAATACCAGTTGTACCAGGCACGGGCCATTCAGGCGGATGCCGTCCTCCTCATCGCCGCCGTTCTCAGTCGTAAAGAATGCAGACAACTAACACGGAAGGCGCACGAGCTGGGACTGGAGGTGCTGCTGGAGATTCATTCGGAACACGAACTTGAATACCTGGAGGAGGAAGTAGACCTGGCAGGCATCAACAACCGCCACCTGGGCAGTTTCACAACCGATGTGGAACACTCCTTCCGACTCGGAGCGCAGTTGCCGTCCGGCCTTCCCCGAATCTCCGAAAGCGGCATCTCAAGTCCCGAAACCGTACGGGCACTGAGGGCGTCCGGCTTTTCGGGTTTCCTGATAGGAGAAACCTTCATGAAAACCGAGGATCCGGGAGAAACGCTAAGTAATTTTATCGAACAAATACAAACTGTATAATTTACAAACACAACCATAGCCATGCTTGTCAAAGTCTGCGGCATGAAAGACCGCCATCAAATCCAGCAGCTGGAAAAACTCCGTCCCGATTTTATCGGACTGATTTTTTACGAGAGGTCTCCCCGCTTTGTCACCGAACCGCTTGACGGCCTTTCCAAAGAGGTGCAGCGTGTCGGCGTATTCGTGAATGCCGACCTCGGTTACCTTCAAGAAAAAACCGGACAATATCGGCTCGACCTGATACAGCTTCACGGGAACGAATCGCCCGAATACTGCCGTAAGGTACGGGCACTGGGATGCGGCCTCCTCAAGGCCTTTTCCCTGACTGCCCCCTGTGCCGACGAGGTGACCGCTCCGTACGAAGGGATTTGCGACTTCTTTCTCTTCGATACTCCCTGCAAGGAATACGGCGGATCGGGAAAGACCTTCGACTGGAACCTCCTGCAGTCGTACCACGGAAGTACCCCCTTCCTGCTGAGTGGAGGGATACGCCCCGACAGCCTGGAGGCGCTCTCCCGCTTTCACCACCCGCGGTTTGCCGGTGTCGACCTCAACAGCGGTTTTGAGACCGCTCCCGGGGTAAAGGACATCTGGACCCTCGAGACATTCATCACTCAAGTTAAACACCTAACCCCTATTCAGCCATGAACCGAATTACCCGACTTTTCAACGAGAAAAAACAACGCATCCTGTCAGTCTATTTCTGTGCAGGAGCCCCCGTAGCCGACAATACCGCCGAAGTAATCACCGCCCTGGAAGCACACGGAGTGGACCTGATTGAAATCGGCATCCCCTTCAGTGACCCGATGGCCGACGGACCCGTGATACAGGCGGCAGCCAACACGGCCCTGCGCAACGGCATGAACCTGTCGCGCCTTTTCGGGCAACTGAAAGATATCCGGCAGCAGGTGCGCATTCCACTTATCCTGATGGGTTACCTCAATCCCATCCTGCAATACGGCACAGAGGCTTTTTTCAAGAAATGCCAGGAGACCGGCATCGACGGAGTTATCCTTCCGGACCTTCCCCTGCAGGAGTATATAAATAAGGTGAAAGCCGTTGCCGAAGCCTGTGGCGTCAAGGTTATCCTCCTCATCACGCCCGAGACCTCCGACGAAAGAATCCGTGAGATTAACCGCCAGACCGACGGATTCATCTACATGGTGTCATCGGCCGCCGTCACGGGTGCCCGGAAGGATTTCGACGAGGCCCAGCAGGCATATTTCCGACGGATAGACCGGATGGGACTGAAAAATCCGAGGATGATCGGATTCGGTATTTCCAACCGGCAGACTTTCGAGACGGCAGCCCGCCATGCAGTCGGATGCATCATCGGAAGCCGGTTTGTCGACCTGCTGACCCAGGAGCACGGAGATGCCGGACGGGCCATCGGCAGGCTCCTCGACGACTTGCGCAAAGAGGAGTGAGCGGACGGCGCTGACAGAAACGGACACACATAACGATGCGTGCAGCCACGGACGGTTATGCGTGAAGGAAAAGCCCGCGGGCTTTTTTTCATGCGTCGCCGTCTTTTTTTAAAAGCCCGCCATCTTTTTCCTCATGCATAACGATGTTTTCCTACACCCGCCTTGTTGCGTTACCCGACGGAAGCCGGGGAGGAATCCGCCACCGGGCACACACCATAACCTTCCCCCTCTTCTCCCGGATTACCCCTTTTCCCACAAAGACTTGCCCCTTCTTTCTCCCTGTCAGCCAACAAAATGTTCCGGAATAAGGCCGAATCATTACACCTGGACCTCTCCCGAAGCGAAAAAGCAGCAAGAAGAAAAAGCCCTAAATATTCTGCAAAAAAAATGGCAATGTCATTTTTTTTGCCTACCTTTGGACTTCGGTATTATAAAAACAATCATAAAACCGTGAACATGGAAAATAGAAGTTTAGTAACCATTGCCAACCATTCTAAGGAACGTATTCTTTATTTATTGGAAATGGCAAGAGAGTTTGAAAAGAAACCAAACCGCCGCTTACTGGCCGAAAAAGTAGTTGCAACCCTTTTCTTCGAACCTTCTACCCGAACCCGTCTGAGCTTTGAGACGGCAGCCAACCGCCTGGGGGCACGAGTAATCGGATTTACCGATCCGAAAGTTACCAGTTCTTCCAAAGGGGAAACGCTGAAAGACACCATCATGATGGTAAGCAATTATGCCGACATCATCGTCATGCGTCATTACCTGGAAGGTGCTGCCAGATATGCGAGCGAAGTAGCACCGGTGCCCATCGTCAACGCAGGCGACGGAGCCAACCAGCATCCTTCTCAGACCATGCTAGACTTATATTCCATCTACAAGACACAGGGTACGCTCGAGAACCTGAACATCTACCTGGTAGGTGACCTGAAATACGGACGTACCGTACACTCCTTGCTGATGGCCATGCGCCACTTCAATCCTACCTTCCACTTCATCGCACCCGATGAACTGAAGATGCCGGATGAATACAAACTGTACTGCGAGCAGCATCACATCAAATATGTAGAGCATACCGACTTTACGGAAGAGACCATCGCCGATGCGGACATTCTTTACATGACCCGTGTACAGCGCGAGCGTTTCACCGACCTGATGGAGTACGAAAGAGTGAAAGACGTATATATCCTGCACAACAAGATGCTGGAGCACACACGTCCGAACCTGCGCATCCTGCACCCGCTGCCCCGTGTGAACGAAATCGCCTACGATGTGGACGACAACGAAAAGGCATATTATTTCCAGCAGGCTCAGAACGGTCTGTACGCACGTGAGGCCATCCTGTGCGACGTACTGGGCATCACCCTGGATGAAGTGAAAGCGGACACGAACAAGTAAAAAAAGGATTGTTAATACACGATTGATTATGAGCGAAAAGAAAGAGTTACAGGTAGCTGCTCTCGAAAACGGAACAGTTATCGACCACATACCATCGGATAAAGTATTTACGGTTGTTTCACTGCTGGATTTGCAGCACATGAGTACCAACATCACCATCGGCAATAACCTGGAAAGCAAGAAACTGGGCAAGAAAGGCATCATCAAGATTGCCGACCGTTTCTTTACGGACGAGGAAATCAGCCGCCTTTCAGTGGTAGCGCCGAACGTGAAGCTGAACATCATCCACAACTATGAAGTAGTGGAGAAGAAAGAAGTGGTAATGCCCGACGAACTGAAGGGTATCGTGAAGTGCAACAACCCGAAGTGCATCACCAACAACGAGCCGATGCAGACCTGGTTCCACGTTACCGACAAGGCACAGGGTATCCTGAAATGCCATTACTGCGAGAAGGAACAGCGCAAGGACAATATCAAACTGATCTGACACGCCTATGAAGCAAGACTGGAAACCCGGCACGATGATATATCCGCAGCCCGCCGTACTGGTCAGTTGCGGAAGTTGTGAGGAGGAATACAACCTCATTACCGTAGCATGGACCGGCACCATCTGCAGCAACCCGCCGATGTGCTACATTTCGGTACGGCCGGAAAGACATTCCTATCCGATTCTGAAAAAGAACATGGAGTTTGTCATCAACCTGACCACGGAAGAGATGGCGTATGCCACCGACTGGTGCGGGGTGCGTTCCGGAAAGAACTTCAACAAGTTCAAGGAAATGAACCTGACTCCGGGAAAAGCTGCTGTGGTCAGCGCCCCCATCATTGAGGAATCGCCGCTGTGCATCGAATGCCGCGTAAAGGAGATTGTCTCCCTGGGTTCGCACGACATGTTCATCGCCGACGTGGTCAACGTAAAGGCCGATGAGAAATACCTGGATCCGGAAACCGGAAAATTCGATCTTGCCAAGTCCGACTTACTGGTATACGCCCACGGAGGATATTACGGTATGGGCCGGAAAATCGGCAAGTTCGGCTGGTCGGTAGAAAAGAAAAAAACAGAATAGTCATGAAGAAACCTGCCTTAATTCTCTCAGCCGTGTTGTTGTTGTTTGCAGCTGCAGGCAGCACGCAGGCACAGGGGTTCCGGCGAAACGCCGTCAAGGACCCGAAGGCCAATATGGGAGTTAAGGTAGGTTTTAATTCAACCATGTTCTTCATCGACCACTTCGCTATGGGAGGAAACGAACTGAGCCACATCCAGAACAATTACAAGGTGGGGTATTTCGGAGCCTTTTTCTGCCGCTTCAACCTGAAGAAGCATCATTTCATCCAGACGGAGGTGTCCTACAATGTGCTGCACGGCAGTATCTCCATCCCCAACACGGAGGAACACAAGGAACTGCTGCAGGACAACGCACTGATCAAATCGACCATGCACACGGTCAACGTGCCTCTGCTGTACGGATATAAATTCATCGACTCCTACCCTTACGGCATGGCTTTCTTCATCGGACCGCAGGTGACGTACAACTGGGAAAGATACAGCAAGAACGAATACTCGGGCTTTTACCAGCAGGGTGTCTGCGAGAAAAGCAGGCCCTTCTCTTTCAGCGGTGTCATCGGACTGGCCGTCAACGTGTCGAACATCTTCTTCGATTTCCGGTACGAAGCCGGACTGCAGAATACTTCTTCGAACGTGACTTTCGACACTTCACAAACCCCGGCTCCCCATAATCAGTATCCAATAGAGATCAAGCGCCGGAAGAACATTCTGAGTTTTTCGGCAGGAGTTATTTTTTAAAGATTTTTCACCCTTAAAAAAGCATAACATGAAAAGAGACGACTTAATTTTCGATATCATCGAAAAGGAACATCAGCGACAACTGAAAGGTATTGAACTGATTGCTTCCGAAAACTTTGTAAGTGACCAGGTGATGCAGGCAATGGGATCTTGCCTGACCAACAAATATGCAGAAGGATATCCGGGAAAAAGATATTACGGAGGCTGCGAGGTAGTCGACCAGAGCGAGCAGATTGCCATCGACCGCGTAAAGCAGATTTTCGGTGCTGAATGGGCCAACGTACAGCCTCACTCAGGCGCACAGGCCAATGCGGCTGTGTTCCTGGCAGTGCTTAACCCGGGAGACAAGTTCATGGGTCTGAACCTGGCACACGGCGGACACCTGTCACACGGTTCGGCTGTCAATACTTCGGGAATTATCTATACGCCTTGCGAATACAACCTGAACAAGGAAACCGGAAGAGTGGATTACGACCAGATGGAGGAAATCGCTCTCCGCGAACGTCCGAAGATGATCATCGGTGGAGGTTCGGCTTATTCACGCGAATGGGACTACAAGCGCATGCGTGAGATTGCCGACAAGGTAGGTGCCATCCTGATGGTCGACATGGCTCATCCGGCCGGACTGATTGCCGCAGGCTTGCTGGACAATCCGGTAAAATATGCACACATTGTGACCTCTACCACTCACAAGACACTGCGTGGTCCGAGAGGAGGTATCATCCTGATGGGCAAGGACTTCCCTAACCCATGGGGCAAGAAGACTCCGAAGGGAGAAATCAAGATGATGTCACAGCTGCTGGATTCAGCCGTGTTCCCGGGCATACAGGGCGGACCGCTTGAACACGTCATCGCTGCCAAGGCAGTGGCTTTCGGCGAATGTCTGCAGCCGGAATACAAGGAATACCAGATGCAGGTGAAGAAGAATGCGGCTGCACTGGCACAAGCATTGATGGACCGTGGCTTCACCATCGTTTCCAACGGTACGGACAACCACTCCATGCTGGTAGACCTGCGCTCCAAGTATCCCGACCTGACCGGTAAGGTAGCCGAGAAGGCACTGGTATCTGCCGACATCACCGTCAACAAGAACATGGTGCCGTTTGACAGCCGTTCGGCTTTCCAGACTTCAGGTATCCGTCTGGGTACTCCGGCCATTACTACCCGTGGTGCCAAGGAAGACCTGATGGTGGAAATTGCGGAAATGATTGAAACCGTTCTGTCGAACGTAGACAACGAAGAAGTAATTGCTTCCGTTCGTGCCCGTGTAAACGAGACCATGAAGCAATATCCTATTTTCGCTTATTAAGAAACACAGGAAAGCGGTGGTCTTTGTGACCACCCCGAAAATGATAAGTTCAATTTAATATTATAAGATTATGAAAGCAATGAACTGCATGGCTATTCTGCTGAGCGGAAGCCTGCTATTAAGTGGATGTGGCACTTTGAATAATACTGCCAAAGGAGGAATGTTGGGCGCCGGAAGTGGTGCTGCACTGGGAGCGTTGATCGGTGGTATCGCCGGACATGGAAAGGGAGCTGCTATCGGAGCAGCAGTAGGTGCTGCCGTAGGTACCGGTGCCGGAGTACTGATCGGTAAGAAAATGGACAAGGCTGCAGCACAGGCTGCGGAGATTGAAGGAGCACAGGTGGAACAGGTAACCGACAACAACGGACTGCAGGCTGTGAAGGTGACTTTCGACTCCGGTATCTTGTTCAATACCAGCAGTTCTACACTGAGCACTTCTGCCAAGGCTTCTCTGAGCAAGTTTGCCAACAACGTACTGAACCAGAACCGTGACATGGACGTAGCCATCTACGGATATACTGACAACACCGGATGGAAGAACAGTACCCGCGAACAGAGCGTACAGAAGAATCTGGAACTGTCACAGGCACGTGCACAGAGTGTATCGACTTACCTGATGCAGTGCGGAGCCGCTTCTACACAGATCAAGGCCGTGGAAGGTATGGGAGAATCAAACCCTGTAGCCGACAACAATACCGCTGCCGGACGTCAGGAAAACCGTCGTGTGGAGGTATACATGTATGCCAGCCAGCAGATGATTCAGCAGGCCGAAGCCGGAACACTGAAATAAGCTGCAGCGTGACGGACCACGTACACATTGCGTGAGGCCGCTATGCCCCGCGCCGTGAAACAGAAGCAGGATTCAGAAAGGGAAGAAAGATTTCCCGCTGAATCCTGCTTTTTATATTTTCTGCCCCCTCGTCTTCCGCCTCCTCTCCGGCCGACAGGGCCGGGCCCGGAAAAAAGAAAGCCCGGCCGCATAGCGGTCAGGCTCTTATGCTGAAAATTCCATCCGGCTTCCGGAACCTGTTTCCTGCCCTCTCCGCTGCCGTTGCTTCCGGCAGACTTGAACAGGAGGCACCTCTGTGACCGGCGGCTCTTATTGCTTCAGGGTATAATGAATCTGGTCGTCCTTGTCGATGAGCAGGTCCACGTAATAACACGTCATTCCGTCCGGTATGCAAATGGTGGCCCGGTAATGATATCCCTTGGCCGACACCCCCATGAAGTCCATGTCGGAAAGAATGGACATCTTCAGAAAATCATCGGGAATGGTACCGGCAAACATCTCCTTGTGGAGGTCCTTGGAATACAGCCGCTGCTTCCCCTGATAGACACAGATATGAATGACGTTGTCGAAGTACACCTTATCCACAATCAGGCCTTCCTCCGTAATGCCCGGACGGATCACCTTCTTGGTAGAAGGGTTGATGTACGCATATCCGCGGAACCTCTTTCCCTGGAACATGAAGACCGAGTCTTTCTCAATCACCTCCCTGACCGGCTCAGCAGCCTCATAACCAAAAGGAATGGTATCCGTCTCTGCCTTGTGCAGGGTAATCAGGTCGCCGATGGACGTATAGAACTGAAAGCTGTTCTTCTCCAGCTGATGGATGTAATAGGTGATCCGCTCCGTACCGCCGGCAATCAGCGTATCCCCCTCAATCCGGAAATGGAGCGGAATATCAAACCGGCCGGACGTATAAATGCTGTCGCCGCAAATCTTCAGTACCGGCTGCTCCGTATAATCATCCAGCCAGACTCCCTGCAGCAACTCCCTGGACAGCGAATCATGTTCTTCCTCCTCGGCCGTTTCATCCTTCTCCCCGCCTGTGCAGGAAGCAAGACCGGCGGCAAGCAACCATATGAATATTCCTTTTTTCATCTTCCAATGCAATGATAAGTAATTCCAAGTTCCTGCAGTTCATGGGCATCGTAAATGTTGCGTCCGTCGAAAATGACACACTGGTTCATGGTCTTCTTCATTACTCCCCATGCCGGCAGACGGAAGGCTTTCCACTCTGTCACCAGCAGAAGGGCGTCTGCATTGAGCAGCGCATCATACATATCCCGTGAATAATAGACCGAATCGCCTACCCTGCGCTTGGCCTCGTCCATGGCTACCGGGTCGTACACCCTGATCTGACAGCCTGCAGCCAGCAGTTTCTCGATCAGCACCAGTGCCGGTGCCTCGCGCATGTCGTCGGTTTCCGGCTTGAAAGCCAGTCCCCACATGGCAATGGTCTTTCCCTTCAGGTCGTTGTGATAATATTTCTGCAACTTGCGGAACAGGATGTCTTTCTGGGATTCGTTCACTTCCTCCACCATCTTCAGCACCCGCATCGTATAACCGTTTTCCTCGGCCGTCTTGATCAGTGCCTTGACATCCTTCGGGAAACAGCTGCCTCCGTATCCGCATCCCGGATACAGGAACTTACGTCCGATACGGCTGTCCGAACCGATACCGCTCCGTACCATATTGACATCCGCCCCTACCAGTTCACAGAGGTTGGCAATGTCGTTCATGAAACTGATGCGGGTAGCCAGCATGGAGTTGGCCGCATACTTGGTCATCTCGGCAGAAGGAATATCCATGAAAATCACCCGGAAATTGTTCAGCAGGAAAGGACGGTACAGCTTGCTCATCAGGTTCTTGGCACGCTCCGATTCCACTCCCACCACCACACGGTCGGGAGTCATGAAGTCGTTGATGGCATTTCCTTCCTTCAGGAATTCCGGATTGCTGGCCACATCGAACTCAATGGCTGCCCCGCGCTTGCGGAGTTCCTCCTCGATGGCTGCCTTCACCTTCTTGGCCGTTCCTACGGGCACCGTACTCTTGGTCACCACCAGCACGTACTGATTCATGCAAGCACCGATCGTACGGGCCACATCGAGCACATACGAGAGATCCGCGCTTCCGTCTTCGTTCGGAGGGGTTCCTACCGCACAGAACACGATACTGACCTCATCCAGGCACTCTACCAGTGACGTGGAGAAATGAAGCCGGCCCGCCTTTACATTGCGCAATACCATATCTTCCAGCCCGGGCTCGTAAATCGGGATAATCCCTTTCTTCAAGCCTTCAATCTTATCCGCATTAGTATCAATGCAATACACATTAGCTCCGGTCTCGGCAAAACAAGTTCCGGTTACCAAACCCACATAACCCGTTCCGACAATTGCTATATTCATACGCTAAGTAACTTTATATTTTTTCAGCACAAAAGTATAACAAAAAAAGATTTCGTCCATGAATATATTTAAAAATAAGAGAAAAAATAGTACATTTGCACTATGATAGAATTAGCGAAACATATAGAAGTATTATTGCTGGAAAATGATTGCGTGATTGTTCCGGGACTGGGAGGATTCATCGCGCACCATCATTCTTCGGCTTTCAATAAAGAAACCGGAGAGTTTCTTCCCCCTATGCGCAGCATCGGGTTCAATCCGCAACTGATCATGAACGACGGTCTGCTGGTACAGTCGTACATGCAGGCCTACAATACGGACTTCCCGGATGCCACACGCAAGATTGAGAAAATCGTGGAACAGCTGAAGGACGACTTATACAAGCGCGGGCAGGTCAGCCTGAACCGCCTGGGAACCTTATATTATAACATGAACGGTTCGTATGAGTTTGAACCGACCAGCAGCCGTTTCTTCACCCCCTCGCTGTACGGACTGGAGAATGTGGTCCTGCCGCGCCTCGAAACGCGCCGGGTACAGGAAACTGCCGAAGCACCGCGCCGTCCGCGGGTCATTCCGATGCATACGGAACCGCCGCGCCGGAAGAGAGCGGGCATGAGATGGATCGGCAATGCCGTAGCCGTAGCTGCTGCCATCCTGATGTTCTTTCTGATGTCGACACCGGTAGAGAACACGTACGTGGACAACATGGAGTACGCTTCGCTGGGCTCTACGACCCTGTTCGACATCATCCGCAACGAATCGGCCGCCTCGTATGTTGCCGGTTCCAAGGCAGTCCAGCCCCAGTCACAAACCATCAAGAACAATGTCAACACCCTGAAACCCGTACGGGTTAAGACCGAGAAGATAGCGGCCAATGCACACCCTGCCCAACCTGGCAACGTGCAGGCAAAGGCCGGTACACCGGCTGCCAGCCAGACCGCTGCTCCAAAGAAAGCAGCCGACAACAAGGCAGCTGAGACCAAAAACGTCAAGAAGAACGGATCTCCGGCAGCAAAAACGGTCCAGGCACAGAAAGCCTTCATCATCGTTTCCAGTCTGGCTACCCGCAAAGACGCGGAAGATGAGGTGAAGAAACTGGCCGGCAAGGGATTCAAGGGCGCACAGATACTGGAGTCCAACGGACGGTTCCGCATCGCACTGGAACAGTTTACCCAGAAATCGGATGCCTACGAAAGAATTAAGATCTTAAAACAGAACGAAGACTTCAAGTCGGCTTGGGTGTTCGTTTCTAAATAACTACAAGACTGACTGAATCGATTATGAAAAGAGTAAGATGTCCCAAATGCGACAATTATATTCAGTTTGACGAGACCAAATACGAAGAGGGACAGTCCCTGATATTTGTCTGCGACAACTGCAACAAACAATTCGGTATACGTATCGGAAAGACCAAGCTGAATGCAGCCAACCGGAAGGAAGAAGTGGTAGATGAGAAAGAAGGCACAGACGACTGCGGAAACATTGTGGCCATCGAAAATGTATTCGGATACAAACAGGTACTCCCCCTGCACGAAGGTGACAACGTCATCGGACGCCGCAGCAAGGGAACCGAAATCGATATCCCCATCGAGACCAATGACCCCAGTATGGACAGAAGCCATTGCGTCATCAATGTAAAGCGCAACAAACAGGGAAAAATCATCTACACCCTGAGAGACAATGACAGCATCACAGGTACTTTCCTGATGAACGAACTCCTGGGCAACAAGGAAAGGGTCCGCATTGAGGAAGGAGCCATTATCACCCTGGGAGCCACTACCCTGATTCTGCGGGCAGCGGAAGAAAAGGAAGACTGAGAAATTCAAATAATAGGATAACTAACTAATTAAAGCTAACTTTTATTTATGGCATTTACGAACAACGTAATGATAGTGCGCCACAAACTCCTGGAAAAACTGGTTGCACTTTGGAAGGAAAACCAGCTTATCGAACAAATCGACCGTATTCCCATTGAATTCAGCCCCCGCCGTTCTCAGCCGGTAGGCCGATGCTGTATCCATAAGGAACGTGCAGTAACCAAATACAAGTCTCTTCCGTTGCTGGGATGGGATATGTCTGACGAGACAGACGAGTTGACCCCCCTGTCCGAATACGCTCGTAAGGCCCTTGAAAGAAAAGAAAGAATCAAAGAAAACATATTGTGCGTCATCGACGAAGCGTGCTCTTCCTGTGTACAGGTCAACTATGAAGTAAGTAACCTGTGCCGCGGATGTGTGGCCAGAAGCTGCTACATGAACTGTCCGAAGGGAGCTGTTCACTTCGACAAGAAGACAGGACAGGCCCATATCAACCACGATACCTGTATCAGTTGCGGACTCTGTCACAAGAGCTGTCCTTACCACGCCATCGTATACATCCCTGTTCCTTGTGAGGAAGCCTGCCCGGTGAAGGCCATCAGCAAAGACGAGCACAACATCGAGCACATCGACGAGAGTAAATGTATCTATTGCGGAAAATGTCTGAATGCCTGCCCGTTCGGAGCCATCTTCGAAATCTCACAGGTATTTGACATCCTGGAAGCCATCCACCGCGGAGAAGAGGTGGTTGCCATCCCGGCTCCTTCTGTATTGGGACAGTTCAACGCTACCATCGAGCAGGTATACGGCGCATTGAAGGAAATCGGTTTCAGCGACGTGATTGAAGTGGCCGAAGGTGCCATGCAGACTACCAGCAACGAGGCTCACGAGCTGCTTGAAAAACTGGAAGAAGGACAGAAGTTCATGACCACTTCCTGCTGTCCGTCGTACATCGAACTGGTGAACAAGCACATCCCGGGCATGAAGCCGTACGTATCGTCTACCGGTTCACCGATGTATTATGCCGCACGCATCGCCAAGCAGAAATATCCGAATGCCAAGGTGGTATTCATCGGCCCGTGTATCGCAAAACGCAAGGAAGCACAGCGCGACGAATGCGTAGACTACGTAATGACTTTCGAGGAACTTCACTCAGTATTCCGTGGATACGGTATCGAACTGGCAGAGACCGCTCCTTATAAAGTGGCTTACGAATCAGTTTGTGAGGCTCATGGATTTGCACAGGCAGGCGGTGTGGCAGGTGCCGTAAAAGCTTACCTGGGTCCGAAGGCCGACCACATCAAGATCCTCCAGTTCTCTGACTTCAACAAGAAGAGCATCGGACAGCTGAGAGCGTGGGCGAAGACCGGAAAGGTAGATGCACAGTTCATCGAAATGATGGCCTGCGAAGGCGGTTGCGTCACCGGTCCGAGCGCATTCAACGACCCGATGTCCGGAAAACGTCAGTTGAACCAGAGCTTGCTGAAATGCACGCTGAAATATGAAAACGGAGACGGGAAATAACATCTCTCCATGCAGATCAGCGACATTATAGAAAAACTTCATCGGGAGCGCACAGCGACTCCCGATGAAATTTATTACCTGCTGCAACACTGTGACGAGACTCATCTGGCTTTCATCAATGAAAAGGCACGGGAGGTTGCACGCATCCATTTCGGCAATAAAATATACATCAGAGGGCTGATTGAGGTCGGAAACTGCTGTCGCAATGACTGCTATTATTGTGGAATCAGGAAAAGCAACCGCCACATAGAGCGGTACCGGCTCGACAAGGAAACCATCCTTGCCTGCTGCGAAGAAGGATACCGGCTGGGATTCCGTACGTTTGTCCTCCAGGGAGGAGAAGAAGGAAGCCGGTCCGACAACTTCATCATTGACACAGTCTCCTCTATCCGGAAAGCCTTTCCGGAAGTAGCCATCACACTCTCACTCGGAGAAAAACCGACATCGACTTACGAAGCATTTTTCCAGGCAGGAGCCAACCGGTACCTGTTGCGTCATGAGACCCATAACGAGGCTCACTATCGCCGGCTCCATCCGCAGGAAATGTCACTGGCCAACCGACTCAGGTGTCTGAACGACCTCAAGCGCATCGGCTTCCAGACCGGAACGGGTATCATGGTAGGCTCTCCGGGACAGACACTGGACAATTTGCTGGAAGACATTCTCTTCATCCAGGAATTACAGCCGGAAATGATCGGCATCGGTCCCTATCTGCCACATCATGACACTCCTTTCGCACAGATGCCGCCGGGAAACATGGAGCAGACCTTGCTGCTGCTGTCCATCTTCCGCCTGATGCATCCGCAGGCCCTTATCCCTTCGACCACCGCACTGGCCACCCTGGCCGAGAACGGCCGTGAAAGAGGGATCCTGGCAGGAGCCAACGTAGTCATGCCCAACCTCTCGCCTGTTTTCCAGCGAAGCAAATATACCCTGTACGACAACAAGGCTTCCATGGGAGCAGAGGCAGCGGAAGGTTTATTGCTGTTGGAGCAGAAATTGAAGAAAATAGGTTATACAATTGATATGGGAAGAGGAGATCATCCCACTAAAATAAAATGATTATGTATCAAGCAGACTCATCCAAAGCCGAAGAATTCATCAATCACGAAGAAATTCTGGCAACCATCAAATACGCACAGGAAAACAGTCAGAACAAAGAACTGGTCCGTTCCATCCTGGAGAAAGCCCGTCAGTGTAAAGGACTGAACCACCGGGAGGCCATGGTACTGTTGGAATGTGAAGACGAAACCCTGATCGAAGAGATCTATTCACTGGCCCGTGAAATCAAGCAGAAGTTCTACGGCAACCGGATTGTGATGTTCGCACCGCTGTACCTGTCCAACTACTGCGTCAACAGTTGCGTGTATTGCCCCTATCATGTAAAGAACAAGCACATCGCCCGGAAGAAGCTCTCTCAGGAGGAAATCCGGCAGGAGGTAATTGCCTTGCAGGATATGGGACACAAGCGCCTGGCTCTGGAAGCGGGCGAAGATCCGATACACAACCCGATTGAGTACATCCTGGAATCCATTCAGACGATTTACAGCATCAAGCACAAGAACGGAGCCATCCGGCGGGTGAATGTCAACATTGCAGCCACGACCGTAGAGAACTACCGCCGTCTGCGCGATGCCGGTATCGGTACGTACATCCTGTTCCAGGAAACTTACCACAAGGAGAATTACGAGAAACTGCATCCGCGGGGCCCGAAGAGCAACTATGCTTACCATACGGAGGCCATGGACAGAGCGATGGAGGCAGGAATCGACGACGTGGGACTGGGAGTGCTGTTCGGTCTCAATACCTACCGGTATGACTTTGTGGGACTGCTGATGCATGCCGAGCACCTGGAGGCAAGGTTTGGAGTGGGACCGCACACCATCAGTGTGCCCCGTATCTGTTCGGCCGATGACATCGATGCCTCTACCTTCGAGAATGCCATTTCCGATGAAGTATTCCAGAAACTGGTGGCCGTTATCCGTATCAGTGTGCCTTACACCGGCATGATCGTGTCGACACGTGAATCACAGAAATCGCGTGAGAAGGTGCTGGCCTTGGGAATCTCACAAATCAGCGGCGGCTCACGGACCAGTGTGGGAGGCTATGCCCACGAAGAACTTCCGGAAGAAAACTCCGCCCAGTTTGACGTGAGTGACACACGAAGTCTGGACGACATCGTGGCCTGGCTGCTGCGACTGGGATACATCCCCAGTTTCTGTACCGCCTGCTACCGCGAAGGCCGCACTGGCGACCGCTTCATGTCACTGGTCAAGACCGGACAGATAGCCAACTGCTGTGCCCCGAATGCCCTGATGACCCTGAGAGAGTATCTGGAAGATTACGCATCGCCGGAGACCAAGGCGCTGGGTACGGAAATGATTGTGCAGCAGATGCAGTACATTCCTAATCCGGCCATCAAGAAACGGGCACTGGACTACCTGAAGCAAATCACAGAAGGTAAACGAGATTTCAGATTCTAAACTACTTACACTAAAGCCTTATCAGTATGGTAAACAATACCCCAATGGCCAACCGCCTCCATATCGGACTTTTCGGCAAGCGCAACAGCGGAAAGTCTTCCCTTATCAATGCCATCACCCACCAGGAAGTGGCATTGGTTTCCGACATTCCGGGCACCACTACCGACCCGGTGTTCAAGGCAATGGAAGTGTTCGGGCTCGGCCCGTGTGTCTTCATTGATACCGCAGGTGTAGACGATGAAGGCGAATTGGGCGAGCTCCGTGTCAAGCAGACGTACCGGGCCTTTGAGCGTACGGACCTGGCACTGATTGTCTGCACGGATGCCCACATTGAAAAAGAACTGGAAATTGCGGCACGCCTGAAGGAACGGAACATACCGGTGATATGGGTATTGAACAAAACCGATCTTTACGGAGAGGCAGAACGGGAAACGATTTCCAGAGAGATCGAACAACAGTGTCAGACAGCCCCCATGGCCATAAGTTGCCGGAACCGGGAAGGAATCCATGAACTGCTTCAGCGACTTGCTTCTTCCCTCTCGGGCAAAGAAACCGAAGTCAGTATCCTGGGCTCTCTGGTAGAAGAAGGTCAGGTCGTCATGCTGGTCATGCCGCAGGACATACAGGCCCCCAAAGGGCGACTGATCCTGCCACAGGTACAGACCCTGCGTGAACTGCTCGACCGGAAATGCATCGCAATCAGTTGCACGACCGACAAGATCGACCAGACACTGGCCAGTCTCTCACGTCCCCCGCACCTGATCATCACAGACTCACAGGTCTTCGATATCGTCTTTCAGAAAAAGCCGGAGGCAAGCAAACTGACCTCTTTCTCCGTACTGTTTGCGCAATACAAGGGAGACATCCACTACTACATTGAGGGAGTGAAGAAAATGGCTTCCCTGAATGCCCATTCCCGCATTCTGATTGCAGAAGCATGTACCCATGCCCCACAGAGCGAGGATATCGGTACGGTCAAGATTCCCCGGATGCTGCACAAGAAATTCGGACCGGAACTGCAGATTGACCACGTAGCGGGCAATGACTTCCCGGAGGACCTGACGCCTTACGACCTGGTCATACATTGCGGAGGATGCATGTTCAACCGCAAGCATGTCCTGAACCGTATCGACAGGGCACGGCAGCAGGGAGTAGCCATGACCAATTATGGCATCTTCATTGCCTACATCCATCAGATTCTGGACAAGATTGACTATTAACGGATTTATCCTGCAGGCCGGTGAACATCACCGGCCTGTACGGTTTCCGGGCCAGATAATAACCGGTTTTCCGGGAGCCACAAGGAATCATCCCGTTTTTTATCCGGCCCCATCCACCGGAAACAACCAACATAAGATAACAACCAACAGACCAATGAAACCACTGAATTTTATTGCCATCGATTTTGAAACGGCCAATGCCAAACGGTCTTCCATCTGTGAAGTAGGTATCTGCGTCGTACGGAACGGAGAAATCTCGGAGACACGTTCCTGGCTGGTCCAGCCGGAAGACAATTTCTATCATTACCGGAACATACAAATACATGGAATCCGTCCGGAAAACACGGAAAACGCTCCCGACTTCAAGCAGGTATGGGAGGAAATCGAGCGTACCTACCTGGACGAGTTCGATACGCTGGTGGCCCACAACGCCCCCTTCGACCGCAGTTGCCTGCAGCAAGCAGCCGAGTTGCACCGTCTGCTGTTGCCCGACCTGAAATGGGACTGTACTCTCAAGCATGCCCGTCGTCTGTATGCCTTCGGAAGTTATACGCTGGATTACCTGTGCGACTGCCTTGACATCCCTTGCGGCACTCATCATCGAGCAGGAGACGATGCGGAAATGTGTGCCCGGCTGTATCTGAAAGAAAATTCTTTGTAAAAATCTGCCGCCGTACCATAAATCTCCGTAACTTTAGCTGCTGAGAGCCCCAGCGGACCATCTGCTGACGGTTGTCACAAAAATCACAAACCACTTATTTAATAACCCAAGACTCATGAACAGCAGGCTCATCTCTATCGGAGTGTTTATGGCACTGATGCTGACCTCATTACTGGCCGGTCATTACAGTTTCCGAACCACCCGGCACGAAATCACGGCCGACCTGAACCAGGCACTGGCCTCCCTCATAGAAAAGGAAAGTAAGGCTCCTTTTGTCATCAGCCAGGATACCATCCGTGCTTACCGGCAGCTCCGGAAAGTATCGGAAGGCCCGGTTATGATTGCCATTTCCGACAAACGCTTCAGCCGGTTTCTGAAAAACAAGGCGCTGAGAGAAAAAGCCTTTATCACCTTCGACCTGGTGGACGAAAACACCCCTGCACCAGTCGCCGACCGTCCGCTGGTCTGCAGTGATACCCTGTTCATCCGGGCTGCAGACTCACAGGATGTTCTTGCACTCAGGGGGTATGTGCAACTCTCGGCTGCTACGATATTCGGTCTTTCCGACCAGCGTTATCCGGCTTTGCTGATTATCCTTGCCCTGCTGTGGCTGGCAGGTACCGAATACATGATCCGGAAACGGAAAGCCGCTCCTTGCCTGGGAGGCATCTATTATTCGGAGGACGAAGACCGCTTCTATACTGCTGCGCACGACACCGTCCGCTTCACCCCCATGCAGCAACAGCTCATGCTGCTTTTCTGGAAAGCCCCTTCACATTCCCTTTCCAAAGAAGACATCTGTGCGGCACTCTGGCCTAAAAAAGAAGATGCCAACGACACGCTCTATACCCTCATCAAGCGGATCAAACCGATTCTGGAGGCACATACAGACTTGAAAATCGTAGTCGACCGAGGCCGGAAATACACACTGACAGACAGTCCGTTAGACGAAAGACCGTAAAATGTCAGACAAATGTCATCCATTGTTTTCGCCTGCCTGTGCCCGATAAGATACTTTTGTTTCCGAACCAACACTCAGATGAATGAAACAGATAATCGGAAACAGAAACACCAGGATCCCTGCGCAGGAATCCAATGAGAAAAGAACCACCGGTTTCGCCCTGACGGGCAACTGGGCAGTGAGTTGTCTTGCATTTTCCCTCTTCATACTTTATCATGTTCCCATGGCCGCACAACAGCAGGAAACCCATGTGACACTGGATGAAGTGGAGGTAAAGGCGGCACGCATTATTCCACAGACAGACGGATGGACACTCTATCCGGTAGATGAGGTGAAGAAGACTTCCCATTCCGGGTATGCAGTCCTTCAAAAACAGAATCTTCCCAATATCCGCATTGACGATACCGGCTACCAGATTTCCACCATCGACAACCGTGGAAAGGTACAGATCCGCATCAACGGCATTCCGGCAGGCAAACCGGAATTGCTTTCCCTGAATCCGGCCGATATCCGAAAAATCGAGTTCATCGACCAGCCCGGAGTCCGCTATGGAGATGATGTGGCCTATGTGATTCATATCTATACGCATTCGCAACCGAGGGGGTACCAGACAGGTGCCGAGGCCTCACAGACCCTGAACTCTCATAAAGGAAGCTACAGCCTTTACGGCAAATGGAATAAGGGAAAAGGGGAATTCTCGCTGAACTATGATTTCAACTACCGGAATACCGCCAACGAGTTCATGGAAGAAAAGGCGGACTACCACCTGACCGACGGCAGTATACATACCATTTCGCGGAACGATGAAGAAGCCTTTCAAAAGAGCCGCAACCACCAGTTGAAACTGACCTATCACGCTGCCGATTCGGCCCGCTATGTATTTCAGGTCTCACTCGACGGCAGCCTCAGTCAGACACCCGAAGATTTCAACAGAAAAAAAGTACACGACGGTACGGAAACCTATACGGCCTGTCAGTCGCAGACCTACCGGAGCGGCAGTCCGGTCCTTGACCTGTATTACTTCCGGCAGCTGACTCCCCACCAGTCGCTCACCTTCAACACCGTAGGTACCTATATCCACACGGAATTATCCAACCAGTACGACGAAGGCACTCCTTATGCCTACCGCGTAAACGGGAACACCGGCTCCGTTGTAAGTGAAGGCATTTATGAAAACCGCCTGTCTCCTTTCACGGTCTCGGCGGGTATCAACCACCGTTTCAAGTACATACACAACGAATACAGCGGGGATGCCGAATCGCAGAACCGCATTTACAATCAACGTATCTATGCCTTCAGCGAACTCAAAGGCGCCTGGAGAAAATTCCGCTACACACTGGGAATCGGAGCCAGTTATACCCACTACCGACAAGGAGAATACACATACGATTACTGGCTCTTCACTCCGAAACTGTCCGTCACCTACCGTTTTACCGACCCGCTTCAGCTCAGCTACCACTTCCAGTCGAACGACCGGGTGTCACAAATCGCATTGCTCAGCGACGTGATGCTCCGCACCAACCGCATGGAATGGATCCAGGGAAGTCCGACCCTGAAGCCCAACCGGGATGTGACGCACACCCTCCGGCTCAGCTACAACCGGGCACGGCTGCAGTCGTACCTGCAGGGTTTCTATAAAATATGCCACCATCCCAATATGGCAACCTACGAACGGACAGACGACAACCGGTTCATTTACTCACAGCATAACCAGAAAGAGATTAATGCGCTTCAGGCAATGGCTTATGTCAACTACTGGATGATTCCGGACAGGCTTTCCGTCTCTGCATACGGCGGACTCTTCCGTTGCTTCAATTTCGGGGACGACTATACCCACTGCTATACCTCCTATTTCATCACCGGCAATGTAGGAGTATACTGGAAGAATTTTTCCCTGCTGGCCTATGCCGACAACGGATGGCGGTTCCTGGAAGGAGAAACCAAGGGATACAACGGAATGGAAACCGCACTGAGAGCCTCCTACACCCTCCGGCAGTGGAAGTTCTCCCTCACGTGGCAGCACCCGCTGATGAACCAGTACAAGAAATTTGAATCCGAAGTCCTCAACCGCAACCTGCAGAAAACGACGACACTCTACAGCAGGGAATCCAACCTGGTCAGCCTGGGAATCAGCTGGCGGTTCAGCAAAGGACGCCGCTTCCAGCCGGCAGACAAGACCATTCAACTGAAAGACAACGATACCGGTATCATCCGATAACGGGAAGATACCCTTCTCTGTCAGACAGACACACCTGCACATTTACATTCAAGCCTCGGATTTCTCACGCCGTCTTACCGCTCGTGATTCCTCCGAGGCATCACATTTTCATTTAATCATTATCAGTTCCGTTTTCTTCCTCCCGAATATTAAAGCGGTTGACAGTAACGGCAATGGCATACTTTGTCTGACCGTCACTGTACGAAGCCCTTCCCCCGCTCCGTATGCACATCCTTACGGTCATATTGTCATTGGCAGTCAGCAGAAACTCCCCCGAACGGCGCTGTTCGTTGATGGTATACCATACCCCATTCTGCCCGTACTGCACCTCCACATAACTTCCATCCGTCTCGTAATCCCAGGAAATCCAATACCTGGAAGTCTTTCCAGGATGGAAGGCAAATGCACAGGCAGCCTCATCGTACGACATATACGGAAGTGAGGTAACCTCCTCCGGATAAAAATTCAGGACGATACGGCTCACCGTATCCGTCGTCACCACATTATTCATCACATATTCCGTATAAGTTTCTCCCAAATGCTTCTTTCCGATAGGATAATAACTGATTCCCTCATTCTGACAGGCACCCAGCCAGAGCACCGTACACAGGAACCACAAGATTCCATACTTCGTTTTCATAATCTAACCATCTTATCATTTGGCGCAAATGTAAACAGCCAGGACCGGAATGCCAAAAAGAATCAGCCAACTGCCTGATCCTATCAGTCAACCGGCAGAATCTCAGATTTACGGAAGCTATTCCTCATGCAGAATACCTGTGCAGAATGCCCATACCAGGAGGCTGCCCCCTTTCCTGAACAAAAAGAGGAAAACAAAAACGCTCCAAGAAAGACCGGAAAAGATATACGATGAAATACTCTCGCTTGGTCTGTAAAAAAACAGCATTCGTCGATTTTAGTTGCACGAAACCCCTTCCTCCTCCTATTTTTGGAAAGAAAAAAACGCCAATATATGAAATATCTGCAAAAACAACAGCTTTTAGAACAAATCATTTACGCCACGATGTGGATACTGATATTAGGAACTCCGCTCATCGGTCTGCTGCTGGACGACGAACATCCGCTGGAAATGTCACAAATAGGAAAAGAGATTACGGATACATGGCTCATGGTCCTTCCCTTCTTTCTCCTGTTCATCGTCCACAATTACGTGCTGATTCCTTACCTTCTACTTAAAAAATATTACACACGATACGTACTGTCCCTCATATTTGTGATCGGCATCCTCTTCCTGTATCTGCCGGGATGCATCCAGGTATTCCACCCGCATCCCCTCTTCCATCAGGAGCAGGAGTTTGCGGTGACCGACTCCATGTACGAACAGATGTATCCGCAGGTTCTTCCGCATACCCCTCCGGTAGTGAAAGAAGTGCCTCCCGTACATCCCCCCTTTCTGCTGATACATATCATCATTGCCATCCTGCTGGTAGGATTCAACCTCACCATCCGTTTCTTCCTCAAATCGCTTCACGACGATGAGATGCTGAAGGAACTGGAACACCAGCACCTGGAATCAGAACTGAAGTACCTTAAATATCAGTTGAATCCGCATTTTTTCATGAATACCTTGAACAACATTCATGCGCTGGTAGACATTGATTCGGAAAAGGCCAAGAAAACCATTATCGAACTCTCGAAGTTAATGCGGTACGTACTTTACGAAGCCAACAAGAGCCAGATTTCCCTAAAATACGAAATCCAGTTTCTTGAGAACTACATTGCCCTGATGAAATTACGGTACACCGAGCACCTGGACATACAGACGGAATTTCCCCTCATCGTACCCCACGTGCAGATTCCCCCACTGTTGTTCATCTCCCTGCTCGAAAATGCCTTCAAGCACGGAGTAAGCTACCGGGAAAGTTCATACATCCATGTCCGTATTACACTGACAGACGGGTTAATTTCCTTTACATGCAGCAACAGCAAGCATACCAGTTCCGACGACTCGCATCACGGTATCGGGATTGACAACATCAAGAAACGGCTCCATCTCCTGTTTGGGAACAACTATACCTTTACCATTACGGAAGACAATGCCTCATACAAAGTTTTACTCATAATTCCACCCCTGTCATGAAATGCCTGATTATAGACGACGAACCGTTTGCACTTGCCCAACTGAAGGGTTACATCGAACGCATTCCTTTTCTCAGCCTGACCGCCTCGTGCCAGGATGCCTTCCAGGCTTCAGAAGTCTTGTCGCACACGACGGTAGACCTGCTTTTCGCCGATATCAATATGCCCGACCTCAACGGCATTGAGTTTGTCCGCTCCCTGCCCGTCCCCCCGATGGTCATCTTTACCACTGCTTATTCGGAATACGCCATCGAAGGCTTCCGGCTCAACGCCATTGACTACCTGATGAAACCCTTCAGTTTCAGCGAATGCCTGAAAGCCGCCGAAAAAGCCCGCCAGCTGTACAGCCTGACGCATGGCAGTACCGCAGAAAACGGACCGAAGAATGATGCCCTTTTCGTAAAAAGCGAATACAAGATGGTACGTATCGACAAAGAAAAAATATTATACATCGAAGGAATGAGTGAATATGTCTGCATTTACCTGGAAGACCGTCCCAAACCCGTAATCACCCTCAACAGTCTGCAGAAAATCCTGGCGATGCTGCCTTCCATTTTCATGCGTGTACATTGCTCGTACATTGTCAACTTACAGAAGATTACCGAAATATCCCGTTTCCGGATTCTATTCGAGAAAGATGTCTATATCCCGATAGGAGAAAACTATAAAGAACAATTTATGGCTTACATCAACCAGACAGGTCTGCTATAACGCAGTTTCCCGGGAATTACCCCGGGAAACCACTTAAAAAAAATTCCACATTAAAAAAAGGACAAAGACCTCGGACAGCCATCTGCAACTTACCGTTGAATGCCACCAGCGAGATCCCATTCCCCTCACCGCTTACTCCTCGGATTCCACCTCCGGTTCCAGTCCATACTTCTCCCGCGTAACGTTTTCCTGCAATTTCCGCTGAAGATTTTCAAGAATCCGAAGTTCCGATTTCATCAGTTCCAGTTCCGATCCCTTATACTGCAGTTCAGACAATACCGAATACGAGATATACGAAACCGGCATCAGTCTCTGCTCCTGCCTGTAAACATTGACCATGTATTTCAGCACCTCCGCCCGATAGGTACAGAGAGCCTCCTGATTTGTCGCATACAAGGGAGCATAAGCCTCCTTTTCCGTCTTTCTCAATTCCCGGTAGAACACATCAAAAGCCGCTTTGTTCACTTTCTTATCCTCTTCAGTAAACGCCCGCTTATTCTCTTCCACCAGTCTGACATATTCCTCATGCGCATTCAAGAAATCATCCAGTTTCTTTTTACATTCTTCAGATTTCAAACGATAAGGCTCCAGTTCTTCAGGATGGTCAAATTCAATAATCTCCCTGAAAGCAGACGGCATATTGTTCCAGCTGATGAATTTGGTATTCTCCTTACAGTATTCCGCATAAGCCTCAGCCAGTTTCCAGTTATACTCCAGCGTTTTGGTCTTCAAGTCGGCAGTAACCGCTACCAACTGCTGTTCGGTGGTCTGTTTCGCCTGCGCAAAACCACACAACACACTGCCAAACAATAACAATCCCAGACAACACACTTTCCAGATAAGGTTTTTCATTTCACTTCAAATTTAAGGTTACACATACTTATGTTATAATGTCGCATTTTTTCAAAAATACACAAAAAATACATATCAATAAAAAAATACGTATTTTTTATACTTCATAACCTGCGGAAAGCAAGGGACTACCTCGCAGAAGCCCGGCGACAGGCAGGAAACATCAATACGACAGCTGGCTCATCCGGCTGACAAACTCCTCCGCATACACACGCCCCACAGGAAGTTCCACCGAACGGTAACGCAACGTAAGCTGCCGGCGGTTATACGAGGCCACCTTATGCAAGGGAACAATATAAGACTTGTGAATCCGCATGAAACGGTCGGCCGGCAAGAGGTCCATGACCGCTTTCATACTGGTCTGAGACAACACCGGCCTGTCGGATACCAGAATGATACGCACATAGTTGTCCATTGCCTCGATGTATTCGATATCCGCCAGCCGTATCTTGACATTCTTGTACTCCACCTTCAGCATGATTTCCTCGTCGGAGAAGACCGGCCGTGCCTGCAGCCGCTGCAACTCCTGCAGCCGTTTCACCTTCTCAAGGGCCCGTTCGAACCGGCTGTAGGAAAACGGCTTATGCAGAAAATCCACCGCATCAAGATTAAACCCGTCCACTGCAAACTCGGCATAGGCTGTGGTAAAGACCAGAAACGTACCTGCAGGAAGCTGCCCCGCCACATCCAGTCCATTGATTCCTCCCATTTCGATGTCGAGAAAAACCAGTTCAGGCTGCATTTCCTTTATACGCTTCAAACCCTCCACGGGATCCGTGAATACGGAAAGCTCGATGTCCCCGCTGCGCTGACAAAACTGCCGGATAATGCTGAGTGCCACCGGTTCATCGTCTATGGCTATACATTTCATAAGTCCTGTATCTTACTGATTCTTATACCGCAATAAATTGATTTTCAAGTTTACCCTATACCACCCTTCCGTTTCCGTAATTTCCAGACTATGAGTCGAAGGATACAGCAACTCCAGTCGTTTACGGCAATTACTGATACCGATTCCGGGAGCCTTGTCAGCCGGACGCGGATTCACCACCTGATTCTCTGCCATAAAACAAAGAACCCCTCCTTCAGTCCGACAGAAATACGGATCTCACTTTCCAGGTGCGACGAAGTACCGTACTTCAAGGCATTCTCCACAAAGGTGACCAGCAGCATAGGCGCAATCTGAGCCTGCGGACAAGACCGGTCATTCGCATATACATAGTCCACGTGCGTACGCGACTCATCCATCCGGTTCTTCTGCAGTTCGATGTAACGGCGGATGTACTCAGCCTCCTCCTCCACACTTACCCTGTCTTCCGTAGCACGGGTATACATGTATTTCACCAGGTGGATAAACTGCATGAAAGCCGTTTCAGCCTTTTCCGACTGTGTCAGCATCAGTCCGTAGAGCGTATTCAGCGTATTGAACAGAAAATGCGGATTAATCTGTGCCTTATACAGCGCCAGTTCGGCCTTCTTTTTTTCGAATTCAATATTCTGCCGGACACTCATCTGCCGGTAAAGCTCCGTAAGCAAGCCCACGGCGACACTGAAGCACAGAGTGACAAGATAAAGAAACCACGTAGCCTGCTGATGCAACCGGATTTTCGACAGATTGGCCATTTTCTTCACCCTTTCGGGACGCGGATGGCTTCCCCGGAACGGGTATTCCAGCTGATACTGGGTAATCAGCCAGGTAACCAGCAGGGTGACTGCCAGGATACCCAACACTACCAGTTGCCGCCGGTGCGACTGAAACAGCATGGGCACACACACCTTGCGCGTCAGGAAATAAACCGCATACAGCCACCCCACCAGCAGGATGACGAACGTTGAATTATTTTCCAGCCACCTCTCTACCGGCAGCAAGGCTATCATGGCCGACAACAGGGCCACGCAAAAGAAGAGGTCGATTCCCCCGGGCAGGTATTTATGGTTTATCATCATCGGTATCTCACATAAAATTAAAGTTTCAGTTACACAAATATACAAAAGGCAGACAGACAAAATACAGTCGGCCGCATTTTTTTCAAGTTTGACTGCAATCCGGACGGCAGTTTGCGTACCTCTCTTTCAAATACGTCGGTGACGTCCGTTCCGTTCACCACTAATTCCGTGTCGTTTGCCACCGCATCCGGACGACGGTATTTCATGAGATCTTTGCTTTGCGTAGCTTTGTCTCAGAAAACCATAATCAACATCATCTACAGATATGAAACCACTGATTTTAGTTTCCGTCCTTACCCTCAGCCTGCTTCCCTCGGCCCTGATTGCCCAGGAGAGAGCCACCGTAAGCGGTACGATCACCGACCGGTCCAAGGGGTATGCACTTCCTTCTGCCACGGTGAGCATCGCTCCCGTTTCGGATACAGGTGCCAAGACTTATACTTCTTCCGATCTGAAAGGTGCATTTTCATTCAATGCCATCGCCACTGGCGAATACATAATCAGCATCACTTACGTCGGTTACAAGCCGGCTGAAAAGAAACTGCGTGTAACCGGAGACCAAACGGCCTACACCCTCCGCTTCCAACTCGAAGAAGATGCCCAGTTACTGGACGAGGTATCCGTCCAGGGACGTGCCACACGTGCCGAACAGAAAGGCGACAGTCTGCAGTACAATGCAGAAGCCTTTCAGGTCATGATGGGCAGTTCCGCCGAAGACCTGCTGGCCAAGATGCCCGGCATTGTCGTAGAAGGCGGTACGATACAGGCACAGGGCGAACAGGTGCAGAAAGTCCTGGTAGACGGCAAGGAGTTTTTCGAAGGCGATGTCAACCTGGCCATCAAGAACCTCCCGTCAGACATCATTGCCAGCATTGAGGTATTTGATAAAAAAAAGCGAACAAGCTGAATTTACTGGCTTCGACGACGGCGAGGAAATAAAGACCATCAACATCGTTACCAAAAAAGGATTCCAGCAGGGAACCTTCGGTGAGGTATCCGGAGGATACGGAACAGACGGTCATTACAAGGTGAACGGCAATGTCAATTTTTTCAACAACGACCGCCGGATTTCGGTACTGGGAATGTCCAATGATGTCAACCAGCAGAACTTCTCACAAGAGGACCTTGCCGGTGTGATGTCTTCTCAGTCCAGCGGACGCGGTGGACGTGGCGGACGCAGCAAAGGCGGAAGAAACGGAGGAGGCAGTACCACCAACTTCATGGTGGGCAGCCTCGGAGGAATTACCTCTGCCAATGGGTTCGGTCTGAATTATGTGGACCAGTGGAGCGACAAATGGAAGGTGACCGGCAGTTACTTCCTCAATCAGTCGGATAACCTGACGCAGCAGCAGACGCAGCGGGAGTATTTCGAACCGGTGACTCCGGGGATGACCTACAGCGAATATAAAGAGAATAGCATGAAAAACTGGAACCACCGCCTTAACCTGAAGCTGGATTACCAGATAAGCGATCGTACTTCGCTGCAGATCCGTCCTTCACTGAACTTTCAAAGCAATGACAGCCACGGTCTGCTGCAAGGTGCCAGCCGCACCGGAGACAGTCTGGAGGGAGAAACCGAGACTTCGACCCGGGAGGAAACCGGCGCTTATAACGTAGGAGCCGACCTGATGCTCCGTCACCGCTTTTTGAAGGAGGGACGTACACTCTCCTGGATGGTCAGCGGGAAAATGAGCAATACCGACAAGGATACCTATACGGATTACCTCAATACGGTTTACGGGGCGAATATCCAGCCCGTAAGCGAGAGTTACAGTCAGTTTGCACAGACCGCAAATAACCAGTTCAGCCTGCGTTCCAATCTGAGCTATACGGAGAAACTGACCGACCGTCTGCAGCTGCAGTTTGGATACAAGTTGAGTTACTCCGATACCGACAACGACCGCAAGACCTACACTCCTTCGGCCGTAAGTGATCTTTACGAGCAACTGGACGAAAGCCTGTCGAATGAATACCAGTCGGGCTACCTGACACAGGCCGGAAACGCAGGCCTCCGTTATCGTGCAGGCAAATTCAATGCGACGCTCGGCGTGGATGCCCAATGGGCCGAACTGTCGGGAGACCTGGTGTATCCGCAGCCGGACCAGCTGTCACACCGTTATTTTTCCCTGCTCCCCTCATTTACGATGCGCTATGCCCCGAGTTCCGCCCACTCCCTGCAACTGCGTTATCGCAGCAAGTCGGTCTCTCCTTCGGTCACCAGTCTCCAGGACGTAATCGATAACTCCAATCCACTGTTTCTGTCGGCAGGTAACCCGAACCTCGACCAGCAGGTATCTCATACCGCCAATCTGCGGTATATCCATACCACAAAGTCGGGACAGACTTTCATCGCCATGGTCGGTGCGACCATCCAGCAAGATTATGTTGCCGACAGCACTTTCATCGCCAAAGAGGACATCAAGCTTTCGCCGACCGTAACCCTGAACAAGGGATCGCAGTTCACCCGTCCGGTGAACCTCGACGGATACCGCAGTTTCCAGTCCATGCTGACCTACGGTTTTCCGGCCGACTTCATCCGCAGCAACATCAACCTCAGTCTGTCGGCCAATTATGCCAACGTACCGACGATTTTCGACGGAGTGAAGAGCCAGACACGGGAACTGAATCTGATTCCTAAAATCATTATCGGCAGCAACATCAGCAAGAATCTCGACTTTACGGCTTCTTACGCTGCCGGAATCAATAAAATGTTCAGTTCTTCGGGCACAGGGGCCGGAAGCGACTATACGACCCACACGGCGGCTGCCAAACTGGGATGGACTTTTTTCTGGGGACTTACTTTCCGGAGTACGTTCAACTATATCGGTTATACCGGACTGGAGAATGAGGCGGAAGATTATTTTCTCTGGAATCTGTCGCTGGGTAAAAAATTCCTGAAAAATGAAGCGGCGGAAATAAAGATTGAAGCCTTCGACGTGTTAAGGCAGAACCGGTCTTTTACGCACCAGACCGGAAGCAATTATTACGACTACGTAAGCAGCAATGTACTGCAGCCGTATGCAATGATCAGTTTTGTATATACCATTCGACAACTTAAAAAATAGCTTACAAAATGAAAAAGATGATTATTTTTGCCCTCGTGGCACTGCTGGGCGTACAATATGCAGATGCTCAACAGAAAAACAGGAAAACACGCACTCCCGAACAGATGGTGGAAAATCTGGATAAGAAACTGAATCTGACGGACGAACAGGAGAAACAGGTCCTCCAGCTTTACACGGAGTTCTTCGCCAAAAAACAGTCAAAGGAAGTATACAGAAAAGCGATGCAGGAGTTGAACGATCAGGTAATGTCCTTGCTTGATGACAAACAAAAGGAGATTTACAAGCAGATGAAGGAAAAACGGACAAAACGCAGCAAGTAAAAATCTCTGGAACGGTTTATTTTACACTTCCTTGGCAGAGTGAAGACCTACTTAAACCGATGCAATCTGTGTATCCATTTTGTATGTGCCAGAGAAATATTTGTCCAGAAAAATATTTGTCAGGCTCTATTAATTCAGGCACTCGGCAAGGGCTGAAAGCAACGTATAAACAGATATTGCAGTAAGGAAAGTTGTCACAATGCCTTATCATTATTCAAAACATTAAATACTAAAAATAGTACATTGATATATACTACATTTAGTATTTAATGTTACCTTTACAGGTAAGATAAATCAAAAAACTAAAATACACATATTTATGAAAGTAAAGGTTCTATACATTCTGGATTACAAAGGCGATGTAGGTATGACCACGACCTTCCATCAACTTAAGTGGGGGCCTTGCAGCAAAAAGGATATAAGGTGCCGTTAATCGACCTTGACGAATAGGTTAACCTGATCGAATCATTAGATTTGTCTGCGGGACTGCCACAGACTATTTACGGAGTGATGAAAGGTGAATATCCTCTACCGGCGTATCAGCATAACGACATGAGTATTAACACCTTCGCACCTCGATTTGGGGTTATAGAGGCTGACCTTATAACTTCGGAGCAGCTCATCATTCCCAGTACATGTGCCATATTTCGCCATGCGAGATATGCGCAAGCTAATGCTGATAATACGTAAGGATAGCAACATCTTAACGCAAACCTGAAAATAGCCGGAGTACTTATAATCCCGTATGACGGAGAAAAGAACCTTAACAAGAGCGTATCGGACCGGTAAAGAAGCTTTTCTTTGCCACGCATGTACGTAACGCATCGCACTTGCCGAAACACCGACACAGGGACAGGATGTTTTCACTATGTACCCAAGTCAACTAAAGCAAAAGATTACGAAGTGTGTATGCAATGAATTACTAACGGAAAAATGAACTAAACTATGGCAAATAAAAAAGAATTAAAGAGCTATATGGCACACAGGATGAGTAGCGGACTTGACTGTCTGATACAACTGACCACAAAAAAATGCATAAGCTGGAACAGAGCTAAAAAGAGAAAGCTCTACACTGTAATTTTGTAATAAACCAGAGCATTATTCATACACCCCACCATTTTATTAATATATCCCAATCTTAAATTTATGAGACCGAAAATATGCCTTATATTTCTACTATTATGTTCACTGTATTCTTGCAAACATAAGCAGATGTCAGAAAACAATTTTGACGACAAGATAATTCTTATCGAAAATAATCCGCAGCTTTATCTCTCAAAACTGGATACAACAAAACAGAACCATATCAACAACAGCAGAGAAGCAACAGATTTTCTATTGTCTGCCTTGACACTCAACTATATAAACAATGACTGCTATCCTCAGAAAGAGCTGTTATTGAAAAGTATTCAAATCTTCAAAAAAGGAAAAATGAGTCAGCAGCAACTGGAAGCCCAATATCTTCTTGCAGGGATATACAGGAACGAGAAAGACCTCACAAATGAAATATATACAATAGAAGAAGCTATCAATACAGCCTCTCGGATTGATGATAAAGAATGGCTGTTCTATCTATATAGCTACCTGGGAGATATTTACATTAAAAAGTATAATACACTTAAATTCATAAAATACCAGACTCTCGCGAATCAGTGTATAAAAGACATAGATTATCGGAATATGAGTATCTCTACCAAGGTTCTGGCTGCAAAGAATCTTCTATATACAGAACAGTATCAGAGTTCATACGACAAACTTAAGGAAATAGAATCCAGCATCAGCAAAAACAATACTTACTATAATGAAATCAAGCGTTTGCAGGGAATTGCCCTATATAAAATGCACCAATGGGATTCTTGCATTGAAAGTATGGAAGAAGCATCTAGAACAGAAAAATCATCAGAACACCTGTTCACTTGCCACTCTATACAGACTTACTGCTATTACCTGAAAAATGATTTGGAGAATGCCCAAAAACATAGAAAAATGGCAATAGAATATGATACAAATACAGAAACCGGAATTACCGGAATTGAGTTTTATACTTTATGTGCGGAATTTGCAAAGACAAACCATAACAAGGAAGAGGAAATAGAATACCTAAACAATGTGAAAGACAGATATGTGGCAGCTCTTGACAACATAAACGGTGAATCACTGGACGAAGCAATACAAGCCTATACACATATCCACGAGAAGAGAGTGTACAATAAACAGATAGCATTGTACAAATATATCCTGATAGGATTTCTTCTGACATTATGCGTATCTCTGATGCTATATATAAGAATGCGCAAGAAACAGGTATATAAAATCCTTGCCTTGCAGCAGCAGATAGATTCTCTGGAAAATCTCCGTAATATGAAAGATGAAGTAAAGAGCTTCATTTTGCGTGACTTTGAGATAGCAAAGAAGATAGCCATGCTCAGAGCTACCCAACAGAGACAAAGTGCCAAGTTTCTGAAAGACTTGGAAAAGCATCATATTATAAAAAGTAACGATTTATTGTCTACCCACTGGGAACAGTTCTATAAGCACATAGACATTTCTTTTGACGGATTCCACTCCAAATTGACAAGGGAATATCCCGTTCTCAACGAGAAGGAAATCCAGCTATGCTGTATGCTTGTATCGGGATTCCAAACAGAGGAAATAGCCGCCACCTGGATGAACAGTGTCTTCTCTGTTCACAAATACAAGACCAGCGTTAGAAAGAAAATAAACGCTCCAGAGGAGGGAAATATTATCATCTTTCTAACAGAAAAACTATAACTACAATAGCATTTTATCAAATTACAAGTTTTACCCCATAAAAACTACTAATAATCAACATATTATAAATTACAATTACAAACTAAAAGGGACATCTTACCAATGGTTGTATGAGTTAAATATACTACTTTTGCAAAAAATAAAATTCTCATTTTTCCTCAATGGAATTTGTAAGATAATTGTATAATAAAACAGATAGTAAAAAATGAAAAAGATGTTTCTAACAGGTTTAATTCTTTGTTTCTTATCATCATGTGATAAAGACAACATTCCAGTGGGAAAAGAAGATGATACGCATATATCTTCCCAAGACAGCACTCATAATAATTTCTCACCTAAGTGGATATCACTTATTGATGACAGTAAGGATAATGGAGAACTTGATATAAGTTCTAAATACATAGGTATACAAGGATGGTCGTGCATAGCTAACCCTCCCTATATCTATGTGGGAGCAACCTTTCCAAAAAGCACTTTCAATACTTCTTTTGATAAAGAAGTAACAGATAAAAAGAGTCCTGTATATCTGACATTTGATTTTAATAATCCGTATATAACCCATATGGAAACAGTAACCTATAACGGATACCTGAAAAAATAAAGGAAGCTATAAATTCAGAAGAATTTTCAAGTTACAGTTTTCCTACCCGTCCGTATCAGGTGAAATTGGCAGAATTACAGAATCTGGAAAATTTGGACTCATGCTTTGTAGATAACAAAGACTTCGGAAATACTCTGAAAAGAATCGTAAAGCAGGAATTGAGCATGGATAAAGTGAAAAGCCTGTGCATTGGAAAAGTAATGTTCAAATCGTTTACTGTATCTATGGAAACACCGACTAACGGATTGTTTATGAAAGAACCTTCAGGTATTGAGAACTTTGTATATGTACGAACCCTCACTTATGGAACAAGTGCCTACTTTATCATAGGAAGTAACAAAACTTATCAGGAAGTATTGGCTGCATTTAAGGACTCTTTTATGAATGATTATCATAACCAAGAAGGAGTGTTGAATAAGTCTCAGATTATTTTACTCACAGTATCAGACATAAATCAGGAAGCAGAAGTAAAAGCGACCTTTAATGATTTAAATTCATTCCTGAAAAATCCTTTTATGAATGGAAATACATACGGTTATCCTATATATTGTAAAGGGGTATATGTCAAAGATAATAGCCTATTTATTAAATAATTAAACGAATACATTATAAATTTAAAATTATCTAGACTTACACTAGTCTTATTCTTAGGTTTACCTTATTTTACTTCATGTTCAAATGATGATTTAACTACACTTGTATCAGAGGAAGAAAACTTACCAGTTTCAAGAAGTACATCAGAAAAAGGACGCTTTGATTCCGAACCTTTTCAATGGGACTATTTTATTTCCACTAATCCTGAAAAGAAATCATCTGATGAATTCGTTGTATATCCTGTTAAAATTCAAGAAGATGCAACCCCATTAACTAGATCAAATACAAATCGAAGACGTGGAGAGACAGGATCTAGTAGTAGAAGACCTGGAGGAACAAGACCTGGAGGAACAAGACCATCTTACACTGATTCTACAACTACTTCAAATATTCTCATTAGTGATCCTAATATTATAATATGTAGGAGCAGCTTTCCCCGAATCGGAATTTGGAAAAAATTTTTCAAAAGAATTATTATATCCTAGAAACCCCATAGATATTAGTACAAGTTTCCCAGATTCATATATTGGAGAAATAACAAAAGAAACAGGAAGTCTAGGATATAAAAAATTCCTCAAAGAAGTTTTAAAATCCTCTGAATATAAAAACTTTATACAAAATGGAGGTCGTGAATCATTAGATTTTCAATGTACAGAGTTCTTCTCTTATTCTGATATAAGCAAAGCCTTTTCTTCAAATGCGGGATTAGCTAATATATTCTCGGCAAAAGTACAAAGTAACTCTCATAAGACGAATATAAAAAGTCGTTTGTTGGGGCAATTAATATCAAAAAACTTTACAGTAACAATGGAAGTTCCTGCCAACGGTTTCTTTAAAGATAAATCCAAAGACAGTTCTTCAGAGAACCCTGTATATGTACGTTCCATTTCTTATGGTAAAATAGCTTTATTAGCAATAGAAAGTGAATACTCCTTTGAGGAAGTTAAAAAAGCTGTCGAAGCAGGAATAAAATGGAAAATATTCAATGCAGGAGGTAGTTTTTCAGCAAAAGATACAGAAATATTACAAAAAACAACAATTACATTATATCTTATTTCTGATGATACTAAAGGAGAAGCTAATCAGTTCTTTAATTCTTTGGATGATATACAAAGAGCATTTAAAATAAATTATTCAGAATCAAATTTTGGATTACCTATCTTCTGTAAAGGATTCTACACAAAAGACAACTCTATTTTTAAAATAACAACATCACAATCTACTAGACCACGCAGAAGAGATTAGTTCTTTATTAAAAAAGTATATATAGATAGCCTCTGGCAGGGTAACTTGCTGGGGGAGATCGCTTTTACTTTACACATATAGCATTAGGGATTACAATGGAGGGTCTGACCTAAATGATGAAAATCCAAAGCAAACAAATAATCTTCATATGCCATTTTACTAAATTGTCATGACTCAAGCTAAAAAAGATTGCTAAAACTCCATATCAGTCTTTAAATATTTAGTTACTTTACCTGTATCCGGGTCTATGTACATGGTTGTTATAAGCTCACTTCCTTTTACACGCTGCTTTTCAGCAGAAGAGAATGCATTGTTTACTATTGAACGACATTTAGGCTTGGTCCATGTTTCTTCCTCAAATTCGTTTAACAATTCCTCCTCTCTACTTATTTTCTCTCCTGTATATCTGTTTATCTGCTTGACATAAATGTACTTGCTATCCTTATTATAAAGATTTACAAGTCCCGCACCTTCCGTTAGGTCACACTGATAAGTATATCCTTCCTCATAAAAAGTCTTGTCCTGACTGTAGTAATTTGTCTGGGCTGAAAGATCAACCATAAACAGGCTGATAAATAATAATAAAAATATTGTTCTCATATCAGCAATCTACAGTTAAGGTTTGTATATTTGAAAAATTGGTTATAATATTACGGTTGGCATCGTATTGATAATTTTCATAGCCTTTAATTGAGTGGAAAACAGGTAAAAACGTCTCATTTATATCAGTATCTCCACTTTCACAAATTTTGTACAGTATCATCCCAACCCAAGACATATGAAGCGCTCAGACACTCTTTATATACTTATACAACCGATACTCAGCGGATTACTTTCGTGTCCATTCATAAGGAGGACTATTTTTCAGTTTCGGCCCTCTCCGGATATTTTCTTTTCTGAACTTCTAAGTATAAGACCTCTCTCCTCCATGCATTTCTGTACGCATCATGTTACCCAATCCATTCTACTACGCTGTTTTATTAATCAACGGCGCTGATTATTAAAACGGTGGTGCTGATGATTGAATTTACGGCACGGATTCATTTTACCTTCAAGGTCCCTTGCGTTTTCTCTGCCCTTTCCGCCAACTATTCACAGACAAGAATGGAAGAATGTTTAGAAACGCATTGAATGCTGTTTAATCTGATATCCTTCATTTCATATTACTTAATCGAATCCCCTTCATGCCGGTTTATCCAACCCGGGATTTACCTTTGCGGATCATGTACCATGCCACAGAAGGTATTATTAAGCTGCATATGGTAAATAAATTTATGGATAACTTGCCGCTATGCCAGGAACCTAATAAATCAAATCTGAAAATCAAAAATAAAGATATCGCATAAAGACATAGTATGCTCCATCCTGTTACTTTCATCTTATTCATACATTTTTCCTCCCAAATTTTTATCGTCTCCACCTCCCGGTTTCATATACTCATAGCTTACAACCTACGACAAACATAGCCGGCATTTCCCGGTTATACCCAGGTATTATCCAAGTATTTGAAACGCTTGAGGATTGAAACACGATAAATATAGTGAATTAAAATGAATTATCAACTATCTACGGCACAGTTATCGTTAATGTTGCTCCGAATTCTTCTAACTGAGCCAAGAATTTCTAACTGAACCCTAATCCTACCAATAATGGCATATAAAGTGATTATACTTTATCGACTTTATATGCCTATTACTTTTCAGAAGCATTTACTAAATCTGCTAATGATTTTGCCAGACATTCATCTTTAATAATGTCTTCAAACCATATAATACGAAAATACAAAAATATCTGATATAAAATCTAGCGTCACCCAATTACGAAAATCTTCTTTCTGTGACATTATACAAATAAGAATCATTAAATTTGTAAATTCCATGATGAATTCAAGGAGTATGGAAAACATAAATACCCTTATAACTGACTTATACAGATAGATAAAGTTTTTGGCTATATCTATTTGTGAGGCAAACCAAACTGCGGGTCAACAAAAAGGAATAACTCATAACCGTTTTTAATATGGCAGAACAATTCGGAAAGACATGGTGGGGAAAAGAATGGCTCCGCTCACTTACCCATATAGATTATGACAACCGTATTCCTCGGGGGGCAACTTATGCACGCAAGGGAAACGTTAAGAACATAATGCTGAAAAACAACATCATCACCGCCAAAGTGACGGGAAGCAGAATCACGCCATATAACGTCACTATCACTATACCTCCATTTTCCCCTAACCAGATAGATACACTGATGAATGAACTCATCAAGCATCCCGGCATTATCTCCAGGCTGTTAAACAGAGAACTGGCTCCGGAGATTACATCAATAGCCAGAAATTGTGGAATCAAGATTTTCCCTGAAAGATGGACAGATCTGAAAATGCAGTGCAACTGTCCGGACTGGGCTATACCCTGTAAACACATCGCGGCCGTTATCTACATGTTCAGCCGTGAGATAGACAATAATCCTTTTATAGTATTCAGCATGCACCACATGAATCTGATGCAGGAACTGGAAAAGAGAGGAATCACAGCGAATGAAAACAGCCATGACATAACTGTTCAGAAAATTGAGGATGTGGTACGGACAAAAACAAATAAAGAAATAATAAACGAAAGTCCTGTCTTTAAAAGAATAGATTTTTCCAGACTGAAGGATATGTCAGAAGCATTGCTGATGCTGCTACCGGAAAATCCTCCGTTTTTAGCAGGTAGCAACTTCAAGGAAAGATATGTCACGGAAATACTACGTGCAAAGAAAAACATACAATCTTTCTTTTCAAAAAAGTCCGATGCTTCAAGGCTGTTTCCACAAGCCGACATTCTGTCAGGAAAAGAAATAAAAACGGACAAAAAATTTTCATTGCAATTTGACAGTAAGCTGAAATGGACAGTCGCAAATATATGCTATGCAGGGCAAGATTTAAGAGCAGACTCGTTTACAGCCGATTCTTTACCTTTAGCTTTACTATGCATCAATCCCGATTTTCTGCCCGACTACCATCCTTCTGTCATCGCTCTGAACCAAGCGTTGTTATGCACATTACATCTACTGGCAAAAGGAGCTGTTGCTCCACAAATACTTCTTCTCACGAACGGAGAATATGCCATCAGATGGATACCGGTCTACATCAACAGCCAGGTCAGCCAAATCATGTCCCAACTTGAAGATATCATACCGGACGAGCTGATAAAATTCAAGCCGGCAGAGCGTAAACTAGACAAATGTATCTATAACAAAGGGGAATGGATAGTATCGTTCTTTCTCGGAAAACTGATCAACAGACTGACCAGTGACAGTCTGAAATTTCCGGTGGAAGCATTATTCTTCAAAGATAAACATCTTCCTTTCAACGGAGTGGGTGAAATAGAAATTCCGGGCGGGATAAAGTCATGGGCTGCATCATATACATTGACAGAATCGGATTACAAACCTGTTATTTATGTAGATGAAAATGTAAAGAGCGGCTTTGATATGCACTTTGGCATAGAGGACAGACGTAACCCGGAACATAGTATCATTGCGCTTTCGGATATACTTTTATCGTCCGAATACGACAAAGAGCGCTTCACTATGCTGCGTTGCTTCACTTTATTGGCAGGAATAATGAAGGACCTTAACGAACATATAGCCAGCGGAGCAAGGACGCCTCTATACTACACAAACGAATCTTTCTTGCCCATCATATTAAAGATTATTCCTGCTGTAAGAATGCTGGATTTCAAGGTCTTCATGCCCAGATCACTTCAGGAACTTATACGCCCCAAAGCATCTATACGATTGAAAAGAAAATCTGGAAGCGAAAAAGGTTTCATCAGCCTGGCGGATTTGTTCGCTTTCGACTGGGAAGTGGCCTTAGGAAATGAAACCGTATCAATGGAGGAGTTTATGAAACTGCAGGAAAATGCCGGCGGACTCATAAAATTCAAACAAAAATATATCTATACTGATGCAGAAACACTGGAAAGAATTCATGAAGCATTCTTTGAATTAGACAAACTGACACCGGCACAGCTACTGCAGGCTGCTCTTACGGAAGAATACCACTCTGCCCCCATACGTCTGACTGATGAGATTCGCCAACTTATGAAAGAACTGACAGAGCAGAAAAGTATTCCATTGCCGAAAGGACTGAATGCACAGCTGCGTCCTTATCAGGAACGTGGATTTTCGTGGATGTATCGCAATATGCGCATAGGTTTCGGCTCGGTGCTTGCCGACGATATGGGATTGGGGAAGACATTGCAGGCCATAACTCTGATTCTGAAACTGAAAGAAGAAGGAGCCCTGGAGGCTGGGAAGGTTCTCATTGTAGTTCCTACCGGACTGCTTACCAACTGGCAGGCGGAAATAAGCCGTTTCGCTCCGCCGCTGTCAACTTTCATCTATCACGGAACAAACAGAGATCTGAGAAGCTTCAAAGCCGATATACTGCTGACCACATACGGCGTTTTGCGATCGGATAATTCCAAACTTAAAAAACGACAATGGACTGTCATGCTCATTGACGAAGCCCAGAACATAAAGAATAATGAAACCGCACAATGCAAGGCTGTAAAATCAATACCTGCCACTACTCACATAGCGCTAAGCGGTACACCGGTAGAAAACAGGCTTACCGAGTTCTGGAGTATTATGGATTATGCCAATAAAGGCTATCTGGATACCCTCAGGGCTTTTAAGGAAAACTATGCCAACCCTATCCAGCTATCAAACGACGAAGACTGCGCCCTACGCTTCAGAAAGGTGACTGCTCCGTTCATGATGCGAAGGATGAAAACAGACAAGAATATCATTTCCGACCTGCCGGAGAAAATAGAACTTGATGTATATGCTTCACTGAAACCGGAACAAGCCGCTCTATATGAAAAGACTCTCGAAACTGCCATGAACGAGATAGAAGGAATATCTACAACAGACAATGAATCATTGTTTAAACGTCAAGGCCTCATTCTGCAGATGATTATGGCCCTCAAACAGATATGCAACCACCCTGCGCAGTTTCTTAAGAACGGTGACTGCAGACCTGAATTATCAGGAAAGACAGAAATGTTGCTTGATAGGATTGAAGGAATTATTTCTGGCGGCGAAAAAGTTCTTATCTTTACACAATATCGCGAAATGGGTGATATGCTGGTGGATTTCATAGCAGAAAGGACGGGAGAAAAGCCCTTATTCTATCATGGTGGATGCAGTCTCAAAGAACGGCAGACGATGATTGACCGATTCCAGAATAACCGTGCAGAAAAGATATTCATTTTATCACTGAAAGCAGCAGGAACAGGACTTAATCTCACAGCTGCAACTCATGTGATACATTACGATTTGTGGTGGAATCCTGCCGTAGAGGCTCAGGCTACCGACCGCGCTTACCGTATAGGTCAGAAAAGCAATGTCATGGTTCACCGCTTCATTACTAAAGATACGTTCGAGGAACGTATCAATGACATGATACAGAAAAAGAAATATTTGGCAGACATGACCGTATCAAGCGGTGAAAACTGGATAGGTAAACTCAGCAACAAAGAATTGCGCGAAATATTCAGATAAGATTCAGCGGATCAACGTAAAAATCTGAGGGGTTAATTCAATAAATATTATCTTTGCTTACAAGAATAAAAATAAAATACAATGGAAACAAACGGTTATCGTCTCCTTCTCCCGGAAGGAACTCTTGATTATTTCAACATATCAGATGTAAAGGAAAGCAGTACTGAAATAACAATCTATCTTGAAGAGAAGAATGAAGTTCCGAAAGAGTACTCTGAGAGCAAAGTTGAGAGCAAGGGCTTTTATGATCCGGTAGTTGTACAAGACTTTCCAATCCGCGGAAAGAAGGTATATCTAAACATCCGTCGCCGCCGATGGGTTTTAAAGGATGAGGACCGCTATGTAAGCCGTAACTGGAAACTGGTTGCCCAAGGCAGCCGCATGACGCAAGAATTTGCGTCTTTTTTAAAAGAGTTATATTGATAGGCTTCCTGTCAGCTGTAAGCTTTTGGGAACTCTGTTCGGTATTGATGGGGATCTTCTTGAAAGGCAGTACCGCAATCATCTGAGCGGATATTTGAAATGGCCCCAACTCCCACACGCAGAAGAATGGATTCTGTTTGAGAAAAACATCGGAGCATACGTAGGTATAGACGAAGTGTGTCTTTCGCGCGGTGAATTATATACCATATTGATAAACAAGGAGAAAAGAGGATCTGCTGGAAGTATTATCGCCATCATAAAAGGCACTGACGTAAAGACTGTTATATCCATCCTTCTGAAACTTTCCAGACGCAAGCGCTTTCAGGTAAGAGAAATAACACTTGATATGGCTCCGAATATGGAGCAAATAGCCCGTATCTGTTTTCCTGCCGCCCGTCGTGTTACGGACCGTTTCCATGTACAGAAGCTTGCTTATGAAGCCGTTCAGGACATGAGGGTTAAAGCCCGCTGGGAAGCACTTGATGAAGAATCCATACAGATAGCACATGCAAAGGCATGTGGAAAGATATATCATGCTCCGGTATTTGAGAATGGAGATTCCAGGAAGCAGTTGTTGGCCAGAAGCATATATCTTCTGTATAAGAAAGAATCATTATGGAGCGAATCACAGCGTGTCCGTGCCGGTATCCTGTTCAGGGAATACCCTGATATAAAGAAAGCATACTATCTTTCCATGAGATTAGGATTGATTTATCACCAGTGCAGACATAAGGATGTAGCCTTGACAAGGCTTGCCAGGTGGTATGATGAGGTGGATAAATCAGGTTTCCTTGCCTTTGGAAGAGTAGCAAGGTCAATACAGACGCATTATCTTGAAATAATAAACTATTTTGAGCGACGTTCTACGAACGCAGCTTCTGAGTCCTTTAATGCTAAAATAAAGAACTTTCGCTCACAATTCAGGGGAGTGAAGGATAGAGCTTTCTTTCTGTTTAGGCTCTCGAAAATTTATGCGTAATATGAGAATCCCTCAGGTTTTTACGTTGATTCGATTCAGCACGTATTCAGAATTGGAAATGGCTAAAACTCACCCGAAAATTACCGAAGCAGGAATTCGGCAATAAAAAAAGTCCTGAAAACCGGTCAGTTTTCAGGACTTTTCATTTTCTGCCTCACGGCTGGTACACCCTCAGGGATTCGAACCCTGGACCCACTGATTAAGAGTCAGTTGCTCTACCAACTGAGCTAAGAGTGCATCCACTATAATTTGTCAAATTTTCCGTGCAAATCCTTTTTCGTACACTCTCAGGGATTCGAACCCTGGACCCACTGATTAAGAGTCAGTTGCTCTACCAACTGAGCTAAGAGTGCATCTGTTTTTCGTTTGCGATTGCAAAGATATAACCTTTATTTGAAACAGCCAAACAAAAAACAAAAAAAAAGATGATTTTTCTGTCTGGCTGTTTCTTTCATCATGCTTTTTAAGTCAACTGATACTCGTCGGAATAGTACAGGAATGGCAGACTAACCAACTTGTAATCAAACAGTTCATCCTGCTTAAAGAAGCGTTTTACCTCCTCTGCAGCCGTCTTCGGAGAATCTGAGGTGTGGATGATATTTTCTTGTGAACTCACGCTAAAATCTCCGCGAATCGTGCCCGGAACCGCTACTCTTCCGTTCGTAGCCCCCGTCATTGAACGTACAATCTGTATTGCATCCACCCCTTCGTAGCAGCATGCTACTACCGGAGAAGCCATCATGGATTCCTTGACACGCTGAAAAAACGGGCGCTCACTCAAATGAGCATAATGTTCATTCAAGATGTCATCTGTCAGCTGCATCATCTTCATTCCGACCAGACGCAGGCCTTTACGTTCAAAACGCGATGTGATTTCGCCGATCAGTCCACGCTGTACGGCAGACGGCTTCAGGATAACCAAAGTTCTTTCCAGACTCATAGTTGTATCAAATTTAGGTTTGAAGAAAAAGGCGTTTGTTTACTCAGACCGAGACCTTCCTCTCCACGGTTTAACAAAGTATTTACAAAAGTTCTCTTTCGGATTTCATTTTTCAGATATCCGCTGCCGAAGATACATATTTCCGTTTTCACACGGGCAAAAAAGCATCTGCTATACAACATAAATCTATACATTCTGCCTGTGCTGCCCGAGCAAATACAGCAGTTTTTCCTGCAAATGCTCCCTGACTTCTTCCCAAGGGACCTGCCTGCCCAGTTCTTTTTCCAGCGATGTCACCCCTTTGTCCAGAAATCCGCAAGGATTGATATAGGAGAAATACCTCAGGTCGGTATTGACATTAAATGCCAGTCCGTGCATGGTGATGAAATGACTGCTTCTTACACCGATGGCACATATCTTCCGTTCGCGGGCAGTTTCCACGTCAAGCCATACTCCTGTCGCTCCTTTCACCCTCGATGCAGATATCCCGTAAAGGGCACAGACCTGTATGACTGCCTCCTCCAGCAAACCGATATAGTCCTTCAGTCCCAGATGGAAATCCTCCAGGTTCAGAATCGGATAACAAACCAGCTGCCCCGGACCATGGTAGGTAATGTCTCCCCCACGGTCTACCCGGAAGAGCTCTGCTCCTACCGCCTCCAGCTGCTGCTCGGGAAGCAGCAGATTGGAGTCTTTCCCGTGACGCCCCAAAGTATATACCGGTTTGTGCTCGCAGAAAACCAGCCGGTTGGCGCACTGTCCTCCCGCCTGCCGGACGGCCAGCATCTCATCAAACAATTCATGCTGTCTTTTCCATGCGTCCGCATATGATATCAGTCCCCAATTTTCAATTATCATAATTTTCAAGGTTTATAAAGTGTTTCACAAAGTATTGATTTTCAAACTGCCTGCCCTTGTCGGAAACAGAAGGAGAATGCCGTTCCGCCAATTGTTTCGTGACAAATGAAATGCACGGCAAGCAATCATGCTTTCAAAAATAAATATTTATTTGAAACAATGTCCTCCGACTGTCATTTTTTATAGCCGATTTCCCAAACTCACCCTCCCCCCGTCCACCTGCTCAAAAGACAATGCGTTCGAATTCTCAAAAGGCAGTTACCGCTATGTCGTAGCCATGGATGAAATGGGCGAAATCACATATCTATAAATGAAAACAGGATACTTCGACAAGTCGGGCTCATCATCCGGGTTCTGTTTCCAGAAATAACGATAAATCTTTTCAGACTACAGAAAGTTATTTCTTTTTCATGATTATTCGAGAAGTTATATTATATTTGTCGTAATGGAAAATCTTGATAAAATGGTAAAAATGAAAAAAAATGCATATTCCATACTGACTGTCTGTACGTTATCAGGCACATTGCTGAGCGGCTGTATTCAGCCGGACACAAAGGCGGCTCCCAAGGTTGAGTCCCTGCAGGCAGACACCACTGTATATTTGAAAGAGGGGATGAATAATCCCAATTGTCAGATTAACCTGTCATTGTCGTACCTGCAACCCGCTTCGGAGACGGATTCACTGTCACTGAAAATCAATGCGGCCATTCAGGAAGCAGCATTCGGAAAATCCTACGAAGCCCTCCCCGCCGGAGAGGTGGCTGCCACCCTGCAAAAAGAATACATCGACAATTATCTGACGGATGTGAAGCAGCTCTTCGATGCCGATATGTACAACGGCATGAAGCCCGAAGACATCCCGCAGTGGTACAACTACCAGTACGATATCAGTTCCTCGCTCCAGATGGGAAAAGACAGCATCTGGAACTACGGCATTACGTATTTCAGCGACACCGGAGGAGCTCACCCCAATACACAGAAAAAATATTTCAACATCAACTCCACGACCGGAGAGATGATTACTGCCGGCCAGGTGTTCAGTCCGAAGCATGAGAAGGAAATCTGTGACCTTATTCTCAAGCAGCTGATTTACGAGATGAACCAGCGCATGAATACAGACACCATCACTTCTGTGGCGGGACTGAATGAGTTCGGAATTCTGCTGGATTCGTCGCTGTACATTCCCGAGAACTTCCTGCTCGAGAAAGAAGGAGTCATGTTCTACTACAATCGGTACGAAATCGCCCCTTATTCAGCAGGCGACTTCAGTCTGACGGTGCCGTACGAACAGATCAATGCGTATTTGAAAAAATAATTTGTATCATTCATCACACATAAATGGATATCATCTTAAAATACTTTCCAGACCTTGCCGAGACCCAGAAAGAACAGTTTGCTGCTCTGTACGACCTGTATACAGACTGGAACAGCAAAATCAATGTCATATCCCGTAAAGATATCACCAATCTGTACGAACACCACGTACTGCATTCGTTGGGTATCGCCAAAATCATCCGTTTCCGTCCGGGAACAGAGATTATGGACTTGGGAACCGGAGGCGGTTTCCCGGGTATTCCGCTGGCGATTCTGTTTCCGGATACGCACTTCCACCTGGTAGACAGCATCGGGAAAAAGATGAAGGTGGCTACAGAGATAGCCCAGACTATCGGACTGAAGAATGTAACGACCCGACACTGCCGGGCTGAGGAAGAAAAAGGGCAGTTCGACTTTGTGGTCAGCCGTGCGGTAATGCCGCTGACCGACCTGCTGAAAATCTGTAGAAAAAACATCAAGAAGGAACAGCAGAACGCGCTGCCCAACGGACTGATCTGCCTCAAGGGAGGTGAATTGGAAAGAGAGGTACTGCCGGTCAAGCACAACACAACGATTACCGAACTGAAAGATTTCTTCACGGAGGAATTCTTCGAGACGAAAAAGGTGGTATATGTAACGGTCCACTCTTGACAGGCTGTCGGGAAAGCAAAAAGAACAAACCCTAATAATGATTAAGCAATCGCGTTATGAAAATAAAATGTTTTGAATTTAATATGTTCCCGGTCAACTGCTACGTACTCTGGGACGAGAGTACCCGTGAAGCAGTGGTCATTGATGCGGGATGCTTTTATGAATCAGAACAGCAGACGTTGAAGAAATTCATCGATGACAACGGACTTACCGTCAAGCATCTGTTGAATACTCACCTGCACCTCGACCACATTTTCGGCAATCCTTTCCTGCTGCGTGAATACGGCCTGAAAGCCAAGGCCGGACAGCAGGACGAATTCTGGCTGGAAAAGGCAGCCGCCAGTTGCCAGATGTTCGGATTCCAGATCAACGAGCCGACGGTTCCGCTGGGAGGCTATATCTGCGACGGAGATAAAATCACGTTCGGCAACTGCGAACTGGAAGCGATTCATGTACCCGGACATTCTCCGGGCAGCATGGTATATTACAGCCGGAGCAGTCACGCCATCTTCAGCGGTGACGTACTTTTCCAGGGCAGCATCGGACGGGCCGACCTGGAAGGCGGGGACTTTGACGAACTGAGGGAGCAGATCTGCAGCCGCCTGTTTGTGCTGCCGGACGAAACGGTAGTATATCCGGGACACGGACCGCAGACAACCATCGGCAAAGAAAAGATCAGCAATCCTTTTTTCCGCTAAAGACAGATTATACGGAAAAACAGCAAGACCTTAAAGATGTAATATCTCTTTTTAAAGATGTAATATCTCTTTCTTGCCTGCACAGACAACTGCTGCAGGCAAGAAACAATGAATAAACCAATCATTACCTTTTTTCAAAACCTTAATATCATGAATACGGATGTTTTTGCACATCGTCACATCGGCATATCGGAAGCAGATCTTCCCTGTATGCTTGAAAAAATAGGAGTACAATCCTTAGAGGAACTGATTGAGCAGACTATCCCTGCCGACATTCGTTTGGAACATCCTCTGGACCTTCCGCCTGCCATGTCTGAATATGAGTTTGCAAAGCATATTGCAGAGCTGGGAAGCATGAACCAGGTGTACCGTTCTTTCATCGGTACCGGATGGTACGGAACGATTACTCCTGCGGTCATCCAACGGAATGTGTTCGAAAATCCAGTATGGTATACTTCATACACTCCCTATCAGTCGGAAGTCTCACAGGGACGCCTGGAAGCGTTGCTGAACTTTCAGACAGCCATCAGTGACCTGACAGGCATGCCGCTGGCCAACTGTTCGCTGCTGGATGAAGCGACGGCGGCTGCCGAAGCGGCTACCATGATGTATTCGCTCAGAAGCCGGAGCCAGCAGAAAGCCAATGCCTGCACGCTGTTCATCGACAACGAGGTCTTTCCTCAGGTGAAGGCTGTCATCCGCACCCGGGCCATCCCGCAGGGCATACAGATCAAGGCCGGAGACTATAAGACGCTGGAATTTACTCCTGACATTTTCGGATGCATCATCCAGTACCCGAACAACAGCGGAAGCATCGAGGATTACCGGGAATTTACCCAACAGGCACACGCTGCCGGATGCAAGGTGGCTGTAGACGCAGACATTCTGAGTCTGGCACTGCTGACTCCTCCGGGAGAATGGGGAGCTGACATCGTATTCGGAAGCAGCCAGAGAATGGGTACACCGATGTTCTACGGAGGTCCGTCTGCTGCATATTTTGCGACACGCGATGAGTTCAAGCGGAACATGCCGGGACGTATCATCGGTCTGTCGAAAGACAAATACGGACACTTGTGCTACCGCATGGCCCTGCAGACACGTGAACAGCATATCAAACGCGAAAAGGCAACTTCGAATATCTGTACGGCACAGGCTCTGCTGGCCACCATGGCCGGATGTTATGCGGTGTATCACGGAGCAGAGGGTATCCGACGCATCGCAAGCCACATCCACAGTCTGGCTCTCTGGCTGGAAGCGCAGCTCTCGAAACTGGGATACGTACAGCAGAATCAGGCTTATTTTGACACCTTGCGCCTGAGCTTGCCTTCTCACGTTTCTCCGCAGGAAATACGCACCATTGCCTTGAGCAAGAATGTCAACCTGCGCTATTTTGACAACGGTGACGTGGGTCTGAGCATCGATGAAACGACTACTGAAAGTGATGCTACCCTGCTGCTGAATATCTTCAGCATTGCGGCAGAAGAGGCGGTACACGATGTTCCGGCTGTTACGGAAGTCGACGAAATCAACTGCAGTCTGAAAAGACAATCGGCCTACCTGACGCATGAGGTATTCAGTCAGTATCATACCGAAACGGAAATGATGAGGTATCTCAAGCGACTGGAAAGAAAGGATATCTCACTGGCTCACTCCATGATTTCACTGGGTTCTTGTACCATGAAACTGAATGCGGCTGCCGAAATGCTTCCGCTCAGCAATGCGGCATGGATGAACCTGCATCCGCTGGTACCTCAGGAGCAGGCTCAGGGCTATCATAAACTGATTGAGAATCTCTCGGAACAACTGAAGGTGATTACCGGATTCCAGGGAGTTACGCTTCAGCCGAACTCCGGAGCGGCCGGCGAATATACCGGTCTGCGCATCATACGCAGTTACCTGGAAAGCATCGGTCAGGAAAAGCGTAACCTGATTCTGATTCCGGCTTCGGCTCACGGTACCAATCCGGCTTCGGCGGTTCAGGCGGGATATGAGATTCTGACGTGCAACTGTGATGAGTTCGGTAACGTGGATGTCAACGACTTGAGAGAGAAGGCGGAAAGTCACCGTGAAGAACTGGCGGCTCTGATGATTACGTATCCGTCTACTCATGGTATTTTCGAGACAAGTATCCGGGAAATCTGTGACATTATCCACAGTTGTGGGGCACAGGTGTACATGGACGGTGCCAATATGAATGCGCAGGTGGGACTGACCAACCCGGGATTCATCGGAGCGGATGTATGCCACCTGAACCTGCATAAGACCTTTGCCAGCCCGCACGGTGGAGGCGGCCCGGGAGTAGGCCCGGTATGTGTGGCAGCTCATCTGGTTCCTTTCCTCCCCGGACATCAGATTTTCGGCAATGATACCAATCAGGTATCTGCGGCTCCGTACGGAAGTGCCGGCATCCTGCCTATTACTTATGCGTATATCTGCATGATGGGAAGCGAGGGGCTGGCACAGGCTACCAAGACGGCTATCCTGAACGCCAATTACCTGGCTGCTTCGTTGAAGGATACCTATGGAATTGTCTACCGGGGAGCTCAAGGCCGTGTAGGACACGAAATGATTCTGGAATGCCGCAAGATTCATGAAGAAAGCGGCATTACGGAGAACGACATCGCCAAGCGTCTGATGGATTATGGCTATCACGCTCCTACGCTCTCCTTTCCGGTACACGGTACGCTGATGATAGAACCTACCGAGAGTGAAAGTCTGCATGAGCTGAACAATTTCGTGGAAGCCATGCTCCAGATCTGGCAGGAAATTGAAGAGGTGAAGAATGGCACTGCCGACAAGGCGGACAATGTGCTAATCAATTCGCCTCACCCGGAATACGAAGCCGTAGCCGACGAATGGAACCATAGCTACAGCCGCGAGAAGGCTGTCTATCCGGTTCAGTTTGTCCGCGAGAATAAATTCTGGGTAAACGTAGCAAGAGTAGACAATACCCTGGGCGACCGTAAGTTGCTGCCTACCCGCTACGGTTCATTCGAATAACCCTTTTTCCATAATGAGCAGGCAGCAAATCCCCGTTGTCTGCTATGATAAAAATCATTACATCTATCCGGCCAACTTGCTTGTGATAAGCAGGTTGGCCAAACTTTTTATGCATCGGACTATTGGGGATTATATATATACTGCTGGCTCAGCTGTTCCCTGTTCCTCCCTGCTTTCTGGATGCCACCGTCTCTCTCTGAAAAGTTGCTCCTACTTACCGGAAACTCGACCTCGCGTGTATGGCCCATCTTCCCTGTTCTGACGGTCATTTTACGGTCTGCCCGTAAATAAACACAGGGACATGATGACCGTTCCGACGGAAATGCCTATTTTTGAACCGGAATTGATTCCCTGTCCAATCACTTAATGCCTATTGCCATGCAAGTAATTTTAGCCATCGATTCATTCAAAGGTTGCCTGACTTCATCAGAAATAGAAGGTCTTTTCTCTAAAATATGGAGGGAGAAAGGAGTAGAAACCGTTGCACTGCCCATGTCGGACGGAGGAGAGGGAATGCTGGAAGCGTTCACTGCGGCCTTGCAGGGCCAGTATGTGACCGCCTGCGTACAAGATCCTCTGGGACGAAAGACGATGGCGAGATACAGCATTACACCCGACGGAACGGCTGTCATTGAGACGGCCCAGGCCTGCGGACTGGCACTCATGAGCGAGCAGGAACGTAATCCGGTAAAGGCCACGACGTACGGTGTGGGCGAATTGGTGGTGGATGCCGTACGGCACGGATGCAGGAAATTCATCATCGGTCTGGGAGGAAGCGGCACGAGTGACGCAGGAAGAGGAATGCTCCATGCCTTGGCAGAACAGCTGACGGACAGTGGCAAGATAGAGGATCTGGTACATTGCGCCGGTCTGAAGGGATGCCAGTTCATGCTTGCCAGCGATGTACGGAATCCGCTTTACGGACCAGAAGGGGCCGCCCGGGTATTCGGACCGCAGAAAGGGGCTACTCCGGAAATGGTGGAACTGCTCGACCGGCAGGCCAGGGAGTTTGCGGCTTTTTCCTCTGAGTTGCTGGGAAAAGACAATGCCTTCACACCGGGAGCAGGAGCAGCAGGGGGACTGGGGTATGCATTCATACAATATCTCCAGGCTACGGTACAGTCCGGAGCTGATTTGCTGCTCGACTGGATCGGTTTCGATGAGATTATCCGGAATGCGGCTGTAATCATTACGGGAGAAGGACATGCCGACAGACAGTCGCTTATGGGCAAGTTGCCGGAACGGGTGCTCCAGAGGGCACAAAAACACGCAGTCCCGGTATGGCTGGTAGCCGGACAGGTCAGTGACAGTGAAATTCTGGAGAGGGCCGGATTTCAGCGGGTAGACAGTCTTACCCCTGAGGGAATGGAAATAGCCGAAGCTGTCCGGCCGCAAACCGTGGAAAGGAACATCCGGAACTGGGTAGCGCAACGTACTTCTCAGCTGGACGGTCTTCTTGCACAGGTACGTATCGGGAAAGACGGCGGTGCTGACGAATAGCATTCACCCGAAACAGGGAACATCGGCCGGACAGGTGCGCTTCGTCTGCTCCGACGCAAGTATTTATCCGAATATTTGTCTGACATTGATATTTATTTTTATCTTTACCGAAAATTCATCACATAACCATTTAAAATATAAACAAAAACTATAACGCTATGGTCTTTTTTTTATTCTACGGCCTGATATACGTGCTGTTGTGCCTATGGGTAGGCAGTATGGGAAGTAAGAGAGAGTGTGGAGCGGTGCTAGGCTTTTTAATCGCATTTTTCACCAGTCCTTTACTGGGAGCAATCATCGTGCTGTTGTTCCGGAAGAAGAAATCGAAAACCGAACTGCTGGTCGAAGCCAAGGTTTTGCTCGATTCGGGAGTCATCACTCAGACTGAGCATAAGTTTATGGTAGAGGATATTATGAGAACCGGCAAATTACGGGATATAAGTTATTACAAGAGATAATCCGGCGAAGATGTGTTTTTTTGCCGGGTAATACCGATAAGGGGATACAGGGCAGTATGCGGATGTATCCCTTTCTTTTTTCATCGCAGGGACGGTGTCAGGAGCCCTCATCTGCCCGGCCGGTAAACCGCGTTTTACTTCCGGGCGGACCACTCCCCGGATATGTCCGGATAACCCGTTTTTCCGGCCATATAGCCCATTGCAGGCTTGCTGCCGGATAATCGTTCATGCGATTTCGCACAGATTAAAATCCTTATCGACCAATAAAAACTGGAGAAACAATGCTTCTCTTATCTATTTTTATGTTATATTTGAAAATAGATAAATCCATGATTTTTAGCTATTGATATAAAAAATGAGAACAAAGATATTCACTCTCCTGCTCTGCTTCCTGCTGTTTCCTTTTTGCCTGACCCGGGCACAGAAAGTCGGCTTGGTTTTAAGTGGAGGAGGTGCCAAAGGTATTACTCACATCGGTATCATCCGGGCCCTGGAAGAAAACAACATTCCGATCGACTATATCGCCGGTACGTCAATGGGGGCCATTGTCGGATCAATGTATGCAATGGGATATTCGCCCGATGATATGGAAAAGTTGTTGAAGTCGGAAGATTTCAAGCGCTGGTATGCCGGGACCATCGAAGAGAAATACATCTATTATTTCAAGAAGAATCCTCCTACGCCGGAGTTTCTCAATATCCGGGTCTCACTAAAAAACCCGCTGCATAAGGTGACCACTCAGTTCCTGCCGACCAGTGTGGTAGACCCGCTGCAGATGAACCTGGCTTTTCTGGAACTGTTCGGACAGGCTACGGCCTCTTGTGACGGGGATTTCGACAAGTTGTTTGTTCCTTTCCGATGCGTGGCCTCTGACGTGTACAACAAAAGGCCTATCATATTCAGCAGGGGTGACCTGGGGGATGCGGTAAGGGCATCGATGAGTTTTCCGGCCATGTTCAAGCCTATCGAAATCGATTCTGTCCTTGCCTATGACGGGGGAATATACAATAACTTTCCGGTGAATGTCATGATCAACGATTTTCATCCTGACATCATCATCGGAAGTGTGGTCAGTTCGAATCCGGGAAAGCCGACCGAAGGAGATATCATGAGTCAGCTGGAAAACATGGTTATGCAGAAAACGGACTATTCCCTGCCTGATTCGCTGGGACTTCTCATGACGTTCAAGTACACGGATGTCAGTCTGATGGACTTTGACAAATATGAGACGCTACACGACAACGGATACCGCAAGACCATGCAGCTGATGGATTCCATCAAGTCAAGGATCTCGCGACGGGTGGATTATCGGGTGCTTGAAAGAAACCGGAACGTGTTCAAGAAAAAAATGCCGGAATTCTACTTCAAGGACATTCATATCACCGGAGCTACCGAACAGCAGGCTAAATATATCCAGAATGTGTTCTATTCTTCGGGAGACAGTATTTTTGACCTGGAAGAGCTCCGGAAACGGTATTTCCAGCTGATGTCGGACAACATGATTTCGGAGGTGATTCCGCATGCGGTATACAATTCTGGAAATCATACGTTCGACCTGAATATGAAGGTGAAGATTGAAGATGAGCTGACGCTCAAGATCGGAGGTAATGTGGGTTCTAACGGTGCCAACCAGATTTATCTGGGAGCAACGTATCAGAACTTGAACAATTATGCCAAGGAGATTGCCATTGACGGGCAGCTTGGGCAGATTTACAACAATGTACAGCTTTCTGCTCGTCTGGATCTGTCTACGCAGCTTCCGACTTCTTTCCGGATGGTGGGCTCTATCTCTTCATTCGACTATTTCCGGCAGGAAAAGCTTTTTAAGACGGAGACTTCACCGGTTTTCAATAAAAAGTATGAGAAATACCTGAAGCTGTATCTTTCTTTCCCTTTCCTGAGCCGGCAGAAGGCGGAGTTTGGAATCGGGGTCGGGAAATTGCAGGATCAGTATTTCCAGTCCAATATCATCGACTTCAAGAATGACCAGAAGGATGACAGTCAATATACGGTGTTCGGAGGCTCAATCGCCCTCGACGGTAATACTCTCAACAGCCGGCAATATGCTACGTCAGGACGCCGGGAGCGGTTGATTGCGCAGATTTATACCGGAAAAGAGACCTACCGGGCCGGATCGCATACCGACCCTTATAAAGGGCAGTATGAGTATATACAGTCGTGGCTGCAATTGTCGTATGAAATAGAACGCTATTATTCGCTGGGATCGCATTTCTCCTTGGGAAATTATATCAAGGCGTATTATTCGTCGCGTAATTTCAGCCAGAACTATACGGCCACCAAGATGCAATGCGGAGAGTTTGCCCCTACTCCACACAGTAAAATCACCTATAACGAGGCGTTCCGGGCCAATCAGTTTATCGGTGCCGGAGTCATGCCTATTTTCAAATTAAACTCGGTGATACATGCCAGGGCCGAATTTTATGGGTTTGCTCCTATATTTCCAATCCTGAAAAACGAGAATTCGAAGGCTTATTACGGGAAAATATTCAGTAACGTGGAATTTATGGGAGAATTATCCTTTGTGGCCCAGTTGCCCTTCGGATCCATCAGTACCTACCTAAATTACTATAGCTCACCGGCTAAGAACTGGAATTTCGGAATTACGCTCGGATGGCAGATATTTAATCCACGTTTTATTGAATAAAAAATAGGGCAAATATTTGGTAGATTCAAAAGAAGTCTGTACCTTTGCACCCGTTAAAAGAAAACAAGATGGCCGCGTAGCTCAACTGAATAGAGTAGCTGACTACGGATCAGCCGGTTACAGGTTTGAATCCTGTCGCGGTCACTTTTTTACTGAACGTTTGTAGGGTCGCGTAGCTCAACTGAATAGAGTAGCTGACTACGGATCAGCCGGTTGCAGGTTTGAATCCTGCCGCGATCACTGCTTTTTTTTGATTGGCCGCGTAGCTCAACTGAATAGAGTAGCTGACTACGGATCAGCCGGTTACAGGTTTGAATCCTGTCGCGGTCACTTTTTTATTGAACATTTGTAGGGTCGCGTAGCTCAACTGAATAGAGTAGCTGACTACGGATCAGTCGGTTACAGGTTTGAATCCTGTCGCGATCACTGCTTATAGAGAAATATCAGAATATGGTATTTCTCTATTTTTTTATTACCTCTCCTCCTCTTCTTTTCCTATTTTGAAAACAATGAAATAAGGGCTCAGTAGAAATTTAGTGGGGATAAATTTGTAATCTAATCGAATAGTTCTTTACTTTACAGCATGGAAAACGATTATTTGAGCATGTTGGCCAGTATTGTACTGCCCACACAGATATTGGATTAC
>NZ_JABSOE010000030.1 GCF_013618865.1 Phocaeicola faecicola
ACGGATTACGAAAACCTTCTTCCCATGACAATATGCAAATAATAATCGTTAAATTTGTGGACTCTTTTTTAGACGGGTGCCTGCTGGCGCCCGTCTAAAAGGGGACACCCTAAAATTGGAAACTTACCTTATGACATCTTTCACGAAATCATATTATATTCGTGAATAAAACACTTGTTTTTCAAGAATAGAAATTGTTGAGGATTAGATATTTAAGACATTATTGCAATGCGGAAGGGGTGATGTGAACGACAAAAGACAAGGCGTTCTATTAGAGTGGATGCTTGATAAGATTGAGAAGAATGGACGGGTCGATGGCTCGTCCTTTTTTTGTGTCTTTGAGTGTGAGGTGCAGGTGGGGACCAGTACTGCGACCACTGTTGCCTGTCAGCGCGATGATGATGCCGGGACGGACGTGGGTGCCTTTGGTGACGAGAGTTTGGGAGAGGTGGCAATAGCTGACGGTGAAGTCGCCGTGACGGAGGGTGACATAGAGGCCTGAACGTTTGTCCTTGCCTACCTTGATGACCTCGCCGTGCATCATGGCGTATGTGGGTTCGTAATTTGCCTTCAAATCAAGCCCGTTGTGTAGGGCTTTTCTTTTTGTAAATGGGTCTCTGCGGTAGCCGAAAGGGCTGGTGACAGAGATATGACGGAGTGGACTGACAAGTGCCGTGTGGCGGTCGGTCTGCTCCGTTTGGGTTTGTAATGGGGCAAAGGCAAGAGAGTCTCGCCGCTGATGCGGCGAGCACGGAGGCAGTTGTTCGGATGTTGCGGACTGCGTCGTTTTTGGCACAGCCTTGCGGTGTACCTTAGTCTGTGTGACGGTATTGAACTGAGCGCATACTGTTGCTGATGAACAGAATATTGCTGCTATTGTGATGAGTAGAAATCGTTTCATGGTGCAAAAGTAACAAGCAATTCTTTGACTGGCATAAAGAACAAAGGGAAGACAAGAAGATTGTAACATAATATAGCAATCGAGTTTGATTTTTGAGCAGAAATCAAACTCAAATAATAATAATCGTCAAAAATAACACGCATTATCTTATGCAATTCTGCTTGTCTCTGAATAGGTATATAACTTTGCATGAGTTTAATTTCAAATTCAAAGTTAAAGTATGAAGCAAGTACGATTTGAAGAGAGCGAGGTGCCTTATCAGACACTGGCTCGTTTTGGTCTCACACAAGAGAAGATTGAAGACCTGCCCATGTGGGCGTTGGAAGATATTGGTCAGGGACGACGTTCACCGTTGCTGCCCATTCAGGTGAATAATGATGAGGGCGAGACATTGAAGAGCCGCACCCGATTTGCGTTGGTCCGTATGGAGGACGGCAAGGTGGATGTGGTCTTCTATCCGCAGTTGGAGAAATCACCATTGGAGGCTTTTACTCAGGAACAGCAGGAGGACTTGCTGGCTGGAAAGGCTATCCTTGCCGATGTTAAGGATGCTGATGGCAGGAGCAGCAAGGCTTTCGTGCAGATTGACACGGAGACCAATCAGGTGATGTCGGTACCTACGCCTGTCATCGGGCGCAACTTGGAGGTGCTGAAGGATGAACTGAAACTGAGTTCGGCAGAACTGACCGTGATGCAGAAGGGTGAGCCGCTCACGCTCATCATGGAGGACGAACAGGTGACGGTGGGTATTGACCTGAACGATAAGACCGGCATAAGGATTAATCAAGGCGACAGTCAGAAGTGGAAGGAGAACACCAAGCGAGAGTGGGACAAATACACCTTCGGGTGCTATGGCTGTTGGGTAATGGGCGATGACGGTAATCTTGACTATGTGCCTGAAGAGGAATACACGGAAGAACTTTGGAATGAGCAGAAGAAGAATGGAGAGCGCAACCGCGCCTCTTTTTCCATGCACAAATAATCTACACATAATATAATAAGTATATGGCATCAAATAAATATTATCCAGAGGATGTGCTCGTCGAGAAGATACAGAGCGGCGAGTACGGTTGGTTGGAGTATGTCAACCATCATTCTGCTGAATGGCAGGAAGAATATGAGAGCTATTGTCTGAACAACGGACTCTGCATTTGTGAAGAGAGTGCGGAGCAGTTTGTCCATCACAAAGATGAGGAACTGGAGAAGGCAATAGAGAACGGTGAAGCATGATAAATGAAGAGTGAAGAATGAAGAGTGAAGAATAAGTATGGCGATAAGAAAGAATACGAATCCCCAACAGATGGACCTGCAACCAGAGATGCGTGACTTGCTCATGCGCAATGGTATGCAGGCTCATGTGGTGAGTAATGGCAGCGGCTATCAGCTTGTGGTGCAAGGGCATGACAGTCCGCTGCTTACCTATAACATCACCGAGAAGCAGATGTTGGCTCTGACCGACTGGGGTACGAATCATGCCAACAAGTTAGCCTACAATACCTTTACGGGCATTGTGGGCAACGACTTCTATATGCCCAAGAACTTCGTTCATGCACGCAATGCCAACGGTCGTGTAGCTATGGGGCTGCACGGCTATCGTGTTGGTATCGGCGAGTATGGACGGATGGGGCGCATCGATATGCCACCACCCTTTTTAGGTTGGACACCACGCAGTCAGGAGGGATTCCATCTTCGCAGAGTTGGAGGACGATTGTTCTTCCCCGAAGCCCCGATTGTGCCTGAACGTTGGGACGGCAGAATGAAGCCTGGCGAATTGCAGAGCGGCGGTTATGGGTTCTATTATAAGGGACAGCAACAGAGTTATAGCCCTCAGCAACAGGATGTGCTGAAAGATTTGGAGGGAATCATAATGCCTTCCATCAGCCGCACGAGAAGCACGGAGCCAGCCAAGCCTTATAAGGAACTGATTACCTCGCCTGTCTATTTCACCAATGAGAAGTGGCAGGAGTGTCTGGCATCGCATGGCATCATCATTGATGAGAATGCGAAGACGCTGACCATTCAGTCGAACAGCGTCAATGCCGACATGGTGTATGACCTGACAGATGAGGAACTGAAGAAACTCACCTCCAACTCCATCAAGGAAGTGCCCGTCGTTCAACGCTTGGAACTGCTGAATGGCATCATCAAGGACGACTTTGCTGACAAAATCCTGATGGACACACTGAATAGCAAGGAGCGCATCGACCTGCATCTGCATCCCGAACTTGAACAGGAGTTGCAGCAGCGTCAGCAACAAGACGAGGAACGGTTGCTTCCGTTGGAAGAGGACGAGACTGTCAGACGTGACGTGTTGCAAGGCGATGCCATGGTGAGAGGTGAAGACCTTGCCTTGATTAATGAGAACAAGGGTTGGTATCGTGAGGGAGCGCATGGGCGTGAAGTGAAAGTCGGTGACATCATGGTGGAGAAAGTGCCTCCGATGGAGGGAGATAAGAAAGGCGAAGATAAGTATCGCATGACCGCCATTATCAATGGAGAAGCCATCACGCACGAAATCAAGCAGAAGGACTACGACAAGTTCTTGGCGGTGGATGACTACCATCGCATGAAACTCTTCTCCAAGGTTTTCAGTGAAGTGGATATGAAGACACGCCCCGAAACCAACGCCGGACTGGGCACGAAGATATTGGCGGCTCTGACGGCAGGAGCAGTCGTTACAGCAGAGGTGGCGCATGACATAAGCCACCATCATCACCATCCAGCCCCGGAGTTCTATGCAGAGCATCATGGCGGTCCACGTCCTTACTTCAAACCGGGAGTGGATTCGCCACAGGAGATTGCGGCAAGGTACTTTGAGGCAGAAGCAAATCATGTTGCCACGGAGATAAGGAGAGGATATTAACAATGTATAATTTACAATTTATAATTTATAATGAGTAGTGAACTGACATACGATGACTTTCTGGACAGGTTGAGCATACAGGAAGTACTGGTGGACGCAGGGTATCATCTGAACAAGAGAGATGGCTTGCGTTATCCGTCGTATGTGCGTACTGACAGTGAGGGCAGACGGGTGCGTGGTGATAAGTTCATTGTCACGCAGAATGGGAAATGTTGCTTCCAACCACCGCAGCAGAAGGTGTATAATGTCATTTCGTTCATCAAGGAGCATCCAGAAATGTTTTCAGAGAACAAGGTGGGAATGTCTCCTGACCGACTCGTCAACCTCGTCTGCAACCGACTGCTCAACCAACCCATAGAGGACAGACCATCGAAGATTACAGAACCAAGAAAGGACGGAAAGCCATTCAACCTGAATGACTACGACATCCACAAGTTCAATCCGCAGGACAGGGAAACGCAGAAAAGGTTTTATCCCTATTTTAAGTTCCGAGGCATCGACCTCTATACGCAGTATGCTTTTCATCGGCATTTCTGTCTGGCTACTAAGCATCGGACGGATGGACTTACCTTTGCCAACCTTGCCTTTCCGCTTGTACTGCCCAAGACACCCGACAAGACTGTGGGCTTTGAGGAACGAGGACGACCGAAGATGGACGGTAGCGGCGGTTACAAGGGCAAGGCAGAAGGAAGCAACAGCAGTGAAGGACTGTGGATTGCCAACCTCACGGGCGAGCCGTTGGATAAAGCAAGCGAAATTGTATGGTTTGAGAGTGCCTACGATGCCATGGCAGAGTATCAGATAAATCCTGTAAAGATGGTGTATGTATCTACGGGCGGCACACCCACCGAGGGACAGATGCGAGGACTTCTGTCCGTTACTCCCAACGCACGGCACTATTTGGGTTTTGACAAGGACGATGCAGGGCGGCAGTTTGTTGCAAACTTCAGGAAGGTGGCAGCAGAGATGGGCTTCCGTCACGAGCATGTGCAAGCCTATCATCCATTGGGTTGCTACAAGGACTGGAACGATGCGCTGCTCAACAAGAAATCAGCAGAACTGATTGCCAAGGGCGAACCAGATACCTTCGACTATGCCGAGTTTATCGCAGCCGGCAAGGCAGAGAAACAAAGGGAAAAAGAAGAAAAGAACACATATCATAGAAGCGTATGAGACAAGAAGATAATAGCATCATCACCTTGTGCCCCAGCATCGGACAGTTTTTCATCAACGAACTGCCTCTGTTGCTGTTGTGCGTGGCAATGCTCCTAATCGGAGGATTGCCCGGTTGTGCATATAGTACCCTGTTGCTTGTCTTCAGCCTCCTGTTCTCCCTCTGTTTACTCTACCGATTCATCTATCTGAGGAGTATCCGCTACCATATCGGGAGCGAGCAACTCATCTGTGAGCACGGAGTGTTTCAGCGGAGCGTGAACTACATGGAGTTGTACCGAGTGGTGGACTTTGCCGAGCATCAGACATTGATACAACAGTTATGCGGACTGAAAAGCGTGACCGTGTTGTCGATGGATAGAACGACACCGAAACTGGAAATGACCGGCATCAGCAACAGCTATGACGTGGTGAGTGTGATACGAACAAGAGTAGAAACGAACAAACGAAGAAAGGGCGTATATGAGATTACGAATAGATAAGATTTGGTTCATTGTCGTGGCATTGGTACTGAGCGTGCCGTCAGCCCATGCACAGATTGTGACTGCCAACCCTTTGGAATGGATGGCATTAGCAGAGGGCAACGAAGCCATCAACGGTGAGATAGAGAAGGAAATCAAAGGTCAGACCAAGACTGCCCTGTTGCAGAATACCATCGCCGCAGAGTTCACCAAGATACACGAATGGGAGAAGAAGTACAACAGTTATCTGAAAACCGCCAGTGGTTATGCCTCTTCCCTCAAAGCCTGTACCTATCTGTACGACGATGGAGTGAAGATATTCATCACCTTGTGTAAGATGCGCAAGGCCATCAACAATAATCCGCAAGGCATCGTTGCCACCCTCTCGATGAACAACCTGTATATGGAGACCGCCACGGAATTGGTGTCCGTCTTCACACTGCTGAAAGATGCAGTCGCCAAAGGAGGCAAAGAGAACATGCTGACTGGTGCGGAAAGGAGCAAGACGCTGTGGGCACTGAACGACAAGCTGAGTGCCTTCAGCAAGAAGCTGCATCGTCTTTATCTGTCTATACGATATTACACCATGACCGATGTGTGGAACGGCGTGACGGCAGGGATGATAGACCGAAGCAATGGAGAGATAGCCACCCAAGCCCTTAGCAGATGGCGCAGAGCAGGACGTATGACCATCAGTGATTAACGATAAAGGAATCAGTCATGAAGTATTTCATATCAATTGCCATTTTTATGTTTGTATCATCTTTTGCAGGAGTGCGGGCGCAGAACGACCCGACTCTTGCGGGGATGATTCTGATGTACACCAACAAGGCGGAGAAAGAACTGAAGAATCAGGAGAAAGTGATGCTGCTACAATCCACCGGCCATATCTGGACCAAGGAGGAAGTGGAAGCCACTACCGACCTGCAGCGGGAGTTCAACAACTATCTGGACTCCTTCCGTTCCATCGTCAGCTATGCCGCACAGATATATGGTTTCTATCACGAGATAGGTCAGTTGGTGGACAATATGGGTGGATTGGTGGCGCAGTTGGATGCCCATCCTGCCAACGGACTTGCCGTAGCCCTGTCAGCCAAGCGCAACAAGATATACCGCGAGCTGATTATGAACAGCATCGAGATAGTTAATGACATACGCACGGTATGCCTGTCGGGCAACAAGATGACCGAGAAGGAGCGTGTGGAGATAGTCTTCGGCATCCGACCCAAACTGAAGAAGATGAACAAGCAGTTGAAGCGACTGACGAGGGCGGTGAAATACACCACCATGGGCGATGTTTGGATGGAGATAGACGAAGGGGCAAGACCCACCAAAGCGAACAAAGCCGAGATAGCAGCGGCTGCCAAGAGGCGGTGGAAGCAGGTGGGCAAGAACGTAAACTGATGGAGCAGCGAGAGCAGAGCCGAACTTGTTCGAGCTATGCCGAGTCGTGACAGAAGAAGACGAAGTCAAACCGTGATTAAAAAACGATAAGATATGGGATTTTGGAGTTCATTATTGAAATATGGTGGCAAGGCGGCACGAGGTACTGGCCATGTCATCGGAGTAACTGGAAAGACCTTAGGCAGTGCGGCACTCCACCCGCAACGCACCCTTATGGGAGCCGGCAAGGCTATGCAGACGGCCGCAGTGGGTAGTGCCGCAGGCTATGTGACATGGGAGAAGCTGACCACAGACAAGAGCGTGGCACGCATCGTAGGTGATGCTGTCATCGGCGAGAATGCCACGGAAGCGGTGGCACAAACCGCCAACGATGTGCAACGTCTGACGGGCAAGGCTGGTGAAGCCGTTGATGCGGTGAACACTGTAGCCGGAAAGATGGACACCCAGTTCAGCGGCATCAGTGATTTCTTTAGGAATATGTTCGGAGGCGTAGGATGCGACATGATAGGCAATCTCTTTGGCAATATCGGCAAGGGCAACGTGTCGGGTATGAGCATCGTCGGACTGGTGGCTGCCGCCTTCATGGTATTCGGACGCTTTGGTTGGATGAGCAAGATTGCGGGTGCCCTGCTTGGAGCGATGATCATCGGGAACAATTCTAAGGTGGCGCAAACTCTGCCTAACAGAGGCGGTACGTCTTCACATGGGCAGAACATGAAAGAAGCAGAGACCCAAAGCAGAGGGATGAAACGATAACCAATATACAGTGATATGAGATATACAGAAGAAATGATACTGCGCTCATCGAGCGGCTACTGTATGCCGTTTGAGGAGCCTATAAAGCAGGACGTGCAGATGTCCTTGGGTTACGGAGAGCAGAAAAATCCCGTGACGGGAGAAACATTCTTCCATCACGGCATAGACTTCTCAGTGAACCATTACCTGCTGTCGGCGGTGGCAACGGGAACCGTCTCTGCCATTGGGTCGGACGCGGAGCATGGCATCTACCAGACCATCCGCTACGGCAAATACGAAGTGACTTACAGGCATCTCTCCAATGTCTTCGCCAACTTCTCCCAAAGCGTCAAGGCCGGTCAGACCATCGCCATCAGTGGCGACCTGCTGCACATGGAGGTGAGGTTTGACGGAGAGGAAATCAATCCGTTGGAGTTCCTCACCATGCTCTACGGCAATATCAAGGCATTGGAGCACAATTCCCAAATGGGCATCAATGAACTGGACATGAACATCCCTTCACCCTACGACACCGACCGTCAGGAGATAGAGGCATTGATGCTCCGCTTCCTTCCCTCCTACTTCGAGGACCTTCAACAAGGAGCATACTCTCTGCCCGAACATACGGAGCAGTCGTTGAGAAACATCTTCTCGTTGGGAGCGAGCAAGCATTATTTCTACGAGACCATGCCGAGCATGGCTAATCCCTTGGGCATCGGCAACCGCTGTATGCCTTTGGCGACTAAGGTGCAGAACCTGCTCATTGCCGACTTTCTCAACTATCTTGCCATGCGACATCAGGTATATCTCTCCACGATGGACGAGGTGTTAAAAAAAAACTCCAAGAGCAAGCCCTGACGCATGACGGCATCATCGACCCTCTTGCCGACTTGGACGTGGATATCCAGAGCTTCGACATTCCGAGGATAGTGAGCGTCTATCCCGACCGGGCTGGCGTGAGATGGTGGACAAAGGCATGGTTCAATGGTAAGGAAGAGGGGGAACCCTCCGTGGAGATTGAGGAACGTATGGCCGTGCAGTTCATCCACTGCCAAGTGGACAAGGACGCATGGTTGGAGGAACATTATCCTAAGCAGATGGAGATATATCACAATGCCATCGAGCAGACAAAGGAACAGATATTACAGCAGTATAATATATAAACAAGGTATATGGCAGTTAAGAACAGTCAGCGATTCGCAGAGATAGAGCGTCTGATGGGCGACTACTTCGGGTGTCACCTTGCCCCCGTGATGGGCAGGGTGCAACGGGACTTGTCCAACAGACAGGCAGACGAGATGCGAGCCTACTCCAACAGTACGGCTGGCATCCTACGCTCATTGGCCACTGCCAATATGCCTGGTGATGACCCATACGCCACGCTGAAGATTACAGGCAAGTGGAACAGCAAGACCACCGAAGACTATCTGGCGATGTGCAAGGAGGCTATTGTCGGCAACAAGGATATGCAGCGTGACCTTGCCGTGATGGCTGAGGAATGGCGCAAGGCGGTGGTGACGGAGATAGGACGAGAGCGGTACGATGCACTCTCTAAACAACTCGGTTGTGATTTGGCATACGCCTATATCGATCACCGCATGGAGCAGCTGATGATAGAAAAAATGGTGAAAGACCGTATGCCAACATCTTCTGCCGACTATATCATCCGCAAGGCGGCACAAAGCAGTCTGTTCGGTCTGCCCTACGAACTGAACAAGTCACCCCTTGCCGCAGAGATAGAAGCCAAAGGAGAGGCAGCCTATAAGCCCTCTCGAACAGAGAAGGCAGCGGGATGGGCAGCCGGAGCGGGTGCCGATGTCGTGGCCATGGGAGGGATTGGCTCATGGGCAACCTTCGCCAAGTTTGTCGGTATCGATATGGTGATGAATGTCGGCATGGAGCACCTAAGCAAGAAAGGTAGCAGCCAAGAGGTCTGTGTCGAGGAGTGTATCAGCAAGGGAGTTTTCGGTACGGGCACCAACGTCTTCGCCTCATTCCGCAAACAGGCAAAAGTCATCAAGAACCACGAGAACAGCTATATCAAGGCTACCAACAGCCATTTCAAGAACAAGATTCCCACGAGCAATATCACTTTTATGGATTGGACGAAACAAACCGAGCAGACCTCTTTTCCTTGGAACAAAGGTACGTTCCTTGACCCTCAGAGAAACGAAGCAACCAAACGTACAGGCAAGTACAAGGATGTGCCCTTGATAGTTGCGCCTGGACAGGAAGACGAGTATCTGGAGGTTAAGGCGAGACTGGATGCAGAGGCTGAGAAGGAGAAGAAGGCAGAACCGAAAGAAACTCCTGATTCATCGACTGAAGAGGCAACACCATCTGTAGTCCAGCAGGAGGAAACAGCCTTACAAACAAACGAAAATGGATGGGACGGGCTGTTGCAGAGTTTTGGACTGAACGGCTTTTCAGACATCGGCAAGAACCTTGGTTATGTGTTGGCGATGCTGCCCGATGTACTGGTGGGACTGTTCACTGGCAAGACAAAATCGCTGAATATGGACAATAGCCTCCTTCCTTTGGCCTCTATCGTGGCTGGAATGTTCGTGAAGAATCCTATACTGAAGATGCTGTTGATGGGTATGGGAGGTGCCAATCTGCTCAACAAAGCGGGACATGAGGTGCTGGGCAGGAAACAGCAGGAAGGCATTGCACCTACAGTTAGTCCTGCTGCATCTCGCATTCAGTACCGCCAATATCCTGATGAACCACTCAATCCTCGTATCAGCAACCCGATGCTGCAAGGGCGGTGTCTCGTTGCCAACATTGACCATGTGCCTTGTACCATTCAACTGCCTGACAGTGTGATTGGGGCGCATCAGTCGGGGGCATTGCCGCTGAATACATTGGCTAACGCCATACTTGCCAAGAACGACCAGATGCGACAGATGGCAGCAATGCAGTACGAAGAGCAGGCACGGGAGAGCGTGGTGCGACCGAGGGGAATACAGTGAAGCCCGACAACAAAATTGTCGGGAACGGTGGCTTGGTAAGCCAATTATAGAATGTGATTGAGATAAACAAAAAGATAAAAGCATGAAAGAGAAATCAGAATTTGAGAAGCGGACGGCGGAGAAGCAGGTGTCGCTGCTCACTGAGGCACTGACGAGTGCGGTGGATGCCAAGGGACATTGGTTGAATGCAAGCGGCAAACTCTATCCGAAGCTCTATCCCAAGGGCTTTTCGGTCAGTCCGTTCAATGCCCTTGTCCTTGCCCTTGACTCCGATGCCAAGGGTTGCAAGAGCAATCTGTTTACGCAGTTCTCCGAAGCGAAGGCACGGGGTGAGAGCGTGAGGGAGCATGAGAAAGGTGTGCCGTTCCTGTATTACAATTGGAATAAGTACGTCAACCGCAACAATCCCGACGATGTCATCACCAAGGAGGCATACGCAGAACTGTCGGAACAGGACAAACAGCAGTACAAGGGAGTGAAAAACCGTGAGATCCGTGTGCTGTTCAATATCGACCAGACGCTACTGCCTATGGCTAACGAAACAGCCTACACTACGGCATTGAAGAAGGATGGCACGGTGGAGGATAGAGGTTATGGCGACAAGGAGGACAAGCAGCTGCATGGGTGCGTCAACGGATTCCTTCAGAAGATGAAGGACAACCTCGTGAATGTACGTCAGGACGGCACGGGTGTGGCGCACTACGACACCGAGAAGGATGTCATCTACCTGCCACGGCAGCGTGACTTCGAGCACTACAATGACTATGTACAGGAGATGATGCGTCAGTTGGTGTCTGCCACCGGTCATCAGCAGCGGTTGGCACGTGAGGGCATGGTCATGAAGAACGGCAAAGCCCCGTCGGAGGATGCCGTGAAGAAGGAACGACTCATCACTGAGATAGCTTCGGGCGTGAAGATGCTCGAACTGGGACTGCCTGCCCGTCTGTCAAAGGACAGCCTTAGCATGGTGGACTATTGGACGAGGGAACTGAAGGAAGACCCTTGTCTGATTGATGCCATCGAGAGTGAGGTGAACGGTGCGCTGAAGGTGTTGAAGAAAGCCGAACTGGGTGAAAAGGTGGAGTATGCCACCGACCAGCATCAGCGAGAGACGGCGCAGATACAGGTGCAGTTGCCCAACCACTACTTCGTAGCAGACGAAATCAAGCAGCATCCCAACGAGGAGCAGCGTACTGTGGTCATCGTGCGTGATGATGCCAGCAAGACCGCCGATGTGGTGCTGCCACAGGGTGCATCGTTGGAGGTGAACAACGAGATCAAGGGCATGAACAAGCAACGCTTCACCAATGCCTTGCAGAAAGAGGGTTATGACAACGTGCGTTTCTACAATCCCGACGGAGCCTTGGGCTTCCGTCCCGACGACAGTTATTTCGCCGACAAGAAAATCACGGTATCAAGACTGCGCAACTGGTCTATCGAAGACCTATCCTCGTTGGATGCTTCTGAGGCCGTAACCCACAGCCGTGACATCGGTTTCGACAATGTGCAGTTGGTAAAGGATGACAAGGAGCGGTGGGCATTGTACATCAAGCCCGAAGGTAAGGAGGGCTTTGCCGTCTATCCCGACAAAGGAGACCTCAATCATTTCTTCACCACCTTGAAGCAGTCGATGGACAACATCGAGCGTGTGCGTGAGGAACTGGCACAGAAGTATTATGCTATGGCAGAGGCGAAACCCGACCTGAAGGTGGACATCTTCGGAGGTAATGAGCAGGAGGTTGATTTGAACCGCATCCAGCGTGTGGCAGTATTCCGTGCCAAATCGGGCGAATGCCTGTGTGCAGCCACTATTGACGGCAAGAAGTTGCAGCCGAGAAGTGTCAGTCCGTCACAATGGCAACGATTGTGGGTGGCTCCTGACAGGGATTCCTACAAGCAGAACCTTGCCGCCTCGCTGTTTGCTGATGTATTGCAGAAAGACAACAATGTCGAGCAAAGTACACAAGAGAAGCAGGAAGAAGCGACGGAGGTGAAGCAAGCGGAGACGGCAATTGTCGATAAGCATGATGAACAGAAGGAAGTGGTACTTAAGGAAGATAAAAGCTCTGAACAAAGGGAAGAGAAGAAACAAGAGGAAAAGAAAGAAGAAAAGAAGGATGAAAAGGCTGTCAAGGCTGCTGTCTCTCCCCTTGTCCAACAATATCTTGACTTGAAGAAGAAGCATCCTGATGCCATTCTTTTGTTTCGCTGCGGTGACTTCTATGAGACCTACAAGGATGATGCGGTGAAGGCATCCAAAATATTGGGTATTACGCTGACAAAGAGCAATGGGCGCAAGGATGATGAAGGCAAGCCGTTGGCAATGGCAGGATTCCCATATCATGCCCTCGACACCTATCTGCCGAAGCTCATTCGTGCTGGTGAACGGGTGGCCATCTGTGACCAGTTGGAAATGCCGAAGCAGACAACATCATCGAAGCGTGGAATTACGGAGATGGTGTCACCTGGAAAAGAGACAGGAAAGCAGATGGCACAGGAAAGTCAAGAAACAGAACAACACACCAGTCTAAGGAGATAGGCTTATGGGAAAGAACGCAGCGTATGCCGCACAATATGCGGAGGAAGCCAAAGAACAGATGCGGATGTATGGGATTCCTGCCTCCGTCATCTTGGCGCAAGCCATACTGGAGAGCAGCAACGGACAGAGCCAACTGTCGCGCGAATGCAACAACCACTTTGGCATCAAGGCTACGGCATCGTGGTTGAAGAATGGCGGAGAGTATGGAGTCTATACGGATGATAGGCCCAACGAGAAATTCTGTAAGTACAAAAGCGTGGGTGACAGTTATGAGCATCACTCGCAGTTCCTGAAGCAGAACAAGCGTTATGCGCAGTGCTTCACGCTGTCGCCTGACGACTACAAGGGATGGACGAAGGGCATTGAGCGTGCCGGCTATGCCACGGGCGGCGGTTATGCTGCAAGTCTGCAGCGCATCATTGAAGCCAACGGACTGGACAAGTATGACAGTGAGGTGATGGCTGAGATGCGGGCAGAAGGTCGGTCGTTCGGGGTGGAGAATAATCCTCGTAGAGAAATGCCTGCTGCCCATGTACCGCAGTCTGCCGGGTATTCCTTTCCTGTGGAGCGAGAGGAGTTTCTCTTCATCACCTCGCCTTTCGGCAATCGCCAGGATCCGATGGATGCCACCAAGCAGCAGATGCACAAGGGCATTGACATCAAGACGAACCATGAGGCGGTGTTGGCCACGGAGAACGGCGGCAAGGTGGTGGCGGTGAACCATAATGCGAACACGGCAGGAGGGAAATCCGTCACCGTGGAATACAGCCGTGAGGATGGCAGCAAGGTGCAATGCTCCTACCTGCATCTGTCTGACATAGCAGTAAAGGTAGGTGACGTGGTTAATGCCAGTCAGAAGTTGGGGGTGTCGGGAAATACCGGCACCAGAACCACTGGCGAGCATCTGCATTTCGGAGTGAAGAGTGTATCGGCTGACGGCTCAAAAAGGGATATGGATCCAGCCGCTTATCTGGCAGAAATCGGACAGAAAGGCAACATCAAGCTACAGGCCCTGCATAACGGCAATGACCTGTTGGCAAAATACAAGAGCAATGCGCCACAGGAGCAGAAGGTTTCGTCGGAGGACTGGATGAAGAAAATCCTTTCCTCGGAGGACAGCGGCGTGGGCATTTCGGGAACGAATGACCCTATACTCGACATGGCGATGACCACCTTCATGTCGCTGATGATGTTGGCAGCGCAGATTGACAGCAATGATGAGGAACGACAAAAAGGACTTATCTCTGCCATGGCAGCCAACCGGCTCGTAGATTTGACCTCGCTTGTTCCAGGCATGAGGCAATGCACCATTACTGTGGGTGAGAACGGCAAGACTGTGCTTCATGCAGAGAGCGGTACGGTGAAGATTGACCGTGAACTGACCTCCTCGGAGATGAACCGCCTGTCGCTCATTTTGGGCAATGCCAATCTGTCGGAAGAAAGCAAACGGACGAAGATTGCGGGAATGGTGACAGGCATCGTGGCGACACAGCAGGCTTCGCAGAACTTCGAGCAAGGGATGGAGGCTGAGAGTCAACAACAAAATCTGCAAAGGAAATGAAAAGGATAGCAAGTCATCTGTGTACATTGCTGGTGGGTATGGTAGCTGTGGCAGGACACTTCATGCTTACCCAATGGCTTTTCGGTCAGACCGTGGCCATCATCTATCTCGGCTTCCAACTTATCATAGCAGCGTGGATAGTCTATGAACTGATACGTGCGCTAGTATATGATGATTGAAAAGAGATTATTGTCATTGCTAAGACATTTCACTTGGACGATGGATATGTATAATTCAAATAGTATCGAGCAATGATCAAATGTAATGTAACAGTGTGCGGAACGGTCAGCAAGGCTGCGACCTGCCGCACGAACAAGGAGGGCAAGGCATTCGTGAGCTTTGCCATGAACGTAGTCATTCCAGCGAAGAGCGGGATTAACAAGACCATCGAGGTGTCGGTCATCAAAGATGGGACACTGACGGAGGTGGGCAGCTGCAACATCGGCGAACGCATTGAGGTAGCCGGTGTATTGGTACCAAGAAAATGGGGCGATGTCCTTTATTTCAACCTGTCGGCAAGCAGCATCAGCCACCAGCCTGACGAGGCAGAGGACTGCATCAAGGGCGTGATGGAGTTCCGCGGCAAGGTGGGCAAGAGCATTGAGGACAAGACGGACAAGAATGGTGTGCCGTACTGCCAGTTCTCCGCTTTCAGCGCAGAGAAAGTACAGGACGGATTTGAATACATCTGGGTAAGTTTCTTCCTATTCGATGGCAAATGCGAGGCATGGCTGCAACCAGGCGTGAAAGCGAACATCAAAGGGGCATTGTCTGTCAGTGTCTTCAATGACAAACTGGACTTCTCCTGCCGAGTGTCTGAAATGAGCGAATATGTTCCGCAGCCCTATAATGGTTAATTGACTATGGGAAAGCCTTATGCTAAGGAAGGTCCGAGTGCCGAAGACAAGGCACTCGACCTGTTTGCCGATATGATGATTGAGCGTATTCAGTCGCTGTCGGGCAAAGACGGATGGAAAAAGCCCTGGTTTACTGAAGGTGCGTTGCAATGGCCGAAAAACCTGAACGGACGAGAATATAATGGCATGAACGCTATGATGTTGCTCCTGCATTGCGAGAAGGAGGGTTACAAGATTCCTCGCTTCTGTACCTTCGACCGCATACAGCAGTTTAACAAAACTGGCAAGAAAGACGAGGAACAGAAGCCCCGTGTGTCAGTACTGAAAGGTGAGCATTCTTTCCCCGTGATGCTCACCACGTTTACGGTGGTCAATAAGGAAACAAAGGAACACATCAAGTGGGAGGACTACAAACTGCTCTCTCAGGAAGAGCGCGAAAAGTACAATGTATATCCAAAGCTTCAGACTTACCATGTCTTCAATGTGGCGCAGACCAACCTGAAGGAGGTCAGACCAGAGTTTTGGGAGAAACTGGAACAGGAATACTCGATGCCCAAGGTAGAGAAGGACGAGCAGTTTGCCTTTGAACCCGTGGATAGGATGATAGCGGACAACCGTTGGATATGTCCCATCAAACCGATGTTCGGTGATTCCGCCTATTTCTCCATCAGCAAGAATGAGATTGTGATGCCTGAGAAAAGGCAGTTCAAGGATGGGGAGTCTTTCTACTCGAACCTTTTCCACGAGATGGGACACTCCACGGGTGCGGAGGGACAGTTAGACCGCATCAAGCCCGCTACCTTCGGCTCGGCAGAGTATGCACGCGAGGAACTGGTGGCAGAACTGACGGCTGCGCTGACCGCTCAGCGGTATGGCATGACAAAGCATCTGAAAGGAGATTCGGCTGCCTATTTGAAGTCTTGGCTGGATTCGCTGAAGGAGTCGCCGCAGTTCATCAAGACCACGCTACTCGATGTGAAAAAAGCTACCTCAATGCTCACGCAGCATATCGACAAGATTGCTATGGAGATAGACCAGGAGAAAAAGGCTGAGCAGGAAAACGGGCAAGGGAAAAGTTATCTATCCATAGATGACGGCGACCATGCAGTCTTGGCATATAATGGTTCTGCTGTATATATCCAGCATCATGAGAAGGAGGACTCTGTAAAGATTGCTGTGCCGACGAGTAACGGTCTGGAAGTGAAACTCTCTGTTCCTTACGACCACGGCAAAGACCTTGACACCAATTATCAGGAGGCTTTTGCCCAGTACAAAAGCCTGACAGAGCCTTCACAATCGAAAGAAAACGTCTATTATGCCTCCATCGCCTATCTCCAATCAACGGATGACACATCGGAACTGGATAAGCTAAAGGAGAAAGGTGACTATCAAGGACTGCTGACGCTTGCCAAGGAATACTATGACGGGAACGGCATGGACGAGGAGCAGACCTACAGGAAGCCGTGCCAGAACAGAGGCGATGACCTGCTAATAGAGGACAAGGACTTTGCAGTGGTCTATAACGGGAGTGTCGGCGGTACGTATGAGGTGTTCCTGAAGCATACGGAGCAAGAAGTGCGTGACCATATCACTCGCTATGGCATAGGACGTGCCAGTGAGGACGTGAAGGCTGTGGCGAGGGAGATGACCGCCGAAGAGTTTTCGGAATTGGCGCAGCGAAAAATGCCGATATTCCAAATGCCGAATGGTGGTTTGCTGAACCTGCAATATAACAAGGATAAGGATAGCCTGGATGTGGGGACTGTGACCAATGCAGGACTCTCTGTGAAGCATACCTTCCCTTTCAGCCACAACCATTCTATGGACGCAAACATCAGCTCTGCGTATGAGCAACTGCTTGACATGGAGGAGTACCAGAAGGAAGAGGTACAAGAGGAGCACGTTGCCAAGTCCGCTTTCCGAAGATGAGAGTAGTATCGTAGTATATACTAATCGTAGGCTTTACTACTCATAGTAGGTACTAACAATAGTCAGCCGCAAGGAGTAATGTCCCTGCGGCTGATTTAATTTGGGGTCATTCCATATTATGAAGGAATGCTTGTAAATCCTCGTCTGGAATGCTCTTCAGTTTCACCGGCTTGAAGCCGTCCAACTGCTCCACTTGAAATATCTCGTCCACTCCATATTTGGAGCCATCCACCTTTACGCTCTCCATTTCATTGACGGAGGTATAGCCATACTCCGTTTCATGCAGACCGCATACGATGGTGAACAACGTGGTGTCGTTACCTTCCGGCTGTCCTTCAAGTACGAACCAACGGACGTGTCCGATGAAGAATATTGCCACACAAACGGCATCCTTGCCTTTGCCGTCCTGTGAATACAGAGGATAGGATTTCAGTATCTCCTCCAATACGGGTGTAATCAATCTGCTTGCCATAGTCAATCGTTGTTAAGTGTTCTGTAATACATTCTGTTCTCTACAAGGTGTTCGATGGCCTCTGCTGCCAATCGGCACACCCACTCGTCACGCTGGTCATAACGACCTTTTTGATAGTCGTTGGCAAGGCGTTCCAAGAAGGCAAACACCACCTTGCCCTTTTCGTTGATAAGATAGCGATGGTCATCTGCAAGGGCATTGCCTACCTTGGCGGCTGACCCCATCTGACCGTTTACGAACCGTGAGAAGCACTCGACAAATGCCTGCTCGTTTTCTGATAATCTGTGTAATTCCATACGCAAAGAAATTATTTGTTCAACTTGTTTTTCTTCCCTCCTTTTGAAGCCTTTCGGCTCCTCTTGTCGGGAACTGATTTTTCGTGCATCAAAAGACTGCGGAATGAGGGCGATAAGGCAAGAAAACAGACGGAGGAGTTAATGAAATACCCAAATCTTTGATTTGCGGAAAGCTGTCGTTCAGTCCTCTGCCTGTTAGCATGGCGGTACTTGACCATTCGCCCGGGCAGTAACTTTGCAAAGAAAAATGGGCATCGGCAAGTGGAATAGACACTACAAAACAGGAAAATCATTGATTTTTAGTGCATTTTTCTTTATTTCTTTCTTTGATTTAGGATAAAATATATAACTTTGCCTCCGAAAAAGTGTCACAAGTGACAGTTTTTCGTAAAATATGATAGTAAACAGATATAGATACATAGAACAGTTGAGCCGTTCAAAGAACAACGGGCTCATAAAGATAATCACAGGATTGCGACGTTCAGGCAAGTCGTTCCTTCTGAAGAAACTCTTTCATCAGCATCTATTGGATGAGGGCGTGAGAGAAGACCATATTCTCGTCATCGACATGGAGAGTAGGAAGAACAGAGAGTTCAAGAACCCGGACTACCTGTTGGACTGGGTGGAAAAGATGATGATTGACTATGAGACTTATTATATCATCATCGACGAGGTGCAGGAGGTGGAAGACTTTGTAGAGGTGCTCTCTTCCTTGTCAGTTACCGAAGGGGCGGATGTGTATGTCACAGGCTCCAACTCGCGTTTCCTGTCCTCTGACCTGGTGACGGAATTCCGAGGCAGAGGTGACGAGATACATGTGTGGCCACTATCCTTCAAGGAGTTCATGACGGTGTATGATGGTTCGAAAGAAGACGGTTGGGCTGAATACAGACTGTACGGAGGTTTGCCGCAACTACTTACACAGGTTGGGGATGAGAAGAAGGCTGATTTCCTGCGTCGCCTTTATCGCACGGTATATCTACGTGACATCTACGAGCGGAACAACATAGAACTGAGACCTGAATTTGAAGAATTGTCGAAGACCGTAGCATCCAGTATAGGAGCACCTGTCAATGCACTGAATATAGCCAATACGTTCAAGTCCGTAAGCAATGTGCAGAGCATAACCGACAAGACAGTGTCGGCTTATCTGGAATATATGCAGGATGCTTTCCTTATCGAAAAATCCGAAAGGTTCGACATCAAAGGACGGAAATACATAGGTTCGTTGTCCAAGTATTATTATCAGGACGTAGGTCTGAGGAATGCTATTCTGTCGTTCCGTCAGAGCGAGCCGACACATATCATGGAGAACGTCATCTACAATGAGATGCGTATGCGAGGATGGCTCGTGGATGTGGGTAACGTCTATCATCGAGTGAGGAATACGGAAGGAAAGCAGCAGAGGGTGACATTGGAAGTGGATTTTGTCTGCAACAAAGGGAGCGAGCGGATCTACATCCAGTCGGCGTGGCGTATGCCCGATGCAGAAAAGATGGAACAGGAGAAACGGTCGTTGCGTCTTGTAGATGACTCTTTCCGCAAACTGCTGATCGTGGGAGAACATACCAAGCAGTGGAGCGACGAAAACGGCATACAGATAATGAGTATATATGACTTCCTGCTTGACTGGTCAAGTACTGAGAAACACGGATAAAAAAAAGATATGCGCATAGAATATGCGTTAATACATATATGATTAAGGGAGGGCCTATCCATCACGGACAAGCCCTCCCTTTCTAAAATTTATCAATGAAAAAAAAGTTTTAGTGCTCTTGTTCGGAGCTGTATGTCTGGCTATAGATACAGCAGGATTCTGGTATGGCGGTTCGCCTCATTGGGCGAGTAATCGTCAATGCCGCCATCGAAAATCTGAGAGATGGTGCCATTTTCCATACCACGTTTCATCAGTTCCTCTGCAATGAATCTGGCACGGGAACGGCTGAGGTTATCATTGATGGCTTCACTGCCTGTGGCACTGTCGGCAGCGCCGATGACCTTAACTTTCAAGCCATATTTCTTGGCGATGCGTGCTACTTCGTCGAGATTGACGAGCTGTGACCTGTTGAGCAACCTGTCAGTGCCAAGTTCAAAGAAGAAATAGATGGGCGCACCTATGCAAGCCTTTCCTGAGTGGATGAGCGATAGGTAATCGTCTTCCGGCTCACCTTCAGCATTGCCATATTCTTCTGTACAAGAGGCGGACTCCATGACCTTTGTCTTTTGACCATTACCATACTTGTCTCTCATTCTTGCACGCAGCGAGTTGAGACCGCTGTAGTCGTTTCGAGGATAGCCATTTGTGACGGAAGAAGCGGCATCGTCAGAAAAGAGGTGGCCGTACTTGTCCAGAAGTCCCTCGATGGCAAGAATCTTGCGCAGCTGCTCCAGAGTCTGACAATCTCGATCGTGCTGGGCGTGATAGCGGCTGTTGCTGTCAGAAAGGGATGAGGCGTATGCCGAAAGCCATTCGTTCTGTGCGATGTACGGGCGAGCGTCTATCACTCGCTTCCAGCCAGTCTTGCCGATGCGGACAGAGAGGCCGAGGGATGCGGACAGCAGATGGTCGCCAAGGCGGTGTGCCTTGCCATAGCCGTCAAAATCCTGCATGGTGGTCATGTTGCCTATCTCTGCCGTAACAGCAATGCGTGGGGAGAGATGATACTGCCCCTGTATGCCGTAGGAAATGGCAAAGGGCTTGTGGGCATTCACCTTGTTGTGCAGCATACCCACGCCCACGTATGGAATGACACTCCATCTGGCAAGAGTGTGTACATCGTCCTTGTAGAGGTTGCCGAGGACATTCCACATGAAATCAGCACGCAGGTACTGGTAGTCCTGCGAGGAGTTGTTGCAGTCGTTGAACTGCATACCGCCATAGTTCAGACGACCGCCGACGGAAGGTGTGAACCATTTGCCGATCGACACGGAGAATGCCGGTTTCATGCGACCGAATAGGTCGTTGCATCCGAGCGGTTTGCCGAGGAAGACCGTAGTTCCTCCTGCCGCTTGGACAAACCAGTTGTCCGTCCATGGCGAAGCTACCAATGCCCCTTTCATGTAGGAAGGTTTAAGCGGACGAAGCATACCGTCTGCCGAAAGTCTGCATACAACGGTGGTGGTGTCCGCCGTGCGGTGATAGTCTTTGGCTTGCGCACCCAATGAAAGGGCGAAGCCAAGGGATAGAATAAGTATTTTTCTCATGTTGTTCAATTTAATCTGGTGAATACTATAACAGGTGATACGTGACAGTGCCGCTTATCGTTTCTTCCTTTTGCCGGAAGAGGGGCGCATCATGCGTGCAGCTTTCATCATGCAACGGCGTGCCCAAGCGCGTTCATCCTCGTCATCGTCACGTCCCCATTTGAGGTCGGACGAACTGCCGCCACCGCCATGACCTTCGGCAAAGGTGGTGGCATCATCGACGTAGCCGAGGAATAGAAGCGTGGCACAGTACATCACCTCCGTTCCATTCTCCGCAAAGGCCTGAAGCAGGGAACCGTCAAACACGTCCTTGCCCTCATTGGAAAGCCGTGCCACACGTTCGGAGAACTCGCTGACCATGTTTTCGAGAAGGGCATTTCTGAGAACGGTGTCCGCACCTTGTCGGATAGTATCGGAATATCTGTGTGCCTCCTGCCGCAACTCCTCCGTGCGCTCCTTCATGGCGGTCATCTCCTCACGCAGGGCATCGAGCTTGCGGTCAGCCTCTGAGAGCTTCTCCTGCTTGTCGTCCAGTTTCGACTGGATAGCGGACAGTTCCTGCTCCAGCTCTTGGACTTGCTGACGGAGAGCATCAGGATTGTCGTGACCTGCAAGAATCTGCCGATGCAATTCAGCAAGTGCCGCCTCCTTCTCAGCCTTCTCCTGCAAGAGGTTGTTGACCATTGAGGTGAGTCCTTTTACTCTCCGCTCTGCCAGACGGATGTCCGATTGGAGCGAGGCGAGTGTCCGCTGATGGGTGGCGACGGACTGCTCAATGGTGGTGCACTGTTCTGACAGCTGGCGGCGGTATTCTTCGGTGGTGCGGTGGCGTGCTCCCGTCTCTGAGACGGAAGTTCCGCGCTCCATGCCCCAACGCTTGTTGACATCGGCAAATTCGCTGTGCAGGGCTTTCATCCTGGCAGAAAACTCGTACTTGTCCTTTCCGGCGAATATCTGTTTGTATGCAAACTTGCCGTCCTTGATTGGCAAGAGGGTGCAGTGAACGTGCGGATTGGTTTCGTCCAAGTGTAAGATGAAAGCGACGATGTTCTCCTCACCGTATTTGTCCGCAACAAAGCGGTAAACATCCTTTGCCCATTCCTCAATGTCCTTGCATCGGGTTAGATGCGAATTGTCCGCTCCGTGAGTGAGATTCACCTTCTGGTCACCGAATGCCAATTCTGTCATACGTTCTCGTGAGCCTCCGAAGATGAAATTGACCACTGTGCGGAAGCGTGGCTCTGCCAGTCCCTCGTTGGGGTCTTTGATTCCACGGCTCCGCAGGATGTCTGCCATGCGCTCCGGGATGCTTCGGCTCTTGTCTATAGGACAAACCTTGCCGCCCCGAACCTCGAAGTTGAGCCGCTCACGGCTGCGGTCGTAGTTGCCTGTTGATTCAGCGGATCCCCAACCCTTTTCCGTCCAACGGCGTTGGTGCTCGTTGCTCTGTGCTGTGGTGATTCCCTTAGATGGTCGGAAATCCATAACCTGTTTTGGTGTTGCCATAACCTATTTCCTTTTATGTGTGTACAACTCTCCTGTCTCCAGCTTGCTGCTTGTAAGGACAGCCTCCCGATGGTCGGAGACCAAGAGGGGTATTAGGCTACCCAAATTCCCTCATTTCCGACCAACGGGCAAGCCCGATTATTTTACAGCAATGGCAGACGTGTAAACACTGTGCCAGTAGAAAAGAAGAAGCGTTGTACGGTGATTATTAGAGGTTAATACAGCCTTTTGATGGACAGGAGCCCTCTTGGTTGGCTACAATGGCAAGGAACGGTCGGCAGAGTGACTGAAACTGTGACTTGATGGCTGCGCTTTCCTGATGCAAGGCTGGTGAGCTGCCATCCAATGCCAATTCTGATATTGCCTTTGCCGCCTCGATGAATGAGAGCCAGTCTCCTCCCAGGTCTTTGTAAAAGAAGGGAAGAAGGGAGGTAACGAGGGCGTTATCTGTTTCCTGCGAAAGCACCTGATGGAAGGTGGCTTCGCAGACAGCTGTGAGTGCAGTCATACAAAAGGCGTGTCCTACAGATTCGGGAATGTTTCTTCCGCATGGCACCTTGCCAATTGAATTGCCATTGTCGGCTTTCTGCAAGATAATGGCTACTTCCTCTGTTGCATCTTCGTAGAGTTGTTCACATTCCGAGGCGCAAGCCGATGCGGACATCTTGCCGCTTCGCCATTCGTCCAATGCGGTACACATCTTCTGGCGGAACACATCCAAGGCTGCGTCAATCGGAGAAACGGCAGGTGTCTCAGCCAACATCGGGATGGTGATGATTTGGCTCTTCGTGAGACGGGTGACGGAAATCTGGTTCATCTTCTCCAACTGCTCGATGAAGGTGCGGACAGTGGCGCGGTGCCAATGCCAGCATCCTGCCAGTTCGGTAATGGTGATTACAAACTGCCCGTTGGACAGGCTGAACTCCTGCTTGCACAGATCCTTGGGGATGTACTGTACAGAAGCCTTGTCTACAAGGTCAAGGTAGGCTTCGAGCTTCGACAGCCTTATCCCGGACCTCTCTTTCAAGAACTCCAACAGGGACATCCGTTCAGACATCTTGCCGGAACTCGTTCTATGTTTCTGTTTCTTCATTTCAATAATCTGTTTGGTGAATACTGTTGTTTGTCGCCAGCTCCATTATACAAAAGGAACGGCATGATACAGGTGATACTTAATAGTAGTATATGATGAGCATTTCTGTGTCTTCGAGGAGCATCTTGCGGTCAGCCTTGTTCTTCCACAGCGATATGACTATGCGCGAGGGATAGAACAGTGATGCCAGAAGGACAAAGGAGATGGTGACAGCAAGCGTGAACAGATGAGGAGTGAAGACAAACACCACTGCCGCCAACGCGGCGATGCAGAAGGGTGTCCGCTCCTCGTGCAGACGCTGTAGCCACCTCTCCACATCCATAAAGACAAAGAATATGGCAAACGCTATGGTGGAAGCCACTACGCCTATGTCGTTATAGTGTACACAGAGGTAGAGGAAGTGGAACACGTACAGCAGGATGAGCAGCATCAACCGGTAGAGCTTCCTTGCTGTCACAAGCGCGGTCATGCGCAGATAGAACCGTGTCATAAACTGTCTGCGGCTTCTGTGCAGAATCATCGTCACAAAGAAGAACGCTGACATCAGGATGAGAAACAGTATCTTACTTGTCATAATATGTATAGCATGTGAATAATGGAAGTGGACTCAGGTCGGGCTGGACGACACCGTGTGTGGCAGTGGATATGATACGCTCCACATCCTCCAGTGTCAGTTCTCCCTTGATTATTCTCTGACGGAAAGCTCCGTCGGTTGTCCGAAGGCTCTTGATAGCCTGTTCCAAGTCGTACTCGGCTATCTGCCACACTTGCCCTCTCGTGTAGGGGAAATGATGGTGGATGGCCTTGACCACAAGCACACGGCTGAGGATGTCGGTCATTCTGCCGTTCCTGACTATCGTGTGGTTGCGGACAGTGGCGATGCTCTCAATCTCCAGCCATGTGCGGTGACGGTCGAGAAGATGGATAATCTTCATGTAAAGCGTTTCCTTCATCAGATGGTCGGGAGCTTGTGGCATGACTTTGGCCTTTGTTGTGGACAACAGAATGGAGCGTTGTTGCGGTAGAACAGGACTGTCATCTGGCAAATGTAACTTTCAAATGAAGTCGAGCAGGACTTCCTCCTTGGGCTTCATGTATTTGAAGAACCCGTTCTTGCAATGCAGACTGAGGTCGAGGCATACATCTGCCGACATGTGCTCCAGCGAGTCATAGATGGTCACTTTTATCTGGCTGACCATGCCACGCTCATCTGTGGAGCCGTTGACCTTGAACATCCGTCCGAAAGAAGGGTTGGAATAGGCACAGCAGCTGTGTCCGAACTCCGTATGACGGCTTGGAATGTGGTGATAGAGGATTATCATTTCCATCTCGTCTTCGAGCATATCCATCACCTCCTCTATCGTGAAAGGGGTGTTCAACTGGAAAGTAAGAAGCACGTAATCGTCATACTTGACAGGCTTCTCCATCTTGCGCTTGTCCAGCAGTTCTGGCAACTGCAAAGGCACGACGGCAAGGAAATCATCGCAAAACTGTTCTAACATAATCGTATTCTCTGTTTGGGGTGTTTATAATCTTGTGACATAAATCTTCATCATGAGCATGGGCATATCCGACAGGCGTTGCTTGTCGAGGTGCAGTTTCTTGGCCAGACCGTCCATCTCCTTGGGGAGCGCATCGGCTATTTTGTAGAGGTCTGCCTTGTCCTTGTCGGAGAGCACGCTCACGGAAAGGTCATCCATCGTCATGAACGGCTGCATCATCATCAGGAGGTAGGCGTGCATGGTGTGCTCGTCCTTTACCCTGCCACTATTCAGATCCTCGATAGCCGCTTGTGCGTTGCGCAGCAGACGGTGGTTGGTGCGCATGGAGAGGTATATCATTGCATCCTTGTGGGACAAATCCTTGCGGTCGGCGGCACGGAGTATCTCCCGACAGCAGTGTTCGGTGTTTCGTCTGATGTCACCGATGTCATCGTCAGCAAAATCCGGCAGGTATTGCAGGAAGGATTTGAAATACAAATGCTCTTCCTTGATGAAAGCGAGCAGGTCTTCCTTGCCGTGAATGCCTTGCTTGGCGGATTTTTGCAGGAACAGCAGGTAACGCTTCAGTACCGCCTGTTTACCACCTTTATTATATATAGGCAGGCTATCCAAGGAAGCGAAGAATGGCTGTGCTTCCTTCACGGCTTGCTGTAGTTCCTCATCACCAACATGGGAAGAGGTCTGTTCTCTGAGATAGAGCAGGTCGTGAAAGGTGCGTTGCTTAGACATCGCCATACGGCACAGCTCGATGTGGATGGAGTCGTTCAACTCATGATATACCGTGAACGGGTATGAGTGGGCTTTCCTGACAGTGTCACGTGAGATGCACGATGTCACGGAATCGTCCAACACGCGCCATTCGTTGACAATCTTAACTAATGTCTGAATTGAGACCTTGCCGTTCTGTCGAAGAGTGGTCAGAAAGCCATGATACTCTCTGATGGCTTCATCGCTCGAATGGAACGACTTCGTGCCGTTTCCGTCTGAACATGCTGTCAGCATGACTACGGCAAACGCAGTGGCAATACAAATGGCAAGTCTGATACAGCCATGCGAGTTTGATTTTGCATTATACAATATTTGCTTCATGCAATGGAGGTTGGTTTGTCCTCCGAAAAGTTGGGTTTCATATTTCATTGTTGTCATTATTTTGAGTCTGATTTTGAAATTGACGGTGCAAAGTTAATGCGTTTCAGCGATATATTTGCAAGAATGACAGTAAGTTTAATCTTATTTGTGTATCATACTTGCGAGTATGATTTTCAATGAAATCAAGTGAAAAGAAAATGGCAAATTATCGTGTTTAAGTATGATTTTTCGTTCAAGTATGATTGTTTCTCGGAAAAATAGTGTACCTTTGCACTTGATTTCATTTAATAGCGTACAACAGTATGGCAAAAGTAGGTTACATCTTTATCGCCACCAATGGCGAAGAGTATGCAGAAGACAAGGCTTGGATGCAGCAATACGGCTGTGTTCAGGTGATAGAGGAACTGTCCGAACACGAGAGGCTGCGCCCGATGTGGAAGCAGCTCATATCGAGTCTGGAGCGCGGCGACGAGCTGGTGGTGTCGAGGTTCAGTAACGCACTGCGTGGCACCCGTGAACTGGCTACATTCATAGAATACTGCCGTGTGAAGGTGGTTCGCATCATCTCCATCCAAGACCGCATCGATACGTTTGACGAACTTTTCCCCGACACCAAGCCCTCACAGGTCATCCGTATGTTCGGGTCACTCTCTGAGGAGTGTGCCGTGCTGCGCAAGGCATCGGCACACATCATCCATCTGCAACAGAATATCCGGCCGCCCAAGAAGTCGGAAAGGGCACTGTCGAAACTGGAGCGTGAGAAGAATATCGTGAACATGTACAACGAGGGGCACAGCATAGATGACATCTTTGCCATCAGCGGCTTCACAAGCCGAAGTTCCGTGTTCCGCATACTCAACAAGCATGGTGTGACGCTGAACCGTGGACCTCATAGTGGACCGCTGAAGAAAAGGAATAAAGAATAAACAAAAAACAGATACAATGAATAAGACATTCAACATCTACTGTGATGAAAGCACCCACATGGTGCATGACGGTCATCCCTACATGCTTTTGGGATGTACAAGTATAGCATACACACAAATCCGCATGGCAAAAGATGCCATAAAAGATATTAAGAAGAAGCACGGCTATAGTGATGAGCTGAAATGGACAAATGTCCACGAGGCCACGTATAAAGTCTATGCAGAGCTTATAGACTGGTTCTTTATGAATGACATGGAATTTAGGGCTGTGGTTGTTGACAAGAGTCAGATTGACGAGAAACGAGAAGACTATACGTTTAATGATTTCTACTTTCGCATGTACTACCAATTGCTGCATCACAAGATGGACATGGATTATACATATAACATATATATGGATATCAAGGACACATGCAGTAGCGATAAGCTGGAGAGGCTCAGAAAAATAATGGAATACAACTCTTCCATTGGCAGGTTTCAGTTTATACGTTCACACGAAAGTGTCTTCATCCAATTGGCAGATGTTCTAATGGGAGCCATCAACTACAACCTTAGATATGAAAAGGGAGAAGTTGAAGGAAGGGTGAGAGCCAAAATGAAGCTGATTGAAAAGATAAAAAAACACAGTAATATCAGTCTCAACACCACAACTCCCAAATTTAGAAAGAAGTTTAATTTGTTTTTTATCGCACTGAAATAGCCAATGAGCAGTTTGAATATTATCAAGAAATACCCTGAGCTGCTGGAACTGGCATATCTCAGTGAACGAGAAAGAGAGCATGATCTTCATGCAATATTCAAGCGTGATATAGAAGATAACTGTCAATTCTCATTCAGAGGGTGGCGCATCTATCCTATAAAGACAGATGGCGAGATTGACATGGCAAGATTGTTCAAGCATCTTACCTGTGAAGAAATCATGGTTGAGAACGAAGACGGTACGACTTATCCAAAGCGAGTATTCGAGATGGCTCGTTCACAAAGGCTTCATTGGATAAATCACCATGTGAGAGAATTGACACCAGACAATCTGGATGTATTTACCATAGAAGAGAGGGACGGCAAAAAGCGTAAGGTCAAGAAAACATACATCTATGATAAAGTGGAAAAGTATGTTATTGTCTTGGAACAACAACGTAGCAACGGATTCTATCTGTTGACAGCATACCATCTTAACAAAGAGTATGGACTAAAGGCTTTGGAAAAGAAGATGAAAAAGAGATTGCAGACACCACTATAAAACGCAAGACCCGAATTGCATCAAAGGCAACCGGGTCTCGAAACTCCTTCTATCTATAGATGAGCGCTGCAAAGGTACGAATATTCTTTGAAATAACGAAGGTTTTTCATTGAATTCTTCTCGATTTTAACATTTGCAGGGCAGTATTGTAAGATAACAGGAAAGAAAATAGCATAATTTTACAGAAAATCGTAATGGAAACATTCAAAGACGTTATATCAAGTGACCAACTTGTCTTGGTCGATTTCTTCGCCACCTGGTGCCAGCCATGCAAGATGATGCACCCCATCCTTGAGCAGGTGAAGGAAGTGTTGGGTGACAGAATCCGCATCATCAAGGTAGATGTGGACAAGTATGGGGTGACTGCAAGTCAGTATGGCATACAGTCTGTGCCCACATTGATGCTGTTCAGACGCGGCGAAGTGTTGTGGAGGACGAGCGGTGTGATGCAGAAATCAGAGTTGCTGGCAACGATTGACCCGTTTTTAAGATAAAAGAGCAGAAATGTCAAAATCTAAATTAAAGTCTGTCCTCATGTCCATGGACAAGAGTGAAATAATAAAAATGGTATTGGAACTTTATTCTGCACGGAAAGAGGCAAAGGAATATCTTGACTTCTATGCAGAGCCGAATGAGGGCCAGAAGCTGGAAGAGTATAAGCACATCATACGGGAAGAGTTCTATCCGAGCAGAAACAGAGAGCCAAAGACACGCTTCTCAGTGTGCCGCAAGGCATTGTCCGACTTCAAGAAACTGAAGCCTTCGGAAGATTCAGTCGCAGAATTGATGGTGTTCTATATGGAGAATGCCTGTCAGTTCACTTATGACTATGGAGACATGTGGGAGCAATTCTATGATTCTGTTGAGAGTAATTTCGACAAGACATTGCGCCACATCGTGCTTTATGACCTTTGGGACAAGTATGATTCCCGAATCAAGCAATGCCTTCGTTGGGCAAGCCCTTGTGGATGGGGATTTCCTGACGCACTGAATGATATGTATGAGGAAATGAAGGCGCAAAATGAGGAACTCCGAAAGAAATACAGGAATTTCAAGATGCCCATCAACGCTGATTATTAAACGAATATACTCAAATGGGGAAACCAAAGAAAAAACATAAGAAAGCGAAACAACTGCCCTTAAGCAAAGAAGAGCAGATTTTTCAAGCGGCAAGAGACCTTGCAGCTGAAATTGGCATATCCTATTCTGAGGCATTAGGGTTTACTTTGGGCATAAAGGACGTAACGTATGGTTGGGAAGAAGACTATACGGAAGAAGAGTTTCAGGCACTGATTGACCACGCTGTGGGAGACACTGATTATGAGCACACCCTCTATTGAATCATCTACACGAGAGGAACGTTTGGATTACGTTCTGAATGAATGGAGATGTCTGCACAACTGTGAGCTGTGCGGTAAGTGCCATATTCTGAAAGGCAGAAGCGAAGAAATACTCTATGCAGACTATATAGACGGCAAGCGGTCATATATGGATATAACATTAGAAATCAGAAGCAACAGATAATGATGTCACAGAAATACATATATCCATCGTTGTTCCAAGAGGAAGAGCCGCAAGAAAGCGTTCCTGGTGATAAGAAAGAGTATGACCTGACGAATCTCTTTGAGAGATTGGCAAAGTCTGATTTTCGCAGCCGGTTCCATCTGTCCAAGCAAGACAGGGAGTATGTAATGGAAAAGGGATTGCCGACGATACGAAAACACGCAGAGGACTTTGTGGCAAAAAGACTTGCTCCGGCTGTCATACCGAACGACGGCAAGCAGACTCCCATGCGTGGGCATCCTGTTTTCCTGGCTCAACATGCCACTGGCTGTTGTTGCCGGGGATGCTTCTTCAAGTGGCATCACATCTCAGCAGGCAGGGCACTGACCAAGGAAGAACAGGAATATGCTGTTGCCGTATTGATGGCATGGATTGAAAAACAGATGAATAAAGGATGAAGATAGAAGAAGCCATAGTATATGTGATGGTAAAGCGAAATGGCGGCATGACAACCGACCAGATTGCCGATGCCATCAATCGTCATAGGCTGCACCTGAGAAAGGACGGTCAGCCTGTGACAAGCAAGCAGGTGTATGCAACAATCTGCCGTTTCCCTGAAATGTTCACAAAAGAAGCTGGCAGAATCATGTTAATGATATGACGTAACGATATGACAATAGATACAACCAACATGTGCTCACACCTTCAGAAGAAGTTGTTTGAACCAGAAGGTGTGTATTATCCTATATGGCAAGCCATGCAGGATGATGAGACCTTGACAGCAGTGGTACGAAGCAGACAGCTGCACATCTACAGAAACGGGAAGAAAATTCTCGTTCTGGCAGGTAAGGCACAACCGAAGATTATAAGGGAAGACAAAATACAAGAGTTAATAACAAGATTATAAACAAAACATCAAATCATCAAAACAATGGACGCAAAAGAAAAAGTATTGGCAACAATGAAAGAGGCTGGTCAGCCTCTCAACGCAGGTAAAATCGCAGAACTCAGCGGTCTCGACCGCAAAGAGGTAGATGCAGCCATGAAGCAGCTGAAAGCAGAGGGTGCAATCGTCTCTCCTGTGCGTTGCAAATGGGCACCTGCAGAGTAAGGTTTATACTGCTGTCTTGAAATATAGGCAGCAGTATCTTTATTTTTATCAAAATGTTAAGGTGAGGAATCTGAATATCCTTGCCTACGGACACAATTATCCGCTGCATCTTTTTGGGGTAAGGTGCAGACGTATGGCTGTCAGCGTATCTTGGTTTAAAGACGCTTAGCGGTCACGGCGGAAGTCGTTTCGTCTCTCTCCGCCGAACAAAGCTCTGAGCACATTGCCCAAAGCTCCGAACACGAAGTAGCAAACGATGATTGCAACAATATCGTCCATAAGCATTTTCTGTTTTATGGGTTATACACTATTATGAAGATTCACTATGTCCAATCCCTGCCTCTTGGCTTCTCTGACGGTGTAGAACGTGCCGCCCTTGGGATTGCCATCGAAGTAGGCTATGAGACGTGAACTGCGGTTGACCATATAGTCGTTGCGCCTCAGAAGGCAGCCATTGTAGTATTGCTCGCTCAATACGACCACGTCATCCACGATGCGCAGGATGGCATCATACTTGGCTTGCTCTTCCTTGCTCCACCGGTCAGACTGACCACGGAACGGCACAACGGCTATCACCTGCAAGTCCTTCAACTCGCATTGCAACGAAAGGGCGGCTTCTGCCGCCAGCAGGTCAAATCCCATTGCCATGCCACAATAGAAATACCGGTAGCCGTCGGCATACGCCTTGGCTATCTCCGATTTGAGACATTGCTTCAACTCCCTCCGCTTGGCGAAAGGTACGCTGCGGTGTCCGCTGAAGCATACGGACACTGCCTTGTCGTACTTTGTCATACTTTACCTTACTTTATAATGTGTGCGTGCGAGGAACATACCGCCAATAACACATGCCCCGAGCCTTTCGAGTTGGTTGGCATACTTGGCATAGCTGAGACCCTTGGTTATCACATCGTCAAAGACCAACACCATTTTGTTGTCGAAGAACGGCTCATCAAACTCAACGACATTCGCCTTGCGGACTTCATCCTCGTTCTTGCGGTTATCGTGGATGGTCTTACGCTCTCCGCATACCCTCACGTGCTCGTAGCCGTTTTCCGCTCCTGTCAATTCACACACCCTGTGGCAGAAAGCCTTGTAGCGGAGTTCGTTGCTCTCGCTTGTGGATGCTGGAACGGGGGCGAAGACGATGTTCACGCAACCCTTGCCGTAGAGTGTCAGCATATTCTCTGCGGTGCGCTGCGCCACTTCCTCGTAGGCTCTTCCGTCCTTGAAGTCAAACACTAATTGTCTGTCGGCAATCTCCTTCTCACCCACATTGCGGATGCGTGCGGGATAGTATTTGCAGAACCAAGTCTGAGGCTTGTCTAACTGCTTTTGGATTTGATAGTCATTCTTGTGTGCCATTGCTCTTATGTTTTTTCTTCCCTTATTTCGGAGGCTTTTCCTGCCTGCCCAAGGGATATTTTTTGCTTTCCAAGAGTGATGGCGATCAAAAAGCCAAATCGGGAGCGAAAAATACGCTCTGCACGCAGAGGAAGATTTTTCGGTCAAATGCAATGGACGATTTGGTGTTTGAACAATCGCCAGCATTACCTTTGCAAAACAATATCCGCAGCGGCAAGGCAGGCGAAAAGAAATCTGTTATGTAAAAGAGGAAACGGGCGGGATGGCGTGGGGCGAAGCTGTATATGGGGAAGGACGATAGTTGATATGAGGGAAAAAGAGAAAATCTTGTAATAGGGAACGACATTGCCTTTTATCAGCATGGAGACAGTCCTACAAGCAGAGAAAACTATTGCCCTAAAAATGAGTTGGATAGTATTTTCTAAAAGTAGTATCGACTACGAATAGTATAATAGTCGAATAGTTTTTACTACCATACTACGGATAGTAAAGTCTGTTTATAGAAGAGATAGCGGTATCATCGTCTGTTCGGCGATGATACCGCGCGGCACTCATGTGTCATGCCGCTTTAGGTATTCTGTCATTGCCTCATTGACAATATCACGCAAGGACATCCCTTTCTTGATGGCGAGGTACTTCATCCTCGTGTGGATGCTCTTGTTGATAAGGAAATTGCAATGCACCGGCACTTCGGTAGTCTCAGAAACAGACACAGGTGGTGCTGGTGTAGTTTCTGTGACTATCTGCTCCTTACTCGGCTTCTTTGTGGAAGAAAGGAGTCCGTTGAGACCGCCTTTCATTCCCTCTTTCAACATACTGCTCTTGCTCATGGCTATGCTATTTTAAGTTTAACACTTCTTTTGCCAAAGACATATAATCACTGGCACCATTGGATTTGGGATTATACTCAAAGATAGTCTTGCCGTTGATGGGTGCTTCTGCCAAAGCCACATTATCACGGATGACGGTCTTGAAAACCTTCTCGTGAAAACTGTCATTGACGATTTCCCTCACGCTTCGGTTCAACGTCTTGCGGCGATCGAACTGGGTGATGACGATGCCGCCCACTTTAAGGTTGGAGTTGAGCCGCTCCTGAACGATGCGGATGATGTCCATCAACTTTGCCATACCTCTCATGGCAAGGTATTGCGCTTGAACAGGGATGATGATGTAGTCGGCTGCGGTGAGGGCATTCAAGGTCAGCAAGCCCAATGACGGTGGACAGTCGATGATGATGTAGTCGAAATGCTCTTTGGCGATGGCTTTGGTGATAAGTCCCTTCAAGATAAGCTCCCGTCCCGGCTCGCTGATAAGCTCTAACTCAGCCGCAGACAGGTCAAGGCATGAGGGTGAGACGGTGATGCCGTTGTGCAACTTGACCAACGGCAAGGTGTACTGTCCACACATTGCGCCATAGACTGTCTGTTCTTCCTCGATGGACAATCCCAAGGCTTCCGTGAGGTTGGCTTGTCCATCCATGTCAATAGCCAAGACGTTCTTCTTACTCAGTTGCAGAGCTGCCGCAAGGCTTACTGCGGTCGTACTTTTCCCTACACCACCCTTGTGATTTAATACTGCAATTATCTGTGTCATAACATGATACTACTATTAGTGAATACTACTTTACTATTCTACTACTGATAGTACATACTAACCATAGTAAAAGCGGATTTACTACGATTAGTACGTACTACTCTCAGTTGATACTACCCTCAGAAGGGAAGGTCTTCGCTCTTGTCCTGCGGTGCATCGGCTGGCGGTACGGGAGCCTCGCCCTCTGCCTTGGCTGCCTTGCGTGCCTTTGTTGCAGGTGTGTCGGTTGCATCCTTCTTCCCTGCATTGACAAAGGCGATGGAGTCAGCTATGATGCTATGCTGTATGTGGTTCTCTCCGTTGCGGTCTGTCCAAATGGAAGAAGTCAGTGTGCCTTCCACAAGCACCATACGACCCTTGGTGAGGTATTCAGCCAAACGGATATGGTTCTCCTTGCTGCTCTTCACCCTTACCCAAGTGGTGATTTGCTTGCCCTTACTGTAGTCGTCCACTGCGATGTCAACAGCCATGAATGTTCCGTGTGTACCTGTGATGACGCGGCAATCCTTTGCTCCGATGCGTCCGATAGTGTGAGTGTAAATCATAATGTGAAAATGTTATAGTGGCAAGTTGGTTAGACTTGCCGTTACCTTGTTATTTAAATGACTTTTCTTGTTGATTGAACATAAGCTATTGCTTCATTCATAATTTCTGCTCGTGACCTACTCTTGTTATCTTGCATCCACTCATCAATTTCAGATTTGAGGAACATGATACGTTTCCCCTTCTTATGGAATGGTATTTGTTTATTGCTTGTCCAACAATAGATTGTGTGTTCAACTGGATGGGTAGGGAGATACTCACTCAATTCGGAAACACTAAGCCATTCCAATCCCTTATCGGGCTGAATTTGAGTCATTAGTGTGGAAAACTTTTCTTCTAAAATCTCCAGCTTGTTTATTACTAATGACAATGCTGATGGCAAGTCATTAAAACTCAATATTTGCTTTTCCATATCAATATATGTGTGGCAAGTTGGTTAGGCTTGCCGTTACCTTGTTATTAATATCCTTTCTTCGTCTGCCTTGTATTGGCGACAAAAGACTTGTTGCTGCCTGTGAGACTGATAGAGCCGCAATTAACAAACTCTCCGTCGGAATAGACTCTGTACTTCTGTCCGCTTACCTCATGCTTCTGTTTGATGCGCTCTCGCATCCACTTCTTGGCTGCGGTCAATGAGCAAAAGGTCTCGCTCTCCTTGGTCGTCTCGTCATATACGATGCACTGGGTCATACATGCTCCTACTTCATCCATGCACCTATACTCGACGTGACATAGTCCAACTGACCGCCAAATATGTCGCTTGGCTCTATGTCGTATTGTCCATCCCTCACTTCCTTGTCCTCTCCAAGAAGCGACAAGTTTCCGTCGGCATCCAAACGTGCTGCGTCTATGACGATGTCACGAGGCTCGTCAAAGAGATAACCTGCCACGATGGGCTGCTCTCCCTCGAAATGCACCTCAAAGCCTCCGTCCACCTCCGTGCCGTACTTGCGAAGAGCCGCTTTCAGCTCGTCCTGCTCCCGGTGCTGCAATGCCTGGAGTTGTCCGTGGATAGTGAGGTCTTGCAGTTCTGCCTCTCGTTTGGTGTGGGTTGCCTCGCCGGTCTTGCAGTCGATGTCATACTTGTGGTAAACCACTGGGATATGGTCTGCCGATGTGACAAGCCATGTGATGTTGTTCACTGAGAAGCCCTGTCTGGTGAGGAACTCCTCGATGTCTGAGCCGAGAAGGTGGTCGGCTACGTCAAGATACTCGATGCGTGCGTCAGCATCATGCAGGATGATAATCTTCATTGCCTTTCTATTTTTAGTGATACAAATAAGTTTGTCGCCCATGTCGCTGGACTTGTTTAACTACGTTGAAGAAACTTACGCTCAGCATAGTGAATAAATTCCCTCTGCGTTCGCTTAACCGTTTCTTTCTCTTCCCTCCTTTCGAGACCTTTCAGCCTGTGGAGGGATATTTTCTGCTCCCACAAGCCGCAAGAAAAGACATAAAGACAAATTATGTGTGAAGAATACTCTTTTCCGAGGAAAAGGAAGATTGTTCACAGTCACAAGACCTCAAGCAGAATTTGACGATTGTCTCAGACGCGGCTAACTTTGCAGGAAATATGCCTACCACTGCGCTGATTGGAAGAAGATTATTGATATTGGCTGCAAGAGGAATGATGTGTTATATATAAAGAGGTAAGAAGAAAGATTGAAACAGTAAGGGTGGGCAGTGAAGTGTTTGCAGGTCTGCTGTACCGACATAAAGCGAGTGTGTTGGCTGACCGGGATGCAAGTCATCAAAGCTTCAGCCTTGATAGCTTGTAGCACGGACAGACAATTCTCTCGCGTCGGTACTTCGGCATACTGTCAGCTTTGGCTAATAGCAACGTGTTGCCATCAGCCAAGGATGTCTGTATGACGACAGACCATGTAACGCTTCGCAAAGGCGTGGGGCAAAGCAGTATAATTTAGAAGTAGATAGTAACGTATATCAGGCAAGAAGAGACAGTTGCGCAACGGACAAATCGGGCACTCCTGTCAGCATGACAAATGTGCCTTGTCCTTGCCGCAGGACACTGAGGCAGATTGGACGTAGCAGACATGTCTGCCACATTCAATATGCCTGAGTGGACAAGAACTGCCTCTTGTATAGCAGAAGAGAAATTGTAAAACAGTTGATTAGTGGTAAAGGTGGTATGGGTGGGCAGAATGGCATTACACGGACATTGCCGAAGCCCGATAATGGGACAGCCAGACAGCAATAAAGGCAGTTATCAGAAGTGTCAGTTTCTGATAGTGACATTGTTGGCTGCCTGTCACATGGGATTCGTGCGGTGTCCGTACAGTAATGCCGTTCTGAAGGTGTGGGGCGAAGCGATACAACGCACTTGGACGAAACCACCGCTTATAACAGAAAATATTTTGCAGTCAAAGAGAAGAAGAATAGTAAAGCAGGTGTGGGTGGGTAGTGAAGCTGTCGCAAGATTGACGGTCTGAATATCAAGGCGAGTGGATAGCCAGTAAAGGACACAATTATCAGAAGCCTCGGCTTCGGCATCTTGTGGCATAGATGGCAGTCCTCTCGCGTTCAGACCTTGGCATACTGTCTTTCTTGGCTAATAGCGACTTTGTCGCCATCAGCCGGGAATATCTGTATGCCAACCATCTTGGTGACGTTTCGCAAATGGTGAGGGACGAAGTGGTTAGAATAAAGGAAGACGGCGTTGCCGTTATGGTTAATAAATGCACATGGTTGTTATTAGAGAAGATTATCACACGCTATAACAGCAGATTGATGTCCCTGAGCAAAACAAAAGCGACCCGAAGGTCGCCTTGTTATGGAGAGGAAAGGCTATTTCTTGCCTTTCTTGGTTGCTGGCTTGGCCGGCTCTTCCGCAGGAGTCTCCTCCTTGTCGGGACACTCGTAGAACTTGGTTGCAACCATGATGATTCTGGAGTGCTTCACGCCATCCTTGTCTGTCCACTCCTCTGGCTTGAAGAAACCCTCGACGGTGAGCAACGTGCCCTTGGTGAGCTTGTCGAATGATTCGGTGTGCTCGTTCTTGCGCCATGCCTCCATATTCATGAAAGCCGATACGCGGTTGGTTTCCTCGCCGTTCTTCTCCTGACGGCCTACTGCCAATGAGAAGCGTGCTACGCTGGCGTTTGCGAACTGACGGATTTCTGCATCCTTACCTACGAAACCTGAAACTGTGAAGTTGTTCTCGATCTTTTTCATTTTGAATTGAATTTAAAAGTGAAACTTAATTTTTACATGCATTCAAAAGCAGGGATGTGGCACCATGTGGGAAGCACCATGAAAATCGTTCGCAATACTCTTTTTGTCGTTGGCGGTAAGGGAGAAAAAGGAAGATTACGCACTATTTTATTGGTCACAGCGATAGCGGCCACACAAGAAGGAGGAAGTCCTTCGCAGCATCACGCTACCTTTGCATGGTAAAAATAAGTGGCTTTCAAATAGCTCAATTCAGAAAAAGACGGGGCCAAACAATGGAACAAAGGTTGTAAGCAAGGAGGCAATCCGTATGCAACAGACAGGGGCACTGCTATGGCTGTATGCCTGGAGAAACGAAGCGGGAAATCCGACCTTACAGCTGTATCATCAGAAGAGTGAGGAGCATGAACACTGATGCACGATGAACGACAAGCCTAAGGGTCAGCTTAGCAATAGAGGCATCAAGCCAAAAGAGGACAGACATCAGAGGATTGGCGATAGCACTGTCATCATGCTAAGACCAAGTTCTGTGTCCGACAAGGAAGAGTCGCAAAAGACAGACGAGTAAAACCAAAAGGCGAAATGACCATTCCTATAACAAGGTACAGAGACGCTTAAAACGGCGAAGGGACTTTGGCGACGTATCGCTATACAGGTGTCGAAGCATCGCTTCTATAACAGGACTGGAGCAAGTGAGCAAACCGCACAACTTGCTCCCAAGGTATTTCAGTTACAACAGCCATAACCTCATTGGAGGATTGTCCTAAAAGAGTTTTTGCAGTCAAAGGAAGAAAGAGTCTGCAAGCCACATAGCCAACAGACTCTCTCCTGATTATTCACAGATGACAACATCATCCTTGTACTCCGTCACTTCCTTGCCGTTGATGAGCTGGACAATGACCTCACAACCCAAGTCCTCGACAATCGTTCCCTCTGTCTGACCTCTTCGGGGATAAAGCAAGGTGCAGAAACACCCTACAACGCCGTCCAACTGCTCCATGTCTATCGTTGCCATATCCGTTCCTCCTTGTTAGCCGAATGTGATTGGATTGATGCAGAAATTCGTGTCCTCTGCCTCATACTCGTATTCATTGATGAAGTCAATCATCTTCTGTTCGCTTCTTCCGTCCTGTGAGACACCAGTCTTCTCACACCACAACTTGATAGCATCACCAAAGGTGGAGTAAGCACCCTCACAATCCTCAAAGAGTTCTCCGTATGCAGTGACGTAGCACTCTTCGGGGAAGAAGTCGTTCTCATCGTGCGTATAGAAGATGTCGCAACCTGGCTCAACCTCTCGCCAACTGATTGAAAGTTCATCGCCAAGTGCCTTGTTCACCTCCTCAAAGAACAAGTCGCATGAAGACCAAGCACTTTCGGTGTCAAAGGACAAGAGGGCATAATCGTCTTCCACGTTCTCCTCATACTCTGCCCAATAGATGTGTCCTCTCACCGAGATGCCTTTCTTCTCGTAGTCAATGCCATAGTGTTCTGCCAAGAGATACAGATACACATTATTACTGTTCACCTCCAACTCTTGGAGTGTGTTCCAAAGGTCTGCCACGGCTTTGCGTGAGCCTGTCACCTTGTACTGAGTGTCGCAAATGTTAGCCATAAGATAAAATTTTTATTTTCTTCCCTTATGTAGAACCAACTACCATCGGGATTGATTAAAGAATTATGTTGCCCCAAAAGGTGTTATGGCTCATCAATGCAAGGTTTTGCCGTCAAATACTACCTCTGCCACAATCAGAGCGTGGAGATTTCACGGACAAACCACAGGCACCGACCTTGCAGGATGAACGCCATGACAGGTACCTTTGCAACACAATTCTTATCAAAGCCCGATGGGGTGGTACATGGCAGACTGCATGGTACAGCAGTGTGAAGTGACGTTATAGGTGGAGATAAGGCTATAAGAGGTTTTTGCAGTCAAAGGAGAAAAGAGTCCACAAAGTGCAGTATCTACAGGACAAAAACACTTTAGTTTACCTTGGTTAGCTCTTATATATATGCTAACCTAAAGTAAACTGTATATATGTCCGTCTAAAACCCGAAAACCGTACGGGTCAGCTTACGTCAGAAACAGAAGTATAGAACCATAGAAGTGGTTCAAGAAGTCTTTCTTCCTTTGACTGCAAAATATTATCTTTGCACGAATCATAATTGCCCTGTAGGATTTAATATAATTTAACACTCTTTGTTGAATGCAAGGAAGAACAGCTTCAATATGCTGAATATCAGTAGTATAACATTGTGTTAACCCTTAATCTGTAGAAAAGGATGTTATCATACAAAGTAATGTCCATTTGTACTTTTTCTATATGGTTTTATACTTACATTTGCATATCATTTGTATCTTGATAACAGTAACTAACTGATTATCAATATACTTTATATTTGATAAGGTAGAATCACTAAAAGAAAAAAGCCTGTTCGAAGTTTTTGAAGAGCACAACAATGAACAGGAAAAGTTGGTCGGTAATGGAATTTCTAAAGCTACCTATTGGATTTCGGTCTATACAGTAAGATTACTCAAAGAGTTTGTTCAGCAGAAATACAAAAGAGAAGATTTATACCTACGTGAAATGAGACAGCCTCGTATGATTTTTTGAGAGGATGTAAATTAAACTGTGTCAGCAAAGAATAAAGTATTAACTTTGCTAACACAGTTTTTTTGTATGAAAGAAGAATTTGATTTTGAGAGTATCAAGAACAAGGCAATTGAACAGCTAAAAGCTGGTAAGCCCTTGTTAGGTAAAGACGGTGCTTTTGCCCCTTTATTGGAAAGTATCCTGAATGCAGCTCTGGAGGGTGAGATGGATGCGCATCTTACAGAAGAAGAACGTCAGATGGGTAACCGGCGTAACGGAAAAATGCAGAAGCAGGTCCAGACTTCATTGGGCGAGGTAACCGTATCTACTCCCCGTGACCGTAATTCAAGCTTTGATCCACAATTCATTAAGAAGCGTGAGACCATTCTGGCAGAAGGTGTTGCTGACCGTATAATCGGCCTGTATGCTCTTGGTAACAGCACACGTGAGATTAGTGATTGGATGGAAGAGAATCTTGGTAATCGTGTATCGGCAGATACAATCAGCGCCATTACAGACCGTGTACTTCCGGAAATAAAGGCATGGAAATCACGTATGCTTGATTCTGTCTATCCTATAGTCTGGATGGATGCTATCCATTATAAGGTAACGGATGAACGTGGTTGTGCTGTTACACGTGCAATCTATAATGTGCTGGGTATTGACCGGGAAGGACATAAGGAGCTGCTCGGAATGTATATATCAAGAAATGAGGGAGCAAACTTCTGGCTCAGTGTTCTGACAGACCTCCAGAACCGTGGAGTCGAAGATATTCTTATAGCCTGTATAGACGGCTTGAAAGGTTTTCCTGAAGCAATCCAAAGTGTTTATCCCAATACAGCCGTACAGCTTTGTGTCGTACATCAGATTCGTAATTCCATCAAATATGTAGGCTCTAAGAATCAAAAGGATTTCCTGAAGGATTTGAAATGCGTTTATCAGGCTGTAAATAAAGAATCGGCAGAAAATGAACTTCTTAAGCTGGAAGAGAAATGGGGCGAACAGTATCCTATCGTTATCAGGTCCTGGCAAGAGAATTGGGATAAGCTGTCCGAATATTTCCAGTATACTCCGGCTATCCGTAAGCTCATATATACAACAAACACTGTTGAAGGGTATCACCGTCAGATCCGTAAGGTGACAAAAAACAAAGGCGTGTTCCCGTCAGATACAGCCCTTGAGAAACTGGTTTATCTTGCATACCGCAATATACGGAAGAAGTGGACTATGCCACTTGCCAATTGGGCTACAATCTCACAGCAACTGGCCATAAAGTTTGGAGAACGATTTAAATTATTGTAATTTTACGCTCGTCGGGACGGGTGGTCCCGCCCCTTGGCGCTGGCCGTTCCCCGACCGATGAGTTTTATAGAGAAAAATAATGCGTGACACAGTTTATTTTACACTACCGGCTTTTTTGCACACTCCTTATTGAAAAAACGGAAGTAGAAAAAGCCACAATACCACTTCATCTTTTAAGGTTTCCATCAATTTTTTCATTGCATACGTCAAATGATTACTCACAGTTTTCACTGAAATATGCAATAAATCTGCGACCTCTGCATATGAAAGACGTTCTATCTTTACCAAATATAACACATGACGACTTTTAGATGGTAAAGAAGCGATAGCCGCATTTAAAATAGACAATTTTTCTTCCCCTATTAACTTTTCTTCTTGAGATGGGACTAACTCAAAAGTAAAGTCTTCAACCTCATCAAAAGACAGATTGGTATATTCAACGCTATCTTTACGAAGAAATGATATTGATTTGTTATATAAAATACGATATAGCCACCCTTTTATATTCTCTATTTTTCCTAATTTTTTCCGATGTTTCCATACTTCTAGAAAAACATCACTTACCACTTCCTCTGCACACTCCTTTTGATGAAGAATATTAAAAGTATAATGATATAAAGCAGAAGAATGATATTCAATAAACGCGATGAAAGCACGTTCATCACCCGCTACTAATTTGTCAATATTTATCTCCTTTTGCTCCACGATCTTATTTTGATTACATATTTTATCCTAGTCAGTACAAATTATAAGAATTCCCTACCTTTTCAGATACAAAGAAAGAAAAATCTTTTTTAAGCAAAAATTTTATTCTTAGTTTTTTATCTGAACAAAGCACTCACAAAAACATTTATTTTCTAAAGCTACAGATAACCATGTTAAAAAGACATAGGTTTCACCCGTAACTCCCCCGTATTCCAACAAAATGTTATATCCTTGTCCCAATTATAGACTTTGACGTAACATGATAACCCTGAAAGAATTCTTTTCATTTAAAAAGAACCGCTTTTTCTGGCTGAATCTCATAGCCATAATTGTCGTAATAATTGGTGCATGCTGGGGTACTTTGCTCTGGCTGGACAGTTATACACACCATGGAGAAGCTTACATGGTGCCGAATGTGAAGAACAAAACATTGAACGAGGCTCAGCAGGCTCTCAGCAACCAGAAGTTGAAAGGACTGGTTATCGACTCCAGCTATGTGAAAGGTGTGCCCGACGGTATGGTATTAGACCAAAATCCGGCAGGGGGAGCACGCGTGAAGGAGGGAAGAACAATTTACCTGACTGTCACCACTTCTAAAGTTCCTTTGGTAAAGTTGCCGGACTTGATAGACAACAGTTCTTTGCGTCAGGCGGAAGCCAAATTAAAAGCGATGGGCTTTAAACTAACGGAACCGGAGTACGTTTCGGGAGAGCAGGATTGGATTTATGGCATCAAATACCGTGGAAGAAACCTGATTAGCGGAGATAAAGTTCCTCACGAGGCCATGCTGACTCTCTGCGTAGGCAACACGGCGATTCGTGACTCTCTTGCCATGGATTCTACACAGATTACTATCGATATGAATTCGTCTGCCAACAGTGAAGCAGAGGTAGATGACTCTTGGTTCTAAATCTAACCCCCTAAAGAAAAAGATGGCAGAAGATTTGATTGATTACGAACTGGACGGAGATGCGCCAGACGATATTGAGCCGATTCAGGGTGAGCCTGAATTGTATGAGCATTTCCGTACGGTAGTAGATAAAGGACAGGCTCCTGTCCGCATCGACAAGTATTTATTTGAGCGAATTGTCAACGCGTCGCGCAACCGGATTCAGATGGCAGCCGACAACGGCTTTGTCATGGTCAATGGGAAACCGGTGAAAAGCAGCTACAAGGTCAAGCCGCTGGACGTGCTGACCGTTATGATGGACCGCCCGCGCTATGAGAATGACATTATTCCGGAAGATATTCCACTAAATATTGTATATGAGGACGATGACCTAATGGTCATCAACAAGCCTGCGGGACTGGTGGTGCACCCGGGATGCGGAAATTACCACGGTACCCTGGTCAACGCCATCGCATGGCATCTGCGTGACGTCCCGACCTATAACCCGAATGACCCGCAAGTGGGATTGGTGCACCGCATTGACAAGGATACCTCAGGACTTTTGGTGGTAGCTAAAACCCCCGATGCGAAAACCAGCCTGGGACTTCAGTTTTACAACAAGACAACCAAGCGTGAATACAATGCGCTGGTCTGGGGGATTGTAGAACAAGATGAAGGAACCATCACCGGCAACATCGGACGTAATCCGCGCGACCGGATGCAGATGGCTGTCATGTCCGACCCGGAACAAGGTAAACACGCCGTGACACATTATCAGGTATTGGAACGATTAGGGTATGTCACACTGGTAAAGTGCGTACTCGAAACCGGACGTACCCATCAGATTCGTGTACACATGAAACACATCGGGCACACCTTGTTCAATGATGAACGTTACGGTGGTCACGAAATCTTAATGGATATGAATTTTTCATTATCTACCGACGGAGTAGAGGGACTTACGTTATTAAAACAAGTCAAGCTTTTCCTTCCGGAAGTGCCCGTCATCCTGATGACGGCCTGGGGAAGCATCGAACTGGCAGTACAGGGAATGCAGGCAGGGGCCTTCGACTTCATTACGAAGCCCTGGCAGAACATCCTGCTGATGCAGCGCATAGAAACGGCCCTGAAACTGACGGAGAAGAAAGAAGAGGAGGCCACCGTTGAGGAAAATGGATTCGACAGGTCGGGGATTATCGGAAAGAGCAAGGCACTGACGGAGATCCTGAAGACAGTACAGCGCATTGCACCGACTACCGCCCCGGTCCTCATCATGGGTGAAAGCGGTACCGGCAAGGAACTGATTGCGGAAGCCATACACCGCAACAGTCAGCGCTGCAGGAAACCGTTTGTGAAAGTCAATCTGGGAGGTATCTCGCAGTCGCTGTTCGAAAGTGAAATGTTCGGGCATAAGAAAGGGGCTTTTACGGATGCGGCTACCGACCGTATCGGACGTTTCGAGATGGCCGATAAGGGTACCATTTTCCTGGATGAACTGGGAGAACTCGATTTGAGTTGCCAGGTAAAAATGCTCAGGGTACTGCAGGAGCAGACCTTCGAAGTATTGGGAGACAGCCGGCCGCGAAAAGTCGACGTGAGAGTGGTCTGTGCAACCAATGCCAACCTGGCCGCACGGGTACAGGAAAAGACTTTCCGTGAGGACTTGTTCTACCGGGTCAACCTGATTACCATCCATCTGCCAGCCCTGCGTGAGCGCCGTGAGGACATCCCGCTGCTGGTCCGTCATTTTGCGACACAGCTTTGCAGCCGAAACGAACTGCCCCCTGTCAGTATCTCCGACGGAGCGATGGACTATCTGGAGTCTCTCCCCTATCCGGGAAATATCCGGGAACTGAAGAATCTGGTGGAGCGGACCTTGCTGATGAGCAACAAAAGCATGCTTGATGCCTCCGATTTCAAGGCGCAGTATCATCCCATGGAAACTTCAGTGAACGCTGGGGCACAGTCGCTGCAGGGATATACCCTGGAGGAGATGGAGAAACAGGCCATTCTGCAGGCACTGGACCAATACGGGCACAACTTATCTCAAGTGGCTCAGGCATTGGGAATTACACGGCAGTCGCTGTATAGGAGAATGGAGAAATTCAACCTGCAATAGTCTTCCGGAATCATAACTATTATTTACCTATAGGGGATATTCAACTGTCATAAAAAGAGGAACGTATGAAACTGAAATACCTGTTCGGCATCCTGACAATCTTTCTTTTACTGCCGTGGAGCCTTGTCGTAATCCCTCTGTCTGTAGAAAGAACGACCTTGTTCTACCTGTCCGAAATCATTATCATCGGTACACTGGTCTTTATACTTTACTTTTACAGAAAGGTGATAAGACCGCTGGATACCATTGCCAACGGAATGGATCTGCTGAACGAACAGGATTTCAGCAGCCGGCTGAAAAAGGTCGGTCAAAAAGAAGCCGACCGTGTAGTGGAGGTCTTCAACCGGATGATGGTGCAGCTGAAAGAAGAGCGCTTGCGGCTGCGGGAACAGAATCACCTGCTGGATCTGCTGATTGAGGTTTCGCCGATGGGGGTCGTCATGCTTGACTTCAACCACCGCATTACGATGGCCAACCGTGCGGCATTGCGGTTACTGAATACGGAAAATGAAGAGGAACTGAAGGGAAAGCTCTTCGAAGAGATTTCTTCTCCGCTGGCAAGCCAGATAGCCTTGCTTCCTACGGGAGAGACACGGACCGTACGCCTGAGTGATGCAAAGGTATACAGGTGTTCGCATCTGTCATTCATCGACAGGGGATTTGCACATCCTTTTATTCTGATCGAAAGTCTGACCTCCGAAGTGGTCAAGGCGGAAAAGAAAGCCTATGAAAAGGTCATCCGGATGATTGCGCATGAAGTCAACAATACGGTAGCCGGAGTAACTTCCACGCTGGATACGGTAAAGGGAATACTGGAAGCAGACGGGAAATCGGCAGACCTCTGTGAGGTAATGAGTGTCTGCATAGAACGCAACCTGCGGATGAGCCGTATCATTACCAATTTTGCGGATGTGGTAAAAATACCCGAACCCAACCTGACGGACATCAATCTGAACGATGCCGTCAACGGATGCAGGGTGTTCATGGAAACGCTCTGTCGGGAAAAGCAGATCCAGTTAAAAGTGGAACTCGATCCGTCGGACCTGCAGGTCAGTATGGACCGGGGATTGTTTGAGCAGGTACTGGTCAATATCATCAAGAACTCGGCAGAAAGCATGGAAGGCACTACCGGCACTATCACGATTCAAACTTCTGCAGAGAACCCGATGCTGGTCATTGCCGATACAGGCAAAGGAATCCCACAGGAGGTGGAGTCCAAACTTTTCACGCCTTTCTTCTCTACCAAGCCCAACGGACAGGGCATCGGCCTGTTGCTCATCAGGGATATTCTGGACAAGCATCGCTGTACTTTTTCGTTACGGACTTATCCCGACGGATGGACCAGGTTCAAGATTTCCTTTCCGGCTGCCGCACAGGTATAAAAAACGGGCAGAGAACCGCTGAAAACACTTTCACACTATAGGTACCGCCTTTCATTGGTATTGCGGTTTCTCAAATATCCATTCGGATTCCGTATACAACCAGCAAGAACTGTCTGCTTCGCCTATATGAAATATCCGACCTCCGCATGCAGGTTCTGCAACCTCCGGACGGAAGTCGAAAAACCCGCGGCGGAAAGTTGCAGAACCTTCCGGTGCGGGTTGAAACTATCCTGCCCTTCTCTTCCCATCTTCTTAAAAGAAAAAAGCAGTTTCTTTCTCTGTATTTCAATATCCGGGATACGATGTCCTTATAATAAGGCAATCAGACGGTCGACGTCTTCCTCACGGGTAGCCCAACTTGTAACAAAGCGGACTACTGTCTCAGTCTCTCCACGAGGCCCCCACAATTCAAAAGTCGCCTCCTGCGAAAGACGGTCGATCACCTCATTGGGCAGACACACGAACTGCTGGTTGGTAGGAGAATCCAGATACAGACGATATCCCTTGTCTGCAAAAGCCTTTTTCAGTTTCAGGGCCAGGCGGACCGCATGCGCTCCCATCCGTTCGTACAGTCCTTCGGTAAACAGGGTTTCAAACTGGATGCCCAGCAAACGTCCTTTGGCCAGCAGTGCCCCGTGCTGTTTGATCAGCGAGAAGAAATGCGGAAGGCGCTGAGCCTGAGGAGCAACGACAGCCTCACCGAATAAGGCTCCGACCTTGGTTCCTCCGATATAAAACACATCACACAGACGGGCAATGTCCTTCAATGTCACGTCCGTATCCGGAGCTGCCAGTGCATACCCCAAACGCGCCCCGTCCATATACAAGGGAATACCTGCCTTGCGGCAAACCGCACTCAATTCTTCCAGTTCACTGAGGGAATACAACGTACCCAGCTCGGTAGGATGTGAGATATACACCATTCCCGGAGCCACCATATGCTCATAAGTCTCATCGCGGTAAAAATCATTAATATAAGCAGCCACCTCCTTCGCACAGAGTTTTCCTCCATGCTGGGGCAAGGTCAGCACCTTGTGTCCTCCGGCCTCAATGGCTCCGGCCTCGTGCACGTTGATATGGGCCGTCTCAGCAGCCAATACCCCTTCGTGGCGGGCAAGAAGACCGTCGATTACCGTTGCATTGGTCTGCGTTCCTCCCACCAGGAAAAATACTCCCGCTTCCGGGCAACCGCAGGCCTCACGTATCCGCTCCTTGGCTGCTTTTGTATACACATCGCTTCCGTATCCGGGAGTCTGCTCCAGATTGGTCTCCAACAGGCGGCGCATCACCTCCGGATGTGCCCCCTCCATATAGTCTGTATCAAAATGTATCATACTTTGTCGATTCTTTTGTATTTTTGTAACAAAGGTAGAAAAGAAAATTTAATACGCTTCATTATGTTAGCATATACTTATATCCGAAAAGGGGAATTTTCGCTGATTGAAAAGCCCCTTCCCAAACTGCTTGACCCGCGTGATGCCCTGGGAAGTATCTGCACCAGCAACCTGCACATCAAGCACGGCAGCGTTCCCCGTGCCGTACCCGGAATTACCGTTGGTCATGAGATGGTGGGAATCGTGGAACAGACCGGAGCGGCTGTCACTTCAGTAAAGCCCGGAGACAGGGTAACGGTCAACGTGGAGACGTTCTGCGGGGAATGTTTTTTCTGCCGCCACGGATACGTCAACAACTGTGAGGATCCTCAGGGAGGATGGGCACTGGGATGCCGCATCGACGGCGGACAGACCGAATACGTACGGGTGCCTTATGCAGACCAGGGCCTCAACCGGATACCGGACGGGGTGAGTGACGAACAGGCACTGTTTACCGGAGACATTCTGGCTACGGGATTCTGGGCGGCCCGTATCTCCGAGATTACTTCCGAAGACACGGTACTGATCATCGGTGCCGGACCGACCGGTATCTGCACCCTGCTGTGTACGTTATTGAAGCATCCCCGGAAAATCATTGTCTGCGAACAGTCGGAAGAAAGACTGCGTTTCATCGAGACACATTATCCGGAAGTACTGACCGTACGTCCGGAACACTGCAAGGAATTCGTACAGCAGCACAGCCTGCACGGCGGAGCGGATGTGGTCATCGAAGTAGGCGGAACACCGGAGAGTTTCCGGATGTCCTGGGAGTGTGCCCGTCCGAACGCCATCGTAACGATTATGGCACTCTATGACGAGCCTCAGCAGCTTCCGCTTCCGGACATGTACGGGAAAAACCTGACTTTCAAGACCGGAGGCGTTGACGGATGCGACTGCGAGGAAATCCTGCAGCTGATTGCAGAGGGAAAGATTGACACCACGCCCCTCATTACCCACCGTTTCCCGCTGGAGGAAATCGAAGAAGCCTACCGTATCTTTGAGAACCGGCTGGACGGGGTCATCAAGATTGCCGTTTATCCTCCGACGAAACCTTAGCCTCCACATCGTCCCACAAACGAAACGACCGGCCTCCTTGCAGTAAACTGCAGGAAGCCGGGCGTTTTTGCCTATCCTCATTGATATAAAAGAATCATTGTGCAGCAGGTCCCCTGAAGGAAACCATACCACCCTTCGTTACAGAATGATGGAGCCTTCGATGGTTCCCTGGTTTCCCCAGCCTTCAATCGTTACATTGCCCAGTTCGATATAACCGTTTTTCACTGTCAGGTCAATCGACAACTGCTTGCCACCCTGCAGTTCCTCAGTGTCGGTAACCAGCTGATCCAATTCAAATGTCTTCGTAAAACCGCCAAAGGATACTTCAAGCGTTACATCCGACAACCGCTGAGGTACCAGTGTGAAAGACACATGCTCTCCCTCAGCTGTAAATACCGACTGTTGTGCAGCCGTATTGTTCAACGTTCCGTCGAACAGATTCACCTCACAAGACGACTTGGCAGTACATTTAGTAGTGATACCGGTAATGTCCACTCCCTCGGCTGCGGTAAAGTTCACTACCAGACGATGCATGGCATGCTTGAAAGTCATCGCCACCGGAGTCTCACTTTCCATGTTCACTCCCGAGGTATATGCCAGCAGCAAGTCCTTATCGGCAGCCGTAGCCAGGTCGAAGGTAAATTTTCCATTCTGGACCTGCTGTTTCGGATAACAAGCCGCAAAATTCACCTTTGAGGTAGGAGCTGAGAAAGAAACCTCCTTCCAGTACAGTTGTGTAGAAGCCACCGTATAATCGAAATTCACACATTCCGAAGCAGCCTGTGAAGAAATCTGCAGAGCAAAGACATCTCCATCAGAAAAGTTTCCGCTACCGTTGCTGTCCAGTTCAGGACTTCTTGCCACAGTAGTTTTCTCCTGAGCAATGATAGAAGTACGGAGACTGATTTTCTTATCGGTATTCTCTGTAGGAGTACCACCGGGTACCTCATTGTTTCCACATCCGCTCAACAACAGCACAGCCAAAGCCATGGACGCATAATGTTTTCTCTTCATAACTTATTATTCAAAAATTTATCAGTCAATAAAATCATTCATTCTCTCAACATATCACCGGCTCTCTGCCGACAATAAGGCCTATTAAAGTCCCAAATATTTCTTCCAGTATTCCTCGCCCAAATCAAGTGTCACGATACGACTTATAACAGTCGATCTGTTATCCTCAATATACCCTGATTTAAAGCACGTATAGGAACCTCCTTCAGGATACGTTTCATACACTATCTGAAGACGCAGACAACCTACTTTCCACTGTTCAAAGTAATCCCGGTCATTGTTGTCTGCCATATAGATATAAGAAACATCTCCGTTTTCATCAAACTCTGCTCCCCACATGGTTACAGCATGGCTTTTATTGGCCGGACCTATGACTATCCCTATACCTTTCTTGTTTTTCAAGGCATCTTTGATTGTCTCATTGAAATTTTCCTTACTCAATCCACCGATGTTTTTGCCTAAAAGAACCCCTTCTGGAAACACATCCTTAAAATAACCGGCATAATTATAAGGAGCCAGCAGTTTAGGATAAGAAGGAACCTTACCGTGGATGAACCAGTTGATTCCATCATCAATTTTCCCGGCCTTATCATCAAATGCATCCACGTAGCATTGGAAAATATCACTTTCCTGAGGTTTATCCAACGGATAATCGTAAACCGGTCCTTTATACCTTTCACCGTACAGATCCACGTATTTCTTGTTCTGTGCAATCCACCAGTGCATCAGATTGGCAGCCGTAGCAGCCCAACACATCATTCCATCGGGAGTCAGATTTGGATTTGCCGTAGGATTGCGTTTGTTGCAATCGTACCATCCATATTCCTTCTTCCAGGGCAAATAAAGATTGGAATACTCAGGGAAGAGCTTCAGCCAGGCAGATTCATCGGCAGCATAAGTGCCGTATGTCCAGCATTTTTTATTCTTCCATTCCGAATCAGAAGCCTGCACAGACAACCGGACCGTAGTTTCCTTACCTGCCATAAAAAACTCCAGCGGACTGCCGTCGTTCTGCAGCTCCGGAACCTTATATATCGCCTTCTTACCGTCGGCGGTAATCTCCATGAGACCTTCACTTTCCCGATAAGGCAATGCAGACTGCGGAAAAATAAGCGCTTCCAGACTGCCGTCCGTATTTTTCTTGGGAGTGATCCACTGGAAATCTCCTTCCCCCAACTGAGTATTACCGGTGAGCAGATTCACCGTACCTCCTACCTTGCTTCTTACTCTGACAGTCAGATCTCCGGCCGCATCCGAGAATTCTACCCTCAAACGATGCATCACGTGACGGAAAGTCATGACAGACGTATACTCTCCCGTTTCCAGCGCCGACTGTGAGTACAGCAAGTCGGAAGCAGTGTAACCATTCTCCTGCTGGTTCAGTTCTACAGACAAAGAAACCGACTCTGCATTATCCTCTGCGGCAGACGGTATGCAAGGATAATGGGCAGACAGTTGCAGGCGTCCCGCTCCAAAATCAGAACGTCTCAAACGGGGCATCCATTCTCCCCCGGTAAAGGTCAGTTCTCTATAGGTTAGTCCATTTTCGCCATTAATATACAATCCGATACGGTCGCCTTCGCTGAAATTTCCCGAACCGTCGGGAGCCAGATCGGCTCTTGTTTCCGATTTGGTAAAATACAACTGCAAATAATCATCACCCGCAAGCTTGTCATACTCCTTCTCCTCCGCACAGGAAGCAAGCAAAAAAGGCACAAGCTTAACCAAAGCCCCACTACATTTTTCTCTAAACTGAAGAATTTTCTTTCCATATTAATATTAATAAACCTCTGCTTATACCTCATTGAATGCCCGATACTAAACAGTTCAGATTCAAGTCTGTTTCCTTTAATTTTGCAAAATAAACACATTTTTTCAAACGCAGCATAAATCAAAATATTTTTTATCCCTACTTACTGAAAATAAACATTTTACAAAAACCCAGGAATCAATAATAAATATATACAAAAATCACTTCTGATTTTTCTTCTGGCTTTATTGGCCGGCCCCGATTCCAGCACATCGGAGAATGCAACTCTCCGGTACAATAAAAAAATCCTTTGCATCCCACCCGAAAACCAATATTTATATATAGCTTTGCCTGGAATAATGTCCCGATTAATATGCATAAACTATACTTTTGCCTGTTGTGCCTTTTGAGTATATTAACCGTGTCTGCCGAAAAAAGGACCGCATACCAGAAAATCAAAGGTTGTATCATGCTGATGAATGAGAACAAGCAGCAGGAGCCATTGCCGTATGCCAACCTCAGTATCCTGCTGATGCCCGACTCCACGTTTGTGGCAGGAGGTACCAGCGACGAAACGGGACATTTCCAACTCCAATACAAGCGGAATCCGCAAAAGAAATACTTACTGAAAGCCTCCTACCTGGGATGCGTCTCCCTGTTTCAGGAAATCACTACTGGAAAAGACAATATTGACCTGGGCACACTTGCCCTGCAGGAAAGCAGCAGAAAACTGGAAGAAGTTGTGGTTACGGCAGTCCGCCAGCCGGTAGAGCAAAGAGGAGACACCACCGTATATAACGCAGAAGCCTATAAGATTCCGGAAGGAGCCTATCTGGAAGAACTCGTAAGGCGCATTCCGGGACTGAACTATGACCCGAAAGAAAAGACAATGAAATACAAAGGGGAGCCCATACAGGAAATCACGGTCAACGGAAAAGAGTTTTTCAAGGGCAACAACCGTGTAGCCCTGGAGAATATCCCCGCTCACTTTGTCAGCCGGTTAAAAGTTTATGACAAATCGGCCGAAGAAGAAAAGCTCACCGGCATCAAGGGACAGGAAAAAAACTATGTCCTCGACCTTCAGACCGCCAAAGAAGTAAACGGTTCGCTGATGACCGGCCTGGAAGGAGGCTACGGCAACAAGCATAAATTCGATTCAAGAGGACAGATTTTTCAATTTAAGGACAACGGAGAGAATATCGGCCTGGTAGGAAGCTTCGGCAACCGGAACATTACTTCGGCCTATCCGGGTAACCGGAACGGAAACCTCGGAGGAAACCTTTCGAAAAATATCGGAGAAAAGCTGAAACTCTCGACCAGCCTGAACTATGTCCATTCCCGTCAGGGAGATGAATCGACCTCGCGCAACGAACAGTATATGAGCGGAAAGGAACAGTACGGAGTCTCGGAGAACCTGACCAAAAGCCAGTACAATGGCCTGTCTTCCTCTGCCAACATCATCTGGGACATCAGCAAGAAAACAATGTTTCATGCATCGGGAAGCATGAACCTCAACCGCTCCCGAAACGAAACGGACATGCATTCGGCGAAATTCAGCGAGCATCCGGGAACCAGTCTGACACGTCCCTTCGACTACCCGGAGGATTTCGACCCGGAAACCCGCATGAACGAAATCGAACAACAGAACCACGGCCGGACAAAAGTCAAGGGCTTCAACCTCTTCACCAGCCTGACCCACCAGTTGAGCGAAAAGGGAAACAGCCTGCAAGTCTCTTTCTCGTCTTCGCTCAGCCGTCGGAAAGAAGAAAGTTTCAGGGTATCCACCAGTACCTTCTATCTGCTGCAGAATATTCACGGAACCGACTCGGTCGATTACAGAAACCAATACCAGCATTTGCCCGTCCTCAGCCGGAACAATGAAATACAGGTGGCCTACACCCATAAACTCAGCAAGACAGACCACCTGCAGTTCTCCTATGCGTTCAACAGCCAGCACGAAGAGCAGACACAGGATACGTACGACCTGTCGGCTTTCGCCGCAGAAAACTCATCCGGAACCAGTCTGGAACCGGGATACGAGCAACACCACATCGACAGCCTGAGCAACCGGCGGCAAAGTCGCACCTACAAGCATCTGCTGACCCTGTCATATGCCCACGAAGGAGAGGTATGGAACATCTATGGAGGCATCAGTCTGGCGCCACAGCAGCGAAAACTGAAACAGGAAGAAAGAAAGATGCAGCTGGATACATTGGGAAATTCACTGGAATGGGCTCCCCGACTCTCCGTCAACTACCGGAAAAACGATTATGACCTGGGTATCAGTTACAACGGAAATACCCAGCAGCCCTCGCTGCAGGAACTGATGGCTCCAACGGTCTATCATTCCGCACTTTACGTCACGCGCAGCAACCCCAACCTGAAACCTTCGTACCAGCACAGTCTGAGTCTGACATTCAGCAATTACACCAAAGGTTTTTCGTCCTATCTTCTCTGGCGGCAGGAAATCAACAGCGTCACACAGGCTTCGCGGTATATTCCGCAAACAGGAGGAAGGGAAACCTATCCGGTGAACCTGAACGGGAACTGGGGAATCAACGGAAGTTTCAACTACGAACACCGGTTCAATTCGTTGAAAATCGGAGGAAGAGGCGGGGGAAACTTCAACCGTGACATGGGACTGATAGATGAAACCGGAGACAACCACCTGGAAAAAAGCGTTACAAAAAGTTCGGGAATGGATGCAAAGATAGAAATCTCCTATCTCCCGGCATGGGGAAACATCGACCTGAGTGCAGGCTGGGACTTCATGCAATACAAGAATTCCCTGAACACAGAAAATACGTACGACCGCAACTATACCATCGGCTCCTCGTTATCGGCACAGCTGCCCCTGCGCATACGGATCAGTTCCGATTTCGCCTACCAGATCCGCAGCGGAAGCTATGTAAACAGTGACGAGGAAAACGAGGCCCTCTGGAACCTCAAGGTGGGATGGAAGTTCGCCAAGGAACAGCGCATGGAACTTTCCCTGCTATGGGCAGACATCCTGAACCAGCGGAAAAGCCTGCGGCGTACCGCTTCTCCGGAAGGCTTCTACGAATACTATACCCAGCAACTGGGAAGCTATTTCATGATCTCGCTCCAGTACCGTTTCAACCGGATGAACTGATAAAAAAATGAGGCTGTCTCAAAATAAACTTGAGATGGCCTCTATTGTTTCATCTCAGATTGGATTCATTCGAATTTTTCTAAAGAGAGAAGTTTATAAGCTTAGTTTTGAAGATTTTATCCTTTCAAACTGTTTT
>NZ_JABSOE010000031.1 GCF_013618865.1 Phocaeicola faecicola
GTTTGATTCCCTAAGATACAAAAAATTAGGGAAACGGGCAAGTTCTGACTTAGTGAAGTTAGGGCTTGCCCGATTTTTTTTGCAGACACAAAAAAGGCCATCTCAAAGTATTTTGAGACAGCCTCTCTTTTTTATCTGTCAGTTGAACGATTATTCAACTTCACTGTAATCAATCACATTCTTGCGGTTTGCCAGAATACGGTCGTACTCTTCTTTTGAGCCAACGATAATCTTTTCAAACTCACGCTGTCCGGTTCCGGCAGGAATCAAGTGTCCGCAGATCACATTTTCCTTCATACCTTCCAGACGGTCCACCTTACCGTTGATGGCAGCTTCATTCAGTACCTTTGTAGTTTCCTGGAATGATGCAGCCGACATAAAGCTGGATGTCTGCAATGCAGCACGTGTAATACCCTGCAGGATCTGAGTAGAAGTTGCAGGAACTGCATCACGTACTTCAACCGGCTTCAGGTCGCGGCGCTTCAGCATACTGTTCTCATCACGCAACTTACGGGCAGTTACAATCTGTCCCGGCTGCAAGTTCTGAGAGTCACCAGCGTCTACAACCACCTTCTTACCCCAGATACGGTCGTTCTCTTCGTTGAATTCCAGACGGTCAACTACCTGCTGTTCCAGGAAGCGGGTATCTCCCGGCTCATCAATCTGAACCTTACGCATCATCTGACGTACGATGATTTCGAAGTGCTTGTCGTTGATCTTCACACCCTGCAGACGGTAAACGTCCTGAATTTCGTTCACGATGTATTCCTGAACGGCCGTAGGACCCTTAATCGCCAGGATGTCGGCAGGAGTAATGGCTCCATCAGACAACGGTGTACCGGCACGTACGTAGTCATTTTCCTGTACCAGGATCTGCTTAGACAAAGCTACCAGATACTTCTTCACATCACCTGTCTTAGAAGTAACGATGATTTCGCGGTTACCACGTTTGATCTTGCCCATAGTCACTTCACCGTCGATTTCAGAAACCACTGCCGGGTTAGACGGGTTACGTGCTTCGAACAACTCAGTTACACGTGGAAGACCACCGGTGATATCACCAGCCTTACCAACCGCACGAGGAATCTTAACCAAGATATCACCCGCCTTGACAGTCTGTTTGTTTTCCACTACTACGTGGCCACCTACCGGCAAGTTGTAAGTACGGATGATTCCGCCATTTTCATCAGTAATGTGCAATGAAGGAATCTTGGTCTTGTCCTTCGATTCAGTGATGATGATTTCGCGCAGACCGGTTGCTTCGTCAGACTCAACCTTGTAAGTTACGTTTTCAATTACCGATTCGAAATCAATCTTACCGGCAGCTTCCGTAACAATTACAGCGTTGAACGGGTCCCACTTCGCAATCAGCTTGCCCTTTTCTACCACTTCACCGTCAGAAGCATACAGTTTAGAACCGTAAGGAACGTTGTGAGATGACAATACAATACCTGTATTCACATCTACGAAGCGTACTTCAGCCAGACGGCCGACTACCACCTTCACTGCTTCTCCAGTTTCTTCTACTGCATCTACCGTACGCAATTCTTCGAATTCCAGACGAGCGTCGTTCTTTGCCACAATACTTGCATTGGCCGCCATGTTACCGGCGATACCTCCGGCGTGGAACGTACGCAGAGTCAACTGAGTACCCGGTTCACCGATTGACTGTGCAGCGATGACACCCACAGCTTCACCCTTCTGAACCATACGGCTGCTGGCCAGGTTACGTCCGTAACACTTCGCACATACACCCTTCTTAGACTCACAAGTCAATACTGAACGGATTTCCACACTTTCGATCGGCGATTTTTCGATTTCCTCGGCAATCGCTTCTGTGATTTCCTCTCCAGCAGCAACCAACAGTTTTCCGGTTGTCGGATGGATCACATCGTGTACAGAAACACGTCCCAGGATACGTTCGTATAATGTAGCAATTACTTCATCGTTATTCTTCAACGCTGTACAAACCAGACCACGCAGTGTACCACAGTCTTCTTCGTTGATGATCACATCGTGTGAAACATCGACCAGACGACGGGTCAGGTATCCCGCATCGGCAGTCTTCAACGCAGTATCGGCAAGACCCTTACGAGCACCGTGAGTAGAGATAAAGTACTCCAACACCGAAAGACCTTCCTTAAAGTTAGAAAGAATCGGGTTCTCGATAATCTGAGCACCTTCTGCACCGGCTTTCTGCGGTTTCGCCATCAAACCACGCATACCAGACAACTGACGGATCTGTTCCTTAGAACCACGGGCTCCAGAGTCAAGCATCATAAATACTGAGTTGAATCCCTGGTCGTCGTTCTTAATTGTCTTGTACAGGATATCAGACAAGTCACTGTTGACATGAGTCCAAGTATCAATAACCTGGTTGTAACGTTCGTTGTCGGTGATGAAACCCATGTTATAGTTCATCATGATCTGTTCGATCTCCTCGTTACCACGCTTAACCAGTTCTTCCTTCTCTTTCGGGATGATGATATCACCCAAGTTGAATGACAGACCACCCTCGAAGGCCATCTTGTAACCCAAGTTCTTGATTCCATCCAGGAACTCACAAGCACGAGCCACACCGACAGTCTTGATCACGTCGCTGATGATGTCGCGCAAAGACTTCTTAGAGATAATCGTATTCAGATATCCACATTCATCCGGAACCAATTCATTAACGATCACACGTCCTACAGATGTTTCCTTGATCATCTTCTTCACGATGTTACCGTTTTCATCCAAGTCATTGGTTACCACACTTACAATCGCATGGATATCTACCTTGCCTTCGTTATATGCAATCAAAGCTTCTTCCGGACCGTAGAAGATCAAACCTTCTCCCTTGGCACCCTTACGCAGCTTAGTAATGTAATACAAACCAAGAACCATATCCTGTGCCGGCACAGTAATAGGCGCACCGTTCGCAGGGTTCAGGATATTGTGCGACTGCAGCATCAGCATCTGTGCTTCCAGTACAGCCTCGTTGCTCAAAGGCAAGTGTACCGCCATCTGGTCACCGTCGAAGTCGGCGTTGAACGCTGTACAAGCCAACGGGTGCAACTGGATAGCCTTACCTTCAATCATCTTAGGCTGGAATGCCTGGATACCCAGACGGTGCAGTGTCGGCGCACGGTTCAGCAATACCGGGTGACCCTTCATTACATGTTCCAGGATGTCCCAGATTACCGGTTCCTTGCGGTCTACAATCTTCTTGGCCGACTTCACTGTCTTCACGATACCACGTTCAATCAGTTTACGGATAATGAACGGCTTGTACAATTCCGCAGCCATCAGCTTAGGAATACCGCACTCACCCATCTTCAATTCCGGACCAACGACGATTACCGAACGTGCTGAATAGTCTACACGTTTACCCAGCAAGTTCTGACGGAAACGTCCCTGCTTACCTTTCAAGCTGTCAGACAAAGACTTCAGCGGACGGTTTGCATCGGTCTTCACTGCGCTCGACTTACGTGAGTTATCGAACAATGAGTCGACAGCCTCCTGCAGCATACGCTTTTCATTACGCAAGATCACTTCAGGAGCCTTGATTTCAATCAGTCGTTTCAGACGATTGTTACGGATGATCACACGACGATACAAATCGTTCAAGTCGGAAGTTGCGAAACGGCCACCATCCAGCGGAACCAACGGACGCAGTTCAGGCGGAATTACAGGCACGATACGCACGATCATCCATTCAGGTTTGTTGCGTCCGCGAGAAGCACGGAACGATTCAACCACCTGCAAGCGCTTCAAAGCCTCATTCTTACGCTGCTGCGAAGAGTCATTATTGGCTTTGTGACGCAATTCATAAGACAACGCATCCAGATCCAGACGAGTCAGCAAGTCGTAAATGGCTTCCGCACCCATCTTGGCAATAAACTTATTCGGATCGCTGTCTTCCAAATATTGATTTTCCTTCGGAAGAGTTTCCAGAATATCCAGATATTCTTCTTCAGACAACAAGTCATACTGGCTGATGCCATCTTCAGCCTTGATACCCGGCTGTATTACGACGTAACGTTCATAATAAATGATTGCATCCAGTTTCTTTGTCGGCAAGCCCAACAGATAACCGATCTTGTTCGGCAAAGAACGGAAATACCAGATATGTGCCACCGGCACAACCAGCTGGATATGTCCGCTACGTTCACGGCGTACCTTCTTTTCAGTAACCTCTACTCCACAACGGTCGCAGACAATTCCTTTATAGCGGATACGTTTATACTTACCACAGTGACATTCATAATCCTTCACCGGTCCGAATATACGTTCGCAGAACAAGCCGTCACGTTCTGGCTTATAAGTACGGTAGTTGATGGTTTCCGGTTTCAACACTTCACCATACGAATTTTCCAAAATTTCTTCCGGCGAAGCCAAACCGATCGTAATTTTCGAGAAATTACTTTTTATCTTAGTATCTTTTCTAAAAGCCATACTTTATCTATAATATGAAATTTGAAAGTTGAAGAGTGAAAAAACCGAAGGCCGCAACCTTCCGAAGCCGTTTCACAGCCTTCGGTCTTCTACACTATAAATTTATTCCAATGTGATGCTCAAACAAAGTCCTCTCAACTCATGCAACAATACGTTCAGAGACTCAGGGATACCCGGTGTTGGCATCGGTTCTCCCTTCACAATGGCCTCATAAGCCTTAGAGCGTCCTACCACGTCGTCTGACTTGATAGTCAAGATTTCCTGAAGTACATGAGCAGCACCAAAGGCTTCAATTGCCCAAACCTCCATTTCTCCGAAACGCTGTCCACCAAACTGAGCCTTACCACCCAATGGCTGCTGAGTAATCAGAGAGTACGGACCGATAGAACGCGCGTGCATCTTATCTTCAACCATGTGACCCAACTTCAACATATAAGTCACACCTACCGTAGCAGGCTGGTCAAACTGTTCACCGGTACCACCGTCATACAGATAAGTCTTGCAATAACGTGGCAAACCAGCCTTGTCTGTCCATTCATCCAAATCTTCCAGCGTAGCACCGTCGAAGATAGGAGTAGCAAACTTCACTCCCAGTTCCTTTCCGGCACGTCCCAATACTGCTTCAAAGATCTGTCCGATGTTCATACGAGAAGGCACACCCAACGGATTCAATACGATATCTACCGGAGTACCGTCTGCCAGGAACGGCATATCTTCCTGACGTACCACACGTGAAACAATACCCTTGTTACCGTGACGACCTGCCATCTTATCACCCACACCGATCTTACGCTTCTTGGCAATGTAAACCTTAGCCATCTGGATAATACCTGAAGGAAGCTCATCACCGATAGTCAGTGCAAATTTCTTACGCTTCAGTTCGGCATCCAGCTCTTTATATTTCTTCAGATAGTTCACGATCAGGTCACGGATCATGTCATTCTTGTGAGCGTCAGCAGTCCACTTGCTCAACTGAATGATGGTATAATCCAATGATTCCAGATCACGCTTGGTGAACTTGGCACCCTTGGCAATCACTTCAGTACCCAGGTAATCCTTCACACCCTGAGAAACCTTGTCGTTGGTAAGTACCAGCAACTTGTTCACCAGGATTTCCTTCAGGGCAGCTGCCTTTTCTTCGAACTCTTCGTTCAGTTTCGGCAGGATAGCCTTGTCGGCATTCTTCTCACTGCGGGTCTTGATTACACGTGAATACAGTTTCTTGTCGATAACCACACCACGCAAAGACGGAGAAGCCTTCAGAGAAGCATCCTTCACATCACCCGCCTTGTCACCGAAGATAGCACGCAGCAGTTTTTCTTCCGGAGAAGGATCAGATTCACCCTTCGGAGTAATCTTACCGATCAGGATGTCACCCGGCTCGATGCGGGCACCGATACGTACGATACCGTTTTCATCCAGATCCTTGGTAGCTTCTTCACTTACATTAGGAATATCAGAAGTCAACTCTTCCATACCGCGTTTTGTTTCGCGGACTTCCAAAATATATTCATCCACGTGTACAGAGGTCAGGATATCCTCACGTACCACGCGTTCGTTCAATACAATCGCATCCTCGTAGTTGTAACCCTTCCAAGGCATGTATGCAACCAGCAGGTTCTTACCCAAAGCCAATTCACCGTTGGCAGTAGAATAACCTTCAGTCAGGATATCACCCTTCTTCACGCGCTGGCCCTTGTTACAGATCGGACGCAAGTCGATGGTCATGCTCTGGTTGGTCTTGCGGAACTTCGGAATACGATATTCCTTCAGAGCCGGTTCAAAGCTTACGAACTCTTCGTCCTCTGTGCGGTCATACAAAATACGGATAGTAGTTGCATCCACAAAGTCGATCACACCGTCGCCTTCGGCAGCAATCTGTGTACGAGAATCCTCACACAACTGCTTTTCGATACCGGTACCCACAATCGGCGCTTCAGTCTTCAACAAAGGAACTGCCTGGCGCATCATGTTAGATCCCATCAACGCACGGTTCGCGTCATCGTGTTCCAGGAACGGAATCAAAGAAGCCGCGATAGAAGCAATCTGCTGCGGAGCCACGTCCATCAGTTCTACCTGATCAGGAGTAACCACCGGATAATCCGCATCACGACGAGCCTTTACTTTTTCACGGATAAATGTACCGTCATCATTCAGCGGCGCATTACCCTGTGCGATGATCTTGTCTTCTTCTTCTTCAGCCGACAGGTATTCGATGCCTTCCGGTGAAAGATCCACCACCGCATCCTTAACCTTACGGTACGGAGTCACGATAAATCCGAGGTCGTTGATCTTTGCATATACACACAAAGAAGAAATCAAACCGATGTTCGGACCTTCAGGAGTTTCAATCGGACACAGACGGCCATAGTGAGTATAGTGAACGTCACGTACCTCAAATCCGGCACGGTCACGAGACAAACCACCAGGACCCAGGGCAGACAAACGACGCTTGTGAGTGATTTCAGCCAGCGGGTTAGTCTGGTCCATGAACTGAGACAACGCATTGGTACCGAAGAATGAGTTGATAACCGAAGAAATAGTCTTCGCATTGATCAAATCAATCGGAGTGAACACCTCATTGTCGCGTACATTCATACGTTCACGGATAGTACGTGACATACGAGCCAGACCGATGGCAAACTGGTTAGACAACTGTTCACCTACCGTACGTACACGACGGTTGCTCAAGTGGTCGATATCATCCACATCTGCCTTAGAGTTGATCAACTCGATCAGATACTTGATGATCTCAATAATATCTTGTTTTGTCAATACCTTGACATCCATATCCGTATCCAGATTCAGCTTCTTGTTGATACGGTAACGGCCTACCTCACCCAAGTCATAACGCTTCTCAGAGAAGAACAGGTTGTTGATAACCTCACGTGCACTGGCATCATCAGCCGGGTCAGCGTTACGCAACTGGCGGTAGATATACAATACAGCTTCTTTTTCCGAGTTACTCGGGTCTTTCTGCAAAGTATTGAAAATAATAGAATAATCAGAACTGTTAGCCTCTTCATTATGAAGCAGGATATTCTGTACACCCGATTCAATGATCAAGTCTACATGTTCCGGTTCGATAATGGTTTCACGGTCGATAACCACCTCGTTACGCTCGATAGAAACCACTTCACCGGTATCCTCATCCACGAAGTCTTCTGTCCATGTCTTCAGCACACGTGCAGCCAGTTTACGGCCGATAATCTTCTTCAGATTAGCCTTATTTACCTTAATGTCTTCTGCAAGGTTGAAGATTTCAAGGATATCCTTGTCGTTTTCAAAACCCACCGCACGCAACAACGTAGTTACCGGCAACTTCTTCTTACGGTCAATGTACGCATACATTACATTGTTGATGTCGGTAGCAAACTCAATCCAAGACCCCTTGAACGGAATAATACGAGCTGAATACAGTTTCGTACCATTGGCATGGATACTCTGTCCAAAGAAGACGCCTGGAGAACGGTGCAACTGCGAAACAACGACACGTTCAGCACCATTAATCACGAAAGTACCTTTCGGAGTCATATAAGGGATCGGTCCCAGATATACATCCTGAATCACTGTATCGAAATCTTCATGATCGGGGTCTGTACAATAAAGCTTCAGTTTAGCTTTCAAGGGAACACTATAAGTCAATCCACGTTCCAGACAGTCGTCGATAGAATAGTGAGGCGGATCGATATAGTAGTCGAGGAACTCGAGCACGAAGTTGTTACGTGTATCTGCGATCGGGAAATTCTCTGCAAATACCTTGTACAAGCCATCGTTCTTTCGTTTTTCAGGCGGGGTATCTAATTGCAAAAAGTCTTGAAATGACTTCAATTGAACTTCCAAGAAATCCGGATACTGCATCGGATTCTTAATAGAAGCAAAGTTAATTCGTTGATTGATAATGTTTGAAGACATCTGTATGAGTTTTATTATTTTTAAGAAAGCGTGAACAAGCAGGAAAAAACAGGAGCCGGATCCGGCATCTCCAAGCATCGGAAACGATAAAAAAACCTGTCAATCCACACCTGCCAGCCAGTCAACTTAATATAGACGCAAAAAGGTTAAGAATCCTCCTTACAGAGGACTCTTAACCGAACTACCTGATTTACAGGATAATCTTATTTAAGTTCAACTTCAGCTCCAGCTTCTTCCAAAACTTTCTTCAAAGATTCAGCTTCGTCTTTAGCCAAACCTTCTTTTACTACGCTAGGAGCACCGTCAACCATGTCTTTTGCTTCTTTCAAGCCAAGACCACAAGCTTCTTTAACGGCCTTAACAACCTGCAATTTAGCAGCACCTGCGCTCTTCAAAACTACATCGAATGAAGTTTTTTCTTCAGCAGCAGCTGCACCAGCAGCAGCAGGACCAGCAGCAACAGCTACAGCTGCAGCAGCAGGTTCAATACCATATTCTTCTTTAAGGATAGTTGCAAGTTCATTAACTTCTTTTACTGTCAAGTTAACTAATTGTTCTGCAAAAGCTTTCAAATCTGCCATTTTTGTATGAATTTAATTGTTTGTTACTAATTGAATATTAAAGTTGTTTTGGTTGTGTTCCCACTTTTCCAACGAGCCATTATTCAGCGCGTTCACCCAAAGTTTTAAGAACACCGTGAATGGTGTTACCACCAGACTGAAGAGCAGAGATAACATTCTTCGCAGGAGACTGCAGCAATGCCACGATATCTGCGATAACTTCGTTCTTGCTCTTGATTGTTGCGAGAGCTTCAAGTTGATCAGCACCTACATAGAAACCTTCTTCTGCATATGCAGCTTTCAATGCAGGAACACCATCCTTGTATTCTTTCAGCAATTTAGCAGGAGCGTTAGCCACTTCACTAAACATTACTGAAGTTGTACCCTTCAAAGAGCCAAACAATGGTGAGTAATCAACATCCAAGCCCATCAAAGCCTTGTGAAGCAAAGAGTTCTTCACAACTACCAGCTTAATACCGGCCTTAAAGCATTTTCTACGCAATTCACTTGTTGAAGCAGCATCCATAGCTGTAGTATCAACCAAGTAGAAATGTCCATACTGCTTTACGGTATCAGCCAACTGACCTATAATTACGCCTTTATCTTCCTTTCTCATGATTCCTCCTTATAATTAGATTTCTTCTACTGATTTAGGGTCGATTTTCACACCCTTACTCATAGTACTTGAAAGATAAATACTCTTAATATAAGTACCCTTAGCTGCAGTCGGTTTCAGTTTAATGATAGTAGCGATAAATTCTTTCGCATTTTCACGAATCTGATCAGCAGTGAAAGACACCTTACCAATAGAGGTATGTACGATACCACTCTTGTCAACTTTAAAGTCAATCTTACCTTGCTTAACTTCCTTAACCGCCTTAGCAACATCCATAGTTACAGTACCACTCTTCGGGTTCGGCATCAATCCACGAGGACCGAGCACACGACCCAGAGCACCGATCTTACCCATGATAGACGGCATAGTGATGATCACATCAATATCAGTCCATCCACCTTTGATCTTTTCAATATATTCATCAAGACCAACATAGTCAGCGCCAGCTTCCTTTGCAGCAGCTTCAGCATCCGGTGTACACAGAACAAGCACACGAACCTGCTTACCTGTACCATGAGGCAGAGACACAACGCCTCTAACCATCTGGTTTGCCTTACGAGGGTCTACACCTAAACGTACGTCAATATCTAATGAAGCATCAAATTTAGTAAAAGTGATGTCCTTTACCAACTGAGAAGCTTCTTTCAGTGAGTATGCTTTCCCTGCTTCAATTTTTTCTGCAGCCAACTTTTGATTTTTTGTCAGTTTACCCATTATCAATTGAAGTTAATTAGTTATTACCCGGGAAGTCACCTTTTACAGCGATACCCATACTTCTAGCTGTTCCAGCTACCATTGTCATAGCAGCTTCGATAGTAAAGCAGTTCAAGTCTACCAATTTGTCCTGAGCAATTGTACGAATCTGATCCCAAGTAAGTTCAGCAACTTTCTTACGGTTAGGTTCTGCAGAACCGCTCTTAATCTTAGCAGCCTCGAGCAACTGAATAGCTACAGGAGGAGTCTTGATTACGAAATCAAAAGACTTGTCTGTGTAGTAGGTAATGATTACAGGCAATACTTTACCTGCCTTGTCCTGGGTTCTGGCGTTGAATTGCTTGCAAAATTCCATGATATTAATACCCTTAGAACCCAGAGCAGGTCCAACGGGAGGTGATGGATTTGCAGCGCCTCCTTTAATCTGTAATTTGATTAGTCCAGCAACTTCTTTAGCCATTTTTGTAAAATTTAATATAATTGATTAACGAATTGAACAACACACGTAACAAATGCATTATTCTTTTCCCACATCCGTAAAGCCTAATTCAAGCGGAGTTTTACGCCCGAATATTTTGACCATTACTTTCAGTTTGCGTTTTTCCGCGCTCACTTCTTCAATGATACCACTGAATCCGCTGAACGGTCCGACCGCAACTTTCACTGTTTCTCCTACAGTGTAAGGAACATTTACATCTTCGCTTACTTCCTGCAGTTCATCCACCGTACCCAGTATACGATTCACTTCAGATTGTCTCAAGGGAACCGGATGTTCCTGACCGCCCAAGAAGCCGATCACGTTGGTGATGTTTCTCAAATGATGAGCTACCTCTCCAACCAAAGCAGCCTCTACCAAGACATAACCAGGAAGATAACTTCTTTCCTTCACAATTTTTTTACCATTGCGAACCTGATAAATCTTTTCGGTAGGAATCAATACCTGAGATACGTATTCCCCAAGGCTGGTATTGCGCATTTCTGCTTCAATAAATTCCTTTGCCTTAGCTTCTTTACCACTTACGGCACGAAGTACGTACCATTTTTTTTCAATCTCAGACATTTTCTAACTGTTTATTAGTGCGGATAGATAACGTCTTCCATGATGAAACGGAAGGCAGAATCCATAAGAAAAACAACGAGCGCAATGAGGAGGGAAGCATATAAAACAACCATTGCACTACTAGAAAGTTCTGAACGAGTAGGCCATGATACTTTATGGACTAGTTCGTCGTAAGATTCTTTACAATAATTCGTTATCTTTTTAAACATATTCATTCAATATTAGCACGGGAAGAGAGGCTCGAACTCCCGACACTCGGTTTTGGAGACCGATGCTCTACCAACTGAGCTATTCCCGTAAAAATAGTTCCCGAACCGAGATCCGGGAACTATATTATCTTTATACTATGATATTAGTCAAGAAGTTCAGTAATCTGACCAGCACCTACAGTACGTCCACCTTCACGGATAGCGAAACGCAGACCTACGTTCAATGCAACCGGATAGATCAACTCAACGTTGATTGTTACGTTATCACCCGGCATTACCATGTCAGTTCCTTCTGGCAAAGTGATTTCACCTGTACAGTCCATAGTACGCAAGTAGAACTGAGGACGGTATTTGTTGTGGAACGGAGTGTGACGACCACCTTCTTCTTTCTTCAGGATATAAACCTCAGCTTTGAATTTAGAGTGAGCCTTAACCTGACCCGGGTGACACAAAATCATACCACGTTTGATTTCGTTCTTGTCGATACCACGGAGCAACAAACCTACGTTATCACCAGCTTCACCCTGATCCAGCAATTTGCGGAACATTTCAACACCAGTTACAACTGATTTCTTGTCTTCACCAAGACCCAGGATTTCAACTTCGTCACCTACCTTGATCACACCAGCTTCGATACGACCTGTAGCAACAGTACCACGACCAGTGATTGAGAATACGTCTTCAACCGGCATCAAGAATGGTTTATCAACATCACGCGGAGGCAGAGGAATCCAGTTATCAACTGCATCCATCAGTTCCATAACTTTTTCTTCCCACTGTGGAACACCGTTCAATGCACCCAGAGCAGAACCACGGATAATCGGAGTGTTGTCACCGTCGAAGTCATAGAATGACAACAGTTCACGCATTTCCATTTCAACCAGTTCCAACATTTCTTCGTCATCAACCATGTCGCATTTGTTCAAGAATACAACCAGACGAGGAACGTTTACCTGGCGAGCCAACAGGATGTGCTCACGAGTCTGAGGCATCGGACCATCAGTAGCAGCAACTACGATGATAGCACCATCCATCTGAGCAGCACCAGTAACCATGTTCTTAACGTAGTCGGCGTGTCCCGGACAGTCTACGTGAGCATAGTGACGATTTGCAGTCTGATATTCTACGTGAGAAGTATTGATAGTGATACCTCTTTCCTTTTCTTCAGGAGCGTTATCGATTGAATCGAAAGAACGCAATTCTGACAGACCTTTTTTTGCCAATACTGTAGTGATGGCAGCAGTCAAAGTGGTTTTACCGTGGTCAACGTGACCGATAGTACCAATGTTAACGTGCGGTTTCGAACGTTCAAATTTCTCTTTAGCCATAGCTTTAATTTTATTATATTTGATTAATAATCAGCTTTACATTTTCACGAGCTGTTACCGGGACTTGAACCCGGGACCTCTTCCTTACCAAGGAAGTGCTCTACCGCTGAGCTATAACAGCAAAAGAAGAAAAGAAGAGCGGAAGACGGGACTCAAACCCGCGACCCTCAGCTTGGAAGGCTAATGCTCTATCAACTGAGCTACTTCCGCAATTTTAGTGGGCAAAGATGGATTCGAACCACCGAAGGCGTAAGCCAGCAGATTTACAGTCTGCCCCATTTGGCCACTCTGGTATTTGCCCCACTTGCTTCAAAGAACAATCAAGAAACTACTTCATTCTTCTTTTTTGAGCCTCTTGTCGGATTCGAACCAACGACCCCGAGATTACAAATCACGTGCTCTGGCCAACTGAGCTAAAGAGGCGAATCTACTTTGCAGCCAAAGTACTGCTTCCAGTAGCTTAGCGGCTGCAAAGTTAGATATTTTTTTTTAATCACAAAACTTTTCGTTTGTTTTTTTACTTACCCTGTTGTTTTTCTTTGGCTTTCAACAGTTGTTTAGACAGTGCATCCATGCACACGTCTATTGATTCTTCGAATGTATCACTTACTTTTTCGGCATAAAACTCTGTATTAAGCGCCAGAACGCGCACTCCAGCTTCTTTGTTCATCGCTGTTTCAGGTTTCACTACCTTTAAAGACACCTCTACTTTCTTTATATTATCACAAAACTTCTCGAGCTTCTCTGCTTTCTTCTGGATAAAAGCTTCTAACTTTTCAGATGCTTCGAAATGAATTGATTGAATTCTTACTTCCATAAAAACCTCCTTTTCTTTTAAGCTCTGGGATGAGCTTGTTCATAAACCTTTTTTAATTCTTCAAAAGTCGTATGAGTATAAATCTCCGTTGTCGTCAGACTCTCATGCCCCAGCAGTTCTTTTACCGCACCCAGCTCTGCCTGATTATTCAGCATCGAGGTTGCGAAAGAATGTCTCAGCACATGAGGACTCTTCTTTTTCAACGTTACGACTTTCGACAAACTACGCCTTACCAAAAGATACACGGCCGGAGCATTCAATTTCTGTCCGTTACTCCGGACAAAAAAGAAATCCGTCATGCCGCATGTTTCATTTCTAAGAGAAAGATACTGTTTCAAGTCAGCGTCCAGTTCCGAGCCAAACGGAATGATCCGCTGTTTGTTTCTTTTTCCTGTCACCTTTACCACCTTTGCCGAGAAATCCACATCCGCATCCTTCAACCCGACCAGTTCCGACAAGCGGACACCCGTCACATAGAAGAATTCCAGAATCAACCGGTTCCTCACCCCCTCAAAGCCCTTTCCGAAATCCGTATCATCCAGCAGACGATTCATATCCTCTTCACGGACAAATACCGGAATCGTTTTCTTCTTCTTGGGCGCCATCACCTTCCGAACAGGATCCGCTTCTATTTCACCTTTTTTCAGAAGATAGTGATAAAACGAGCGGAGAGCACTCAACTTCCGGCCTACGGAAGACGCGGAATAGCCTTCATCCATCATCGAGAGTATCCACCCTCTGATCACGTCGGCATCCACGGACTTGAAATCCAGGCCTTCATCCACTCCCCGGAAATATGCTTCAAACTTATCAAGGTCAATCCCGTAACTGACGATTGTCTTCTCGGAATAATTCCTCTCAAAGCGAAGATATTTCAAAAAAGAATCTTTCCACATAAGAAACATCGCTTTTGTATCTCAGCAACGAATTTATGAAAAAGAATTCAATAATTCAAGAGTTTTGTAAGAATTATTACTCTTCTACCTGCTGCATTTTCTGAACGTAAACGGCACGTTCCATTTTCAGTCTTTTCAAAACAGACGGTTTGTCATACTGCTGTCTGCTTCTCAATTCTTTTACAACACCTGTTTTTTCAAATTTTCTTTTGAATTTTTTCAGCGCTTTTTCAATGTTTTCGCCTTCTTTTACTGGTACTACAATCATGTTTTTTAAATTAAGTATGTTGTTATTAAATTATTTCGATAGTCGAATTGCGGCGCAAAATTACATATACTTTCTTTATTTACAAAACTTTCCGGTATATTTTATTGAAAATATTCCAGAAATCGTAACTTTGCAAGGAGCGTTCGTCTTGCTGTAACCCGGTCGGCACCGGACGGCAGGACAGGTATTATTCTAAATTCACGAAGCTTATGGCAGAAATCATAAAAGAAAGAATTTCCCGGCTGAGAAAATTCATGCAGGCGCATGGAATCTCCGCCTTTATTGTTCCCAGCACCGATCCGCATTCGGGCGAATATGTCCCTGCACACTGGGAGTGCAGGAAGTGGATTTCGGGATTCACCGGCTCGGCAGGTACTGTGGTAGTAACCTTGGACCAGGCCGGACTGTGGACTGACTCCCGTTATTTCTTACAGGCCGGACAGCAGTTGCAGGACAGCGGCATCACCCTGTTTAAGGAGCGCATGCCGGATACTCCCGACATCGCCGGCTGGCTGAGCGAGGTACTCCCCTCTTCCAGCAAGGTCGGCATCGACGGCAGCGTCAACAGCTGGGAGTTTGCCGATTACCTGCAGAAGCGGCTGCAGCCCTACCAAATAGAAGTGGTCGCTACCCCCGACCCGTTTGCTGAACTGTGGGAAGACCGCCCCGGTATTTCCACCGAGACGGTCCGTATCCTCCCATTGTCTTACGCCGGTATCGATGCCGGACAGAAAATGGAGCAGCTCCGCAGTTTTCTCTGTGAGCAGCATGCCGAAGGCATCCTGATTTCGGCCCTGGATGAAATTGCCTGGACATTGAACCTGAGAGGAAAAGACATTTCCTATAACCCGGTATTTATCAGTTACCTGCTGATTACCCGTCGGTCGGCCTGTCTGTACATCCTGCCCGAGAAACTGACTCCGGAGGTTACGGAGTACCTGAACCGGCTGCAGATTCAGACAAGAGATTATCGGGAAATCACAGCCGACCTCTCGCAGTTGCACGCCACCTCCATGTTGTTGACCTCCAGTGCCAACTATGCCATCTACCGGTCGCTTGCGGCTCACTGCCAGGACATCCGGCTGGTCGCCTCACCGGTTTCGATGCTGAAGGCCGTCAAAAACCCGACAGAGATCGAGGGCTTCCACCAGGCCATGATACGCGACGGAGCAGCCATGGTCCGCTTCATCAAATGGCTGAAGGAATCGGTAGGTACCGGAGCGCTGACGGAACTGTCCATCGATGAACAACTGACGGAGTTCCGGGCTGCACAGCCGCTGTTCCAGGGACTGAGTTTCGAAACCATTGCCGGTTACCAGGCCCACGGAGCCATTGTGCACTACGCCGCCACTCCCGAATCGGCCTCCCCGCTGAAACCCGAGGGACTGCTCTTGCTCGACAGCGGTGCCCAATACCTGGACGGAACTACTGACATCACCCGTACCTTTGCACTGGGCCCCGTAACGATGGAGCAGAAGACCGATTATACACTGGTACTGAAGGGAATGATCGCCCTCTCGCAGGCTGAGTTTCCACACGGCACCTGCGGTACGCAGCTCGACGTCCTGGCCCGCCAGTTCATGTGGAAGGAAGGCATCAACTACGGTCACGGCACCGGCCACGGAGTAGGTCATTTCCTCTGTGTGCACGAAGGCCCTCATCAAATCCGTATGAACCACATTCCGGCCTTGCTGCTGCCGGGAATGACCGTCACCAACGAGCCGGGTATCTACCGGGCCGAGGCATACGGTATCCGCATCGAAAATACTATGATGGTGACCGAAAGCCGGCAAACGGACTTCGGCACATTCTACCGCTTCGAGCCCCTTACCCTGTGTCCGATTGACACCGAACCAATCCGGACCGACCTTTTGAGTGAAGACGAAATCAACTGGCTGAACAGCTATCATCAGCTCGTATTCGAAAAGATTTCCCCACTGCTGGACAGCGAGGAAAGCGAATGGCTGAGACAGGCTACCCGGCCCATTGTCCGAAACAGTTAACCACTTATTTATTATGGCTTTAATCAAATCAGTAAGAGGGTTTACCCCTCAGATAGGAGAAGACTGCTACCTGGCTGAAAACGCCACCATCGTGGGCGATGTAGTCATGGGAAAGCAGTGCAGCGTATGGTTCAATGCCGTACTGCGCGGTGATGTGAATTCCATCCGTATCGGCGACCGTGTCAACATACAGGACGGTACGGTGCTGCATACACTTTACGAGAAATCGACCGTGGAGATCGGGAACGATGTATCCATCGGACACAATGTGACCCTCCATGGGGCAACCGTACACGACCATGCCCTGATCGGTATGGGATCTACCCTGCTGGACCATGCGGTGGTGGGCGAAGGAGCCATCGTGGCAGCCGGCGCCCTGGTACTTGCCAATACGGTCATCGAGCCTCACACGCTCTGGGCCGGCGTACCTGCCAGATTCATCAAGAAGGTCGACCCGCAGCAGAGCAAGGAACTGAACCAGAAAATCGCCAACGGATATTTAATGTATGCTTCCTGGTTCAAGGAAGAAGAGAAATAAAACTACAGCAAGGCTGTTACCTCGTATCATAATCAAGCCCGGAACGACAGCCGGAAAAAGTTTTCCGTTTGCCATTCCGGGCTTTCCGTTTTTCAGTCTGAATGTACATCATAGTTATAAATCCACATCCACCTTATCAATAAAAATCCTTTCAGGGTCTTGAAACAAAGCCAGTGATTTAACCATGACTCCCAAATTGGGCACTGCCTTTTTGCTTACTACTCTGTCCCGGTTCACAACAACCCTCACCACATCATAAGCCAGCATGCTCTCTGGCAAATATACCTCCAGACACCCCTTCACATTTCCGGCAATCTTTTTTATGTCCAGCCGTATCTCGTTGTCCTGCACCGATTCTTCTATCAACACTCTACACGAAGGGGTAGCAGTCCAGTCAAGAAAACCCAGATTATGAGCGCCCCCCGGAAAACCGTCGTCACAGTAGGCAAACAAAAAACTTATATGAGAAAATGAAACATTTCTCACGTGCCCCATCAGCCATCCGGAAATCCCTGAAATATCTACGGAATGTCTTTTACCCTGCTGAATATTCACCAAGGCATCAAACTCTCCCGGGGCTGCCGTTGCCGATAAGGCATCCAATTGTTCTTTCCACCTCATGGCATACACATTTCTACTGAAATCACTGTCCATCCGCCCTACATCCATTCTCAATGGCAGATTCCGGTAATTCAGCAAATTCTCTCCAGGAGCATCTGCAGCAGCCACCACAGATACCGCTCCAAAATAATCCGGCATGAAAGTCGACAACCGGATGGTTCCATATCCCCCCTGAGAAGTACCCGACAGATATATCTTATTTCTATTTATCTTTCCGGACACAGCAGCCAGCCTGCACATTTTCCGCATGGCATAACGCTGCGGATACTTATGCCATGAACCGATTCTGTCATCAGCCATTCTCGGTATCACATATAATACCGGAGCATCGTCCTGCTCCCGGGACAGTGCAATCATGCTTTCCCAAGAAATGGTGTTAACCACAGCTGAGTACGGACCGTCAACCTCATACTGACCTCCACCGTGCAGATTGATAATCATAGGGTATCCCCCTGGAGGTTCTTCTCCCTTCGTCAAGAAACGTACAGGCATCAGTTGCTTTCCGGGAAGCCTCCAGTAAGCAGTCGTATCTCCCTGCAAGAATCCGCTTTCCGACAGATCGACCTCATTTATCTTTTTCCAATTGTTCCACAACTTTTTCTTTGCATCTGCCACACTGTCCTTGCTCACCCCCACTGTAAAAAGCCATTCGGGAGGAGAGGAAGGAAGCAACGTATCCAATTGCTCCCTAAAATACCGTGCAATGCAATCGGAGACTTCAGTCTCATCACTGACGGTTGTATCGGTCACTTCAATTCCAGACGACCGGCTACAACTTTCTCCTAAAACCAAGGCAACCAGCAATAACCAATAAGCGATACGAAACTTCATTGCTCGACCAGATATTCGGTATAATCTTCCCAATGCCATGTAGAAATATAAGAAGCCAAGGTTCCCCGGGGCACATAAAAGTGAACCAGAATTTCATCGTTCTCATTATACCAGTTCAGTCCGGCAAAAGGATACAGACTCCCCTTTGAGCCGCGGATTTCATAATAAGTATTGTCAAGGACCGGAGGTATCATACCAGGAAGATGTATATCAGTCAGCTTGCTACAATAAGCCAGTGCCCCTCCCTGAATGGTCTTTACTCCGGAAGGAAGTGTAATTTTTTCCAGCTGCTTACATGCATAAAAAGTTTTATACTCTACATCCTGCACCGAAGGCGGGTAAACAAATTCCCGGATACCCGAATACGCAAAAGCCTCATGCGAAACAGTAAGCACAGATTCCGGTAAGGTAACCTTTTCAAGAGAGGGAGTAAAAGCAAACGCACCGTCCATTATCCCCTTCAGAGTATTTCCGGGCACAACGACCTCTTGAAGGGAAGAACAATACCCCAGCCATCCTTGTCCTATATTCTCCAAGTTGCTCGGCAAGATGACCTTCCTCAATGCCGAAGAATTGTCTCTCAAGAAATATTGATGAGGGGTTACCGCCAGAGAAGCATTACTTAAATCAAGCACATCCAGATTTCTGATTTCCTTAATCGCATTGACATCGGTCTGGTCAAGTATCCCCTGAATGGTAAGAATGCGGATTTCTTCCGGATGATAGCTTTCCAGACGCTTCTTAAGCGTACCTTGTTCCAGATGTTCCACCAACACTTCGCCCGTACGCAATCCGTTAGTCCCTTCTGCCTTCAAAAACGCATATCTGAAAGAGACTGTACCAAAGCCCGTTTTAGCCTGAGCATCTTTATATACACCTATAAATTGAAGCTTCACATATTCTCCAGACACCGTTTTAATTATCCTTATTCTGTTATCCAAAGTAACAGCCGGTGGCATGGAGGCCATATCAAACGTATAATAATTGCAGATACCCGCATTAAAATACGCTACCGCTTTACGGGGAGGCATGGCATCAAACAACATAACTTCTATATTATCATTTCCCTGCCACTGAGATGGAAAATCTACAAAAGGACGGTAACTCACTACCGAATCGAAATCCTGATAATCCGTTACATAAACAGAGACTGAAGCGTTCCCCTTCCTTTCTCCATTTGTAAAGCCATTTACCTTATCAAAAGCAATATCCCATTCGCGACTATCTGCTGCATCCGAAGTACTTTTACCAGAGATTTTCCCTGAAGTAAACGAAAAATAAATGCATCCATCCGAATTCGGTACATTTTCTTTCAGTTCCAGAGTTATCTCCCTGGAAGCATACTTATCAGACAACACATCTACCGAAGACGGATTATCCGGGATATCCGTCGGCTGAGAATACACATTCTGATTTTTTTCACAAGATGACATCATTATCATCCACACCACTTGTAACACAAACGCCACTCTAATTGAATAAAATTTCATCTTAATTATACTTATAGTTATAAATTTACTGCAAAATTAAAGTACCTACATTTCGTAATCAATACCCATTAATGATGAAAAAGAAACCCCTCAAAAGTTAAATAAGCCAAATAAACAAATCTTTCTATTAATTATCACTAAGAAAGGAGGACGAAATGATTAATTTTATCAATAGCATTGTTCAAATACTCTTTATTATATAGGGCTCTTGCCGGATGTCATCTGCCGAACAGGGCTAATATATTTATTAAAACCCCAGACTATGAAAACAGAAAAACAAAAAGCCGCCGAAGGCTTGCTGTACGATGCCAACAACGACCCCGACCTGCAGCGGGAGATGCTGGAAACCCACAGCCGCCTGCACCGGTACAACTTACTGCCGCCCGAAGAACTGCAGCAGAGAGACGAGCTGATCCGTTCCATTCTGCACATGGGAAAGAAGGGCTGCATCATTTCACCGTTTTATTGTGACTATGGGTCAAACATCCATATCGGTGACAATTTCTTTGCCAACACCAACCTGGTCATCCTCGACGGGGCTAAGGTCACCATCGGAGACAATGTGTTCATCGCCCCTCATGTAGGCATCTACACTGCCGGACACCCGCTGGACAAGGAGCAGCGGAATGCCGGTCTGGAATATGCCTACCCGATTACCATCGGCAATAACGTATGGATCGGCGGACACGTATGTATCCTCCCCGGAGTAAGCATCGGCGACAACAGCGTCATCGGTGCCGGCAGCGTGGTCACCAAGGACATCCCGTCGGGAGTGCTGGCATACGGCAATCCCTGCAGGGTCATCCGCCACATCGAACCGGGAGAAGCAAATCCTCAGACACGCTTGCGTTGATATCATTTTCCCGAAATACATTCTTTTATATATATGTATATATAAGCGAACCCCCGTACGGAAGTCGCACGACTTCCGTACGGGGGTTCTTCAACCCGCATACCGAGGTTACACCACCTCCACCTGCGGGTCGGAAATCCGAAAAAGAGTCTCTTCCCTCTCTTCCGTATAATTATTCAGACTTTTTCTCTTTGATAAAGCCTACACAGCAGGCACCTGCAAACAGCAGCACTCCCGCCAGCATCAGCATATTGACTTCAGGAGGAATACTTCCCTCGGTAGTAAACATTTTCAAGATCCATCCTCCTGCTACCGCTGCCACAATCTGCGGTACACAGATCGTTCCGTTGAACAGTCCCAGGTACGTACCCATATGACCGCCCGTCAGTGCGTTGGTCAGGATGGTAAACGGAAGTGCCAGCATGGCTGCCCATGCACATCCGATGAGCAGGAATGAAACAAACAGCCAGTACGGATCATGAATCCAGCCGATAGAAAGGAAACCGATACCTCCCAGCACCAGGCTCAGTGAATAAGCAAAGCGGCGGTTGCGGATGGAAGGCATGGCTGCGGCCCAGATTACCGAACCGATAGCCTGCACGGCAAAGAGGATTCCCACCCAGTCGCCTGCAGTCTGGTACTGCTGAGACTGTGTATCAAGCACCCAGTGTGTAACCCCGTCCTTCACCAGTTCCACCGAAGGCGTATCAAACACGTTGGCCGCTACCGTACCGTTCGTATAAGTCCACATGAACATAAACGCCGCCCAGCAGAAGAGCTGCACCAGTCCCACGGTCCAGAACGCCTTCGGCGCCCGCAGGAGCAGTTTGAACATATTGACCTTCTCTTCCTTTTCCTCGGTCGAGATACCGTGGTATTCGGCATAAAGGGCAGGCGGATACTCCTTCACCTTAACCGTCGTATAAATCACACAAAGAATCAGGATCAGGGCACCGATATAAAACGAATAAATCACAGAATCCGGAATCACTCCCTTCGGAGCCACGTTACTGATACCTACCCAGGCAAAGATAAAAGGGAAAAGGTATCCGGCCAGACTACCGGCATTGCAAAGGAAACTCTGGATGGAATAAGCCAGCCCCTTCTGCTTCTCGTTCACCATATCCCCCACCATCATCTTGAAAGGCTGCATCGCGATGTTGATGGATGTATCCAGGAACATCAGAGAAAACAATCCGAAAATCATTGCGGCCGAAACCGTCATGCCGAAACTTCCGGCATTCGGCAAGAGACACATGACCAGCACCGCAATCAGGGCACCGACAAAAAGATACGGAATACGTCTTCCGAAACGGGTCCATGTCTTGTCGCTCAAGGCACCGATAATAGGTTGTACGATGATTCCCGCCAAAGGAGGCAAAATCCAGAAATAACTCAAGCTGTGCGGGTCGGCTCCCAAAGTAGAGAAAATACGACTAATGTTAGCACTCTGTAACGCATAAGCAATCTGCACGCCAAAAAATCCGAAACTGATATTCCACAGCTTCGAGAAACTCAAATCAGGTATTTTTTTCATGGTAATATGTAATGTATATTTGCTTGCGTGCTAGAGATTCATTACCGCCTGTTCAAAAGCCTCCTTGTCTCCGGCCGCCTTGTTCCGGATCTTGCTTCGATAATTATAAACAGTGGCTAATGAGTAACCTAAAAAATGTGCGATACGGTTGGCGTCGGTTACTCCCAAACGAATCAGTGCAAATATACGAAGTTCTGTGTTTAAAAGTTCACCTGATTTAGGATAAATTTTTCCTTCTTCTTGCAACAAAGCGTTAAAATCTTCGATAAAATTGGGGAAAAGGTCTAAAAACGACTTGTCAAACTCGTTGTAAAACAGTTTCCGCTCGTCGCGCAGGAACTGTTCCGACCGGATGGTCTTGAAAAGTTCCTCGATTTTCGAAGCCATCGCCAGTTTCTCCAGCGAACGGCGGTACTGCTCCAGTTTTTCGAGATAACCCACACATTTATCCAGGTAGCGGGCTATATATACCTCCTTGATTTTTCCGGTCTCAGCCAGGTTCTGATTGGCCGAAACCAGCTTCCGGTTGGCTTCGTACAGCCGGCGGCGCATCACCGTCAGCTTCTTCATCCAGTAATACAGATAAGCCGTCAGTGCAATCAGCAGCCCCGCCAGTACACTGACGATAATCAGCATCTTACGGGTAACCGCCCTTTCTTCAGCCTCCTTGGTCTTGTAGGCCTTGTCAATGATGGGGTAATATTCCGTCACTTCCAGGAAGCGCAGGCGCGCATTGCAGGCAACGGCATCTTCCATGGAACAGTTCAGGTAACGGTAGGCACGCTCCAGGTCGCCCCTGCTGTACATCACACGTGCCAGTTTCTGAAGCGAAGCATATTCACGTACCGCCATCTGCATGTCGAGCAGGGCCGTCTTTGCCAGATAATACACCTGCATATCGATGTTACCGGTAGCCTCATACGCCTCCGAAAGGGTATAATAGGCATAGGCTTCCTGCTTGATACTCTGATTTTTATCTTCGTATTTCTGAAGGATATCGAAGGCCTCCTCCGGTCGTCCTTCGTAAATATGTTTCTCGGCAAAAGCAATGTCCCGGTCGATTCCGGGCGCAGTGAACAGCAGGATGGAATCGCGGTACAGATTGGTCTTTTCCAGGTATTTCTGCTTGGCCTTGGTATCGGCAGTGTAATCGGCCAGCCAGCCGTAATAACCACGGAAGGTACGGTAATAATATGATAAGGTTTCCTTGCTCATCGTCGACGGGGAAAGGCGGAGCAGCTCAAACAAGGCCTCATTGTACATGCCCATGATTCCCATGACTTCGGCACGGCTCACGATGATTTCATCCTTCGATGCCAGACTGTCCAGTTCGGAGAGTATCAGCGACTTCTCATTCACATAATACAGGGCCGAGTCGGTCTGATAATGTAAATATTCCAGAAAAAGATCGCCACAGATCTCATACTTTTTCTGCAGGTCGGAAGCCATATGAAAGGCCTCTTTCAGGTATTTCAGCTTATCCTCCTTACGGGCATGATACTGCTTTTTCTGGATAATCATCTCATCCAGTTCATCCAGGAGTTCAGAGACAGAAGGCTTGGCGGCCCACCCGTGGCCAACCAGACAACCCAAAAACACACATATAATGATAGAAGCCTTTTTCATAATATTCATTTTTCATGTATACACAAATATATAATAAATAAAATTCATAAAAAATGTTTTTTAAAATCATTTATATTATTCCGTCTAATAAGCATATATATCCAACTGATATACAAGTAATTAATTTTCTAAATCACTTATATTTTCATTCTATGTCCCGCACGGCTTGAGGTAAATAAATACTTTTGCAGAAACCAAAAATCCATTCATATCATGAAACAAACACTATTAGCTTTATGCAGCTTTATTACTCTATTATTCGGGGCAAACAGTCTTCATGCCGTTAACATTGAAAAGATAGCTCCTACTTTCTGGTGGGCAGGTATGAAGAACACAGAACTACAAATCTTACTCTACGGTAAAAACATTGCTTCTTCGGAAGTCAGTCTGTCGGGCAACCAGGTAATATTAAAGGAGGTTGTCAAACAGGAAAATCCCAACTACTTACTTTTGTATCTGGATATTGCGGAAGCTCAGGCACAGACTTTCCAGATTGTGCTGAAACAGGGAAAAAAGAGCACTACCATTCCTTACGAACTGAAGGAAAGAGAACGCAAGGGATGTGACATCCAGGGATTTACAGCCAGCGATGTATTGTATCTGATCATGCCTGACCGCTTCGCCAACGGCAATCCGGACAATGATATCGTAAAAGGAATGCGGGAAGACAAGGTAGACCGTAACGAACAATATGCACGTCATGGCGGCGACCTGAAAGGTATCGCAGATCATCTGGATTATATCGCCGACCTGGGAGTGACTGCCATCTGGCTGAATCCGACACAGGAGAATGACATGAAAGAGGGTTCTTATCACGGATATGCCATCACTGACTATTATCAGATCGACCGTCGTCTGGGTGGAAATGAGGACTTCAAGAAACTCACTGAAAAGGCACACGAAAAGGGGCTGAAAGTGGTGATGGACATGATTTTCAACCACTGCGGAAGCGAAAACTACCTGTTCAGAGACAAACCGTCGAAGGACTGGTTCAACTTCCGTTCGGAATACGTACAGACTTCGTTCAAGACTGCCAGCGTACAGGACGTACATGCCAGCGAATACGAACGCAAAATCGCTACAGACGGATGGTTTACACAGAGCATGCCCGACCTGAACCAGCGCAACCGCCACGTGGCTCGTTACCTGATTCAGAGCAGTATCTGGTGGATTGAATATGCCGGAATCAACGGTATCCGTCAGGACACGCATCCGTATGCCGACTTCGACTTTATGTCACAGTGGTGCAAGGAAGTAATGGAAGAATATCCTCACTTCAATATTGTAGGAGAAACCTGGCTGAACAGCAACGTACTGGTATCTTTCTGGCAGAAAGACAGTAAACTGGCGGCTCCGCGCAACTCCAACCTGCCTACGGTAATGGATTTCCCATTGCAGGGACTCATGAACCAGGCATTCGACGAAGAAACAGGTGAATGGAGCAACGGACTGTATCGTCTGTACGACTACCTGACTCAGGACCTGGTATATGCCGATCCGATGCACCTGCTGACCTTTTTGGACAATCACGACACTTCACGCTTCTATCAGACTGAAGAACAGACTGCTAACATTACACGCTACAAACAGGCCCTGGCATTCCTGCTGACTACCCGCGGTATTCCGCAGATTTACTATGGTACTGAAATCCTGATGCCGGGCGACAAGAGCAAGGGAGACGGATTCCTGCGCATGGACTTCCCCGGCGGATGGCCCGGTGACCGCACCAACTGCTTTACTGCCGAAGGACGTACTGCCCTGCAGAATGAAGCCTTCGACTATACCCGCAAGCTGCTGCAGTGGAGAAAGAACAACGATGTCATCGGCAAGGGTAGCCTGAAGCATTTCTCTATCGCCAGCGGCACGTATGTATACGAACGCAGCTATCAGGGCCGTTCTGTAGTAGTGATCATGAACGGTACAGACCAGGCACAGACGCTTGACCTGACTCCGTACAAGGAGATTCTGCCGCGCCAGGAAGCTACCGATTTCCTGAGCGGAAAGCAGGTGAAACTGGTCGACAAACTGGCTCTTGACAAGCGCGAAACCTTGATTTTATCTTTCTAGAACGTTTATATTATAGAGTAGAAACCAAAACTTTATAACACTGATTATCAAATAATTATTGTTTTAGAAAGACGTTATAGACTTATATTTTTAATCTAACCGGGTTAACGGTATTTGGGAACTGATATTTTTGCACTCAGAAGTTTTAACCAAATACCGTTAACTTAAAGACTTGGAAAACATATGGACTTTAAAAGACATTTAACCTCTGCACTTTTATTCTGTTGTGCATTGATGGCACAGGCAGAAAAGTTGAATTCTCCCGACGGAAACCTCGTCATGAATTTCTCATTAAATGAGGCCGGCGCTCCGGTATATGAATTATACTTCAAGAATAAAGTAGTCATCAAACCGAGTACACTGGGACTGGAATTGAAGAAGGAAGATGCAAACAAGAAAACCGATTTCGAATGGACTGCCCGCAAAGACCATGACCAGCTGGACAGCAAGACCAACCTGATGACAGGCTTTACAGTAGCCAATACACAGACTGCTACCTTCGACGAAACCTGGACACCGGTATGGGGTGAAGAAAAGGAAATCCGCAACCACTATAACGAATTGACAGTGACTTTGAACCAGGCTGCCAACGACCGCCAGATGGTGATCCGTTTCCGCCTGTTCAACGACGGTCTGGGCTTCAGATACGAGTTCCCGCAGCAGAAGAACCTGAATTATTTCATCATCAAGGAAGAACATTCACAGTTTGCCATGGCAGGCGACCATACGGCGTTCTGGATTCCGGGCGACTACGATACACAGGAATACGATTATACCACTTCACGCCTCTCTGAAATCAGAGGACTGATGAAAAAGGCTTATACCGAAAACTCTTCACAGAAGCTGGCTACTCCGACAGCCGTACAGACTGCACTGATGATGAAGACCGACGACGGACTGTACATCAACCTGCACGAAGCAGCACTGGTGGAATATTCCTGCATGAACCTGAATCTGGACGACAAGAACATGGTATTTGAATCATGGCTGACTCCTGATGCTCAGGGAGACAAAGGATACATGCAGACTCCGTGCCACTCACCCTGGCGTACCGTCATTGTAAGCGACGATGCACGCGACATCCTGGCTTCACGTATTACACTGAACCTGAACGATCCTTGCAAATACGAAGATACTTCATGGATCAAGCCGGTGAAATATGTAGGTGTATGGTGGGATATGATTACCGGAAAAGGCTCATGGGCATATACCGACGAACTGGCCAGTGTGAAACTGGGAGAAACGGATTATTCAAAGACCCGCCCGAACGGCAAGCACTCTGCCAATACGGAAAACGTAAAACGCTACATCGACTTTGCGGCAGCTCACGGATTTGACGCTGTACTGGTAGAAGGCTGGAACCAGGGATGGGAAGACTGGTTCGGCAAGAGCAAGGATTATGTGTTCGACTTCGTAACTCCGTATCCGGACTTTGATGTAAAGGAAATTCACCGTTATGCTGCCAGCAAGGGAGTGAAGATGATGATGCACCACGAAACTTCCAGTTCGGTACACAACTACGAACGCCACATGGACAAGGCCTATCAGTTTATGGTAGACAACGGTTATAACTCAGTCAAGAGCGGTTATGTAGGCGACATCATTCCACGCGGCGAACATCACTACGGACAGTGGATGGTAAACCACTACCTGTATGCAGTGAAGAAAGCAGCCGAATATAAAATCATGGTCAACGCTCACGAAGCCGTACGTCCGACCGGACTCTGCCGTACTTATCCTAACCTGATCGGTAACGAATCGGCCCGCGGTACTGAATACGAATCATTCGGCGGCAGCAACGTAAACCATACGACGATTCTTCCGTTCACCCGCTTGATCGGTGGTCCGATGGACTACACTCCGGGTATCTTTGAAACAGACTGCAGCAAGATGTGCCCGACCAACCATTCTCGCGTACGCTCTACACTGGTACGTCAGCTGGCCCTGTACGTCACCATGTACAGTCCGCTCCAGATGGCAGCCGATATCCCTGAAAACTATGAACGTTTCATGGATGCCTTCCAGTTCATCAAAGACGTGGCACTGGATTGGGACGAGAGCAAGTACCTGGAAGCAGAACCGGGAGAATACATCACCATCGCACGCCGTGCCAAAGGTACTGACGACTGGTTTGTAGGATGTACAGCCGGCTATAACGGCCACGAGTCAAAACTGTCACTCGACTTCCTGACTCCGGGCAAGAAATACGAAGCCACCATCTATGCAGATGCAAAAGATGCACACTGGGAAACAAACCCGCAGGCATATACTATTACTAAGAAAAAAGTAACCAGCAAAAGCAAGCTGAATCTGAAGGCTGCAGTAGGTGGCGGATATGCCATCTCAATCAAAGCCATTGAATAAGAAAATCATAAAGGCATCGGTATGACGGGGAACCCGAGTTTCCCCGTTATGCCATGAAAAAAGGTCATACAAGATAACATACAATATCAATAGGTCAAATACTGTAAATAACGAAAGGTAAAGGGTTGTAGTTTTCAATAGGTATTTTTACAACTGAAAAATTAACACTTTAATTTAATAACATGGAAATAACAATGAAGAATTCAAGTAAATTCCTTCTCTTATGGTTAGTGGGAATTTTGCTTTCTGTACAAGGCTTTGCACAGAGCCTGACAGTAAAGGGAAACGTAAAGGACAACACCGGAATGGGAGTCATTGGTGCGAACATCCTGGTGAAAGGTACTACCAACGGAACCATTACTGATTTCGACGGTAATTTTACCCTCTCGGCCAACAAAGGCGACATTATCGTAATTTCCTTCATCGGATATAAGACTCAGGAATTGCCTGCGGCACCTACCATGAACGTGGTATTGCAGGACGACTCAGAGGTATTGGAAGATGTAGTAGTAATCGGTTACGGATCGGTGAAAAAAGACGATGCCACAGGTTCTGTTACAGCTATCAAGCCGGATGAGTTGAGTAAAGGTATCACGACCAACGCACAGGACATGTTGACCGGTAAGGTTGCGGGTGTGAGCGTTATCTCCAATGACGGTACTCCGGGTGGAGGTGCCCAGATCCGAATCCGTGGTGGTTCTTCTCTGAACGCCAGCAACGACCCGCTGATCGTAATCGACGGACTGGCAATCGATAACAACGGTATCAAAGGTATGTCAAACGGCTTGTCTATGGTCAACCCGGAAGATATCGAAACCTTCACCGTATTGAAGGATGCTTCGGCAACTGCCATCTACGGTTCTCGTGCATCAAACGGTGTCATCATCATTACAACTAAAAAAGGAAAAAGCGGACAGGCTCCGAGAATCAGCTACAACGGTTCAGTATCTTTCTCAACTACTCAGAAGCGTTATGACGTGCTGAACGGTGATGAATACCGTGCATATGCACAGCAGATATTCGGTGAAAGCCTTCCGGCTACTCTGGGTACAGCCAACACAGACTGGCAGGATGAAATCTTCCGTACTGCAGTCAGCACAGACCACCACGTATCTATCAACGGTGGTTTCAAGAACTTGCCTTACCGTATTTCTTTGGGATACAGCAACAACAACGGTATCATCAAGACTTCTAACTTCGAACGTATCACAGCTTCTGTAAACTTGGCTCCTTCGTTCTTCGACGACCACTTGAAGTTCAACGTAACTGCCAAGTACATGAACGGTAAGAACAGATATGCCGATTCAGGTGCTGCCATCGGTGGTGCTTTGTCAATGGACCCTACCCGTCCGGTATATGGAGAAGGTGAAATGTACGATGCTTTCGACGGTTTCTACCAGAACGCACAGGCAACTTCCGACTTCTCAGACCCGAACTGGAAATACACTGCCAACAAGAATACTCCGCAGAACCCGGTAGCTGCTCTGGAACAGAAGGATGACAGAGCCAACAGCAACGACTTCGTAGGAAACATCGAAATGGACTATAAGTTCCACTTCCTCCCCGACTTGAGACTGCACGCTAGTATCGGTGGTGAATATGCTGAAGGAACACAGACTACGGTTTATTCTCCATATTCTTTCGCATACAACTATTATGGAAATCATTCAGAAGTAACTGAATACAAATACAACCTGTCGTACAACGTATACGCACAGTACATCAAGACATTGGGCGCACATACACTGGACATCATGGCCGGTGGTGAAGAGCAGCACTTCCACAGAAACGGTTATACTATCGGTAACGGCTGGGACAGCTATACAAACGAAATTCATGACGCGGTTCTGAGAGAACAGACTGCTTACGCTACACGTAACACATTGGTTTCTTATTTCGGACGTCTGAACTACTCCTTGCTCGACCGCTATCTGTTTACATTCACTATGCGTTGGGATGGTTCTTCTCGTTTTGCAGACGGTAACCGTTGGGGTACATTCCCTTCTCTGGCATTGGGATGGAAGATCAAGGAAGAAAAATTCCTGAGAGACGTCAACTGGTTGTCAGACATGAAGTTGAGACTGGGATGGGGTGTTACCGGTCAGCAGGACGTAACTTCCGACTTTGCCTATATGCCGCTCTATGTAGTAAGTGACGACTATGCACAGTATCCGTTTGGAGATACTTATTATCACACTTCACGTGCAAACGCTTTTAATACGAACCTGAAGTGGGAACAGACAACTACTTATAATGCCGGACTTGACTTCGGTTTCCTGAACGGACGTATCACTGCCAACCTCGACGGTTACTACCGTGAGACAGACGACTTGCTGAACAGCGTGAAGATTCCGGTAGGTACCAACTTCAACGCTCAGATGCTGCAGAATATCGGTTCATTGAAGAACTACGGTGTGGAATTCGCCATCAACGCAAAACCGATCGTAACCAATGACTTCTTGTGGGATGTAACTTACAACTTTACATGGAACCACAATGAAATCACCAAACTGACCGGTGGAAACGATGCAGACTACTATGTAGAAACCGGTGACAAGATTTCAAGAGGTAACAACACTAAAATCCAGGTAAACAAGGTAGGCTATCCTGCTAACTCATTCTATGTATACCAGCAAGTATACGATGAAAACGGCAAACCTATCGAAAACATGTTTGTAGACCGCAACGGTGACGGTATCATCAACAGTTCAGATAAATACATCTACAAGAAACCGGCTGCCGACTTCATGATGGGATTCACTTCTAAGATGACTTACAAGGCATGGGATTTCAGCTTCTCACTGCGTGCAAGCTTGAACAACTATGTATATTATGACTTCCTTGCAGGAAAATCTAACGTAAGTACTTCTGGTTTGTTCTCTAATACAGCATTCTCCAACACCAGTCAGGAGGCTGTTGAGTTAGGATTCACAGGTAAGGGTGATTACTACATGAGTGACTACTTCGTACGCAATGCTTCATTCTTGCGCTGCGACAACATCACTTTGGGATATTCATTCAAGAACTTCCTGAAAGGAAATGCATACAAAGGTATCGGAGGACGTATCTATGCTACTGCCCAGAACCCGTTCATCATTTCCAAGTACAAAGGTCTGGATCCTGAAGTAAAGAGCGGTATCGACAACAACCCGTATCCACGTGCTTTCACATTCTTGCTGGGAGTAAACTTACAGTTCTAATTATTTGAAAAATACGATCATATGAAAAGAGTTAATTTAAAACATATATTTTCTGCAGCATTAATTGTTGCCACCATGTGGGGAGGTACCTCATGCATCAATGACTTGAACATCAGTTCCATTGATCCGCAATCTTCTCCAAGTTTCGATCAGAACGCAGCCTTTGTAAAACAGTATGCCTTACTGGGTCTTACCGGACAAAAAGGGCCTGCCGGCACACCTGACCTTGACGGACAGGATGAAGGTGAATCGGGCTTTTACCGTACGGTATTCAACTGCCAGGAACTGGCTACCGATGAATGTGTATGGGTATGGCAGGACAACGTGGATATCCCACAGTTCACCAGTATTTCCTGGAACTCTTCCAGTCAAAGAACCGAATGGGTATATGTCCGCCTGGGATATAACATCACTCAGATGAACTTCTTCCTCGACCAGACAGAAGGAAAGACAGATGCCGAGACATTGCGTCAGCGTGCGGAAGTGCGCTTCCTGAGAGCGTTGCATTACTGGTATTTCCTGGATTTGTTCGGCAAGGCTCCGTTTAAAGAACATTTCGACAACGAACTGCCTGTAGAAAAGAAGGGCAAGGACCTGTACGACTACATCCAGACCGAACTGGAACAGTGTGAAGGCGATATGTTCACCCCGGGACAGGCTCCTTTCGGACGTGCCGACCAGGCTGCAAACTGGCTGCTGAGAGCAAGACTGTATCTGAATGCAGAAGTCTATACCGGTACTGCTGATTATGAAGACGCTGTGAAATATGCCGATAAAGTAATCGGTGGCGGATATTACACACTTTGTGATGATTACAAACTGATGTTCATGGCCGACAATGACCAGAACCCTAAGGCTATGCAGGAAATCATTCTGCCGATCCGTCAGGATGGTATGAAAACCCGTAACTACGGTGGTTCTACTTACCTGGTTTGCGGAACCCGTACCGGCGGTATGCCACACATGGGAACCACCAACGGATGGTCTTGTCTGATTGCCCGTAATGCACTTATCTATAAGTTCTTCAACGAAGGAGAAGTTCCTATGATTCCGGAAGATGTAGAAGTTCCGGGACAGAGCGACTTTGCCAATGACGCTGCCATCGACGCATGGGACGCACAGTACAAGGTACGTACCGTAGATATGGTAGAAGCTGCCGGTGACGACAGAGCCCTGTTCTACTCAGGAGCCGGAGGCGGTAGAAGAACCATGGATCCTAAGGCTATCGCTGGTTTCCAGAGCGGTCTTTCTGTAGTGAAATGGCAGAACATCCGTTCTGACGGTGCTTCTACCAGCCACACTGAATATCCTGACACTGATATTCCTTTGCTGCGTATGGCAGAAGCATACCTTACACGTGCAGAAGCTAACTTCCGTCTGAATCATAAAGACCTGGCTTGGGAAGACATCAAGTTGCTGCGCAGCAAACGTGGATGTACCAAACAGCCGGCACTGAATGACATTACTGAAATGTACATTCTGGATGAATGGGCCCGTGAATTCTATCTGGAAGGACGCCGCCGCAGTGACTTGGTTCGCTTCGACTGCTTCACTACCGATAAATATCTCTGGGACTGGAAGGGTGGTCAGAAAGAAGGAAAGGCTGTCAACGACTTCTATAATGTATATCCTATCCCTGTAACAGATATCAACAACAATAACAATATGCACCAAAACGAAGGTTATTAATCTAATAATTGATAGACACATGAAAAAAACAATATTTTCCCTGTTATATATCATCGGATTAGGGCTGCCGCTTTTTACAGCTTGTAATACCGATACCAGCGAGAATCCTACTTTGTACGAAGCCAGCAGCTTCGTACAAGATGCTCCGGAAGACAAACTTTATGACCTGGGTGATGCTCAGGATGTAGTTACCCTGCACTGCACACAGCCGGAATATGGCTTCACAGCCGCTACTACTTACAGTGTACAGGTGTCATTGGACGAGACTTTCACCGAAGAAAGTGAGCCGAACTATACGGTGTTGAGCACGACTTACAACAGCACTACCATCGAGCTGAAGGCTACAGAACTGAATAAGGCGCTGGTGGAAATGTATAAGGCCGCACATCCGGACGAAGAGACTACAGGTCTGGTGATTCCTGCCTATTTCAGACTGACTGCCGTAATTACCGGCAGTGACAGAGGTGCTGCTACCTCAAACGTGGTTAAGGTTAACCAGATTAAACTGGGAGAAATCAAGACTACTCTGGAACCTCCTACTGAAATGTTCCTGGTTGGCTCATGCATTGGAAATGCCTGGAGCACCTGGAAACCGATGGTCAGCGTAAACGGCATGGCCGGTGAATTCTGGAGCATGGTTTACTTCCCTGCAAACGCAGAATTCAAGTTTGGTAAGTTTGAACAGGACTGGAACGGTTACGGTAAGGTAAAAGCCTTCAACGACAAGGCCGGAGCCGGAATCAGCGGTTCAGACAACATCGTAGTCAGCAAAGCCGGATGGTACATCGTATATATCCTGGCCGAAGTAAACGGTGATGACTATCAGTATACCATGACATTCTACAAACCGAATGTATACATCTTCGGAAGCACCAACGGAAATATCTGGGATTACAACGACAGCTGGATGTTCACCGTACCGGAAGACCAGTCGGGCGAATTCAAGTCGCCTGCATTGACAGCTGCCGGAGAAGTCCGTATGTGTATCAAGGCAGACACAGACTGGTGGAGACTGGAATTCACACTGAAGAACGGTAGCGAAATCTTCTATCGTGAAAACAATGCAGTAAACTCTGGATGGACAGACCTGGGTCCGGAATATTCTATCGCAGGTACTCCGGGACAAGTAATCTCTCTGAACTTCACAGAAGGAACAGGATCGGTTAAATAATACATCATACTGTCTCAATCAAAAGTTATCCTAGGCTATCCAACCTGGGATAACTTTTTTATAAAAGAATCCATACATATGAAAAACATCTTATTAATATTTCCTCTGATGGCATGTGTCGGCTGTAACCAGCAGCAGTCGAACACAGACTCTTGTGCATTACTGGACTCTCTGGGTATCTCCGTATCAGCTACTGAAAACAGGGAATACTCTTATACCGACAAGAAGTCGGGATACTGGTATGGAACCACGCATCAGGATTCTACTTTTTTCTGGTCGGGATGGAACATTGCCAAAAAACGGATTTTGTCGGATTACCAACTGGGCGTGGACCAGGATTTCCTGAACCGGAAAGAGGCTGCGTGTATCGTGTATCCGCATAAGCTGGTGCGCAACTGGAAACAGGCACAGGAAACGTTCTATCTGGTAGACGACAGACCGGTATTATATATCGGCATGGATCAAGTGGAGGGAGACTCCATAGCCATCCGGTTAAACCAGGACTTGCTGCAAGGCGGACTGATGCAGGATGAAGGCATCGCATACGGACTGGCAGAAGACAGCGGACATCAGATCTTGCTGGCACCGGCCAAAGACTGCGATTTCCGAGGAATGAAGGAAGGTATTAAAGTACCCGCATCGGCCCAGGGCTTCCTCATCACGTTCGGTACTCCGGAAGAAAACAAGAAGTTATTAAGTGAATTCCGGAAAAACGGAAAGCAGTGGCTGAATGAACGGGCCCTCAGAATGACCCGCCTCCTCACTGAATTCAATCCGGTCTCTACCAATCTGAAAGAACTGGATCATGCCCTGAACTGGCTTACCCTGACTACGGACGAGCTGGTCACGGAACAACAAGGCAAAGGTATTTATGCCGGACTTCCGTGGTTTAATGAATACTGGGGCAGAGACATGTTTATTTCCATGCCGGGTACCTGCCTGGTAAGCGGCCAGTTTGATATCGCCAAACAGATTCTGATGGATTTCGCCAAACTTCAGGACAAGAATCCGGAATCACCTACTTACGGAAGAATTCCGAACCGTGCCAACCTGGAAGGTATCCTGTACAATACGACCGACGGAACTCCCCGCTTCGTTATTCAGGCCTTCGAACTGCTGGAATACTCGGGAGATACGGCATTTATCAGAGACATTTATCCGGCCATCAAGCTCAGCATTGAGGCTTCATGCAAGAATTTCACCGACGACAAAGGGTATCTGACTCATGCCGATGCCGATACGTGGATGGATGTGAAGCGGAACGGTATTCCGGGATCGCCCCGCGGCAACCGTGCCAATGATATCCAGGCATTGTGGTACAAGCAGCTGGAAGCGGGAAGCAAACTGGCTGAGAAGATGGGAGAAACGGAAACTGCAGAAAGATGGGCCCGGCTGGCAGAGAAGGTCAGAAGTAATTTCGAGCAAGATTACTGCGACAAGAAGCACGTCCTGATATACGACCACCTGAATGCCGACGGCAGTCCTGACATGCAGGTCCGTCCTAACCAGCTCTACTGTTTCGAAATGGTTCAGGATGAGACCTTCAAGAAAAAAGTGACCCGCCGCTGCTGGGAAGAACTGGTATATCCGTGGGGAGTTGCCTCACTGACGCAATGGGACAATCAGTTCCACCCACAGCACGAGAACTGGCATTACTACCACAAGGATGATGCGTACCACAACGGAACGGTATGGTTGTGGAACAACGGCATAGCCATGCAGCGGATGATTGAATACGGACAGGTGGAAATGGCCTGGGAACTGTTCCAGAACATGAACCGCCAGGCGTTGAAGGAAGGAGCCATCGGCAGTCTGAGTGAGAATGCAGACGCACACCCCAGAACGGGACAGAACTGGGTGAACCGTTCGGGTACTTTCCTGCAGGCATGGAGCAACGCCGAGCACCTGAGGGTATGGTATCAGTATTTCCTGGGAATCCGTCCGGATATGATGAACCGTACCATCATCATCGAGCCGAAATTGCCTAAGGAAATCACCTCACTGGAGACACAGGTGAAAATCGGAAAGGGAACCTTGCACTATGTATACCGGGACGGCAAGTTCGACTGCAAACTGGAGGGAGACGATGCAGAAATCAAGCTGATTCTTCCACAGCCGGTCGACGACCCGATTTTCAATGGAATCAAGTTCTGTACCCCTTCCCCACTGGAACATTATCCGTGTTTTGATACTTATCATGAACCAGCATTGACATATTAAACTTATGAAGAGAATCTTACTAACAACGGCAGCTGCCTTATTGTTGAATATCGATTTTACGACCGCAGCTCCCAATGTGAGCAAAGGAAAACTGTTGGAATATCCTCAATTTAAATCGGAGTATGTCTCTCCCCGGGATGTCTGGGTGTGGGTACCAGAGGATTATTCCCCCAAGAAAAAATACGACGTACTCTACATGCACGACGGACAGATGCTGTTCGACGCAGCTACCACCTGGAACAAGCAGGAATGGAAGATAGATGAAACGGTAGGACAACTGATTGAGGAGGGAAAAATTAATCCTTGTATTGTGGTGGGTATAGCCAATATAGCCGCTACCCGATACGGAGATTACTTTCCGCAGAAAACCCTGCAATGGTTGCCGGAAGGAACAAGTATTCCGAAGGATACGCAGTTCAATGCCGACAATTACCTGCGCTTCCTGGTAAAAGAGGTAAAACCGTTCATCGACAAGACATACGCTACCCATAAAGGAAATTCGCATACGTTCGTCATGGGCTCGAGCATGGGAGGATTGATTTCCCTGTATGCCCTGTGCGAATATCCGGAGGTCTTCGGTGGTGCAGGATGTCTTTCTACCCATGTTCCGATGGTGTTGAGCAAGACACTGCCCAATGCAGCTGCCGACGTATGGGCTAAAGCATTCAGAGCATACCTGAACGAAAACCTGCCCAAGGCAAACAGCAAACTGATTTACATGGACCGGGGAGATGCTACCCTGGACAGTTTCTATCCGGCCTATCAGCAGGCAATAGACAGTCTGATGGAAGCCAAGGGATGGGAAGGTCCGGCCTGGACCTCAAAGGTATTCCCCGGAGCGGCGCATACCGAGACCGACTGGGCTGAACGACTGAACAACCCGTTGCAGTTCCTGCTGGGAAAACGGAAGGCAGAAGGAGTCAGCCGCATCGAGCCGTCGTTCTGGTGGTGTGGCATGAAGAATCCGCGCCTGCAGTTGATGGTTTACGGCAATCAGATTGCCTCATTTACTCCGAAAATCGATTATCCGGGAGTGGAAATTGAAAGCGTTCATCCGATGGAAAGCCCGAATTACCTGGTGATTTATCTGAACGTGGCCAAGGCGAAACCCGGAAAGTTCGATATTCAGTTTGTACGGGGAAAGGAACGGATTACCCGTCCATATGAATTGAAAGAGCGTACCGGAAAACCGGAGGAACGGATTGGTTTCAATTCTTCTGACGTTATCTACCTGCTCATGCCGGACCGGTTTGCCAATGGCGATGAAAGCAACGACCGTATTCCGATGAAACTGCCTTACCTTACCGATCGGAAGAACAAGGGAGCGCGCCACGGAGGCGACCTGGCAGGACTGAGCGGAAAACTGGGGTATCTGGATACACTGGGCATCACGGCGGTATGGACGACACCCGTACTGGAAAATGACATGGGTGAAATGTCTTATCACGGATATGCAGCCACGGATTATTACAAGGTAGACCCCCGACTGGGAAGCAACGAAGATTATGTGCAGCTTGCCGAACAGATGCATCAGCGAGGCATGAAGTTGATCATGGATATGGTATTCAATCATTGTGGCAGCCAGCATCCGTGGAGATTGGATCCGCCGACCCGCGACTGGTTCAACAACCAGCGGGAGAAGGTTTACACCAACCATAACAAGACGGTGTTCTTCGACCCCTATGCGGCCGACATTGAAAAGGAAGAAATGACCGACGGATGGTTCGTGGAAAGCATGCCCGACCTGAACCAACGCAACCGGTTCCTGGCCGACTACCTGATACAGAATTCTATCTGGTGGATTGAGTATGCCAAACTGGACGGCATCCGGCAGGATACTTATCCGTATCCGGACGGAGAGATGATGAGACGCTGGTGCAAGGAGGTGATGAATGAATATCCGAACATGAACATTGTGGGAGAAATCCTGATTACCAACCCTACCGGTACGGCTTACTGGCAAAAGGGAAACAAGTTGAACCCGACGGATACGGGTCTGAAATCGGTAATGGACTTCCACCTGCAGGCGATTGCCAGCAAGGCATTCAATGAGGAAACTTCATGGAATACCGGACTTCAGACTATCTTCGAGCATTTTGCATACGATTTCTGCTATCCGGATGTGTACAATGTCATGCGACTGCTGGAGAACCACGATGTGGACCGCTTCCTGACCAAGGCCCCGAAGGACCTGAATGCGTACAAACAGGCTGTGACTGTCTTGCTGACTGTTCCGGGAATTCCGCAGTTGTTTTACGGACAGGAATTCTTATTCAGCGGAACTACTCAGGAATTCGGATTCGAAGGCATCCGTCCGGATATGCCGGGAGGATGGAAAGAAGATACTGTCAGTCTGTTTACGGAAGAAGGAAGAAGTCCGATGCAGCAGGAAGCCTTTTCGTTCATGCAGAAGTTGCTGCAGTGGAGAAAAGGAAATGAAGTGGTATCGAAAGGAAGCATGAAACACTTCATGCCCCGGAATAATGTCTATGTATATCAACGGGAATACAAAGGTAAAAGCTTCATTGTGGTGATGAACGGAGTCAGTCAGGAAAGCGAGCTTCCGCTGGATCATTATCAGGAAATCCTGAAAGATAAACCGTTCGGAACCGATGTCATCAGTGGCAGAAAAGTACTTCTCAAAGAAAGCCTGAAACTGGCTCCGAAAGAGGTACTCGTACTGGAACTCTGACGGATAGGAAATTCCGCAGCCCAAGCATATGAAAAGGAGAAAAGGTACCGATGAACGTCGGTACCTTTTCTCCTTTTCATATTATCCGAATCTTCCGGATTTGATTGATTTCCCTGAGATTAATCAGCCACTTCCGGCTGAAGAGGGATACACACTACATTTTTCAACTTTCCCTTAAAACCGATATGAGGATCACCAATCTGCTTCAACGGGAAAATCAGGGTTTCACGGTACCAGCAGGAATCAATCCGTTTTGCTTTCTGATTGTACACCTGTCTGACACGTCCCTGCAGACGTTCTTTCAGTTCGCCGTTGATATAAAGAGAGGTTCCCTCTACATCACCTTCTACCCTTACCTTTGTCCATTCTCCGGCCGGCAGACGATAATCATGGAAAATCATTTCGTAACCGTCTCTGCGGAAAGCAAATTTGCCCGTGTTATGCCAGTTGACAATCCATTCCGAATGCGGTCCTTTGAACAAGACGGCATCGGCATAGGAAGTCGGATCAGGGCAGATTTCAAACTCTACCGCATAAGGATATCCGATTTCCGGAATCACCGTCGATACGGAGTCATTTCCTGTCAGACAGACTTCCTGCTCCGGCAAGGTCAATGCGGTTTTCTCCTTTACCTGTGCCAGCAGATTGACTCCGGGAGCCTCAAGAGTGGTTTTGCACAAACGCTCAAAATCGGAATAAGGTACGTGGTCTGCATTCTCTCCTTTCCACAGTTTATCCGACAACAGCTGCAAGGCCGGGAAGGTACGTACGTGCACGTCCTGCTGACTGACTCCATTGCCTACCCGGTCGTTCCATACGGCAAACATCGCACCCAGCATGTTCGGATGACGGTCGATCCGGTGTCCCGGTTTCATCATTTCAGGAGTCCAGTTCTCATACAGCCATTGGCAATCCAGAAAATCATGATAATAGTTCACAGCCGGTACGATGTACAGGAAGCAATCACAGAGATTGACTACCTTGGCACCTGATTTCAAGGCACTTTCCATGTCCATCCAACCGTAGTTCCATGCACTGACTACCGTTCCTTCCAGATTGACGGGGGTATTTCCCTTCATCTGGTTCAGACTTCCCCAAAGACGGGCTGTCTTTCCATACCCCGAGACTAACTGGATACAGTGATTGGTAAAATGACGGAACTGTTCGGCCTCTTTCTGATTATATTCGTCTGTTCCGATGTGCACTTCTTTTCCGACAAATACCGGGTCTTCTCCCGACAGATATTCATCGAACAATGTATCCACAAACTCGTAAACTTCTTTCTTGTACAAATCCAGATGGTCCATTCCATAAGCCTTATTGTCAGCTGCCAGACGGGGATTATAATGAGTGAATGCCAAAGAATGGGCGGGCACATCAATCTCCGGGATGACTTTCACTCCGTAACGGGCTGCCATTTTCTGGAACGTACGGAATTCATCCTTTGTATAAGACCCGTCTTTGGCTGTCAGTCCGGGGAAGCGCTCACTTTCCAGACGGAAAGCGGAATAAGTACGGTTCCAGTCATTATCGAAAAACTCCACGAAACCGTTGTCGTTCAGATGCACCTGCAGTTCATTCATCTTGTAGAAAGCCATGATCTTAACATAATCTTCCAGGTAATCAAGGGTAAAGAACTTACGGGCCACATCAATCATAAAGCCACGGCTCGGATATTCCGGAAAATCGACCGCCGTTCCCTTGTCCAGCCCTTCCGGCTGGTTGTGTATCATCTGCAACAAGGTACGTGTACCCCAAAATACGCCAATAGTCTGCGGAGCCTGTACCGATACCCCGCGTCCGATATTCATCCGATATCCTTCTTCTCCCAATGCAGCCTCCGGCTTTCCCAGCGACAAGTGAATGGACTTACCCGACGATTTTCCTATACTGACCGTATATTCCCAGCCAAACATCTCTTTCAAGTCCTGCGACAAGGTTTCGGCACACTCCTTAAGACTTGGAGCATCTTCGGGGGGCAAAGAGATCACACCCTGCGACGGCAGTTTCAGTTTTCCCTTTCCTGCCTCCCATTGCTGTAAAGCCGGGATGACCTGCGGCACACTTTTCTGAGCATTTACCGCCAGGCCCAGCAGCAATGCCATACATACAAGTACATACTTCCTCATAGTATTTTATTTTAGTTAATTAGGTAATTCACTCAGATACAGGAGCAGAAAACTTACTCCAATACTGAATTTCTATTCTTTCTTTATTAAAAACGGCATAAATATACCGTATTCTTTTATGAATATCGGGACATGCCCGTGTTTTTTCATGTTTTTTTTCAAAAAAAACAAAGAAATTAATTTTTTCCCTCTTCCTATATATAAAAAACTCAAACACTGCGTTTATCTATATGAGATCCATCAATACAATTCATTATGGCTATACATCGAATCCTGTTCATCCTTTGCTGCCTGTTCTTATACGGATGCAGCGCCTATCAGGTAGAGGAAGATATTCCTCAGGAAAAAAAGAATGGTAAAGAAACGGAAACTAAAAAATATAAGGTAAAACTCACCGTCACCGGAAAGGGAAATGCCCCGCTCGACTATCCTCTGTCATTCTTTGTATTCAACCAGGAACAGCAATGCATCCTGCAGGAAGAAATCGAGGAGGAAGACCTTCCCTTCTCTGTTTCTCTTCCACAAGGAAAATACCGTTTAAGCCTGTTTTCAGGTTTACAGAAGAACCAGTGTACGATACCGGATAACCCGACGGATGAAAGCCGGATCAGGTTACCGGAAAAGAACTCGTGCAAGGAAGCTGTCTTGTTTGGAAAGACCTACATCGACGTGGTCCGTTCGACCACAGCCAAAATCACACTTGATTATGCCGTTACAGCCATCAGCGTGTCACTGACCGGTATTCCTGCCGATGCACAGGCGGTAGCAGTTCAGTTTGCTCCCGTCAGCTCCGGTATTGATTTCAAAGGAAATCCGGCCGATGACAGGCAGCACTGCACCCTTCATTGTTATAAGTATGAGAAACGGTGGGTCTGCAACCCCACCTATATTATCCCTCATTCACAAGGGGAAACCTCTGTTTCAATCCGCGTCACCCTGCCACAGGAAGAAGAGATACATGAATATACCTACAAGGCTGCGTTGAAGCCCGGCTATCCGTACCGGTTTAACGGAGACCTGGAAACGAACCTGGCACTTGAGGGAGATTTTCACATAGAAGGATGGCAACCGGAAATCGATGTAGAACTTGGAGCTGACAAAAACCCTTCCGGAGAGGGAACACAAACCGGCACTTCCGGTGAGACACCCGATAAGGATTCAGAAAAGAAGGATCCGGAACAGAAAGACATTGATACATTTATTGTCTCCGAACTGCCCCCGGAAGACGTGATATGGGGATACTTTTATATCTGGAAACTTCAGAGAATCTCTGAGCATGAAGCTCTGGCTACTCTCATTGCTCCCAACCAGGCCTTTGCCTTTGCAGGTGATGCCATCAAATGGCTGCAGAACTACCGCATAGACGGCATAAGCGGATGGAGGGTCTTTACTACGGAAGAAGCCCAGGCATTCAGAAATCAGTTCGGGAACCGGATGGGGGATTTAAACAATTATCTTTACGAGAATGGCATGGCACGGTTCTATTACAGCAAGGAAGCGAGATACCTGTGCAACCAGGGACAGTCGACATTCAGTTTCACCAGCACCCGTATTACGAATGCCGGAAAAACTGTCAAATATTACCTGCGCCCTGTCAAGAATGTAAAAATCAAAACACAATAATTTACATACCATTCCAGGACTCACGGCGTCATTTCAATCAGATCAGATGCTGCTTCTGCAACTCTTCCGCTACATTCTCGAGTTCGGCGTACCATTCCGGGCCGAATTTGCGGATAAGCGGTTCCTTCAGGAATTTATACACGGGGAGATTTTCTTTCTTACCCAATAAAACGGCTGCCTTGCAGACATCCCAACGATGGTAGTTAACGGCACGATAAGGACCGTAATTGCCCACCCGGATCGGATACAGGTGACAGGATATGGGTTTGTAGAAATTGCAGCGTCCTTCACGATAGGCCTTTTCAATCGCACAGTAGCAATATCCTTTTTCATCGTAACAGGTAAATACACAATCCTTTCCGTTCACAATGGAAGTAACCAGGTCACCGTCCTGATCGGTATACACCACTCCCTGACGATCGATTACCTCACGGGCCTCAGGAGACAGTTCGTTCCATATAACCGGAAGCACCTCTTCCAGCTTCTCCACTTCTTCCAGTTCTACCGGAGCCCCGGCATCCCCCTCTATGCAACATTCGCCTTTGCAGGCATCCAGGTTACACAGAAACTTCTCACGGAACACATCCAGGCTTACTACCACATCATCTATCTGTACCATTTTATTCGTATCTTTATCGGTTAGTCATTAGCGGTGCAAAAATACAAAAAAGCCGGAAGAAATCTCTCCCGGCTTTCTCTTATCTTTTCAGATACAGTATTTTTACTTGATCAGGTCTTTTCCTGACATTTCAGCAGGCTGAGCCATGCCCAAGATGTGCAGGATAGAAGGAGCTACGTCTGCCAAAACACCGTTTTCTACCTTTGCATCCTTGTTTGCGGTTACATATACAAACGGAACCGGATTCAAAGAGTGAGCGGTATTCGGAGTACCGTCTTCGTTCAATGCATGATCGGCATTACCGTGGTCGGCAATAATGATCACTTCATAATCGTTTGCCTTAGCAGCTTCTACAGTATCCTTTACACAGTTGTCGATAGCCACTACTGCTTTTTCGATCGCTTCATAAATACCTGTATGACCTACCATGTCACCGTTCGCATAGTTTACCACGATGAAGTCGTACTTCTGAGTATTGATTGCTTCAACCAGTTTATCCTTTACTTCGTAAGCACTCATTTCCGGCTTCAGGTCATAAGTAGCCACCTTCGGACTCGGAACCAGGATACGGTCTTCGTTGTCATACGGAGTTTCACGGCCACCGTTGAAGAAGAAAGTAACGTGTGCATACTTTTCAGTTTCTGCAATATGAAGCTGAGTCTTGCCATTGTTTGCCAGGTATTCACCCAATGTGTTCTGTACATTTTCCTTGTCGAACAGGATGTGTACACCCTTGAATGAAGCATCGTACGGAGTCATACAGTAGTACTGCAATCCAGGAACAGTCATCATTCCAGCTTCCGGCATATCCTGCTGAGTCAGAACAACAGTCAATTCCTTTGCGCGGTCGTTACGGTAGTTGAAGAAGATCACTACATCACCTTCTTTGATGGTACCGTCGAAATTAGCATTCGAAATCGGTTTGATGAATTCATCAGTAACACCTTCATCATAAGATTCCTGCATAGCCTGGACCATATCAGAAGCCTTCTTTCCAACGCCTTTTACCAGCAGGTCATAAGCTTCTTTCACACGTTCCCAACGTTTGTCACGGTCCATGGCATAGAAACGTCCTACGATAGAAGCGATCTTTCCAGCCGACTGTGCGCAATGAGCTGAGAGCTGTTCGATGAAGCCTTTACCACTCTTCGGGTCAGTATCACGACCGTCCATGAAGCAGTGGATGAATGTATTTTCCAAACCATATTCTTTAGCAATGTCACACAACTTGAACAAGTGATCCAAAGAAGAGTGAACACCACCGTTTGAAGTCAATCCCATGAAATGGATATTTTTGCCATGCTCTTTTGCATATGAGAAAGCAGAAACCACTTCCTTGTTCTGCATAATACTGCCATCAGCGCACGCACGGTTGATCTTCACCAAATCCTGATAAACGATACGACCTGCACCGATATTCAAGTGACCTACCTCAGAGTTACCCATCTGACCGTCAGGCAAACCTACATTTTCACCGCTTGCCTGCAACTGAGAATGAGGATAGTTAGCCAACAGACTGTCCCAATAAGGAGTCGGAGTATTGAAGATTACATCGTCTTTCTGACGGTCTCCACATCCCCAACCGTCCAAAATCATTAAAAGAGCTTTCTTAGCCATAATAGTATTTTGTTTAAAAGTTGATATTCGAGTTTAAACTGATTTATCCATGCAAAAATACTAATAAAAAGTGAGATACAGAAAAATGTCATCAAGTTATTGGTCAGCCTAAAATTTAAATAAATACATAAATAAAATGAAAAACTAAAATAAACACACTCCCATTCCTCACACAAAATCCAAAGCAGATTAAAAAATAAGACTCCTATCAGCTGTATAAACCCATCTTGAGACATTCACATCAAACATCCTAACCAGTTCACAATACCATCTGCCCGTCATTTTATCAAAATGAGTCCGCAACATATTCGCCACTGAATTTTGTATATTTTAATAAAATCAAATGCACTTATTTAAAAATTTACCAATATAATTTACAATCCTACCATTTAATAGAATATATATACAATAAAAAAATTAAGTAAAATTATTGCTGTTTTTATGAAATATACATCCGATGCAGTCAATTAAAAGTCAATTGTAAAGTGACCCTGTCCAGAATATGTTTAAACAAATTCTCGTAAATACATCATTCTGAGGCAATCTTCCTATAATTTAAAGGATCAGATCTCAATAATCCATGAAAACATTCACAAAGACTAATGCACAAATATTAGCTTCAATAATATTTTTTCAAAAAAAAACCGGATATTAATAATTTATTAAAAATATCTTTCTTATATTTGTTTTGTTATAAAAAGATTTTAAAAAGAAATTCATGCTGTTGTCATAAAATAAAACAGCAAATTTAAGAAAGAGCCGAAATGTTAATCGCAAATCCTATCCTTTCCTCTGATTTGCCATACCAAAATACAGAAAGGAGAGATGACTAATAAACATTATTTTAACTAATTCTAAATCTATGAAACAGAGCAAATTATCACAACTCATGTTGCTCTTACTGATGACTCCTGGAGCAGTGACTTGGGCAGCTTCGAATGACAATTCGAACAGCAAGGTTTTACTATCACAGCAAGCGGACAAAATAACTACAAAAGGAGTCGTAGTAGACGCAAAAGGAGAGCCTCTTATTGGGGTTAGTATTTTGGAAAAAGGAACGACAAACGGCACAATCACAAATTTCGACGGTGAGTTCTCTCTTCAAGTTTCTCCCAATGCCATATTGGAACTTTCTTATATCGGTTATCAATCTCAAAGCCTGGCAGCCAAAGCTGATTTCGGTAAAATTACCATGAAAGAGGACACAGAGGTTTTGGATGAGGTCGTTGTTACCGCCTTGGGTATCAAACGTTCTGAAAAAGCCCTGAGCTACAATGTACAGCAGGTAAGTGGTGATGAGCTGACTACAGTGAAGGATGCCAACTTCATGAATTCACTGGCTGGTAAGGTAGCCGGTGTAAACATCAATGCATCTGCTTCCGGTGTCGGAGGTGCAACCCGTGTCGTAATGCGTGGTGTCAAATCTATCGCCAACAACAACAACGCTCTTTACGTAATCGACGGTGTACCTATCTTCAACACCAACAACGGTAGTACAGAAGGAGCTTATTCTACTCAGCCTAGAGGAGAAGGTATCTCAGACTTAAACCCTGACGATATTGAAAGCATGTCTGTATTGAGTGGTCCTTCAGCTGCAGCATTGTATGGTTCAGCCGCTTCTGCCGGAGTTATCTTGATTACTACCAAAAAAGGTAAAGAAGGAAAAGTAAGTGTGACTTTGTCAAACTCTACCACATTCTCTAATCCATTCTTTACTCCTAAGTTCCAGAACAGCTACCTGAATGTTCCTGGAAGCTTCTCATCCTGGGGTGAGAAAGCAAGTTCACCTTATGGAGACTATGACCCGATGGGATTCTTCCGTACAGGTACCAACATTCAGAACTCAGCTGCTCTTTCTGTAGGTAATGACAAGAATCAGACCTACCTGTCAGTGGGTACTACCAATGCAAACGGTATGTTGCCGAACAACGAGTACGAGCGTTACAACTTCACCAGCCGTAACACGACCAAATTCCTGAATGACAAGTTGACACTTGATGTAGGTTTCAGCTTCATCATCCAGAAAGACTTGAACCTTACCGCTCAGGGACAGTACTTTAACCCGTTGGCTGCCGTATATCTGTTCCCGAGAGGAGAAAACTTCGGTGCAGTTCAGGCATACGAGACCTTTGATACAGGTCGTAATATCTACACCCAGAACTGGCAGTGGGGTGACCAGGGCCTTCAGATGCAGAATCCTTATTGGATAATGAACAGAATGCCGCGTACCAACAAGAAACAGCGTTATATGGCAAATGCCAGCTTGAGATACGACATCACAGACTGGTTGAATGTAACAGGACGTGTCCGCATTGACAACTCTGCTACAGACTATGAAGAAAAGCGTTACGCTTCTACCAATACGTTGTTTGCAAGTACAAGCGGTTTCTACAAATATCATAAGACAGATGACCGTCAGGTATATGCCGATGTGATCGCAAACTTTACCAAGACATGGGAAAAATTCACATTGAATGCCAACGTGGGTGCCAGCACTACTCAGTTGAACTATAACAACTCTGGTTACCAGGGAGCATTGGGTGATATTCCTAACGTATTCAACTACTTCAACATCGACAAGAACGGTCGTGATACTTATCCTCTCTATGAAGGATGGAGCCAGCGTACCAACGCCTTGTTTGCCAGCGTAGAAGCAGGATGGAGAAACATGCTTTACCTGACAGTGACCGGACGTAACGACTGGGATTCAGCATTGATCAACACTCCTCACAAATCATTCTTCTATCCGTCAGTCGGACTTTCAGGTGTAATCTCTGAAATGGTCAAACTGCCAGAATGGTTCAGCTATTTGAAGGTAAGAGGTTCTTACGCTGTTGTGGGTACTTCTATTCCTAGAAACCTGACTTCTGCTTACAGTTACGAATGGGACGAAGCCACTGGCAAATGGCAGACCATGTCATACAAACCGCTGGGTGAACTTCTTCCTGAAAAGACTTATTCATGGGAAGCCGGTATCAATGCCCGTTTCTTTGACGGCCGCCTGAATCTGGACGCAACCTGGTATAGATCTGATACAAAGAACCAGACCATTGAAGTTCCGTTGTCTGCCACTTCCGGATATACCAAGATGTATTGCCAGTCTGGTAATGTACGCAACTGGGGTATGGAATTTGCATTAGGTTTCAACAATACATGGGGAGACTTCTCATGGAGTTCTAACTTGACATACAGCTTCAACAAGAATAAGGTTACTGAATTATTGAATGACTATGTAGACCCGGATACCGGCGAACACTACTCAGTTAATCTGATCGAAAAGGGAGGTATCGATGCTTGTCAGTACTTATTGACAGAAGGTGGTACAATGGGTGACCTGTATGTAAAGACAGCCTTGAAGCGCGACCAGAACGGTAACGTACTGATTGAAAACAACAACGTAGTACTTGAGACATTGAAGACTCCGAAGAAAGTAGGATCTGTATTGCCGAACGGAAACCTGGGCTTCAGAAACGACTTCACTTACAAAGGTATCAATTTAGGCTTTATGCTGTCTGCACGCTTCGGTGGTATCGTATTGTCACAGACACAGGCCTACATGGATAAATTCGGTGTATCTGAGACTACAGCCATTGCACGTGATAACGGAGGTGTTCCGGTTAATAACGGACTGGTAGATGCTGAAGCATACTATACCACTGTAGGTGGATCCAACGGTTTGCTGGAAGACTATGTATATGATGCAACCAATGTTCGCTTGCAGGAATTATCTTTGGGCTATACATTGCCGGCAAAATGGTTCAACGACGTTGTAAAAATCAATCTTTCTGTAGTAGGACGTAACTTGTGGATGATTTACTGCAAGGCTCCATTCGACCCAGAAGCAACCGCATCTACAGGAACCTATTATCAGGGACTTGATTATTTTATGCAGCCAAGCCAGAGAAGCTTTGGTTTCAATGTAAAAGTTCAATTCTAAATATATGATACTATGAATAAAAATAGATTAACACTCAATATATTAGCCTTTGGATTACTGATGCTAGGAACAAGTCCTCTTACATCATGTATCAGTGACGACTTGAACGATCCAAGAGGTAAGATATCAAAAGAAGACCTGGAAGGAGATAACTACGGACTCGGTGCGTTCTTCCTTCCGATGGAAGACCTTGTAGTTCCTGCACAGGAAAACCACTATCAGATGGCTGAAAACCTGATCGGTGACATCTACGGACGTTATATGATGTTTACCAATGACGGATGGAACTCTGCAAAGAATCCTCCTTTGTGCAACGTTCCTTCCGACTGGTATTCTGCTCCGTTCAGTTACATGGCTGAATTCTTCTCTTCTTACAATGAAGTAAAGAAACAAACCGAAGGAAACGGTACCAATTACGCCTGGGCACAAATCCTGAAGGTCAGCTTCATGCAGCGACTGACAGATACTTATGGTCCTATTCCGTACAAGAGCATCAACTCATCTTCATTGACAGTAGCCTACGATTCTCAAGAGGACGCTTATAAAGCCATGTTCGATGACCTGAATGCCGCTATCGAAGTATTGACTTCGTATGTACAAGCCAATCCGGGAGCAGCCCCAATGGCAAAATACGATAATGTATATTCAGGCAACTTCTCTCAATGGATCAAATATGCCAACTCATTGAAATTGCGTATGGCCATCCGTATCAGCAAAGCTTTGCCGGATTATGCAAAGCAGCAGGCTGAAGAGGCTGTCAAACACCCGATGGGCGTAATTACCAGCAATTCAGATAACGCAAGTTATTATTATGAAAAAGGAAACCCCATCAACGTAATGTGGGACAGCTACGGTGATGCCCGCATGTGTGCAGACATTTACTGCTACATGAACGGTTATAAGGACAAACGATTGGAAAAATACATGCAGAAACACACCGGAGAATGGCAGAATGTAGAATATGCAGCTATTCCTTCTGGAGTAAATGTAGATTTGCAGACCAATACAAAGAAGTATTCAGCTCCTAACTTTGCAAAGACTGACCGTCTGATGTGGCTGAATGCGGCAGAAGTAGCATTCTGTAGAGCAGAAGGTGCCTTACTGAACTGGAACGTAGGTGACGGAGGTACAGCTGCAAATGCTGAAACATTCTATAACCAGGGTATACAGCTTTCATTTGAACAGTGGAATGCATCCGGAGCTGCTGATTACATGGCTGATGAAACATCGGTTCCTGCCAATTATGTAGACCCGGCCGGAAAACATAAGGCAATGAGTGCACCGACAAAGATGACAATCAAATGGAACGACTCTGCCAGTGAAAATGAAAAGCTGGAACGCATTATGATTCAGAAATGGATTGCATTGTATCCGCTTGGTCAGGAAGCCTGGAGTGAAATCCGCCGTACAGGATATCCTAAAGTATTCAATCTGCAGGAAAGTGCAAGAGATGGAATCAGAACCGTTCCTAACCGCTTGCCGTTCTCTTACAATGAATACAACAACAACCCGACCAACATGCCAGGTGCATTACAGTTGTTAGGTGGTGAGGATAATTACGCAACTAAATTGTGGTGGCAGAAGTAATTTAATAACAAGACCTTAATAAAATAATAAGAAATATGAGACACTTCTTAAATAAAATATTGGTTCCGATATTTGGACTTGGTTTAGTAGCTACTTCTTGTAGTGACTGGACAGAATTAGAGCCTAAGTATGCAAAAGACCTGACACAAACAGACAGATCTGAAGAATACTACGAAGCATTAAGAGCTTACAAACAATCTGATCACGCCGTAGCCTTTGGCTGGTACGGTAATGTAACCGGTATTGGAGTAAACCTGGAAAACTGCCTGGCCGGACTGCCTGACAGTGTTGACTTCGTATCACTCTGGGGAGGCTGGAAAGGAATGACTCCAGAAGTACAGAAAGACTTGAAGTTTGTACAGACTGTCAAAGGAACAAAAGCATTGGCCTGCTGTATTATCATGGAAATGGGTGACCAGATCACTCCGGAAGAGCACAATGCAACCCGTGAAGACCGCCACAGATTCTGGGGATGGGTAGACGGTGATGAAGAAGCCATCAAAGCTTCTATCGTAAGATTCGCCAATGCCTTTGCCGATACCATCGACAAATACAACCTGGATGGTTTCGATCTGGACTGGGAACCTTCATACGCACAGCCGTTTGAAACAAATAAAGAAATGTGTAAGAACGGACGTATCAAGATTTTCCTGCAGACATTGATTGACCGCGGTTTGGGAGCACGTGCCGGAAAAGGCAAATTACTTGTAATCGACGGTGAACCTGAGCACAGTGAAATTCCGGCAGAAATGGGTAAAGACTTTAACTATTTCATCGGACAAGCATACGGTTCATGGGGAGACAGCGATTTGGATGGTCGCTTATCACGTATTATCTCTCACTACGAAGGTGTATTAACTCCTGAAGAATGTGCGAAAAAGTTCATTGTCTGTGAAAACTTCGAAAGTTACGCACAAACCGGTGGAGTCAGCGGTTACTATGACCGTGACGGAAATGGCCCGTATCAATCATTGGAAGGTATGGCACGCTGGAAACCCAAATACCAGGATCAGATTTTCTCAAGAAGCGGTGGTGTAGGTACATTCCATATGGAATATGAATACACTGTAAGCGGAATGTCTGGAAATTATCCATTCCTGCGCAAAGCCATTCAAATTATGAATCCATCAAAATAATAAGCGGAAACTATGAAGTCTTTATATTCAAAAATAGGAATCTGGACTCTGGGGATAATGTCCCTGGCGTTCACAGCATGTGACAATGCCGATTACAAGGCTGTCGATAGCGGAATCTATCTGGCAGAAACCAACACCAATGCCTTGGTTGGAAAGAAAATCATTTCAAGTGAAGACGGTAGCTACAGTTTTTCAATTACCCCGCGTTCTGTTGGACCAGTGGCAGAAGATGTAACTCTCCGTGTAGGTCTTGACCAGAATTTCTTAAACGTGTACAACCAGAGAAACGGAACGGATTTGACATCTGTTCCTGATGACTGGGTTGAGTTTTCATCCAATGAAGTTGTACTGAAAGCCGGAGAAACATTGGCTTCCAGCATTACCGTAAATGTCAAAGCCCTTTCATCAGAAATGATAGCCAGCGGTAAGAAATACGTAGTTCCGGTTGGTATCATAGATGCAAGCGGTATGTCAATGATTGCAGATGCCAACTCAATCGTATATCGTCTGGAAAGCCTTCCTATCGCTGACGTACCTATTGTCAACTCACGCAACAATATAAAGTTCAACATGCGCCAGGACTATGCTCTTACACAGTGGACTGTTGAATTCTGCGTAAACATGGACTTGCTCGGACAGAACATTGGACAGTATAACAACCAGGCCATGTTCTCAGCCAGTGCACCTGACGGAATGGACGGTGAAATCTACACCCGTTTTGGTGATGCGCCGATTAAAGGTAATATCTTCCAGATCAAGAACCAGGGTACTCAGATGAACTCTAATACAGAGTTTGCAATGAATACCTGGTACCACATTGCACTGGTTTGTGATGGTGCAAACATCTATATGTATATCAACGGCGAATTGGACAACCAGCTGGCTGTAACCGGTAAAGTAACCAACTTGAGCAAAGACAAGTTCCAGTTCGGAAACACCGATTACCTGAAAGCCAATGCCAAAGTAGCTGAAGTCAGATTCTGGACTATACCTCGTTCACAGACTCAGATCAAGGAAAACATGTATTCTGTAGATCCGACAACAGATGGCCTGGAAGCATACTGGAAGATGAACGAAGGTTCAGGAAATGAATTTAAAGACTGGACAGGCCATGGTAATAACGCTGTGTCTAAGGGTAATACTCAGTGGGCAGAAAACGAACGTCTGGATGGTAAATAATCCATCGTCATCGTATTCAAATACGAGATGAAAAAACAACCAGATACAAGATGGGATTTCAATCGCATCTATCTGAAAACATGGATTAAAAACCTATAACCTAAAAGAGGCTGTCTCAAAATAAACTTGAGATGGCCTCTATTGTTTCATCTCAGATTGGATTCATTCGAATTTTTCTAAAGAGAGAAGTTTATAAGCTTAGTTTTGAAGATTTTATCCTTTCAAACTG
>NZ_JABSOE010000032.1 GCF_013618865.1 Phocaeicola faecicola
ATATTGTCAAGAGGGCTTCGCACCAAACAATTACTCGTAAAGCACGCCTCTTTAGGCTACTGTTGACGGAACAACAGGTTCAGACATCATGCTGAACAATTACTTGTACGACTTCTTGTCGCACATTTACTTGCAAAGGTAACATATATTTTAGACCTTTCCTTCACCGTTTTTTCAAACCGCCCCTTATTAACAGAAATAAAGAAATTTTCTTCCGTCTCCTTTTCGTACGTTTTTCCGCTGATTGAAGAAAATCCGTTTCTGATTATTGCTATCTTTGCCGCTGTCAATCAAAAAAAGAAAGTTATGGATGAATACCGTATTGACGGACTCACCGTCAAGGAGCATTTGCTGGCTATGGAAGCCCAGGGAAACAAAGCTTTTACGGAATCACTGCATCCCGGAGTGGAACACGTGCTTGGAATCCGTCTGCCGCAGTTGCGCCGGCTGGCTTCCCGCATCGCCAAGGGCGACTGGGAAAACTACCTCTTCAGTGCCGATGCTTTTTATATGGAAGAACGGATGCTGCAGGGAATGGTATTGGGGGCTATCCGTCCCGATGCCGATATCGAGGTCTACCTGAACCGGGTGACCCGTTTTGTCCGGATCATCAACAGCTGGTCGGTCTGCGACACCTTTACCTTCGGGGGAGGAGAGAAGTTCCTTTCCGCCCATCGTGAGCGTCTCTGGCAATACCTGCTTCACTGGATGCATACCGAAGACGAATATACCCTCCGTTTCGGGGTGGTGATGACCCTCCGCTACTTCATCGACGAGGCACACCTGCCTTTGCTGCTTCATGAGTACGACTCTATCCGTCACGAAGGCTACTATGTGCGCATGGCCGTTGCCTGGGCACTGTCGGTCTGCTTTGTGAAATTCCCGGAACAGACGATGGCCTACCTGCAGGGAGAGCATCATCTGGACGATTTCACCTATCGTAAAACGCTGCAGAAAATCTTGGAATCCTATCGGGTGGATGCAGCTACCAAGCAGCGGATCCGGGAGATGCGGCTGCCGAAAGCAACGGTTTCCCGCAAGAAGAAGGCATAACCGGTGCTGCTTGTTTGCCATAAAAAGAGTCAGGGCAACGCTTTCACACCTGCCGGTGGAAGCCTGCCCTGGCTCTTTCACTTATTTATTTTCCCTGAGAGGCGTGGCGGCTGAGCCTGTCATTCACAGCCGCAGCACCCTCTCAGTCGTTGTAGTCATATTCCAGACTGAAGTCATCTACCCACATCGTCGCTCCTGCCGCACCGGTGAAATAATCTCCATACTTGCTGGCCGAGCAGACAATCAGCAGTGAGGTCGGTTTTCTGTCGGTAGCCCGGTAATCCAGTTCCACCGTAAACTCCTGATATCCCTCCGTTGTCTTTCCGCAGGTCATTTCTCCATACGCAATGATGTGCGGATCTTTCTTGTCGAAATACGTACCTTTCTCCGGTTTACCTTTTGAAGTCACGATTTCCACCGCCGTTCTTTCGCCCGAAGCAGAAGTCGTCAGCTCCCAGTCGCCCAGGGCCACCCACACGATACAGGTATCCGGGCGGTTCTTCAGGTATTCAAATCCCGGGTCCGTGTGACTGATGTTCTGTGTCTGGTACTTGAACCATCCTTTCAGTCGGGTAGGGTACGACTTGAATTCCCTTCCGAATCCGAGGATACCGTTCATGCCCTTTGTCGACTTATACTCACCCACGAAGAGGTTGCCCGAAGCAAATACTCCCACAATACTTGTCGATGCCAGTTTGGCTGCCTGACTGCCGGCCTGAGCTCCCGGACGGACCTCATCCGTATTCTGGGTAATGTTGTTTTCTCCCAGCGTATTGCTTCCGTGGTTGCCCGAATCCCAGAACATGCTGCCATCCTGAGCCCATGGACAAAGCACCTTGCCGTCCTTGTGCCAATCCTCAAAACTCATGTTCGGAATATATCCTTCCGTGGTAGTGGAGAACGATACGCTCTCAGCCTTCTGGTCGCCCGAATAAGCCCGGCACTCGTAAGTCGTGCCCGGTTTCAGGTGAGGCACACGTGCATGGAAATTACCTCCGTCGAAAGTGATGTATTTCTCGTCCACCACCGTCCATTCTCCGGCTGAGGCCTCCTTGTATTCGAAACCGCATTCCTTGCCGGCCATTCCCGAACCGTACAGCCAGGCCACATTCACCCAGCCATCAGCCCCGACAGTCATCACGTCGCTCTCACTGTGGTACACCTTCAGCGTCCATTCCTCATCCAGGAAATCACTGTATGTCACCCGTACCGTGGCAGCCGCATAGTTGCTGTACTGTTTCCACTCTACCGGAGGAACTCCTTCCGTCACTCCGTTCATGGCGGCTCCTACAGGTCCCAGTTTCAGGTCGAGCAGTTTCACCTCCTTCAGGCTCGCACTCTTGGTAATATACATGATGGCCGCACGCTCGTTCTCATTGAACACCGCATTTCCCACCTGGTTGGTCACCGTAGCCCGACGTTCGATCGGTTGGTTGCGGATGATTTTCCATACAAAATCCTGATAAAGCGACAGCGTAAACGCATAGTCCTGCGTCAGGTCGATGACCTGATTGACCTGCAGGGTCGACGAGGCGTTCTCCGTGTAAGTCAGGGCTTCCACCTTCACCTTCTTCGGATTGGCAGTCTCTTCCAGTGTAACGGTCACCGTGCGGTCCTTTTCCGAAATCACCGACTCACCGGTCTGACCGCTGACCTTCAGTGACGTAACCGAAAGCGGTACGGTAGCATAAGGAATATCGTTCTTGATGCAGCCGCTGCTCACACCCAGGAGCACGGCCAGTAAACTTATCTTGCAAAATACATTTCTCATCATGGCCTACAGACATAAAGTGATACCAATGTTTATATTCAGAATGTTGATCTTGAAGTTGGCCCCGCTGGTCGAGCGCGAGCCCTCTTCACCCAGTTCATTCTGCTGCTTCTCGTTCCGGTACTTGAATCCCGCCACTCCGAACGACATCTCGGCGCACACATTCGGTGTAATATAGACAGCGATACCGGGGTTGATACCCAGGTGCAGCTCGTTGATGGTCGTTTCAGTGTGCTTCGGCGCATTGCTTTCCCTGTCGGTCGAATAAGAAGACGTTCCGTGCTTGTACGTCAGCGACGTCTCATTGAACAGACCGAAGATACCCCCGGCATCCAGTCCCACGTACGAACGGTGGAACACACCGAACGAATACAGGTCCTCGGTATACCTCATGTCCCCGATGCTGAAGCTCATGTCGCTTCCCAGGTCAAGGTCGATGTTTCCCAGGTCTCCCAGCAGGTGGTTGTAACCGAACTTCGCACCGATTACCATGTTATCCTTCAGGGAATATCCGATGTAAGGATTGATGGCCTTCACCGCAAAGTTGGCATTGATGTTTCCCAGCAGCGAATACAGGATACTGCTCTCCTTGCTGTCGAAAGTAATATACGAGAAAGTCAGACCGCCCACCCATTTTCCCTTAGGCAGGAACTTATAGTTGACGATTCCGCGGTCGTACCGTCCGAAAGGCTTCAGCCGGACCAGATCGGTCGATTCCACAATGTCCGCCTTCTTCTTAGGCTTCTCAATGTAAATGGTATCGTGTACCACAATGGTATCACGCTCCTGGGCATGTCCCGCCTGTACGCTTGCCAGCAGTGCGATGACCCCCAGTATCTTGATGAATAATTTCATAGGCTACAAATAAAAAGCGATTCCCAAGCCAATGGAAAACAGGTTAATACGAAAGTTAGCTACGTTTGTAGTGCGGTCACTGGAATAAATCTGGTCTCTGGTCTGGTGCACCTTTCCGTATTCGATACCCAATACTCCCACACTGACTTCCACCGCCGTATAGTTGTTGACGAAAGCAACGATACCCGGAGAAACACCGATACCCAGGTCGACGGACTTCGAATAGGTTCCGGTCAGTTCATCGCCCGAGCGGGTCACCAGTTTCGACTGGCTGCCACCGAACTGCAGCTGAGTCTCTGCAAACAATGCAAAACGCTTGCTGCTTCCCAGGTTGATATAGTTGCGCATGACCGCCATGACGCTGTACGAATGACTCAGCTCATAGGTATCGTCGAGTGACACCGTCAGGTCATCTCCCAGTCCCAGGTTCAGTCCGTTGAACCGTGTCAGGGTACGTCCGTACGAGAAACGTCCACCCATACCCAGGTTGTCCTTAACCCCGTAGACCAGCAGCGGACTGACCTTGAAGGTATATCCGTCGGCATTGAACTTGTCGATTACCAGAAACTGGTAATTATTCTCCGTATGCTCCGAATAGGATACCGAGCTTCCCACAATCCACTGGCCTTTCGGAACAAACACGTTGTCTGCTATTTTCAGTTTTTTGTTCTGTGCGCCCATTGTCAGGAACACGCATAAGAAACAGAACAGGGTGATAATTTTTTTCACTACTCCTTCGATTAATTAGATGATAACTCCCTTTCTTCGTAAACCAGTTCCAGGTCGTCGAGCCACATGACGCTCTGAGTACTTCCCTGGAAATAATCGCCGTAACGGCTGGCGGCTGCCACCAGCAGCAGTCGGTTCGGGATACGCGTCTTTCCGTCTGCTTTTTCTTCGTAGTTGAAGCGGATTTCAAACGCTACCATGCCTTCTCCCTCAGTATTGGCTGTCCAAACCTTTTCTCCGTAGGCAATGACGTTGGCTTCGTCCTTGCTGAAGAAATGCTGGTCCTTGGTACGGATGATGAACGACCAGTTGGTGCCGTTGTAAGACTCTCCTTCACCGTCGGTCAGTGCCATGTAGATGATACCTTCGTCCTGTTTTCCGTTGGCGATGCGGTCACCTCCCTTGTCCACCGTACCGCTGATGTACCGGATGTATCCGCGCAGTGCCAGCGGGCGGGCGGTGAACGGACGTCCCAAGCCGAGGACTCCGTTTCCGGTAAGTCCGCTCATCTGGGTATCCAGGTATTGTCCGATGAACATGTTGCCTGCAGCAAACTGTCCGATTCCGAGCATGCTGGCGTACATTGACTTCAACCGTGCCGAGTAGTTGCCGCTGTGCTTGACTGACGAATCGGGCTCGGTCACATTCGCACTCACTTTCTGTGTACCGTGGTTACCGGAATCCCAGAACATGCTTTCTCCACTGCCGTGAATCAGCTTGGGTACCCCTCCCGACCAGTTTTCGAAACTGTAGTTCGGCAACTGGACAGCGGCTTCTGTCGTAAATTCACAAACGATGCTCGACGGTTTCTCACCCTCCAGCAACTGATATTCGTAGGTCGTTCCCGGTGTCAGTCCCTTGATTTCGGGTGAGAGAATCAGGCGGCTGTCCGGCTGCTGACTGCCTTCGACATTCTCGCTCCAGTTCTCATCGCTTCCTTTCTTGCGGTAACGGAAATAGAAAGGACCCTCTGCCTGGCGTCCTTCGATGATTTCCCCGTACAGTGTAGCCCTGTCGGCCCAGATAAGGTACGGATAAGGAATCGGCAAAGTCTGAACGTTGGAGTTCGATATGCTCAGTGCCCAGGTCGAGGCACGCTGCTTTCCCTGCTGGTCGCGCACGTCGAACGCCATCTCATAGTTGCCCTCTGCTGCCAGCAGTCCCGCACTGTACAGGTACTCCTGGAAGTCGATGGTCATTTGTCTTTCCTGTGGCAGGCTGACGGCGATGCCCTGGGCAGCAAACTGCTGACGTACGTCTTCCTGCATCAGGTCGACCGTACTTCCTCCCAGAAAACCGAACAGTGTACCTCCCACATTCACCTGCTGCAGGGGAGAAGAGGCCTTGACGGTAACCTGCGGCCGTACGTTCTGCTCGTTCACCTCGATCAGCCAGGGAGCATCCGTAGAAACGGTCTCTCCGTTGTGCTGCATGCTGATGACCGGACGCTGGTAGATAACCACCTCTTCGTCCTGTGTATGCAGCGGGGTCTCATCGATCACCAGGTCGAAGAAACCTCCACCTTCCTCCGGACGTTCCGGTGTCTCACCGTCCGTATGGCGATAAGTCAGTTTATACAAGGTAGAAGTCTTGGCTCCCTCGATACGGTCGGTCTGTTCAATCTTTTCCCCGCTTTTGGTAGTAGCCGTAAACTTACAGGTCAGGTATTCCTTGCCTGCAGGGAAGGTATAGTATCCCGTAGGCTGTCCGCCCTCCGCTTCCGGATACGGGAAAGCCAGTGTACCTTCCGCATCCTCTACGCTCACTTCCACCTTTCCTTCCGTCAGGTAGTCCGTGAGACTCTTGTCGAAGTTGACCTGTACCAGTGCGTTGGCAATGTAGCAGATCACATCTACCTTCGTTGTCGCACCTTTCCGGATTTCAAACTCCTGGTTGCCTTCGTAAAACTTGCGGTCGAAAGAGGCCGCCACCGAGTCACCCGAAGTAATCCGTACCCGGTAAGGACGAGATGCCAGCGTGATTCCTTCGGCCGGCACATTGTTCCATCCGGCATATTTGCGCACCAGCTTGTCGCCCTCATAAATGCGCACCTTACATTTTGCCTTCAGTTCGTCCTGGTTGTCTTCCGCAGCCGATGCAGCACGCGACACCACATCCACCTGCTCCGACACCTCCATGCCCAGAAGCAGCAGTCCTTCGCCTTCGTACAGCGAGCGCTCCTCCTGCCGGCAGGAACTGAAGAGTCCCATGCCGATGCATAATCCTATTATCTGATAGATTCTTTTCATTTCCATACTTTACATTACTGTGCGTTGCGACTGTCTACCGACAAAGTAGCTTTCACCTGCTTTCCGGTAGTATCCTCTACGGTCAGGTTGAAGCGGTGCATTCCCGCAAATTCTCCCTTCAGCAGCGGAATGAACTGCGATACGTCGAAGCGTACCAGCTGCTGGTTGATTACTTCTTCTTCTACCGGAAGCTGCAATCCTTTCAGGGTCTCCTTCAGGCCGCCCGGATAAGCCAGGTCGAACGGTTCGGTTCCGAACATTTCCGCTACCACTCCCGCAAAACTTTCGTTGTCGGAAGTAATCTGTACCCATACGTGGGCAATGCCTTCGGGTGCGCTCAGCAGCACCACTACCGGCTGGTTCAGGTCGGTTACCGGCTGACTGATGTCGAAGCCTTCTCCTTCAATCTTCGGATCGCCGAAATCCAGGATTTCATCTTCGTCGGGCAGGATGTCCGCACTTTCATTCACGGTGACACATTCGCCGCTTATCGCAATGCCGTTGTCCGGAGTGCTGACGCTGCCTCCCGTACCCGGGTCGCCGTTAACTCCCTGCCAGTTGAGGGTCAGCACCAGTTCTGTTCCCAGTGCCAGTCCCGAATACGACTTATGGATGGGTTCGATTTCGGCCCCTTCAATCTCTCCGCTGAGTACCACGTCAACGGTGTTCTCACCGGCCTGTCCGTGGAAGAATCCGGAACGGGTCTCATCGCGGGTATATTCCAGACGTTCCTGGCCTACAGAAACCGTTGCCCGGAAACTTTCTCCCAGCTGTGCCTTCAGGGCATCGCTGTATTTCAGGGTCACCTTGATATTCTGCAACGTACACTTGACTTCACCCACCTTGGTCAGGTTGTCCTTGGTGATTTCAAACAGTCCCGACTCTCCCGCGCAGTACGGTGTATCGAAAGCCGCTCCCTCTGTCTGCGGGGCATGTGCCTTGATGCGGTATTTTCCGACCTTCAGCGTAAATACGTCCGGCATTTCGCTGTATGTCCATTCCTGTACCCGTTCGTCCTGTTCCGTATAGATACCCACGATGAAACTTCCCTTCTCGGCAGTAACCCGCGATACCGATACCACCGGTTCGGTCTGAGGGTCAAGTACAATCGAAGCCAGGTCTACCTGTCCCGACTGGTTGATGGAGTAATCTATCTTTTCATTGTGACACGCTGCCAGCATCCAAAGTCCCGCCAGCAGGATAATCGATAATAAATGTAACTTTTTCATATCTTGCATTTTCTATTTTCACGGTTATTCATAAATAAGCTCTACATCATCCACGGTAAGTATGCTTCCGATGTGACGGGAGTCACCGTATCCGGCGTTCCAGGCCCCTTTCGAACCCTGTAATGTCTGTGTGGCCGGTTGTGCGGCATCGGTAGACTGGAACATGATGACAATGGAAGCTGCCCGTACGGTTTCGTTGGAATATTCAATCCGGATGCTTCCTTTCTGATATTCGTTGACCGGTTCGGTGATTTTCAGCACTCCTTTACCGATTTCCTGCTGGGAAGCATCGTATACAATGGCATAGGCCTGTGTCGTTTCCTTGTTGTATGAATAGAACTTGTAATAAAAGTCCACCTGTTCCGGACGGCATTCGAAGGCATGTCCTAAGGTCTGCTTCTGGCTGCTCCGGTCGAAGCTTCCGATGAACAGCTGTCCTGCACTGCGGTACTCGGTGTTTTGTGAAACTGCCGACCAGTTGTTGCTTCCGTAGCCCACCGTCGCAATTTCCATGGCTGTGTTTCCGCCGTGACTGCCTTCTGTCAGTGAGGTCTTTCCGTACTTGTTCCAGTGCCAGGCAGCCGTGTGCAGGTTCGAAGCGTTGGTCGGCATCGTACCCGGGTAGGCACAGTAATACCACGAAGCTACTCCAGAGCGTTCCAGGGTAGTCATGTCGTTCAGCGTACTCCACCATTTTTCTCCAGACGAAGCATACGGATAGAACGAATAGATATGTTCTCCTCCTGATAAAAAGATGGTTTTATACCATACCTCTTCATCATACCACTGCTCAAAGTCGGAGTTCGGGATCTGCATGGCATTTTCCGTATGTATCTCACATTCGTTGCTCGGTTTTCCGGCTGCGTTTCTCCAGACAGCCCGGATGCGGTAATCCTGATTTTCCTTCAGACCCTTTGCCTGCAGCAGTGTGCCCACCTGAGGCTGGTATTCCGCTTTTTGTGTCACCTCGGTAAAATCGGTCCAGGTACCTCCCGACGGCAGGTATTGCAGGTTGACTTCATCGGTGCTGGCGTTGAACAGGTGTACGAAGGTCTTTCTGGCCCAGACTTCTCCTTCGTGCATGACCAGTACTCCGTATTCCACCGGTATCGGGGCGCTCTGCGGTGTCTGACCCAGGTATTCTCCCGACAGAGTGAACGGTTCCAGGAACTTCACACTTTCGGGGGCTTCCAGTGTCAGGACGAATTCCTTGTCGTTGAGAGCTTCGCTGTGGATGCATTTCAGCTCGGTCTGCTTGTTCTCATCCAGATATACCCGGATGTTCTCCGGATCGCCCTTGAAGCCCGGGTAGCTCGACTGGAAAGTGGCTTTTACCTTGCAGACATGCGACAGGAAGCCTGCCTTTTCTTCCGAGGCAGACAACTGGAGTTCTCCGTCGCTGGTCATCGTTACCTGCAGTTTCAGCGGTTTCTCGGAAGTCTTTCCATACAGGTCGGTGGCACTGAGCGTAAACTCATGCGTCTCTCCGGCCGATGCAGGAATGGCAGCCAGCAGGCGCGTAAAGTTGATCCATGCCATCTGGTCTTTGTTGCCTGTCAGTCCCCGGGTTTCCAGACGGAACTCTTTCAGGGTTTCTTCCGCAGCTCCCGGTTGTGTCAGGTCGATGTCGGCCGGCCATCCTCTTCCGGTCAGGTAAGCCGATGTCGTACTCAGCCGGCACGATGCGATATGGGCAACGGCGTTCAGGTAAGCCGAAACCTCCTGACCGACGTTTCCTTCGGGCATGCTCAGGGTTTCTCCGTCGGTGAAACCGGTGGTCTTGAAATACGGAACCGGTGCGTTCAGTGCCGCATCCGAAACGTCGAAGACTTTCTCTTCATCCGGATGGAGACGGTCTTCCGAGAAGGTCACCGTCATGGTTGCCGAACCGGCATCCACATCCAGGGTCAGCACGTATGCGTGCTGGGCTTCGGCCTGAATGGTCTTGACTTCATAGACCGACTCACTGGCCTGTCCGGCCTTTCTGACCTTCGCCTTTACGGTCAGCGTTCCCGGCTTGAAATAGGCGAAGCGGGTCTCGTCCTGCACGTATTCCACCGTATTTCCCAGCGAGGATGCCACCTGTGCCGAGTAGGTCTCAAAATACTTCTTGAAGTTTTCGGTATATGCAACCTGCAGTTTGGCATTCGAGAGGTAGCAGGTCACCGCAACCGGAGTGGTTTCTCCCTTGCGGATAACCAGTTCCGAACTTCCTGCATAGCAGGGAGCATCGAAGCCTTCCTGGTTAATGTCTCCGTGCCATGCCTTGACGGTATAAGTGGAAGGGCGAAGTTCCGGTGCGCCCGCCTCCTGCATTTCACGGTAAGTATTCCAACTGTACAATGTTTCTTCTCCCTTGGAAATGGCTACGGAAAACAGGTTGACGTCTGTCTCTGTCTGTTCTGCAGCATCTTGCTGGAGATTCGGATCACCCGCTATTACTTCATAGCGTGTGGCAAGTGAGAGCTGAAAGCTGCCGCTGTCTCCTTCACCTGTATACGACTCCTGTGTACAGGAGGAAAGGGCAAACAGCATTGTCAAAAAGCTCCAGATGACAAAATGTTTTTGTTTCATCTAATTGATTTTCTTTAAATAAGAGTTAGGTTTAATAATTTTTATCCAACTTGCAAAGTAACACCTTTCCCGGCGGATACACAAGGTTCTTTTTTCATATTTTTGTCCTGTTTTTCATTTTTGTGCGTTCTCGAGGAATATATACTGGCTTATTTTATTGGGTTTTGTTGAAGATTTATGTTGCATATCATGGTCGAAATTTAATATTGCCATCTTGAACTGGAGTTTTGGAACACTTTTCGTGGTTTCTCTACGTTTGACTTTATGAAGTTTCATCGGTTATTTTCCTTTCTTTTTGATATGATAATTAGGCGTTCTGCTTACGGGCCTTTTCTTTGAAAGTGGTGGAATGGAAAATGATTCTGCATAAAAATGCAATTTAAATAGCGGTTTTGGAAAAAACATAAGGATGGATGAGGCCATTTAAAAGCATCTTCCGGTGAAAAGACCGCGGGCTTTCGGAAAAAGCCGGCGAGGAAAGTTGTCAACTTATTAGGTGTGTGAAAGATTCTCTCGTGATGGAATGCCCAAAAGACGGAAATGGCCGGATATTTCGTGAAAGAAACGGGCCGTTACGCCGCTTTTATTGCTGGAATGCGTTGGCTCCTGAATACGGAAAATGAGCGTATGTTATTGAAATACAATGACAAATATTCCTGTATCCTTGTTGAGAATTGAAAAATGGAGAACGATCGGAGAAGGGGATGCAAAGAAATGATTCCTGCATCCCCCAATATGCAAAATGTCAAAATGACAAGAGCGGCCCGGGCTTTCGCTGTCCGGGTCTGTGAGGGCGGAACCGGTATTCGGATCAGCCCATTATCCATTTGCCCCACTGTCCTGATTTTCTGACCAGGTGGACGAAGCCCCAGGTGACGGTCAGCAGCAGGAGGGTACACACGATCAACTTCAGCATGGTGTGGACAGGAAGGTGTTCCATCAGCATGTAGCAGGGCCCCAGGAACAGGTAGTGCGACATCCAGATACCGAAAGTGCAGGTCGACAGGCTCGTGATGGGCTTTGCGACTGCCGCCGGTGTGAGGGGCAGTTTCTGTACTGCCAGGAAGATGGGAAGGGACATTATCAGTACGTTAGGCGTACAGTAGGTGAAAAACAGTTCCACCAGTTCCACCGGTTGTCCGGGGACAGCCGTAACCGACTTGAACCCGAAGAAGGTGATGCAGTAGCCGGCAATAAATAAAGGTATTCCTCCTATGGCGAGTGTCTTCCAGCTGAAAAGCTGAGGGTGATTGAACAGGTAGTATCCTAACAGCAGATAACCGTTGAATCCTGCAAAATAATACAGGAGTCCGAATTCATTCCAGGAACAGGTTCCCCATAGGTCCCTGGTAAGGTATTCTCTCAGGTAAGGAATGAAGAGAGAGATGAACCACAGTCCGAGGAAGAACTGCTGCTCCTTGTCGGAAGCCTGCTTCACCCATGCCGAGAAAACTGGCAGGTACAGATAGAGTCCGATGAGGAGGTACACATACCACATCTGTATGGCGAACGGAGAGAAGTTGAAGGGAATCAGCAGGATATGGTGCAAGGCGCTTCCCAAAGACTGGTCGGGCTCGGCCCAGGCAAAGAAATCATTGATTACGGCCGGCGGAAATCCCAGTACGCCGGTAAGTCAGGGGAAAAGATTGTAGGCTACCGACCAGATGAGAAACGGAACCATGACCCTCAGAAGGCGCTTCTTGTAGAATGCGGGAGTGGTTGTCCTGACCGGCAGGAGCAGGGCTCCGGTGACCATCACGAACAGCGGAATGGCCGGACGCATGAAGGAGCCGTAGAAACTTCCCCACAGGTTGTACCACGGTGCCGAACGCTCGGCCGGGGTTACGTTGTCGGTACAATGGACCGCAATCATCATGAAAATGGCAATGACCTTCACCGCATCGAGCCATACGATGCGTTGCCTGTTTGTTTCAGTTGACGGTGTTTTCATACTTTTTTGCTGCAAAAGTAGACGTAAAATAATTCTTATTTTTTGACTTATGGCAAAAAAGGCAGGCTATTTCTCGGCCCTGATCCGGCTTAAGGTAGAGAGGGATATGCCCAGAAAGGAAGCGATGTATCCCAGGTTGACCCTCTGGCAGATATCCGGAAAAGTCTGCAGCAGCGCCTGATACCTTTCTTTGGCAGTCATGGTGAGATTGTCGATGCGGATGCACTGCAGCGAGAGCAGGCACTCCTGATGCACCACTCTTCCCCAGTTGGCTATCTCGATGTTTGTCTGATACAAGTGGTTGAGGCAGTGGATGGGAATGGAGTAGGCAAGGGTGGGCTCTACGGTCTCGACGTATTCAAATCCTGCCCGGTTATGGTACAGGCACAGCAGTCCGAATGTAATGTCGCCTTCCTTGGAAAACCAGGTGGTATGTTCGTTGCCGTTGACCAGGCAATACGAACGGGTCAGTCCTTTTTCGATGAAATAGACATTCCGGTCGATGATACCTCCTCGGATGATCAGGTGTCTGGCCGGAAAATGATGGACCTTGAAATGCGCACAGAGCTGGGCGATGGATGCATCACTGACGGGATAGTGCCGTTTGATACTTTTTCTGATATTTTCCATTTCCGTGCTTGTCATGTTCATAAGGGATTAGTCGAAGGTGGCCGGCTGCCGGTCTGACGGATTCCGCTGCCGGTTGGTCATTCTGTTCAAGGTGCAAATATACGAAAAATGAAGACAGTCACGAACTGGTACAGGAGGTTTAATTCTCCGGTAGTCTTGTTCCTGTGTCTGGGAACGGGGCGGTCGCGGGCAGTATCGAGGAAGTAAAAGAAGAAATTCCGGCGGTGAATCGTTGTCCGCATTTATTTTTTTTCTAATTTTGAGAAAATCTTAACTATATAATTATGAAGAAAATCGTTACAGCAGTAGCAGTTTTGCTGGGTATGTGGAAGTGTGGTGAAATCAATGCCCAGCAGCGTTGGACGGCTCCGGAAGCCGGAAGCATCGGTGTGGAAATACAGGTCAACCCCTTTGACCAGAACGGGTCTACCTTCAGTATCGACGGACTCCGCATGCGTTATTTCCTGAATCCGAAGCATGCATTGAGGCTGAATCTGGACATGAGCGGCCAGTCGGAAACGTACTCGGAGGAAGTCGATCAGGACTCTTTCGGATCTACGCTGCAATCCCTGAAAGCCCGTACACGGTATTGGGAAGTGAGCCTGGGTTATGAACGTCACTTTAATACCGGAAGCCGTTTTGATTTCTATGTGGGAGGTGAAGTGGGTTTCACTCATCGCTTTGCAAAGACTACAGGGGAGCTCGTGAATGGGGGAGAACTCAGTGAATTTACCATAACCAATGCGTATGCAACCAAGGATATGGTCGGTTCGGGAAGCTTTAATCTGCAGGGCATTGCCGGGGGCGTGCGTGCCAGCTCCGGTTTCAAAGCGGCGGCATTGGCCGGTGTGGACATGTATCTGTACAAGGGGCTGTATATTGGTGCGGAACTTAATTTCTCGCTGAGGCATTCCAATTTCAAACCGGTGGAACTGGATTACCGGAACACGTCTTCGGGCATGACGATTACTGACAAGACCAACGATGAATTCAAGCAGAACAGTTACGGAATCCACGTTGATCCGCATCTCCGCCTGGGATGGACTTTCTGAAAAACGGGTCCTGATGAGCGCCTTCGTATCTGATTCTTCAGCAAGGCAGGATGCAGATGGGCATAAATTACCAGGGATGTAATATAAATGTAATAATTAATTGTTGAACCCCTCCGGAAGTTATGTACGGCTTTCGGAGGGGTTTTTGTATGTAATTGCTGGATTTATTCTGTGAATAAGGTATTTTGGGGGCGGATTGTTCTCTTGTATGGATAAAGTGGTAAAATCCGTTTGTCTGTATTTATTATACCAAATAGTAGTAATAAATGTATACATAGTAACAAACTTTTCATATCTTTGCACTCGTAATAATAAGGAAAAACTGGCGGAACATACGATGATAACTGATTGATCAATACCAAGGATGAGATAATTTCATTAAAGATAAGATGATTCCGGCAATAAAAAGAATATGATTTTTCTGTTATTAAATAAATACATCATGAAAAAAGTAATTTTATCATTGTTTTTGGCCATTTGTTCCGGAATGGCATGTTCATTGAGTGCGCAGGGATACCGTATTCCTGAAACTGCTGTGGTAATTGCGAAGCCTCAGGCTAACGTGCGCCAGGCTCCTGAAACGACTGCTGCGGTGGTGGAAAAGGCTTCAAAAGGGGTTTTGTACGAACTGATTGCCCGGAAAGGCAACTGGTATGAAGCAAAGGACGTGAAGACGGGCAAGACGGTGTATATTTCTACTACGGTGGCCAATCTGATGGAGGGACGTTTCCTGCCCAGAACCGATAAGGGACTGGTAGAAAACAGTGATCTTACCAGCTTTGCATATCAGAAACGGGTGACTGACAGCGAGAAAGAAGCGATTACTTCTTATGTCTTCTACCAGAAGGGCGAAAAGGATGTGGTATATACGACTCTTTCGGCAACGGTAAATACCATGACGGGCCGTTCGTTCACGAATGAAACGTATTACAAAGGCAAGCAGATGGGATGGTATCTTCTGTTTGACGAACAGGTAGACTGGGAAGGTAACTCAATGGGCAAACTGGATACGCCGATTGTGGTATTCTCTAACGCTCCTAAGGGGGTTATCGTAAATGGAGAAGCGCTTGCAAAGGTTAAGAATGATTTTTAAGCATTGTGTGCTCATCTGAGAACGGCAGTTGCCCTGCCCGGTGAAGTAGGGCGGGGATTGCCGGATGGATATATTATGAAATACGAAAGGATGGTTGCGTAATTACGGATTTCCGTAACGGCAACCATCCTTTTTATATACTGCCATCGGGCAGGTTACTGTCGCTTTGTGTTATTGGCCGACCGCCTCAATGGTACATTTCTCTCCTTTTGAAAGGGTGACTTTCCAGATGCCCTCCGTATCTTGCAGGTACTTGTCGCCTATTTTCAGCTGGTATTCAGGTCCGAATGAATTGATAACCTGCAGGGTGCCTCCCTGTTCGGCCATAATTTCTGCGTGTGCAAGTTTGCCTCCCCGGAGCGATGCACTGACGATAAAGGCACCTTCCGCTCTCAGTTTTTCGAAAGACAGGTCCTTCCAGTCATTCGGCAGGGCTGGGAAAATATGTATCTTTCCGGTATGGCTCTGCAACAGCATTTCCTGGAGGGCAGCCGCAAAGGCAAAGTTGCCTTCAAGGGTAAACGGGCGGTAGGTGAACTTGGACTTGCCCGACTGGCTCTGGTCGCCGTTGGCATGAAAACCGTTGGTCAGACAGAAGCATTCCGCAAACGTGCGGAGGGCATCCCGGGCATCCTCTCCCTTCATGGCACGTGCGCTCATGTTGGCAAACCAGGAATAGGAGTAGCCGCACCACCAGTCGGGACCGTTGTCCTTCAGTTTCTGGAGGGTCGCATCAATGATTTTCCGGGCCTTTTCTCCTTGTGAATAATCCAGCAGTCCCAACGGGTGGATGGCCATCGCGTGTGAGAAGTGGCGGTGTGATGCATTATAAGGAAATCCTTTGGCGAAGGTCAGGGCTCCGTCGGCATCCAGGTCGTAATCGGGCAACTGACCGTACAGTTCTTTCCAGTGGGTTGCCTCTTCGTCTTTGCCAAGTGCCCCTGCCATCTCCTCGGCTGCGCGGAAGGCAAACTGTATCAGGGCCAGGTCGTAATTGGTCATGGTATGGAACCAGGCATTGAGGCTGTTGTCGAAGATTTCAGGACTGGAACTGATGGGCAGCTTCCGTATGCCGTTGGAGTCGAGTAGGGTAATCTGTTCCAGGAACAGGGCTACGTCGTGCACAAACGGATAAGCCCGGTCGGTGAGGAATTCCTTGTCGGCACTGTATTTCCAATGCAGGTAGAAATGCTGGGAAAGCCAGGCGCTGACGGTGGGTGACATGGAATACTGTATCCATCCTCCCATCGGCTCACCGGTGAGGGTACATACTCCCGGAATGTTCATTCCCTCACATTCGAAGTACGTCCGGGTATATTTCTTGTAGACCTCCCTCTGGTTCCATAAGGTATTCAGATAACCCATTCCTTCCTCCAAGTGATTGCCTTTGTATACCGGCCAGTAGCTGAGCTGGGTGTTCAGGTCGTGGTGGTAATCGCCCTTCCAGGGGGGCAGTTTCCCGTTGTCGGCAGTCCATATTGCCTGCAGGGAGATGGGGTAGGAGTCTTTTCTGGCCACCGAGCCGAGGCGGTATATTTCCTGGTCGTACTGTCGCTGGATGATGGAGTCGGGCACTGACACGGAAGAGGCGTTCCAGAAATTCTTCCAATAGCTGTTGTGCGACGAAAAATCACTGTATACTCCTCGCTTCATGGCATCCATGGTTTCCGATGAGGCCTTCTGACCGGTCATGGAGGAGGTCACGCTCCATACTCCATAGAGTTTCCGTCCTTTCTTTTCCCATCGTACGTTGACGTCGTAGTAGAAACCGTTCCATCCTTGCTGGTGATAGGTGATACAGTTTTCCTTTTTCTTAATGCTCCCTTGCCGGTAGCCCAGTCTGCGCAGGTCCTGACCGGTTACGGGGTCTTCTGTTCCGTTACTTGTCTCTGACTCATACTGAGGGGGGACAATGGAGATGGCCGGAGCGTCGGGCAGGTTTTCGAAAACAAACCATCCGATAGGTTCGGAAGCATGGACAAAGGTCTTCAGTACAGTACCGTTGCTCCATTCCGTCCGGCAGAGTGCATTGCGGAGGTACAGATGGACATCCTTTACTTTTCCAAATCCGGTAGTATGGAATTCAAGGGCGGCACCCGGAATTTTGGAAGGAGCAGGTTCTCTGTCGTAAGGCCAGTCGAATTTCTTCTGTACCGGCAGGTAGTCGCCTTTTCTGACCTGCTCCATTACCCAGCGGAACTTGTTGTTGGGGCCGGAAATGCTGTCGGTAGGACGGAGATCCCATAAGTCAATCCGGTCGAGTGAAAAGCGGAGGACAGAGTCGCGTTGCCAGACCAGGGCACCTACCGTAGCATTGCCAAGTGGAACCCCTTCGTCCCAGGTCGTGGAAAGCGACGGGAATACCATGTCTGATTTTCCGGCAGTTACGGGAAGTTCTTCTTGCGTACACGAAGTGAAAGGAAGAATCAGCAGTAAGAGATAGTGGAATTTCATAGTTGAAATGAATTAAGATATTTATGCCTATATTTTTATTTTGTTTACACATCTTTTATAATGGCATAAAATTATGGATAATTTTTGTGCCTGCAATGAAAGGGAAAAAGAATTTTTTGAGAAAAAAACTTCTGGAGAACAGTCCGGTAAAAACTTTTAAAGAAAACAGCGAGGATACCGGATCAGGAAACTGTTTTTGGGGAGGGGCGTTTGTGAGGTTCCATGCATTTTCATATTGTCGGGAAGTGAAGCGTTTCTTTCTTGTGAATTAAGGGATTATTCGGTACCGGCGGTTTTTGAGAGGTTAGAAATTTTATAAAAACGGGTGGTATGCCTGGAGGAAGTTGGGAGGCTTCTGCAAATCCGGAAGTGGATATGATAATTATTTACATATTGTAAATCAGTGTATTAGATGAGTGATTGAAAATGCTCGGAAGGGGAATTTTTTAACAGTAATAAGTTTGATTTGATTTGTTAATTTTTATAAGTTTGTGTTGTGAGATTTGCAAAAGCTTTAAAAACTAGATTATACACGGCGTTTTTTAAAGCGCTTGTTAACTTTAACCTTCTAAAATTATGGAACCTTTTAAATCATTTTCCTTCGGGAAATCGCCTTGGAGACAAAGGTTGTTGGCCTCTGTCCCGGTTACCTTGAGTCTGTTAATCGCAGTGAGTTCGTTATCCGAAGCTTCGGCATCTGAAAAGATGGACAGTAGTCAGCTGAGTGTGTTGCAGTCGGAACATACCGTAAAAGGAAGCGTCCTTGATAAGAATAATACGCCGCTGATAGGTGTCAATGTGATCGAGAAAGGAACAAGCAACGGTACGATTACCGATTTCGACGGTAATTTTACGTTGAGAACCTCCACGGCGAATCCGGTACTTGTGTTTTCGTATGTCGGTTTTACTTCGAAAGAAGTGACGGCCAGTGCTTCTGCCCCGGTAAAGGTAGTGCTCAGTGAGGATACCGAAACACTGGAAGAAGTAGTGGTGGTGGGTTACGGTACGCAGAAAAAGGCAAACCTGTCGGGATCGGTAGCCTCGGTCGACAGTGAGCAGTTGCAGAACCGCCCCATTCAGAATGTCAGCAGCGGCTTGCAGGGACTGATGCCGGGAGTGACGGTGACCGGAACCAACGGTGCGCCGGGACAGGATGCGGGAAATATCCGTGTGCGGGGTATCGGTACATTGAACTCGGCTTCTCCGTATATTCTTATTGACGGGGTGGAATCGGAAACCATGAGTGCGGTAGACCCGAATGACATTGCCAGCATCTCGGTGTTGAAGGATGCGGCTTCGGCGGCCATCTATGGTTCGAAGGCTGCCAACGGGGTTATCCTGATTACCACCAAGCGTGGAGCTACGGGAAAGCCCCGGGTATCGTACAGTGGATACATCAGTTTCCAGAATGCGACGGAGAAAGTGGACCGTCTGAGTTCCTACGAGTATGCCGATATGTACAACAAGGCGCTGGAGAGTGAAGGAAAGGCGCCCCGGTTTACTCCCGATGAGATACAGAAATTCAAGGACGGAACCGACCCGATGTATCCGAATACCGACTGGTACGGACTGGCTTACCGGACAGGTATCCAGCACAGACATAACCTGAACATATCGGGTGGTAATGAAAATGCAAGGTACATGGGCTCGCTCGGTTATCTCAATCAGACGGGTATCCTGCCCAATGCCGGAAGGGAGCAGTTCAATGCCCGTACCAATCTCGACATGAAGATCAGCAAGCGGTTGTCTGCCAGAATGAATCTTGCCTATATCAAGAACAAGTACGACGATGCGAGTTCGGCTTATAACGGAGGAAGTTCGGACCAGATTATCCGTCAGCTGAACCTGATTTCTCCGTGGATTGTGAACCGCTATGAGGACGGTACTTACGGAACTATCTCGGACGGTAACCCTATTGCATGGCTTGATTCGGGCATGAAGGTTACGCGCGACAATTACAATTTTACGGGTAGTGCGTCTTTGGATTATACCATTCTGGACGGACTGGTGCTGACGCTTACCGGGTCGTATGTGAACAATCTGCAGCATTATAAGTATTTCCAGAAGTTCATCCAGTATAATCCGAACAAGGCTTCCGATCCGAACTCGCTTGATGAAAGGTATTATCGCTGGGACCGTACCAATTACGATGCGCTGTTGAATTATGACAAGAGTTTCGGTCGTCACAATATCAAGGGACTGGCCGGATGGCATACCGAAAAATACAATTACAAGTACATGAAGGTCTACCGTAAGGATTTCCCAAACAATGACCTGACTGATATCAATGCGGGGGATGCGGCTAGTCAGACCAATGAGGGTTATAACCGGGAGCTTGCGATGATTTCGTGGTTCGCGCGCTTGAACTATGATTATGCCGGAAAATACTTGTTTGAGGCCAATATCAGAGCCGATGCTTCGTCGCGTTTTGCCAAGGGCAACCGCTGGGGATATTTCCCTTCGTTCTCGGGTGCATGGCGTATCAGCGAAGAGGAGTTTATGTCTGCTGCAAGAGGATGGCTCAGTAACCTGAAGGTAAGAGGTTCCTGGGGTATGCTGGGTAATCAGGATGCGCTGAACAGTGATGCTTCGGGATCGTTCTATCCGGCAATCAATTCGTATGAAATCGGAGCGACTTATCCTTTCGACGGAGCATTGAACTCGGGATATTATCAGAAGGCATACCGCCTGAGTACGATTACGTGGGAAAAGGCGACTACCTGGGGAGTGGGTGTCGACTTCGGGTTGTTCAACAACCGTCTTACGGGTTCGGTGGATTATTACAACCGCTTGACCAAGGGTATTATGATGGATGTGGATGTGCCGAAGGAGTTTGCACTTGATCCTTATAAGGATAATGTGGGCAAGGTGCTGAACCGGGGTGTTGAAATCACGTTGTCTTATAACGATAAGTTTGGTGACTGGACATTCGGAGCGGCTGCCAATTTCGCTTTCAACCATAATGAGATCCTGGAACTGGGCGGAGTGGACTACATCAATGCGGTGAACGGCTACAACCAGCGGAATGCTTTGGGACATGCCATGAATTCGTATTATCTGTATCAGGCCGACGGGTTCTTCAACTCACAGGAAGAGGCTGATGCGTTTACTGCCAAATATGGCAATCCGTTTGGAGGAGGAGACTTCAAGGCGGGTGACATCCGTTACGTGGATACCGATGGCAACGGCAAACTGGACGGTCAGGACCGTGTGCTGGCCAACAGTTCTGATCCGGTTTATACATTCGGTCTGAACCTGAATGCCGGATGGAAGGGAATTGACCTGGCGCTGACTTTCAACGGAGCGGCAAAGGTGGCCCGGTATTTCGATGCGCATGAGGTATATGGAGCCTTCTCTGGAGATGCCGGACATCCGGCAAGCATCTGGAAGGATGCGTGGACAGAGACCAACAAGGATGCTTCCATGCCGCGTATCTTTACCGATACCAATTCGCCGAGCAGTTCACGTCAGGTGGCTTCTACTTTCTGGTTGCAGAATACCAGTTACCTGCGTCTCAAGAACCTGCAGTTGGGATATACTCTGCCGAAGAGTCTGACCTCGGGATGGGGCATTGAGAACATCCGTTTCTATTATTCGGTAGAAAACCTGTTCACGATTGACGGCATGAAGATCAATATCGATCCGGAAGCTACCAGCCAGAGACTTTCTTCTTATCCGTTGTTGCGGACACATGCCTTCGGGGTAAATGTGACTTTTTAATTTTTTAATCTTAAATCTCTTAGAATCATGAAATCGTTGAAAAAATACATATTTGCAGGAGTTGCACTGACGCTGATGGCTTCCTGCAGTGACTTTCTGGATACCTTGCCTAGCGATGCGCTGACTCCTGAAACTACCTGGAAAACCGAACAGGATGCACAGAAGTTCCTGATCGGATGTTATGACGGATGGGAAAAAGGGGAGGAACTGCTGTATATGGACTGTGCTTCCGACTTCGGATACAATAATTTCCAGTGGGAAGGGTACAAGGACTTTGGCAACGGTACGCTGTCGCAGGCCAATCCGGGTACCAACTTTTATGATTATACCATCATCAGACGGTGTAATACGTTGCTCGAGAATATTGATAAGATTGCTTTTTCGGACGAGAAGGTGAAAAAGGACTTGATTGCACAGGCGAGGGTCATCCGGGCTTACCGGTATTTCAAGATGAACTGGCTGTACGGAGGGGTTGCGCAGATCGGTAATTACGGAAGTGCCCAGGAGGCTCAGGTGGAGCGGGCTACCGAGGCGCAGATCAGGGAGTTTATCCATACGGAACTGGATGAGTGTACTTCCGACCTGAGCGAGAAGCCGGCTGCCCGGGGACGCATTGCTCAGGGTGCGGCACTTGCCATCCGCATGAGAGAGGCGCTTTATTACGGCGACTGGCAGGTGGCGAAGGAGAAGGCCCAGGCTATCATCGACTTGTCGAAGAAGAACGGTAACTTGTACGAGTTGGAGAAGGGAGCGGATGGGTATTCCCGACTGTTCCAGGTGGCCGGACAGGATTCGAAGGAGATTATCCTGGCGGTACAGTATATCAACTCAACCAAACCGTTGGGGGTAATCGGACAGATGTACAATAACGGTGACGGTGGCTGGTCTTCCATTGTGCCGACATATCAGCTGATAGATACGTATGAGATGAAATCCGGTCTTACCATTACAGAGAGCGGATCGGGCTATGATCCGGCACATCCTTTCAAGAACCGTGACCCGCGTCTTGCGTTGACAGTGATTTATCCGGGTGCCGACTACATCAAGGCCGACGGTACGAAGGCGGTCTTCAATACGCTGGATAAAACAGTCGACGGAAGTGCCAATGCCAATTTCATGACGGCTGCCGACAATGCTTCGAAAACCGGTCTGACATGGAACAAGTATCTGGGTCCCATTACTCAGTATGCGGATATCTGGAAGAGCAATGCGTGTCCGATAGTGTTCCGTTATGCGGAGGTACTGCTTACCTGGGCGGAGGCTGAAAACGAACTGAACGGTCCTTCGGAGGATGTGTATGCAAAAATCGATGAGGTACGTACCCGGGTGGGCATGCCGAAGGTTGACCGGAACAAGTACAACAGCAAGGAAACATTGCGTGAGCTGATCTGGAGAGAACGTGGCGTAGAATTTGCGGGCGAAGGTATCCGTCGTGCAGACATATTGAGATGGAAGACTTCCGACGGTAAGATGCTTGCCGAAAAGGTACTGAACGTGACACTCGAAAGAAGGGTGGGAACCGTAGACATGAAAGGCAGTGATCCGGAGAGCCGTGCCACAATCAAGCAGGATGCTTCTGCAGCCGACAAGAAGATTGAGGACCGGAAGTTTGAAAAGAAGAACAGGTATTTTCCGTTTGGACAGGAGGTATTGGATAAGAATCCGAAACTGACCCAGAATGAGGGATATTGATGAGGAATAAATAAGGAATTGTCCCGGTTGGCTTTGCAGAAAGGCTGACCGGGACAGTCTTTTGTAGGAATCTGCCGGTAGTTTTCGTCGGAAAGAATAAAAAGAAAGCCGGAACCGGAGGGGTTTCTTAAAAAATAGCTATATTTGAGGAGACTGACTGGGGAGTTCCGGAGGGATGACCGCAGTCGGGATGAAGCGAGTGAGTGATTATTAAAGTGAATACCATATTTATTGAATCGTATGATGACTTTTAAGCATGCAGTTGCCCTCTGTCTGTTGTTATGTTCAGGCAGCATTTGGGCACAAAGAACAACGGAGATTGTCGAAACACCGTCGCAGGTACAAGACGACGGAATGGTGTTGAAGCGGAAAGTGGCCATCGGTCGTTTTTCGAATGAAACCCAATATGCAAAAGGAATTTTTTATGACCGCGAGAACGATCCGATGGGCAAGCAGGCCCTGGATATCCTTTCTTCCAAACTGGCTGCTTCGGGAAAGTTCCTGTTGCTGGAGCGCAATGACCTTGCCACAATCCTGGAAGAAAACAGTAAAAACGAGAATCCGGCATCGACCATCAGGGCCGATTACGTGATCATCGGCTCCATTACCGAGTATGGCCGGAAGAATACCGGTAAAAGCAAGGTATTTTCTTCCGAAAAGACACAGACGGTAGAGGCGGCTGTGGCAATCCGCCTGGTAGATGCTTCTACCGGACTGATTATTTATTCGGATGAAGGAAAGGGAGTGGCCGAACTGACGACCAAGACTACCATGGGGCTTGGCGGACAGGCCAGTTTCGATGCTACACTGAGCGACAAGGCGATTTCGGAAGCCATCGGTCAGCTGGTGGAAAACATCATCAACAAGTGTACGGATGCTCCCTGGAAAACCTACTTCCTGGCCTATGAGCCGGATGCGGTACTGATTGCCGGAGGTGCAAGTCAGGGAATTAAGGAAGGCATGACATTCTCAGTGCTCAGCAAGGGACGGAAGGTAAAGAATCCGCAGACGGGTATTCTGATTCCTCTTCCTGGAAAGAAGGTGGGTGAGGTAAAGGTAATCTCTACCGGCGGTGACACCCCCGAAACAGAATATTCCTTTGTGGAAGTGACGGGTACGACAGAGATCAATGCCGATAATATGGGAAATTATATTATTGAAGAATCTAAATGATAGGATATGAAAAGATTGGTAAAAAAATTATTGTACGTCCTGGCTCTTCCGGTGGTACTGTCTGCCTGCAAGGCCCCGGTAGCTCAGCAGAGTGGCAGGGAAGACATGGCTTACCTGCTTTTTGTCAGCCCTGACAGACTGGCCGGCGAAGACGTGATGGTCACCCTCGACAATCAGGAACCGTTTGCGGCAAAGGTGGTAAAGGAAAAGAAGTCGAAACGGAAGGGTACGCAGTACGGCATCAAGACCGGTCCCAGAAGCATCAAGGTGACTTATCGCGGAAAGGTGCTGTATCAGAAGAAGATTTTTGTATCGTCCCAGGAAGTGAAACAGATTATACTCCCGTAATGTAATTGTCAGATATCATGAAAATCCTCAAATGGTTATGGGTGCCGGCTGTAATGGCCGTGCTGCCTTCGTGTATGACATCCGAGTCGCTGTATTCCTGGCACGATTATGAAAAGACAACGTATCAGTACAGCAAGAAACGGACGGATGAATTGAAGATGAGTGTACTGGAAGAGTTCCAGAAAATGATAGGGGAACAGAACGGTCTCCGCCGTGTCGCTCCTCCCGGTATGTATGCGGAATATGGCTATATGCTTTACCGTACCGGTAAGAAGGAAGAGGGTATCCGGATGATGAAAGAGGAAATCAACTGGTATCCCGAATCCGAAAAATACATTTCCCGTATCATTAAACAGTTGGAAGAATGAAAAAGTTACTATTGATTCTGGGAGTGGTGATCGGATGCCTCACTTCCTGTACGACTCCGGTTACGTTGAGTCAGCAGTATCCGAAAATGTATGAGGAGAAGCCCTTGTCGATTGCCATCATGCCGCCGATCAATCATACGACGCATGTGGAGGCGAAAGATTTCTTCTATACGACGCTGTACATGCCTCTTTGCGAGAAAGGCTATTATGTATATTCTCCTTATCTGACGATGGAACTGTTCCAGCAGGAGAGTGCCTATGATGCGGAACTCTTCCTGAACGGCAGTCTCACTGCCTTCAAGGAGGTGCTGGGCGCGGATGCAGTCATGTTTACCGTCATAAAAGACTGGAGCCGGTCGAATATCGGGGGCAGGCTTTCCGTGACCATCGAGTACGTATTGCGCTCCACAAAGACCGGTGAAACACTTTACAACCGGGAGGGACATATTACGGTCGATACTTCCATTTCTTCGGGTATGGGAGGCTTGGGACTGCTGGTGGATATGGTGGCAACGGCCATCAACACGGCTGCTACGGACAATGTGGTAGCAGGACGGCGGTGCAATGCCTTTGTGCTTTCCGACCTGCCCGCTGGGAAATATTCTCCGTATTTCGGAAAAGACATGGATAATCCTGCCGGAAAGAAAGTGGTTAAGGCTATGGTTAAGTAATGAAGAATATAAAAAGCCCTAAGGTGACGTTCTTCCGGAACTTCGGATGAGGGCATGCAGGGCTGTCCGATAGAAAGGAACTGTCGCAAAAGAAAAACAGAGATAGGTTTGCCTGTCGTCTGTTAGTTGCAACAAAAAATCTCCTGTTTTAGTCTTATACTGAAATCAATAAAGACTAAAGCAGGAGATTTTTATTTCTGAGTTTTAATCGATCCGATTTTTACTTTTCAGTTCTGTTTGGGAAGATCATCCACCTTTGCGGTGTTGACTCTGCTATCCTTTTGAGGGAGTCCGTCCCAGTTGCTCCGGTGACAGGGAAATGCACCGTCATCCGTCAATCAGGAAATGATTTTCAGGTCGAGTTCCTTCCGGTCGATGTATTTTTCGAAGTGGAAAAGAGGAATTCCCAATGCCATTCCGGCGTGAAGGGTTCCTTCAATACCCAGCAGTTTCTGAATCTTGTTTGAATGATCCATACCGGCAGCACTGCATATGAAGCCTGTATAGAACTGGGCGATACCCATGGATTCCGCCATTAGCGAAGCGTTCTGGTAAGCCAGGTTGGAATCCTGACAGCCAAAACGGCTTTTCTTGTCAGTATAGATAAAGATGGCTGCCTTGGCCCCCCGCAAAATTCCGTCGTTGCCCTGCTCGAACTCGTCCCTGAGACGGCGGAAGACAGGAACGTATCCGTAGTTCTGGGGCATGATGCGCTTGAGCAGCGGCTTCAGCAAGGGATTTTCGAGTTTGTCGGCTGCCGAATTAAATATATTAATAGTAATCCGGCTGATTTCTTTCATGATTTTCTCATTGGTGACCAGTACCATTTTTACCCCCTGTGCATTCGTCGCAGTAGGAGCACGGTGTCCGGCCTCAATGATGCGCAGCAAATCCTCCTGCGGAATGGGTTTCTGAGAGAAAGCCCGGTTGGACCGCCGTGAGTTGATCAGCAGCTCCACTTGCGCCGGAGTCGGCAGGTGATTGCGGTCGAACTCGTGGATGTGGCTTACCGGAAAATCACTGTGGGCGATGGATGCGGTGGGGCAGATCGCCACACATTGTCCGCAACTGATACAGTCTTTTGCATCAACGGTTACTTTCTTGTCGTCGTTCAGCTGGAAGAGAACGGAAGGACAGATTCGGAGACACTTGAGGCAATGAATGCAGGTCTCCTGATTAATGGCAATTGTTGGCATATCTATTAGTGTTTTGAATTCAGCAGTAAGTTGTTTCTGTCGGTCTCCTGTTTCCCCTCCGGAACTTTCCTCTTCCTTCTGATACAGACGGACCGGAAATCCTGGAACAGACCGGATACCGGCTACAAAGTTAGCAGTTTTTTATGAATTTACGATGACTTTCCTCTTGGCAGAAATTTTCTTTCCCGCTATCTTTGCAACATGTTGAGATGCATATATATCATAATCGGTTCCATTTCACTGGGACTGGGCGTGCTGGGGATATTTCTTCCGGTACTGCCTACCACACCTTTCCTGCTGCTCGCTGCCGCATTGTACTTCCGCAGTTCTCCCCGGCTGTACCGCTGGCTGCTGGGACATAAGTACCTGGGACCGTATATACGGAATTTTCTGCACGACCGTTCCATACCCTTGCACGTAAAAATACTGGTGGTCTCCCTGTTGTGGATTACGGCCATCAACTGCATTTGTTTTGTCTTTGACAACTGGTGGCTGAAGGGGCTCATGGGCGGAATTGCCCTGGGAGTAACCGTGTATGTACTTTCGTTCAAGACACGCAGGGTAACGAAAGAAATGTGAGATTGAAAATTATTCGACTGCAGGGATGCCCTGCCAAATTTTTACAGGATGAAATCATTGACTTTCTATAATCGCGATGAGGCAGCCAGACGGATGAACCGGCTGGGAACTGCCGGAAAGCCTTTCTTTTTTCTGATTAATTTTGATGAGACGGAATGCCTGGTGGAGGAGCCGGAACAGCTTCCGGCAGAGGAACTGCTGTTCGTGTTTCCCGGAATGACGAATTTCGACGGAGTCTGTCAGACCCGCTGTCCGGAAACATTTCGCTGGCAGCCTTTCCCACAATCTTATGAAGACTATGCCCGTTCGTTCGGAATCGTCCACCGCCATATTTATGGAGGCAATTCGTTTCTGACCAATCTGACCTGTACGACCCGGGTGGATACTGACCTGACGCTGCGTCAGGTGTTCGAGCATGCCCGGGCCCGCTATAAACTGTGGGTGAAAGACCGGTTCACCGTTTTCTCTCCCGAGATTTTCGTACGCATCGAAGACGGGTTTATCTACTCCCATCCCATGAAAGGGACCATCGATGCGACCTGTCCGGGAGCGGCTGAACGACTGTTGAACGATGAAAAGGAAGCAGCGGAGCATGCCACCATTACCGACCTGATACGGAACGACCTGAGTCAGGTGGCCACGGAAGTGACAGTGACACGTTACCGCTACCTCGATGAACTGCAGACCCATCGGGGACGCTTGCTGCAGATGAGTTCGGAAATCCGGGGCAGACTGGAAGAGGGGTATGCTTCCCGCCTGGGAGACATCTTTTTCCGTCTGTTGCCGGCAGGCTCCATCACTGGGGCTCCCAAGCGGAAGACAGTGGAGATTATCCGCGAAGCTGAGACCTACGAGCGGGGTTTCTATACCGGGATAATGGGATACTTCGACGGGAAAAACCTGGACAGTGCCGTACTGATACGTTTCCTGGAGCAGGACGGGCAAGGGCAACTGTGGTTCAAGAGTGGAGGAGGAGTCACCTTCCGGAGCGAGGCGAGGAGTGAATATGAAGAAATGAAACAGAAAATATATGTACCGGTTTATTGAGACGATACGGATTGAGGAGGGACGTATCTGCCATGCGTCATATCACGACCTCCGGATGAACGAGACCCGGCGCAGCTGCTGGGGAGCGTGTACGGAATGGCGGGTAAGCGACTGGGTGGACCCTACGCCTTTCCGGGAGCGTACGCGCTGCCGGCTGGTTTATGGGAAAGAAGTGGAAAAAGTGGAGTACCTGCCTTATGTGCCGCGCCGGATCACCCGCCTGAGACTGACGGACGGGGAAGGGGTGGACTACCGTTTCAAATATGCCGACCGCTCCGCACTGGACGCCTTGTTTGCCCAAAGGGGGGAGGCCGATGACGTACTGATTGTCCGTAAGGGTCTGCTGACGGATACCTCCATTGCGAATGTGGCGCTCTGGAACGGAAAGGAATGGCATACGCCGGCCCGTCCGCTGCTGAACGGTACCTGCCGGAGGCGTCTGCTGGAAGAAGGGGTTATCCGGGAAAAGGACATACCCGTAGCCCGCTTGGGTGAGTATCGGAAAATCTGTCTGTTCAATGCCATGCTCCACTGGGAGGAGACCGTCCTCGACTGTACGGCGATTGAGTAAAGAATGCCGCATCGTGTGGAGTTTTTAAGGGTCGTGCACAAGGGTTTGGCATATAAATACTATATTTGCAGGCGAATCGGGTATATGGGGGATGGGAATACTGTCCCGAGTTATGTAATCACTTAAAGAACAGAAAATATGAAGAAAAACATCGCTTTAGTGGGCTTGATGGCAATGACGTTGTCCGCACAGGCTCAGAATGGGGGAATTTCGGCTGACATGCTGAAACAGATCAAAGAGAGTTATCAGCCGGGAGCTTCGGAAAAGGCATTATATAATGCAATGGCCGGAACCAGTATTGCAGTACTGGCCAAGAATCACGAAAATTACGCTAATTTCAATGCCGATTTTTCGCACAAGGTGATTTCACACGGCATTACCGACCAGAAGTCTTCGGGACGTTGCTGGCTGTTTACCGGACTGAATGTGCTGCGTGCGCAGATGATGGCGAAATACGGTCTGAGCGAAATGGAATTTTCGCAGAACTATTGTTTCTTCTACGATCAGCTGGAGAAGGCGAACCTCTTCCTGCAGGGAATCATTGATACGCGCGAAAAGCCGATGGAAGACAAGATGGTGGAATGGCTGTTCCGCAACCCGCTGAGCGACGGCGGTCAGTTTACCGGAATCTCCGACATCATCGGCAAGTACGGAGTGGTGCCGGCCAGTGTCATGCCGGAAACCTTCAGCAGTGAGAATACCTCTCAGATCAGCCGCCTCGTGGGACTGAAACTGAAAGAATTCGGTCTGCAGTTGCGTGAAGAGGCTCAGAAAGGAGCGAAGGCCGGTGCACTGGAAAAGAAGAAGACAGAGATGCTGGGTACGGTATACCGCATGCTGGCACTGGCTTACGGTCGTCCGGTAGAGAAGTTCACCTGGACGGTCAACGGAGTAACCAAAGAATACACGCCTCAGTCGTTCTACCAGGAATTCCTGGGCAATGACCTGACCAACAACTACGTGATGCTGATGAACGACCCGAGCCGGGAGTTCTACAAATGTTATGAAATCGATTACGACCGCCATATATACGATGGCAAGAACTGGACGTATGTGAACCTGCCTATCGAGGACATCAAGGAGATGGCCATTGCTTCTATCAAGGACAGCACCATGATGTACTTCTCTTGCGATGTGGCTAAGTTCATGGACAGCAAGCGCGGTACACTCGACCTGAACAACTTCGATTATGAGTCGCTGATGGGAACTACCTTCGGTATGGACAAGAAACAGCGCATCCAGACCTTTGCCAGCGGTTCCAGCCATGCCATGACCCTGATGGCTGTCGATCTGGACAAGGACGGCAAGCCCCGTAAGTGGATGGTGGAAAACAGCTGGGGAGCTGATGCCGGCTATAAAGGTCATCTGATCATGACCGACGAATGGTTTGATGAGTACATGTTCCGTCTGGTAGTGGAAAAGAAATATGTACCGGCCAAGGTTTTGGATATCCTGAAACAGAAACCGGTGCGCCTGCCGGCCTGGGATCCGATGTTTGCTCCGGAAGAATAATCCTGGACAGGATACAGGGGGTGAGCTGACGCGAAAACAGTAACCCTTTTTCAGACGGTCTGCCGTATCTCCGTTCCAACCGTGAACGGACTGCGGCAGACCGTTTTCATGTATCTGGTGGCAAGGACAACCGGAAGTAGAAAGCCCGGAGAGGGGGAGGAACCGTAGACGGAGAAAAGACTTCTGCCGGAATCAGGTAAAAATAGTGCTTCTTTCGAGGCCAAATGAAGGATTTATTAGCTTATTTCACTGAAATTACATAACTTTGTTTTGCAAATTGGCTAACCGGCTGTTTCTCTTTTGATTAGTCGGACGGCTTGCTGGAAAAACAGTCGGCCGGTAGCCAAAAGTGAGAGATAACCGGTTTAATTGAATTTATGACATTAGATATTGAAACAGATCTAATTCCTTACTTGGATTGAACATATGAATAAACTTACTCAGCATTTAATCAAGACTCTTTCGGGAGTGGATATTAAGCAGTTGCTTGAAGAAAAGGAAGGCTTGTCAGTCTCTAACTGGCAGTTGTCTTCCGACTTGAATCTCGTGAAACAGGAAGCGGCTTATTTCCGCACCCAGTGTACGCAGAAGCAGGATGAACTGGCCGAACTGCAGGCACAGTTGGAAAAGGTACAGGAAAACACTGCAGGACTGGAAAAGCAGATTGAGGAACTGAACCAGCGGCTGCAGGCACTGGACGAGGAAAAGGTGGCTTGCAGTCAGCGTGCGGAAGAGGCCGAAGCGAGGCATAAGGCCTTGCAGGAGCAGGCAGCACTTTTGGAGAAAGAGAAGGAGACTTGTCAGTCTCAGCTTACGGAAAGCAGAAAGCGGGAAGAGGCCCTGAATGCGGCAGCGGGAAAGGCAGCGGAAGCACTGAATGCCTTGAAGCAGAAATGTCAGGAAGGTGAGGAAGCCTGTGCCCGGACAGTCGCAGAGAAAGAAAGTCTGAGTAAGGAGTTGAAGCAGCTGCAGACTGTGCTGGAAGAGAAAGAGCAGGCAGTGGCCCGGAATGAGGAGACCTTACGTTTGCGGGAGCAGGACATACAGGACCTGCATTTGCAGCTGGAGGAGATGGATGTGCTGAAGAAGCAGGTGGCTGAGATTGAGGTATTAAGAACCCAGCTTGCTGAACTCGAAGCCCTGAAGCCGCAGGCGCTGAAGGCCGATGAACTGCAGGAGGCACTGGATACCTTGAAGGAGAAACTGGAAGGTAAGGAAGCGGAATACCGGTCTTTGCAGGAGATTCTGGAAAAGGAGAGGGAAGACTGGCAGCACAGATGGACGGAAGAACAGCAGCAGGCTGGGGAATTCGAAGAAGAACGTATGCGCCTTTCCGCCGAACTGGAGAAAATGACGGCTCAGCACGGACAGGTTTCCGGGGAACTGCTTCAGGCCCGGGAAGCATCGAAGCAGATGGAAGATGCACTGGCAAAGGCTCAGGAACTCTCGGAAAAGCAGCAGCATGAATTATCGGATTGGGAAGCAAAATATAACCGGGGAGCTCAGCAGTGCGAAGCCCTGGAGAAGCAGTTGACTGAAAAGGAAGCCCTTCTCTCACAGCAGCAGCGCGAACTGGATGAGCAGCTTGCCGGATGGAAGAAGGACCAGGAATTGCTGCAGGAGCAGCAGACCCGTACGGAGGCCTTGCAGGTACAGGTAGCCCGACTTGCGGAACTGGAACAGCAGGTATCGGAACTGGCCCATTGGAAGGAGGTTTGCCAGATACAGGCCGGAGAACTGCAGGCGTTGAATGTCCGGCTGCAGGAACTGCAGGAGCAGAATGCCCAGTTGCAGGAAATACAGGAACTGCTTGCGCAGCAGCCGGTACACGAAACTCCGGAAGTGCAGGCAGAAGAGCCACGGGCAGACAGTCCTGTGGAAAAAACGGAAGAACCGGTCGCTGCATCCGAGCCGGCAACCGCATCCGAACCGGCTGTAGAGGCTGAGGCTGCCGCTCCGACACTTCCGGAAGAAGCCCCTGAACTGAAGCCTGAACTGAAACCTGAACCGGAACCTGCGGGGAAACCAGCACCTGAAACCGCACCGGAGCCTGAAGCGAAAACAGAATCAGTGACTGAGTCAGCGACCGAACCGGAGACTGAGTCAGCAGCTGGATTGAAAACTGAATCAGAGAAAGCACCGGAACCCGCACAGGATGTCCGTAAAAATGAAAAAGTCTGTACGGAAAAGCCCGTAGCAGAAAAACCGGTACATAAGCCGGAAAGTCTGCTGGATGCCTATCAGGATATGAAGAACCGCCTGGAAGAAAGCACCTTGTATTATCCTTTTACACGGATTACCACCGAACCGGACGGATGCCAGTATATTTATGAGTCAAGAACCCTTCAGGTGAAGACCGAACTGTTTACCTGGGGAGTAGAGGGACGCGAAGTCATTACGGACGAATATCACTTCATTCCGAACGACGAGATTGTGCGGATTGAAGGAATGGATTCTCCTTTCGTCGGAGAGGCGATGTCCTGCGATTTCTCAGAAGAAGGAAATGCGGCTGAAGTGGCGGAAGCCCTGCTGATGGCGATATGCAGTTACCGTCCGATGCACATCCTGTACCGGGATAAAAACGGACGCATCTCTGAACGGAACCTGTTCTGGACCTGTTTCCTGCCTGCCAATGGAACTGCAGTGAAACTGCCTGACATGAATCTGTTTGAAAACCTGTTCAACGGTGAAATGGATACGGAGCATATCGTGGCTGCGTGTGCACATCTGCCCGAACCGAGAATCTTCATCATCAATCAGATTTTGTCTATCCAGATATTCGATGCCTTCGTCACTACGGCCAGGGGTATCGTTGCCATGCGTACCGGACTGCACGCTGCCCTGCTGGCCGAACAGAACGAGGCGGCAGAGTTGATTTACCAGTGCCTGCCCGACCGGTTTAAGGATGAACCGGACGTACGGAGCAACCGGGCCCATTACTGGATGCTGGAAGGTGATTTCGAGAAGGCTGCCGAGTTGTATCTGTCGGTCATGCCCGACCAGTATGTGGGCGAAGGAATGACCTGGGCCGATTTCAACGTGGCACAGTTCAATGAGTTCATCGAGCGAGGAGTACAGGCAGAACGCTTCCTGCAATTGAAAGAGGCCTTGTATTCCGAAGGCTGGAACATCCGCGAAATCTGACCGGCTTGAAACCGACTGTTATCGCATGTATGAATATAATGAAAGGCTCCTTGACGGGAGCCTTTTTTCTTGTAGTAATTATATCCTTTTCCTGTAGCTTTCCGATTGAAAGGGGGAGGGAGATGGTGAATTCACTGCCACTGCCTTCCGTACTTTCCACGGTGATGGAACCTCCCTGCAGATGCACCACCTGCCAGACAAAGTTCAATCCCAGTCCAAAGCCCGAGGCTCCGGTAGCACGGCTTCCGGAAGCCACACGCTCAAACCGGTTGAATATTTTCATCTGCTGGCTTTGGGGGATACCTATGCCGTTGTCGCCGACTTTTATTTCCAGGATACCGTCTGCTGTGACGTTGGCAGAAAGCCGGATACGTACTTCCTTTCCGGAATACTTTAGGGCATTGTCCACCAGATTGGACAGGACTTCGTGCAGGCAGAAGGAATCGGCTGTCACCCAGAGGTCCTCAGCACATTCCACTTGAAACTCTACCGGCTTGTATGCTTTCAGCCGGAACTTCGTAACCAGGTCGTTGAACAACGGCAACAGTGCCACACGGACCGGATGAAGTTCCAGCTCTCCCCGCTCTATCTCCGTCAGTACGACCACACGCCCCGAAAGGGTGAGCAGGCAGGCGCATTCGTCGTTCATTGCCTGACTTATCTTTTCGATTTTTTCGGGCTTATCTGCCAGTCTGCCACTTTCCAGCATCTGGGTTCCCATCAGTACCGTTTGCAGGGGAGACTTCATGTCGTGAATCATCGAATAAGTGAAATCCTTCCGGAACTGTTCCAGCCTGCGTTGTTGTCTCCAGGCCCGCCACAGCAGTCCGATGCACAAAAGACAGAATATAAAGACCATCCCCAGCGGCAAAAACAGATACCACGCCGAATGAAGGATATGCATGGTGGAACCGGCTACCATACCCTGTACACAGAGAGAACCATCCTCCGTAAGGCGCAAAGGAGATGTAAACAGACTTGCCTGCTGCAGACTGACATCACCTGCCTGTCCGGTTACCTCACTGGTGGCCGGTCGCAGCATACGGATACCGCTCTGTCCGTTCAAGCCAGCCTTCAGCAGAGAGGCTCTGAACAGCGAGTCCATGCGCTGCATGTCAAGAGGAACTGCCACAGGCCGTTCATTGATCAGTTGCTGTGTGCCATAGGCACGGTAAAGGCGGATACCCTCACTCAGGTCCATGGACTTGCGGGATACATAGATTCCATTGATAGATACCGGGACGGTCATTACATAGATGACACTGTCGTTTTCATCGGTTGTTTTCCGATACAAAACCGAAGTCATGGAATCGGTCTGGTGATGAAAGTATTCGGTGGCCCCCGTGATGAACGACTTACGGACTCCCTTCAGGTGATTCACATCTACCGAGCGGATATGGCGCAAGTCATTTTCTTCTACAAAAGCCTCTTCGAAGCATACCTGTACTTCATGATTCATGCTTTGCTGCTGTTCGTGATAAATGTATCTGCCCCAGAGTGCCGGCAGCACGAATGCCAGTGGTATCATGCTCCATGACAGGCGGTGTAGCCATACGAAGCGGTGTGAACGCAGCCGGGCATTCTCCTCTTTGGCACGGGTCAGCGTAGCTTCTGTATCAGCCAGTACTTGCCGGGCCTGTAGCCGGGCTTCTGTCCAGCAGGCATTATGCAGACAGGCTTCCATCTTCCGTACCGGTTGGGCCATCAGTTCGGCCAGCCGGTAAAAGTCCCCGCACTGACGCTCAATGTCATGCCGCAAGTGCTGCAGCAAGTGCATGCGCAGTGCAATGGCCCCAATCAGCAGAACGGCGATAAGAAAAGTCAGTCCCGGGAACAGCAGGTTCGACGGATGCCTGAAATAATGCTGGTCCATGATTGCTTCAACGGCAATACCTTTTCTCAGATGCAGGCAGGCGCGGGGAGAACTTACTATACCGATTCCTTCCTGATCGGGCAATATAGTTCCGGCAGGAGAAACCTGTAAGGTCTGTCCCGTCGCAGCATCCAGTTTGCGGATGTAGATGCTTCCCTCCATCCTTTCATTTTCCAGGATATGGCCTAATGTCAGTCGTAGCGAATCAAGCGAGATTTCGGGCTGCCCGTATGCATCCTGCAAGATTGTCGAAGTCTGCTCCGCATAATAAAACTGGCGGTCTTCATCGTTCAGGTGCAGGCTGTCGGGGGCATATACCATGTGCGTCACTGTTCCTTCTGCATAAGGCAGACGGTTTTCCTGTGCGTCCGTTACGAGCACAAAGGCTTCTTTAAAACTTGAACTCAGTACCGCTTCAGCTTTCTGCATCTGGTTGTGATAGGCAAACCACATACCTGCCTGCTGAAAAAGGATGATCAGCAGCAAAGTGCAGAAGGAGAGTCCGAGGATATGTTTTACTTTCATAAGGCTGAGAGATAAGAATCGCGTCCGCAAAGATATTGTTTTTTCAGACAAACGGAACAAAGAGGAACTTTTTTCCAGGTTTCGGGTTACATGATGAATACGCCATGCTTTCTGGACGATATAATTCCCTGACCCTGAAAAGACGATTTACGGACCTCACGCAAATGCATGTGCAGTTTCATATAGAAGAAACTGCAGTATCAAGCTGAAGAAACTTTTGTTTCATATAAGTGAAACTTGAGTTTCATATATGTGCAACTTTTATTTCCTGCCGAGGAAACTGAAACAATGATTTGACGGGCAATGGAAACTTATAGAACGTTGAAGCCGATTTTTGCAGGAAAAGAGGAAATGTATGCTTTCATTTGTGCGAAGGACAACGAAAGACCGGGCTTAATTGACTGCCCAGTCACTGATTGTACCTGTTACAGATGAAAAGGAAGCTCCAATCTTATAAACGCTGCGGCTATCGGTTCCATATTCACGTGCATACCCTTTTTCCTCTATCTGTCGGAGTGCTTCTTCAGCAGTACCGTCCAGCTTAAACTCAAAGATATATACATAGTCCGATGTTTCCACTATGCAGTCCACACGTCCCTGGCTCTGGACCTTCTCGGCATAGACGGTATAAACACTCACCAGACGCATGATGAGATAGAAAGTATATTGGAAATATCGCTCACGTTCTATCTCGTTTTCCCTGCGGCGCATTGTGTAAGGTATGCCGGAGAGGAAAGAGGTAAACAGTTCTCGTACCTGCTCTACTTCTCCTTTTCGCAGTGCTATAACAAGGCTTCTTATCCACCCGCCAGTTTCTTCAGCAGGTTGCAGATATGATGAAGCCACCATTGTAAGGAATCCGCCCTTTACCTCATTATTCGGGAAGTCAAGAAGGAAGGTATTGAAGTCCCTGTCGTAGGCTTTTATCGTAAGATATCCGCTTTGGTATATCATAGGCAAAGGACGTTCCACGTCGGCCTTGTAGTCAATAAATTCAGCGGGAGTATAATACTTCCCGGTAAATTCATTCATCCTTTCATGAGAACGGTTGAGCAGACGAATCAGATAGGTAGGAGTTCCTGTGCTGAACCAATAATCCTTGATGCGTTTGGCATCAAGAGCATTTAACAGACTGAAAGGGTTATATATGTCAGTCAGCTTATCGCTGAAATGGTAACCGTCGTATTGCTTCTTTAGCTGTTTATACATTTCCTCAGGTGTACACTGATATTCAACAGCCATTTGCGACACAGGTTCAGTAAAATATTTTTCAATCTCCTCCTGGGTTATACCGCAAAGTGCTTCATAACGGACGTCCATGCTTATATCCTTCGGTTGATTGAATCCGCTGAATACACTTACCTGAGAGAACTTGGTAACCCCTGTCAGCAGTACGAACTGCAGGTGTTTGTCTGCTCCCTTAAACACGGAATAAAAAGCTTTCAGAATATTGCGATGCTTATCCTCCAGATTGGTATCCACATCCAGCACATCAAGAATCGGTTTGTCGTATTCATCTACAAGCACTACAGCACGTCGGCCAGTCTGAAGATGAGCTGCTTCAAGAATCTTTATAAAGCGGTCACCGAGGCCTAATTCATTGGTACGTACCTGCAAATTATATTTTTGCTCCCATTCCACAAGGTATAAATTAAGTTTCTGTTCCAATTCTCCGGAATTGGTAAAATTTGTTGCGTTAAAATCCACATGGAATACGGGATACTCGTTCCATTCTGTTTCCATCCTTTCTATGGCAAGTCCACGAAACAGTTCCTTATGTCCTAAGTAGTAGTTTTCCAATGTAGACACCAGAAGGCTTTTCCCGAAACGCCGCGGACGGCTGAGAAAATAGATACTGCCATTATGTGTAAGATCATAAATAATATCTGTTTTATCCACATATATATAACCTTCTTGTATGATGCGTTCAAAACTTTGAATACCAATCGGAAATTTCATAACCTCATTCTTTTTGTACCTTATACAAAGGTAAATAAAAAAACAGATTTTTTGTTTTGTAACTAAGAAAGATTATCATACTTTTGAGGAATCGGTATTAAATCTGTCAATATAAATAACCGGGTTATGTGCCGGAACTTATCAGGTACATGATAAACGAAACCAATCGGGAAATAAAAGCAAATATAGAATTCTGGAATAGTGTAACATGAAAATAAAAGAACTAATCAAAAAAACAATAATTGTTACTATTACAGCTATAGTGACTATTATTTTATTTGGATTCCTTATAAGAATGTGTATTGTAAAAAATGTGGTAACAATTGAGCATAATGATGAAATGCTCAAATCAGAGTTCAGAGAATAAATTTATTATTTTTGATATTATCAAATATCCGGACGATAGGCATTTCAGGTAAAGCATAATGCTGTTTATCATGACGATGATATCATATATATCTAATGTATTATGTGTATCCATAAAAAATCTCTGATATCCAGTATGAAACATACAGAATATCAGAGATTATAGAGTTAAACTTTTAAGAGAGAAAACCTTGTGGAGGCTATTTGGTGAACTTCTCAGTAGCCTTCAGAATATAATCCGAACTTTTCTCATCCCACTGATAAGTATTCTTGTCTGTTACTTCCCCCTTTGCATTATAGATAAAGTTTATCTTATACATACGTTTAAGATATTTACCTTCACTTACCGAGTAAGCCTCGATGTTTGTCACCTTCTTTTCGTCTGAAGCTACATTATAAACAACCTTGGGTGTTGACAATGATACCGATGCTACTGCTGAAACTATTAATTCTGCTATCATAATGATTAAATTTTTAAGTTAGGCTTTATTTTCTTGTTTCTTGTACAGCAAAGGTATGCGCAAAGAACAAGAATTTATGTTATCGCCATGTTATCTTTAGGTTAAGAAATTTTCTGCAAGAACTCTTTCGATGTTCTTATAAAAATGATTATTACAAATTATAGGCAATACCAACATTATAGATTGATATTAACTTACAAATACAAAGATTTTTGGGAGTCTTCAACTCATGATAAGCCATAAATCTTCCTTTTACAATTGAAAATCAGAAGTGCTCCATGCAGAACTATTCCTTTCCTTTAGCCTTAACAAAATGTGCATACTGATGTGTGTAGTACTGGAATATTTTTAATTTTGCAGGAAATTTTTGTGAAATGAGAAAGATAACCCACTATATTCTGTACATTCTGATTGCTTTTGTAGCCCTTTTGAATATCCAATGCAGCGGAAACGGCAAGGAGAAAACACCGCTTCCGGAACTGGTTCATGCGGAGTCCGTGATGTTTGACCACCCGGACAGTGCGCTTCATATTCTGGAGGCCATGCCGATGCCTTCAGCACGCAGGGATAAGGAGAATCATGCGCTGTGGTGTCTGTTGTTGACACAGGCGCAGTACAAACAGGTGATGAAAATCTCTTCTGATTCCCTTGTGAGGATAGCATACGATTATTACAAACCAACAAACAATGCCCGTAGAAAGGCTATGTCAGCTTTATATATGGGAGGGGTGAATTATAATCTTGGTAATATTGAAGAGTCTATCAGATTTTATTTAGAGGCCAAGACTGAAATGGAGAAGACCAATGATTATAAATTGGGCTATCTGGTTATGTCAGGATTAGGAAGAATATATTTATATCGTAATCTTATTGAGTATGCGTTTGAAGCTTGTCAAAGTGCATATAATTATTCTGTTAAAGATTCGAATTTGCGCTATCAGATGGTTTCTTTACAATATTTAGCAAGATGTTATTGCTTATTGAATAATTTGGATAAAGCTGAACAGATATATGAACAAAGTGCAGAGCTGGCTTTAGAATTAAAGAATAATGATTTTTATGCTGTTGTACAGCAAGAATTGGCTTTGGTTTATATTGCTCAAAAAAGATTTTATGAATCTCTTGAGGTAGTACAAACGTTACAACCTTCTTCTCAAACCTATTTGTTGCGAGGACAAATATATTTATGTCTGTCTAAGGCAGATTCAGCTTTATATTATTTAAAAAAATCATTAAGAACCGATAACGTATATACGAAACGTTCTGTCTATAAAACGTTGTATCAGTTATCTTGTGATTCAGAATTTAATATATACATGAAAGAGTTTTGCGATTCACTTCTTTTCTATACCGACTCTGTCATGTCCTTAGACAAAGGCAAGGAAATTATCGCCTACAAGGAGAAGTACGACCACCAGAAACTCATTACCGAACAGCAGCGTCTGAAGCTGGAGAAGGCAGATGCACAGCGTATGATATTCATCATCACAATATGCCTGATAGTGGTTATAGCTGTTGTAGCTTACCTCTATCAGAAACGCCTTGTGAGAAAGGAAACCACCATCCGCAAACAGTCCGAGCAGCTGCAGGCCTACATGCTTCAACTGCACGAATACGAGACACGGCTCATGCAGAACAACCGCTACATGGAGGAGCTGAAGGAGCAGCTCTCCGGTCAGGAAATGAACTCTGATGAACTTCATGAATACCGTGAACAGATAGACAGCCTTCAGGTTGAGAACGGCAGGCTGTCTGAAAAGATAAACTCTCTTCAACATCATATTAATGACTATTCTTCCAAACTGGATAAAGCCAGACGGGAGGCAGATAAGTTCCGCAACCTATCGGAAGAAAATCTCTATCTGAAGCAGCGTGAACGTGTGCTTACCGACTATGTGGTGGACAATGACAGACTGGTGAAGGAACTGAGGGAAAGATGCCGTATTCTGAAAGATAGGGAATGGGAGATTCTGGAACAAATGTGTGAAAGTACGTACAGCAACTTCGTGAGCCGCCTTCAGGGTGTATGCCCAACTCTTACGAAGCAGGAATTGCATCTCTGTTTGCTGATAAAACTACGTTTTAACAACGCACAGATGTCAGAGATCTTCGGTGTGAATACGACTTCCGTATCTCAGAAAAAGTTCCGCCTGAAGAAGCATCTGAGCGATGCGCTGCGAGGCGGTCTTTCGGATGAAATGACACTCGACAGATGGGTGGCTGAGTTCTGAAAAATGAAAATGTAGATTTTGGCTATGGAATAGAATATATGATAAATTGTTGTGTATTAGTGTAATATGTTGATTTTTGCTCAGACTGAAATGTAGATATGCGTTTTATACGCTTTAATGTTGTATATACTAACTTTGTGGTCGGAATTGGTAACCGTAAACAATAAGAGTAATATACAATGAGGTTTATTAAAGTATTTTTGTTCGCACTGACAGGAATTATATTACCTGTCTGTTTATCCGCACAGACTGTCAGCGGAAAATTGATTGACGAGAACAGCCAGCCGTTGCCTTATGCCAATGTGGTACTACTGTCCTTGCCGGATTCGGCATTTGTGAGCGGAGCTACTTCAGATGACAAAGGAAACTTTGTCCTGAAGGATTTGTCAGCACGCAGTTATCTTTTGCAAGTATCTTATATAGGCTATCAGCCCCAGTCTATATTACTGGAAAATCTGGACCGGAAAATAAACTTAGGGGATATCCGGTTGGTTCAGGATGCCGTTTCTTTACAAGGTGTAACCGTAACAGGCAGTAATGTGATGGAAAAAATAGACCGTCAGATTGTGATTCCTTCTTCCAGACAAATTAAAGCAGCTACATCAGGATATGAATTGCTGAGCCACATGCAGCTCCCTGGGCTGAAGGTAAACAGCATTGAGAGAAGTATTTCTACGGTAAGCGGTGGAAGTGTACAGCTGAGGATTAATGATATTGAAGCATCTACCGCACAGGTTCAGGCATTACGTCCTGACGAAGTGCTGAGGGTGGAATACATAGATAACCCGGATATGCGATATGCCAATACAGATGTGGAAGCCGTCATCAATTATGTCGTGAAGCGCAGGGAATCGGGTGTAGCGGGAGGATTCAATCTGACCAATGCCGTAACAACCGGTTTCGGTAATGACAATGTGTATATAAAAGCTAATCATAAGTTGTCGGAATTTGGTTTCAACTACTATGTGAGTTATCGCGACTATAATGACCGTTTTGTGAATGAGGATCAGACTTTCAGCCTTCCGGATGGAAACCGTGACCGTTATCTGAAAGGTATAACTACTCCTTTCAACTATGCCGACCATTACCTGGAACTGAATTATAATCTGACCAAGCCGGAGAAATATGTTTTCAATGCTTCTTTCACGGATAATCTTTTCCGCTCTCCACATAATGATTATGGCCAGATTATCCAGGAAGAAGGTAAAAACGACATCTATAGTTTTACAAAGAAAATCAACAATTCCAATTCTCCTTCTTTGGACTTGTACGGAAAAGTTCTGCTGCCTAAAGACCAGGAACTGGTTTTGAATATGGTAGGTACTTATATCAGTTCCGATTATGAACGTAATTACAATGAATCGCTTACTGAAGGAGGTACTCCGTATTCTGAATATATCTACAGTACGGATGGTAAAAGATACTCCCTGATTGGAGAAGGTATTTACAAGAAAAACTTCAAAAACGTGGCTTTAAGCGGAGGATTGAAATATACGCTGGCTTATACGAACAATAAGTATATGGGTGATGTAAACCAGACAGATGAAATGCACAGCTCCGACTTGTACGGTTATGTGCAGGTAAACGGTAAATGGAAGAAATTAAGCTACCTGTTGGGTGTTGGTCTTTCAAGACAAAGCTATGATGAATCTGGAAAAGGTTATTCATTTTATATGTTCCGTCCTTCTGCTTCATTGTCCTACAAACCATTTGAGGGAGCTACCCTTAAATACGTATTTTCCAGCACTCCTAATGTGCCGTCTTTGTCATCACTCAGCGACATCCGGCAGCAGCTTACGGATATAGAGGTAAACCGTGGAAACCCCAATCTGAAGCCGTATCGTTCTTACAGCAACACACTTCAGCTTTCATGGGGTAATAAATGGGTTGACTTACAGTTGAAAGGTGGCTATTATTTAAGCAAGAATCCGATCATGGAAGAGGTAAATATGGTAGCGCAGCCGGACGGCAGCTATATTTTTGAATATGGCGTAGATAACCAAAACCGCTTTTCAAGACTGAACGGACAACTCTATGCTAATGTGAATCTTGTTCCTGATATGCTTTCACTCAGTCTCTATGGTGGTGTGAACAGATTTGAATCAAAGGGGAATTCCTATACGCATAACTTCAACGCATGGTATGGTGGCGGTAATCTGTCATTCTCATACAAGAAATTCTCTGCTAATGCGGTCGTCAGCAGCCGATACAATACTTTATATGGCGAAACTATCAGCTACGGAGAAAAGAACTGTATGCTTCAATGTTCGTACAGAATCAAAAATGTCAATGTGGGTGCAGGTATGCTTTATCCTTTTCAGCCGAAAGGATGGAGTGGTGGAACCAAATTGCTGAGCAATGAGGTACGTAAGGAAACCTGGTCTTTCATAAAAGATAACGGAAATATGTTCCTTCTCTCTCTATCATGGGATTTCAGTGTGGGTAAGAAACACAATGCAGAGGGTAAGATCACAAATAATGTGGACCGCGAAACAGGTATTACAATGTAAACTTGTGCAATTGACAAGGAAGCTATCCCATTCCTCCGCTACATAAAGAACCGCTTTCGCTTTTGATTCTGTTACACAGTCAAAATAATAAGGGAAGAACAGACATTATCCATGTGGTTCTTCCCTTATTTTATTTCTGTCATTTATGCTGGCTCCATAATGTTCAAAAGCTTGATGGATAGTTTGTTCTCTATCTCAGCTATGCTTTTAAATGAGAAATTTACCTTGCCGGACAACATTCTACTTACATATTGTGGCGTAACACCGAGCCGTTCTGCCAGTCCGTTACGGTTGATTTCATTTGTTTCCATGTAATCAACCAGTGACAAGGCTACATCACGAGACCATTTAAGCCATTCACGGTTTTCACGTCTCCATTCCGCATTTTCCTGGAATTTTGAAGGCGTTTTACTCTCATGCTGCTTCAAAAAATCGATCGTTCTGCTCATTTTTATTCCTCCATATTTAAGTCTATGAAACTGTCTTTATCGAATACACCATTTCTTATTAGATATTCCTTACACCTGTTCAGTTTGTTAAGTTCTATCATGGTATGCTCCTTATCCTGCATCGCTCTTGTCAGCTTTATGGCACCGCCGGTAATGACATATACATTTGGCTCAAGTCTAATGGCATATATTCTTAGCCAGCTGTCATGTCTTTCCCGTTCCCAGTTTCTCGCTTTCTGTCGTGTCAGCTCCATGCTTTTCGTATCTGTCACATCAAGAGGCTTAAATAGTGTATCCAATTCTTCTGTATAAGGAAATGTAAGAATCAGTTCCTCCAGTGCGTCAGCGTCTTCAAAGGTATCATGTATCGCCTGTGAGATTCTTTCTATCTTAAAATAACTCTTTAAATCGTCAATGTTGTCCTTGAAAAACTGAAAGAGAAATTCTGCATCGTTCCAGCGATCAAACAATGATGTCAATTCATCTGATTCTTTATCTGGCTCTTTGACCGCCCAAAGATGGTCGTATCCTCTTATAACTCTTACAAATTCCATAACTACAAAAACATTACGATGCAAATATAGTCATTTTATTCTAAACCTATAAGTTTAGTGTGCTATTTTTCAATAATTTATTTCTCCTATAGAGATAAGTGAAGTTCTTCCCCTGCTGGTACGAATACAAGTCAATAGACAAGGCAGCATTGAGAAAATTCCGACATGGGCTTTCGGTTATATCTTCAACGGCGATATGACCAGTCTGACAGATGAAGAAGTGTAACCCTATTTCACTCAATACCCTCTTTTCGGTCTGCCCACCGAAGTCGAGGACTGTGTGGTAATCATAAAAGGCTCCTGACCGGAGCCTTCTGCTTCGGAATTTCCGTTCCCTTGAATAGAAACGGAAATTCCAGTTTTGCCGGGAAATATGCTGCATCTATTTCTTTAATACATTTTATGTATTTCGCTTTTTTCCTAATTTTGCTGCAAAATTCGTGAAATGAGAAAGGTAACCCACTATATTCTGTACATTCTGATTGCTTTTGCAGCACTTTTGAATATCCAATGCAGCGGAAACGGCAAGGAGAAAACACCGCTTCCGGAACTGGTTCATGCAGAATCCGTGATGTTTGACCACCCGGACAGTGCGCTTCATATCCTTGAGGACATGCCGATGCCTTCAGCACGCTGGGATAAGGAGAACCATGCGCTGTGGTGTCTGCTGGTGACACAGGCACAAGTAAAACTAATCATGAAAATCTCTTCTGATTCCCTTGTGAGGATAGCCTACGATTATTACAAACCTACAGATAATGCCCGAAGAAAGGCGATGGCAGCCCTTTATATGGGAGATATAAACTATGACTTAGGGAATATAGAAGAAGCGATGCAGTATTATCTGGAGGGTAAAACGGAAATGGAGAAAACAGACGATTATAAGACCGGATATCTGATAATGTCTTCTCTAGGAAAGCTTTATTTATATCGTGATTTTGAGAGATATGCCTTTGAAGCTTGTTCTAAAGCATACGATTATGCTGTAGAGGATTCAAACAAGAGGTATCAGATGGTGTCATTACAATATCTGGCCAGATGCTATTGTCTTTTGGATAAACTACCAGCAGCGATAAAAACTTATCAGAAATGTATGGAGATTGCATTGGAACTTGGACTTGAAAATGATAAGTATTATTAATGGTGTGCAACAAGAAACAGCTTTGGTATATACTAACAGTTGTGAATATGAGAAATCTTTGAGTATTTTGCGACCATTTCCTGTAAAATATCGTTCAAATTCATTAATAGGAAAGAATTTGTTTAGTTTAGGTAAATTAGATTCTGCTTTCTATTATTTAAACAAAGCATTGAATACTGATAATGTTTATACTAAAGAATCTGTTTATAGATATTTGTATAGATTATGCGATAACTCTAAATATCGTCAATATCTGAAAACTTACTGTGATTCATTGTTGTATTATAACGATTCTATCATAGCTCTTGACAAAGGCAAGGAAATCATCGCCTACAAGGAGAAGTATGACCACCAGAAACTCATTACCGAACAGCAGCGTCTGAAGCTGGAGAAGGCGGATGTGCAGCGTATGCTGTTCATCATTACAATAGCCTGATTGTGGTTACGGCTATTGTTGCCTATCTTTATCAGAGACGTCTTGTCCGTAAGGAAACCACCATCCGTAAACAGTCCGAAAAGTTACAGGAGTACATGCTTCAACTTCACGAATACGAGACACGTCTCATGCAGAACAACCGCTATATGGAGGAACTGCAGGAGCAGATATCCCGTCAGGAAGTTAATTCTGAAGATATAGAATCATACCGTGAACAGATAGACAGCCTTCAGGTTGAGAACGGCAGGCTGACTGAAAAGATAAACTCTCTTCAACATCATATTAATGACTATTCTTCCAAACTGGATAAAGCCAGACGGGAGGCAGATAAGTTCCGCAACCTATCGGAAGAAAATCTCTATCTGAAGCAGCGTGAACGTGTGCTTACCGACTATGTGGTGGACAATGACAGACTGGTGAAGGAACTGAGGGAAAGATGCCGTATTCTGAAAGATAGGGAATGGGAGATTCTGGAACAAATGTGTGAAAGTACGTACAGCAACTTCGTGAGCCGCCTTCAGGGTGTATGCCCAACTCTTACGAAGCAGGAATTGCATCTCTGTTTGCTGATAAAACTACGTTTTAACAACGCACAGATGTCAGAGATCTTCGGTGTGAATACGACTTCCGTATCTCAGAAAAAGTTCCGCCTGAAGAAGCATCTGAGCGATGCGTTGCGAGGTGGTCTTTCGGATGAAATGACACTCGACAGATGGGTGGCTGAGTTCTGAAAAATGAAAATGTAGATTTTGGGTTTGGTGTAAAATATATGATAAATCATTGTATATTAGTGTAATATGTTGATTTTTGCTCAGGCTGAAATGTAGATATGCGTTTTATACGCTTTAATGTTGTATATACTAACTTTGTGATCGGAATTGGTAACCGTAAACAATAAGAGTAATATACAATGAGGTTTATTAAAGTATTTTTGTTCGTACTGACAGGAATCATACTACCTGTCTGTTTATCCGCACAGACAGTTAGCGGAAAATTGATTGACGAGAACAGCCAGCCGTTGCCATACGCCAATGTGGTACTACTGTCCTTGCCGGATTCGGTGTTTGTGAGTGGAACCATCAGTAGTGAGGATGGAACATTCACACTGGAGGCAACATCGGTAAATCAGATAGTGAAAATTTCATCCATCGGATATAAGACCATATGTAAGGCGGTATCTCCGGTAAATCTTGGTATCGTGCAGCTTGTTTCGGATGCACAGATGCTCGGTGAAGTGGTGGTAGAAGGCAATCTTCCTGTGACACGCATGAAAGGGGATGCCATGGTGACAAGTGTGGAAAACAGTGTGTTGAGCAAAGTCGGTTCTGCCAATGATGTATTGACCAAAATACCTGGAATTACCAAGAAGCAGGATGCTTTTGAGGTCTTCGGTAAAGGAACGCCTCTTATATATATCAACGGCAGAAAACTGCATGACTTGTCGGAACTTGAACAGCTTAACTCCGATGATATCAAGAGTGTGGAGGTTATCCGCAATCCTGGATCAAGATATGACGCAACTGTAAAGGCTGTGGTCCGCATTCAGACTGTTAAGCGTCAGGGTGACGGATTCGGTTTCAACCTTCGTTCCAGTTATTATCAGTCGGATAACACGGACTTGATAGAGCAGGCTAATTTCAATTACCGGCATAATAATCTGGATATTTTCGGTTCCGTATACTATAATCAGATGGAAAGTTGGCAGGATTTCACTTTACAACTGGAAGAGAGAGGTACAAAAGTATGGAATCATGATATGAAGAGTTATGGCGAGTTTTATTCGAAGATGCTTAGCGGTAATATCGGTTTTAATTATCAGCTAAATGATAATCATGCTTTCGGTATGAAATATAAATCCGGAAAGACTCTGAATGAAAGAAATCCTCTTTCTAAAGAAACCAATATAAATGTGGATAATGTATTCTATGACAACATTAAGGTACACAGTTGTGACAATTACTATTACGATCCTGACCATGAACTGAATGCGTACTATAACGGACAGTTGGGTGAGGTCAATGTTGACTTCAATGCAGATTACCTTCAAAATGGTAAGAGCAGCAACTCTTTATTCCAGGAAATCAGCCAGACATCAGAAAACCGTGATGTGCATTCTGTTAATAATGTAAAGAACCGGCTTGTGGCTGGAAAGCTTACTCTATCACTCCCATTGGGTGGAGGTACTTTTGCCATAGGCAGTGAAGTAACCTATACTCATAGAAATGATGACTATATAAATGAAGAAAACTATGTACCGGCTTCATACAGTAAAATAGAAGAACTTAATGCGACCGGATATGCTGAATATAACCGTAGTTTTCCATGGGGTGACTGGTCGCTTGGCCTGAGGTATGAGCATGTAAAGTTTGACTATTATGAAGACGGCAGACATATTGATGAGCAGAGCCGTACATTCGATAACTTTTTTCCGAATATCTCATTTTCAACACAATTGGGGAAAGTACAGGCACAGTTGAGCTATACGGCCAAAACTCAAAGACCTACTTACAGCGAGTTGAGCAACAATGTGTTTTATTCTGACCGATTTACTCTCCAGAAAGGTAATCCTACTCTTCGTCCTACAATCATACACGATCTTACATTGTCCGGTGCATGGAGATTTCTGCAGATGTCGTTATCCTACTCTCAGACAAAGGACTGGATTCTCAATTGGGGTGAACTTGTGAATGAAGATGCTTCTCTTACCATGCTAAGTCAGCGCAACTGGGATAAATCCATTCCTATGTTTACCGCATTTCTGTCTGCCTCTCCTAAAATCGGGTGCTGGGCGCCTATGATGAGTGTAGGTATGCAGAAACAGTGGCTTACCATAGATTATTTTAAAGAATCGAAAAACTTGGATAATCCCATATTTACCGCCTCTTTCAATAATACCTGGGAATTGCCGCTTGGCTTTATGTTAGGTCTTGATTCATACATACAGAGTGCAGGAGCCACACAGAATATTTATTCTGAAAAACCGAACGGCTATGTGAATGTGTCAGTCAGAAAGAGTTTTCTTAATGATGCTTTAAGTGTAGAATTAAGAGGAAATGATATTCTCAAGACAAACAGGATGAGCTATAGCATGTATAGCGGCGATTACTATCTGTATCAGAAAAGTGTATGGGACAGACAGGAGTTTGCGGTAACAGTCCGCTATAAGTTCAATACTGCCAAAAGTAAGTATAAAGGAACGGGAGCCGGAGACAGCCAGAAGAGCCGTATGTAAGAATAACATCAATTTCATGAATATAATCTCTCATAAGCATATAGGGTAGCTCATTTCAGCTACCTTCTATATGCTTTTTCCTTTTTAGGAGGATATAATTCTGTGACAAAAGCAGAAGGATATTTTTATGTGTTACTATATACACGTTGTTATAAGTTGCTGAATATTAGGTTTATTTATCAAATAAATGTTAGATGAGAGCATTTGCTTTCAATTATAAACACTATATTTGCGATACTGGCGGTTTCGAATAATGGTCAAGTACAGATAATAAGAGTTAATACATAACTGTTAATCAATGTATTATGAAAACAAAGACAATATAAAAAGTCATGTAAATACAGGACTATAACCTTAAAGAACCATTTTTATAAAATGAAAAAAGTAATATTATTTTTCGCCTTATTCATAGCATGTCTTTATGTAAAGGCACAGCCTATTGTTCCACAGGCTAATGAAAATGTGGAACTGATGAGTATATTGTCCCGTATGGCTGGTTTCCCTGAATACAGTATGGATATGGCAGGCCAATACATAAAGGATATGGACAGCTATTTTAAGGATAATAAAGAACATCCGGCAGTCCAGTACATGAAAGAATTAAGAAATAAATATGGCATATCTTATGATGCGGTTATGTCAATGGCAGTACATCTGAAAAATCAGGATGGCGTGTTATCTTTGATAGAGGAAGAAACTCCCGAATTGGATGACAGATGGACAGATGTTGATAAAGATAAATTTCTGTCTTATCTGAATAACTTTTATAATGATACAAAGTTCAATGAGTTTTTCAAAGCTCATAATGATATTTACGAAAAAGGTATTAAATCTTTTCAGAAAAATGTAACAAGTTCCTTTAATGTAGATTGGTATTCCGATTTCTATGGTAATGAACCTCAGGAAAACTACACTATTATAATCGGATTCTGTAACGGGGGTGGAAACTATGGTGCAGAAAGACAATTAAAAGGACAAAAGAAAGATGTCTATGCTATTGTCGGTTATTTTGTAGATGAGGAGGACACACCAATGTATAACAATAGATTTCTGCCTACTCTGATTCATGAATTTAACCATTCTTTCATCAATCATTATTTGGATGAAAATAAATATCCCGAACATGTAAGACAACTGGAAGCAGCAGCTAATGTGTTGTATATGAACTCACAAATGAGCATGTCGCAACAGGCCTATGGTAGTTGGCAGACAATGATAAATGAATCGCTTGTTCGTGCTGCTGTTATCTGTTATATGCTTGATAATGAGTTTAAGACAGAAGATATAAGAAGTGTACTGTTGGAACAGATACAGCGTAATTTCAGATGGATGCCCGAACTGGTTACCCTGCTGAGAAAATACGAAAAGAAACACTCAAAGTATGGAAATTTTGAGAATTTCTATCCCGAAATTATAGATTTCTTTAAAGATTTCGCTAAAAGTGAAAATGAACGATTTGATGTCTTAAAATAAATAGCGTATATATAAATTATCCGTACTGTTTATTAAAACGCTTCATGTATTTTACAGGTTAAGAAATGTACTGATTTCATGCGAGCGGCTTAAATGGTTATGATAAGACATTACAAAATGTAACAGCAGTTTATGAATAGTAAAAGAATTATAGGGCTTTCAATGATATGTGCCGGTTTTTCGGCTTCAGCTTTCTGCCAGACAACCGGAAAAATACTCGATACCAATCAACAGCCAGTAGGAGGTGCCACCGTTATCATGCAGCTGCCGGATTCAACTTACCTGGGTGCGGCCATATCTGCTGCTGACGGTACTTTCGTGCTTGAGCCCGAACCGGAGGATTATCAGCTCATTGTCCAGCATCTGCTTTACCAGACAAGACAGGTAAAGGGGCAGGCGCGTGATGCCGGTATCATTACCTTGGAACAAAAGGACTATAATCTGGACGAAGTGGTAGTAGAGGGGGAACGCCCGTTCGTGACTGTAGAACAGGGAAAACTGAATTATAATATTTCAGCAATCTCGGAGAAACATATTGTAAACAATGCTTATGAGGCTATCTGTAAGCTGCCGGGGGTACAGGACAGGAGCGGCAAACTCTCGCTGGTGGGCGCAAAGGATGTGACGGTGATACTGAACGGAAAGGCAAGCACACTGACGCAGGAGCAGCTGATTGAGATGCTGAAGAATACTTCTGCTTCGCAGGTACAGACAGCTGAAGTGATGTATAGTACCCCTCCCGAATATCATGTACGTGGGGCAGCCATTAATATCGTAACGGCAAAGGCAGCCGACAATACCCTCCGGAGTGAACTGTCTGCCAGCTACAGCAATCAGTATTTCAGCAGTTACAGCGGCAATGTAAACTTCCTGCTGACGAAGGGAAAGTCATCGCTGAATGTCTCTTACAATCCGGGTTATTCGCATATAATGACGGTGATGGACCTGGCATCCCAACATACGTATGACGGAAAGGTATATGATATCACGCAGACACAGAAAATCAATACAAAGGGTTGGAAGCATAACATCTATGCTGAATATGGCTATCAGATAAACGAGGATAACGAATTGAGTGTGGGCTACAACGGTGCTCTTTCCGATAATGGTAAGGGTACGATTGATGTAAATGGAAACTTCCAGAACAGCCACAATGACAAGTTGCAGGACAGTCGTCTGCACAATGTCTTTGCCCGCTATTCTTCCGGATTCGGACTTGATCTTGGGGTGGATTATACAGACTATACCATGAATGACAAGAATCGTCTGGAAAGTGAACTGACAGACAATACACGCCAGCTGCTTGATTATACTTCGGACCAGAAAATCCGTAAGTTCTCTGTATATGCCGACCAGAGCCACGGTCTTGCCAATGACTGGACTTTGAAATACGGTGTCCGTTATGATTATACGGACAACAAGAACGCTCAGTTCTTTAATCAGACTGAGGGGAAGGAGGGTGTCTGCAATTCTTCATCACGTCTTTATGAGCAGATTACCAATTTTTATGGTGGCTTCGACAAGGAATTTGAAAACGGACTGTCGCTTTCTCTTTCGGCAACCGGTGAGTATTATTCCATTGGTGACTATCATAAATGGGCGGTCTATCCGCAGGCTAGTCTGACCTATTCGCCTTCGGAGAAACATACGTTCATGCTGGGTGTCTCGTCAGAAAAGGACTATCCTGCCTATTGGGATATGCAGACCAGTACTACCTATATGAATGAACTATAATAAAAACTTGAATATATTTAACAATTATAAGTATGTTTATGCTTATGTATAATGAAAGCTCGTCGGGCCTGACTGCTCAGTCCCTTGCCGTATGGCGCTCCCTCCGCAGGAGTG
>NZ_JABSOE010000033.1 GCF_013618865.1 Phocaeicola faecicola
CCAAAGTGGGCTGTATTTCCGAAATATTTTGTATCTTAGCCATATCTTTGTTGGGGTATTTCCCCCGTTTTGGCTGCCAAACCTTATTTTCGGGGGAATATCTAAAGATACAAAAAAGCCAACTAATCCGCAATACATTGTGTATGAATTAGTTGGCTAATTTTATACTATTTACTGAGTGTCCCTAAAGAAATTTTGAAGGGAGAATCCGACGGTCAGTTACCGCAAGATTCTCCCTATTTTATTTAATCTAACGTGAGTTCGAAATAAGAATAAATATATTTCACTGATAATTAACAATATAGCAATAAAAGTATTAAATTTTTAGTGCTGAATAATAATATTTAAACGATTACCGCTATGTTTCCAGAGTCTAAAGTTACAGAGATTTATTGTATGGCTAATGATTTTGCAAGGAATTTACATTGCAACAGGAAAATATATGATTGAGGATAAAAAGACCAGACATCGTAACAAGCCCAACTGTATGAGTGATGCGGTGCATTTTTCAGACTGCGACCATTATAGCCTACAGATTTATTCCAGATGATAAGCAACTACAGCACACCCTTGCCTGTATCCTTATCAGGAACATTTACGTCACTGATCATTGATAGAAATCCCTTTGTTTTTATAATCATGTCCAAGACTTCTTTGTCTAACCGGTTACAGTATTCTCATGACATGAGACGTTGGAAATTATTCTTTTCCTCATTAAGTTCCTTTACCATAATAAATTCCTCGTCTGTTTCCTTTATTATTTTAAACCCAAGTTTAAGGTACATATGGACTGCATAATTTGCCTTCTGTACGGAGAGCGAAACATGTTTATAGCCTTTACTGACAAGCAATTTAATTATCTCCTGCATTAAACGGCTACCAATACCTTTGTTCCTGTATTCCTTGTACAAGGATATGGAAAGAGAAGGAGTTTCATCATTTACATGGCCGTAATCATTCATGATGCGTACCCATGCAGCTCCTACAACCTTACCGCCAGTTTCGGCAACCAGACAATAATCATCTTTTTTCTTACCGAAATTTTCAATATAAACTTTCAATTCCGGCAATTCAACAACATCTTTCGATGGCGGCTCTACACCTTCGGGAATATAGATAGCTTCGTAAAGAAAATTTCTTAGCAAATGGTGTTCACCAGCTTGCAAAGGACGTATAATATAATTGGTTGATTCGTTCATTGTTCACATTTTCTTTTCAGGTCTGCTATATACCGTTTCTGCTGTATTCTCAAATAAAACCATGCAAAAGGATATAACCACCATTTTTTCAGTTTTATTGCCTCTGTAAAAATTATTTCTGTCCCATTTTCAATCTGCCTGAAATGTCCTGTCCACTCCCCGGAAAAGTTCTCATTATCCATAAGGAATGAATATTTCAAGAAAGGCTTTAACACGGTAATAGTAAAACAGGTTACATAGCCTTCATTACTTATCTCCTTGAAATGACGCTCATCAGAAACTTCTATATCTTTTATATCACTTCGCCATGAATAGTCATAAAGTGAAGTGACTGAATGCCAGACTGATGCTAAATCAGCCTGTATAAATGATTTTATCGTTGTGCTTATCATGGGACATCTTTATATTTGTCTTGCCGTTTCTCCCAATCCTCTTTGGTCAGCAAAGTAAAATGCTCCGTACGGATATCTCCTAAAGGAGAGGTCTTTCCTTTTTCCGTATGATGAAAACGGAAACCGCATTTGTCCATTACTCTGCGGGACTTAATATTTCCGTCATAATATCCGCACCATACTCTTTTGATATTCAGTTCATAAAAACAACGTAAGAGCAGACACTCAACTGCTTCCGGTATCAGCCCTTGTCCCCAGTAAGGGACACCAATCCAATAACCAATTTCGGCATCACCCTCCTGCATGTCTGCACTGTGCACTCCGTCACCGAACATGATGCCTACACTACCAATAGGTTCATTGGTCTCTTTTAAAACTACAGCATAAGTTTCCGGAGCAGAAAGTATATCCCTTATTACCTCCCTGCTGTTTTCAACAGACGTATGTGGTGGCCATCCTGCTATCGGTCCTATTTTCGGATCTTGTGCATATTTGTAGAGAGATGCAGCATCTTCTTCTGTCCACGGACGAAGTATAAGTCTTTCGGTTTTCATAAATCATTCATTTAGTTATAGAATCAAATGTTCGGTTATAATTTAATGTTATACAATGAAATAGAAAATTATCAAGAAAGAATCTTTGCTTTCATATTCATTTTTTATATATACGGAGATACTATCGGTAAATAAACTGTCATTTAACAAATTCAGAAAGATTATCAATCATCTTTTTCAAATTGGCTTCATTTTCCTCATCTGATATTGTAGGGTCTTTCATGAAGCGGACACATGGTAAATCCGGACAGTTTCCACAATTTTTCCGCTTATGTTCACTGCAGCATTTCCATATAGGACATACTGTATCACCTGTATACTGAATCCAAAACACCTTACCTTTAATATTTCTGCATCCTTTACATTCTTTTGGAAAAGACTTACAGTTTACACATCTTGCTCCACATGGCGAAGGATAAAAATAATCATCTTTCCAATACCACCATTTACACTTTTCTATATCCGGATTCTCAGAGTTAATATAATATTCCAGCGCACGATATAGATAAAGTTGACAACGGTCTATAGAACAGCCCCGTAGATTACACTCTTTCTGATATAAATCATCTGCCTTCACTCCTTTAAGAGAGTCGATTGAAGTATATCCATCCCATAGCTAGTAAATCCCGCTCAGTTTGTACTCCTACATTAGGGAGCTTACGAAAAGGATGTACTGTTTTCTTTAATGCGTTTGAAGATTGCTTTTGAGAGGGATATGGCAGGTATTTCCATAATCTACTCACTACTTCCTGTAAGATTGTCTTATGCTCGACATCCTGGATGTAATGTTCCTTTGCCCCTTCATAAGGGATTCCGCTTTCAGCATCAGACATCAAATCAGAGAGTTCAGGGAGTCTCTTTATATATGCTATATTGTCGCAAACCAGAATTATCGGTTTTTCATCGAGATAAATCATATAATCACCAAACATCTTCCGGCAACGTACATAGCCCAAGTCTTCAAGCTGGGAACTGATAAATTCTATAAATTCAATATTACTTGCCATATAGCCATTTTAATCTGTAAGTTAATATAAGTGATAATAATGTATACTAAGAATGACCAGAATCCAAAGATTTCCACTCAACGGGTTATATGTAAATCAAATGTTGCATTAATATATAAGATTTATAATGTCTTTAATATTCTTATTACAGCTATTATATAATCTGAACCCTCCGCATACCCAATCTCATCAAGCCAAAGCAGATAGTTTCCACCTTTATACTTGTATTGAATTTAGTATAATAAGTTCCCAGAGTCTTTGTCGGCGCAATGCCCATTGTAACCTGGATGTCGGTACCCTTTCCGATGGTCTTTACAATCTTATGGCCGTAGGAAACTAGAGCACAGCCACATTGTTTGCCTCTAAGATGTCACGGATCTGATAGAAAGGTGTACACATCTTGATGCCCATTGCCTTTACTTCGTTGCTTCTGGCCACGACACAACCGTCATTGTTACTCAGAACAACGACAGGTTTGTCACGGAGCAACAGATTAAACACGCGCTCGCATGAACAGTAGAAGTTATTGCAATCGACAAGGGCTATCATAAATATTCTACTGCAAAGATATTAATAGTATAGCAAACTATAATCATCTATAATCAAAACTACCCTACAGAGTATTGAATAAGTGTCAGGATATATGTAGCTTTGCGCTTGATAAACAAAAATAGCCTAAGTTAGGTGTTTTATGTCTAGTTTTTTGAAGTATGTTAAAGGACTTTTTTATATCTGTTTGCTTTTGTTGTTCTGCAATAAATCAGAAGCACAAAATTTATCAAGTATCATTGATAGCTGTCATTATTATCTGGATAAGCAAGATACTATGTCGTTTAATAAGACCTACATCAGAATTCTTGATGCTTATGAAAAAGAGTATGATGCAGAACTACATTCTATTGAGGAAGAATTAAAAGAGATGAGAATTGAAGATCAAAGCATACGATTGTTACTGCTTGATGCTTCGAAGAAGAAACAAAATGTAAATAAAATAAGAAGGATAATGGACGACATAGACCGAAGAAATGCTGTCAGAGTTGCTGAAATCATTGACCAATACGATTGGCTTTCTCCCGATGATATTGGATATGAAGCGAACGAGGCTCTTTTCCTTTGTATTCAACATTCCCAAGATTCTTTAATCCAGAATAAGTATTTACCTATACTGAAAGAAGCCGTCCGAAATGGTGCGGCTAAAGGCTGGCAATATGCTTTTCTGACTGACAGGAGCCTTATGAATCAAGGACAAAAACAAGTTTATGGGACACAAAGAATAACCAGGAATGGAGTTGATTATTTGGTCCCTCTACAAGATATTGATAAGGTCGATTCGCTCAGAAAGGAAATAGGACTTGAGTCTTTGAGTGAATATATGAAAGACTGCGGACTAAAAAACGGCTGGAGCAAAGAATTTTACAGAAACAATATAAAACTACATGAATCTATTTTTGATTCATGGTTTAAATCGTTTAAGCAGAATTGAAAATATCTTTTTTACCCGGCGGCTCATATCACCATACAGATTGTAGTTGGAACTGAAGACAGCCACATTGTTTGCCTCCAAGACTTCACGGATCTGATAGAGAGGTGTACCCATCTTGATGCCCATTGCCTTTACTTCGTTGCTTCTGGCCACGACACAGCCGTCATTATTATTCAGAACAACGACAGGTTTGTTACGGAGCAGCGGATTGAACACGCGCTCGCATGAACAGTATTCCTCGTTAGCCGGAACAAGCCAGATACACTTCTACTTATCGTCAAAGCACACAGTCTTCAGTGTGAACTCTCCATCGATGAAAACCACAACGATGTCACCGTCCTGAGGTTCCAGGGCTTTGTCGATGACAAGCAGGTCGCCGTCATCAATGCCGCAGTCCTTCATGAAATCGCCGGAAGCACGGGCATAAAAGGTAGTAGCCGGATGGCGTATGAATTCCCGGTTTAAGTCTATACTGCCAGTCACGTAGTCCTGAGCCGGTAAAGGAAATCCAGCCCTTACCCCCTGATTAGCAAACGGCAAAGTCAGTTCGCTACTCAGGTCAGCAGAATACGTGGTAAGTTTAATGTTCATCCGAGTAGTCCTTTCTCCAGCATTTCCTTACGAAGAAGTCCTTTCTCAACCTCAGTCATATCAGCCAGTTTTAATCTGTGGGGGTTCTGTCTCTGATAAGCCTTGACATCTTCAATCACATCAAAATAATAGTATCTATTTATCGTATTGAGAAACTCAAAACAATATGCATGCACTTATAATATATTATTAATTAACGTATTACAAGTTCCATAATTCATATAGCATACGCTTTTCCTATAAGTTTACAAAAGATGTTATATATGGAAGATACATTTCAAACAAATTCATTTTTATTCAGGACAAGAAAATTGTACATCAATTGCAAATTCCTTATCATTTATTTAAAAATTTAATGAGATAAAGAAGTAAAAAATACAAACAGTATATACATTTGTTTTTATATATATATTTTACTTATTTTGTAAAAAGAGAAAATGCTCATACATGGGCGTGGGTTTATCCCACAGGGAAAGAGATATTTGGGGAAAATATATAGAAATGACAATTTGTTACAGGGCATATATAAAAATATGGTTATACTTTCATTTTTAATTTTATTACTATGAGACAACAAAATTTTGTATTTTTCTTGTTCTTGACCATTTTCATGGGACTGTTTACATCGTGTACAAAGGATACAATTGACTTATGAGGAGTCGAGCAACACGGTAAGCGTGACTTACTCTGACGGAAATGTACCGACAATTCAGGATGGAAAGGCAATTGTGCTTCCCAGCCAGTACGACTATGACGTCCGAGTGATTGAGAAGCATGAGATAAATGGCAATCAGGTAAGCCTAAAAACCAGACAGGGTAATATGTGGATTTATTCCAAAATACGGAGTTCACATTGACAACGAACCCGGATCTATCTCCTGTAAGCCGTACTGGAAAGGGAGGATCAATCATTACCCCATCGCAGGTGACGCTTGTCGCGGGAGACAGTCGCATCGTGATTTATGATAATAAGATGGCAAGCACTCGTGCAGATGTGAATATCGTGGATAATTTGTATACTTTCTCGCAGGATTATAAAGGGAATGTATTATATGAGAAGGACGGAAGCAAATTGTATTGGGACAAATGCGCTTTTGATCTTGGTTTAAACAGTGTGTTTTACTTTAACTTCAGCGAAGAGGTGATAGATGAAATCAAGAAGGGTGACAACGCTTACAAAGTATATAACTCCATTCAATGTATACATTTTTGATGTATCCTTGTTTGCGGGGTACTCCACCATTACAGACAACGTTCCCATGGGTGTAACATGCATTACATTTTCAACGAATAACAATACTCACTTTAAATAGGCCATTTTTTGTATATCGAGGACTTTCCTGTATTAAGACTCTCTTACGGGTTTTCTTCCTCACCGAAAAAGTCCAGGACTGGAAAGTCACAGCAGAAAAAATTATCTAAAAGGAATAAAAATGTCAATTTATAAGCAAAATGCAATATAATTATTATAATATACATATATCACCCCGCAATTATTAACAAATTATAAGCAATTAAGTCCCCCTATCAATTTTGCTGAGAATAATACCACCCAATATTTATCTTTTTGAAATCAAAATTATATATTTGCCAAACAATTTGACACATTTAATAGGTATTACAAAGAATATAAATTGAAAATATGAAAAATAGCCTACTTTTTAATAATAAGCCAAAAGAAAAAATAGGATTGTACGATCCGACTTACGAACACGATGCATGTGGTGTAGGAATGATTGTAAACATCCACGGAAACAAAAGCCACGAATTGGTTGAATCGGCTCTGAAAGTGCTCGAAAACATGCGTCATCGCGGTGCTGAAGGTGCTGACAACAAGACAGGCGACGGAGCAGGCATCATGTTACAGATTCCTCACGAGTTTATCTTATTACAAGGAATTCCTGTGCCTGAAAAAGGCCGGTATGGAACTGGTATCCTGTTTCTTCCCAAAGATAAGAACGACCAGGAAGCTATTCTCAGCATCATTATCGAAGAGATTGAAAAAGAAGGACTCACATTGATGCATTTGAGGAATGTTTCCACATGCCCTGAAATTTTAGGTGAGGCTGCACTGGCTGCCGAACCTGACATTAAACAAATTTTTATCACCGGGTTCACCGACAGCCAGATAGCCGAAAGGAAACTATATATTATAAGGAAAAGAATAGAAAACCGCATAAGACGATCGGATATTCCCACCCGAAGCGATTTCTACGTATGCTCGCTGTCGACAAAGAACATTGTCTACAAAGGCATGCTCTCATCCATGCAGTTGAGGGGATATTTCCCAGACCTGACCAACAGTTACTTCACCAGCGGTCTTGCTTTGGTTCACAGCCGTTTCAGTACCAACACCTTTCCGACATGGGGACTTGCCCAGCCCTTCCGTTTACTGGCACATAACGGTGAAATAAACACCATCCGAGGAAACCGTAGCTGGATGGAAGCCCGCGAATCGGTATTGTCTACCCCTGCATTGGGAAATATACGCGAGATACGTCCCATCGTACAACCCGGTATGAGCGATTCAGCCTCCCTGGACAATGTTCTGGAGTTCCTTGTCATGTCAGGCATGAGCCTGCCTCATGCCATGGCCATGCTCGTACCCGAATCTTTCAACGAAAAGAACCCCATCAGTGAAGACCTGAAGGCTTTTTACGAATATCATTCCATTTTGATGGAACCATGGGACGGTCCTGCTGCCCTGCTCTTCAGCGACGGCAGATATGCCGGCGGTATGCTCGACCGGAACGGACTCCGCCCTGCACGTTACCTCATTACCCAAAATGACACGATGGTAGTAGCCAGTGAGGTAGGTGTAATGGATTTCGAGCCGGGTGACATCAAAGAAAAAGGACGCCTCCAGCCTGGAAAAATCCTGCTGGTTGACACACAAGAAGGACGGATTTACTATGATGATGAGCTGAAACGCCAACTGGCCGAAGCCAAGCCCTATCGTGCATGGCTTGCCAGCAACCGTATTGAGCTGGACGAACTGAAAAGTGGAAGAAAAGTCGCACATAGCGTGCCTCATTATGATGACATGCTCCACATTTTTGGATATACCCGGGAAGATATTGAGAAGATCATTCAGCCTATGGCCGAGAATGGTGCAGAACCTGTAAGTGCCATGGGTAACGATACTCCCTTGGCTGTATTGAGCGACCGGCCACAATTGCTGTTCAACTATTTCCGCCAGCAATTTGCCCAAGTCACCAACCCGCCTATCGATCCTATCCGCGAAGAACTGGTCATGTCGCTCACCGAATATATCGGAGCTGTAGGCATGAATATCCTGACTCCCGATGCAGAGCATTGCAAGATGGTAAGACTGAATCACCCCATACTGACCAATACACAACTGGATTTGCTTTGCAACATTCGCTACAAAGGATTTAAAACGGTAAAGCTTCCTATGCTCTACGACACTTCCAAAGGAAGAAACGGTTTGCAGGAAGCTATTGCCTCGCTGTGCAAGCAAGCAGAAGAAAGTGTAAATGAAGGCGTCAACTATATTGTCCTGACCGACCGTGAAGCGAACGATACCCATGCTCCTATTCCTTCACTGTTGGCTGTCAGCGCCGTACATCATTACCTGATTTCGGTAGGCAAGCGTGTACAGACAGCCCTTATCGTAGAAAGTGGAGAAATACGTGAGGTGATGCATGCAGCCCTGTTGCTCGGATTCGGAGCCAGCGCTCTTAATCCCTACATGGCTTTCGCTGTACTCGACCAGCTGGTGGCCGACAAAGACATTCAATTGGATTATGCCACAGCCGAGAAGAATTACATCAAAGCCGTATGTAAAGGTCTGTTCAAAATAATGAGCAAGATGGGTATCAGCACCATCCGTTCTTATCGTGGGGCAAAAATATTCGAAGCTGTAGGTCTGAGTCAGGAGTTGAGCAATGCCTATTTCGGCGGACTGAAATCGTGCATAGGTGGTATCGGCCTGGAAGAGATTGTCAAATTCAGATTCAGATCCGCTCATTCTCATACAGAGAAACCGGATGTCGAAAGTGCTGACAGCACAAAATCTGACAAAGGACTTCTGCCTAATGCCGGTATCTATGCGTTCCGCAAAGATGGAGAAAAACACGCCTGGAACCCTGAAACCATAGCCACTCTGCAACTGGCTACACGTACGGGAAGTTACAAGAAATTCAAAGAATTTACCCAACTGGTGGATGAAAAAGAACAACCTATCTTCTTACGCGATTTTCTGGATTTCCGGCGCAATCCCATTGACATTAACCGTGTAGAGCCTGTCGAGTCCATCGTACGGAGATTTGTCACCGGAGCCATGTCGTTCGGAGCCATCAGCCAGGAAGCCCATGAAGCCATTGCAATAGCAATGAACCGCCTGCATGGACGTAGCAATACTGGCGAAGGGGGTGAAGACAGTTCACGGTTTGGTAATGAAACCAGAAGTGCCATCAAGCAGGTAGCTTCCGGACGTTTCGGCGTGACTACTGAATACCTGGTCAATGCTGATGAAATCCAGATTAAAGTGGCTCAGGGAGCAAAGCCGGGTGAAGGCGGACAGTTGCCAGGATTCAAAGTCGACGAAGTAATAGCACGTACCCCTCACTCTATTCCGGGCATTTCACTTATCTCGCCCCCACCCCATCACGACATCTACTCCATCGAGGATCTGGCCCAACTGATTTTCGATCTGAAAAATGTAAACCCGCGAGCAAAAATCAGCGTCAAACTGGTAGCCGAAAGCGGCGTCGGAACCATTGCTGCCGGTGTAGCAAAAGCCAAAGCCGACCTGATAGTCATTTCTGGAGCCGAAGGAGGTACAGGTGCATCACCTGCATCAAGTATCCGGTATGCAGGTATTTCACCCGAACTTGGATTAAGTGAAACACAACAGACGCTGGTACTGAACGGTCTGCGCGGACAAGTCATCCTGCAAGTGGACGGACAATTGAAAACCGGACGTGATGTGGTATTGATGGCTATGCTTGGTGCCGAAGAATACGGATTTGCCACTGCCGCCTTGATTGTACTGGGTTGTGTGATGATGCGGAAATGCAATCAGAATACATGCCCCGTAGGAGTAGCTACTCAAGATGCCGAACTTCGTAAACATTTCAGGGGCCGAAGCGAATATCTGGTAAACTACTTCACTTTCCTGGCACAGGAAGTACGCGAATATCTGGCCGAAATCGGAGCCGAAAGACTCGATGACATCATCGGACGGACAGATCTTATCATCCGGAGCAAACGCGATTACAAGAATCCCAAGCATACGTTGCTCGACTTCTCGCAATTGCTTACCCGTGTGGAAAACGAAGCAGCGATACGCCATGTCACCGACCAGCAACACGGTATCAGCCGCGTAAAAGACGTGGAAATCCTCCACGCTGCTGCCGAAACATTGGAGAACCAAAAAGAAATCTCCTTGGAATATACCATTGCCAATACCGACCGTGCTTGTGGAGCCATGTTGTCGGGAGCCATTGCCCAGAAATACGGAGCCAAAGGTCTTCCGGAACATACTCTTAACGTGAAGTTCAAAGGTTCGGCCGGACAAAGTTTCGGTGCTTTTCTGGTACCTGGCGTCAACTTCAAGTTGGAAGGGGAAGCCAACGATTATCTGGGTAAAGGACTCAGTGGAGGACGTATCGCAGTATTGCCTCCCGTACGAAGCAACTTTGAAGCCGAGAAGAATACAATTGCCGGAAACACCCTGTTGTACGGTGCAACCAGCGGAGAAGTATACATCAACGGATGTGTAGGCGAACGATTTGCTGTACGCAACTCTGGAGCCATCGCTGTAGTCGAAGGTGTAGGCGACCACTGCTGTGAATACATGACCGGAGGACGAGTAGTCGTTTTAGGCAAAACCGGACGAAACTTTGCTGCAGGTATGAGTGGAGGGGTGGCTTATGTATGGAACAAGGAGGGAAACTTCGACTATTTCTGTAATATGGAAATGGTAGAGCTCTCACTGATAGAAGAGGCATCGTACAGAAAAGAGTTGCACGAACTCATCCGGCAACATTATCTGTATACCGGTTCCAAGCTGGCACGTGTCATGCTCGACGACTGGACACACTATGCCGGTCAGTTCATTCAGGTAGTTCCTATTGAATATAAAAAGGTATTGCAGGAAGAACAGATGCGCAAACTGCAACAAAAAATTGCAGACATGCAGAGAGACTATTAAACTTATTGAGGAAGTTAAGAGATTGGAAGAGTGTGAGTCTATATTCTTATCATCAGTCTGATTTACAGATACAAGACTGGCAGTATTCATTTTCCGAATATTGTTTTCTTAGCTTCCGATGAAGTGACAACTGCTTAAATAAATGACAACATGGAAACTTCAAAAGCATTTTTAAATATACCCCGCCAGGAAGCGGGATACAGACCTGTAGAAGACAGAATCACCGACTTCAGCCAGGTGGAGCAAACCCTGAACAGCCGAGACCGTAAGCTCCAGGCCAGCCGATGTATGGATTGCGGAGTGCCTTTTTGCCATTGGGCGTGTCCGCTGGGCAACAAAGATCCGGAATTTCAGGCAGCCCTCAGCCAGGGAAAATGGGAAATGGCATACAGAATATTATCACAAACCAATGACTTTCCGGAATTTACTGGCAGAATATGCCCTGCATTGTGTGAAAAGTCATGTGTATTGAAACTTTCATTCGATGCCCCAGTCACCATCCGCGAAAACGAAGCAGCCATAGCCGAAGCTGCCTTCCGCGAAGGTTATATTCAACCTCAGCAACCGGTAAGAAACGGTAAGAGAGTTGCAGTCATCGGTGTCGGTCCGGCCGGATTGAGTACGGCTGTCAGACTTAATGCACAAGGGTTTGAAGTTACTATCTTCGACAAAAATCCGATGCCGGGCGGACTTCTCCGTTACGGTATCCCCAACTTCAAGCTTCCTAAGGAAATCATCGACCGGCGCATGAGACTTCTCAAAAAAGAAGGTATCCACATGGAGATGGGAGTAACGGTCGATGTGGAAAAACTTCCGGAAGGATTCGATGCCTATGCCTTGTGTACCGGAACCCCGGAAGCCCGTGACCTGAATATCCCTGGAAGAGAGTTGAAAGGCATCTATTTCGCACTCGACATGCTGGCACAGCAGAACCGGATTTTGGACGGAGAAACATTCTCCAAAGAGCAACTGGTAAACGCACGTGGCAAGAAGGTACTCGTCATCGGCGGCGGAGATACAGGCAGTGACTGTATCGGTACCAGTATCCGACAAGGAGCCGTAAGTGTCACTCAGATTGAAATCATGCCCAAACCGCCTGTAGGACATAATCCGGCTACCCCCTGGCCTCAATGGCCCGTCGTACTGAAAACGACTTCCAGCCACGAAGAGGGTTGCACACGGCGGTGGAGCCTGAACTCGACCAAATTCATCGGACGAAACGGGCGTGTAACCGGAGTCGAAGTGGAAGAAGTGGAATGGATTACAGACACGGATAGCGGACGGCCTGTAATGAAGGCTACCGGCAAAAAAGAGATCATCGAGGCAGATATGGTACTTTTGGCTATGGGGTTCCTGAAGCCCAGACATCCGGAACTTCCTTCCAATGTCGTGATAGCCGGCGATGCTGCCACTGGAGCTTCGCTTGTGGTAAAATGCCTTGCTGACGGAAGACGTGCTGCCAAAGATATCGAACAGATGTTATCTGAAAAGGAGAAATAAATTTGTTATTGAAGTTTTGCGGGTCATTCTGCATTATTCTGATAGGACCGGCAGGTTGACCGGATAAACCAACCGTTTATACCCGAAAAGCAAGAAGAACCGGTACTCCCCTGCTCATCAGCAACTGAAAAGTACAACTTGCAATAAATGAACCTGCAGAACTTTGATAAGATTATTACCAGTCCTTAATAAAAACATAAATAGTATGTGTGGAATAGCCTGCATTTTCAATATTAAGTATCAGACGCCAGAACTGAGGCAAAAAGCTCTCATCATGGCCAAACGCATCCGACACCGCGGTCCCGACTGGAGCGGAATCTATTGTGGCGGATCAGCCATACTGGCACACGAACGACTCTCCATTGTTGATCCTCAGAGTGGAGGACAGCCGCTCTTCGCACCCGACCGAAAACAAGTCCTTGCCGTAAACGGAGAAATCTATAATCATCGTGATATCCGGAACGACTTCGCAGGTGATTATGAATTTCAGACAGGCAGCGATTGCGAAGTCATCCTTGCTCTATACCGGCGTTACGGAAAAGACTTCATCGAACGGCTGAGTGGTATCTTCGCCTTCGCCCTCTACGATGAAGAACGGGATGAGTTTCTCATAGCTCGCGATCCTATCGGTGTCATACCTCTTTATATTGGCAGAGACAAGGATGGAACAGTCTATTGCGCCAGTGAATTAAAAGCCTTGGAAGGCATGTGCGATGAATACGAACCATTCTTGCCCGGACATTATTATTGGAGCCGCGAAGGAGAAATGCGTCCGTGGTACCACAGGGAATGGAACGAATACGATGCTGTCAAAGATAATTACAGTGATAAAGCAAATAATGAAACACGCGTATCTGCATTTTCAGCCAACGATCCCGAAGCATATCAGATGCAAGTGTCAGCCATACGTACCGCCCTTGAAGATGCCGTTCGCCGACAACTGATGAGCGATGTTCCCTATGGAGTACTTTTATCAGGAGGGCTCGATTCGTCCGTCATCTCGGCAGTGGCCAAACTCTATGCAGCCAAGCGTGTAGAGACAGACAGTACCCAGGCAGCCTGGTGGCCGCAACTGCACTCCTTTGCCGTGGGCTTAAAAGGAGCTCCCGATCTGGAAAAAGCACGTCTGGTAGCCGAACATATCGGAACCGTACATCATGAGATCAATTACACCATTCAGGAAGGGCTGGACGCCATTCGCGACGTCATCTACTACATTGAGACATACGATGTTACTACCGTACGCGCTTCCACTCCAATGTATCTGCTGGCACGTGTCATCAAATCGATGGGAATCAAGATGGTACTTAGCGGTGAAGGAGCCGACGAAGTGTTCGGAGGTTACCTCTATTTCCATAAAGCCCCCACCCCACAGGCTTTCCACGAAGAAACCGTACGCAAACTTTCCAAGCTCTATATGTACGACTGTCTTCGTGCCAATAAGTCACTCTCGGCATGGGGAGTAGAAGGACGTGTACCTTTTCTCGACAAGGATTTCCTCGATGTAGCCATGCGTATCAATCCCGCTGTTAAGATGTGCCCGGGCCAGACCATAGAAAAGAAAGTGGTACGCGATGCATTTTCCTCACTTCTTCCCGATAGTGTTGCCTGGCGACAGAAAGAGCAATTCTCAGACGGTGTGGGATATTCGTGGATAGATACCCTAAAAGCCATGACCTCTGCTGCTGTAAGCGACGAGCAAATGGCCCATGCTTCCGAACGCTTTCCGATCAATCCGCCACAGAACAAGGAAGAATACTATTATCGCAGCATTTTCGAGGAACATTTTCCAAGTGAATCGGCAGCCCGCTCGGTACCCAGCGTACCGAGCGTAGCATGCTCAACCGCCGAAGCCCTGGCTTGGGATGCCAGTTTCAAAAACCTGAATGACCCCAGTGGCCGTGCCGTTTCCGGAGTCCACAAACAGGCATATTGATAAGCGGCTCCATATCATGCAAACCTGAAAGAGGGTGTGCAATATTAAGGAACAATATTTCTTTTTTCCTTTAATATTGCGCACTCTTTTCTTTGTATCTAGAGCAATAAACCAGACCTCAAATTTATTCTTCCAGATAAAAAATTGACTCTCTCAATTCGAATGTTACCTATTGCTCCTAAATAAGGACAAAGAGCTACTTTCGGCAAGATAACTGTCCGGTTACATCACATTTACAGGAAAAGGCCGATTGATATCATTTTTTGTGCGTAAGCTATTACACATAGCCAGACAGGTCAGTAACAGAAACACACCAAATAAATATTTATCTTTTACTCAATTATCGGGAAATATTTCAATTTATAATAATATTCGATTTTAATATTTTAATCTATAATATTATAAGGATATATTATTGCAATATGAAACATTTATTTAAAAAGCGTAGAAATTAAACATCAATACGAATGTAGCAAAAACAAAATGATGTACATTTGCATTATAGAAAAAACAAACAGATATATTATTACATAAATAAAAATCATAATGACAGGATAAAGCCAATAAAACCTTTCCCATTGAACAGAATCAACAAATCCGACAATACAGATGACGGAAGTAGCGACTCAGGTATTCGAAGGGGAAATCAATGGAGAAGAATAAAAAGAAGACATGCACTTCTTCTGATAAGCAATGTCACTGATCTTACTTACTCACTTTTTAAATAGGTTTATAGGTATGAAAACAGGAAGATTGAAAACAGGAGTGATAGCCATCGCGCTATTATCTGCAGCTTGTGAAGCAAAAGCTCAAGACAAGGTGGAAGCATCGGCCGGTGCCGATCTTGTAAGCGGTTACATCTGGCGCGGACAGGACTTGGGAGGTGTCAGCATACAACCAGGCCTGACGTTGTCTTACAAAGGTTTTTCCGTCAGTGCATGGGGCTCCGTAGGACTGGAAAGTTCCGATACCAAAAAAATGGATCTGACTTTGGGATATACAGTCGGAGGATTCAGCATATCGGTTACCGACTACTGGTTCAATGGCGGAAAGGGGTATCTGCACTACGATGCGCATGACACATCGCATGTATTCGAAGCGCAGATCGGATATGACTTCGGTCCGGTAGCGGTCAACTGGTATACCAACTTTGCCGGTGCCGACTATATGAAGTATGATGGCAGCCGTGCCTACTCCTCCTACATTTCGGTAGCTGCGCCTTTCAAACTTGGCGGACTGGACTGGGCTGCTGAAATCGGTGCTACCCCATGGGAAACAAGTTTCTACAATGCGACAGACAATTGTCCGGGATCAGACGGTTTCACCGTATGCGATATCAGCCTGTCAGCAAGCAAGGAGGTCCGTATAACCGACAGTTTCTCACTCCCATTGTTTGTCAAAGCCACCTGGAACCCACGCACCGAAGGGGCCTACTTTGTAGCTGGAATAAGTTTCTGAAACAATCATAAATAATTTAAGGTATGAAAAAGATTGAAGCTATCATCCGCAAGACCAAATTTGAGGAAGTGAAAGACGCACTGCTCAAAGCGGATATCGAATGGTTCTCCTACTACGATGTCAGGGGAATTGGAAAGTCTAGAGAAGCCCGCATCTACCGTGGGGTCATGTACGACACCAGTTCCATCGAGCGTATTCTTATCTCGATTGTAGTGCGTGACAAAAATGTGGAGAAAACCGTACAGGCTATCATGAAGGCAGCCCAGACAGGCGAGATAGGCGACGGACGTATCTTCATTATTCCAATCGAAGATGCCATACGCATACGCACCGGTGAGCGTGGCGACATAGCCCTCTACAATGCAGAACAAGAAAGATAGTACACGACTCACAACCTACACAAAAACCAAAATATAAATACAACTAAAGTACAAAGATTATGGATACAACAACTGATACACTGGCGCAATTGGTTTCGGGCGTCAACACCGTATGGATGTTATTGGCAGCCATGCTGGTATTCTTCATGCAACCGGGTTTCGCATTGGTAGAGGCAGGATTTACACGTACAAAAAATACGGCAAACATCCTGATGAAAAACTTTGTCGACTTCATGTTAGGTTCACTGCTCTATTGGTTCATAGGGTTCGGCATCATGTTCGGGCTCGGCGATTTCTTCGGAACTCCTCATTTCATGAGCCTGCTGTTCGACAGCAACGGTGTGCCCGACTCGGCCTCGCTTCCTACCGAAGGATTTCTCGTGTTCCAGACCGTATTCTGTGCCACTTCGGCCACCATTGTTTCAGGTGCCATGGCCGAGCGCACTAAATTCTCCATGTATTTAGTTTATACCATTTTTATCAGTGTGCTGATCTATCCGGTATCGGGACACTGGACATGGGGAGGCGGCTGGTTGATGAACGGCGATGAAGGCTCATTCATGATGAACACCTTCGGAACGACTTTCCACGATTTTGCCGGATCGACCATTGTACACTCCGTAGGTGGCTGGATTGCCCTGGTCGGAGCTGCCATCCTGGGGCCGCGCCTCGGCAAATACGGAAAAGACGGAAAGTCAAAAGCCATCCCTGGTCACAACCTGACAATCGCAGCCTTGGGTGTCTTCATTCTGTGGTTCGGCTGGTTTGGATTCAATCCCGGTTCACAACTGGCTGCTGCTACTACTGAGGACCAGGTAGCTATCTCACTGGTATTCCTCAACACCAACCTGGCGGCTTGTGCCGGTGGCTTCATCGCACTGCTCGTAAGCTGGATAAAATACGGCAAGCCGTCACTTTCACTCACACTGAACGGTATTCTGGCAGGCCTGGTAGGTGTTACCGCCGGATGCGATGCCGTATCACCGCTGGGAGCCGTTCTTATCGGAACCATCTGCGGAGTTCTGATGATCTATGCAGTAGAATTCATCGACCGCGTACTGAAGATTGACGACCCTGTAGGAGCTAGTTCTGTACACGGAGTATGTGGATTCACCGGAACCATCCTTACCGGACTGCTGTCCACCAGCGAAGGTCTGTTCTACGGTGCCGGCTGGGGATTCTTTGGAGCACAGGTATTCGGTGCTATAGTGATAGGTGCCTGGGCAGCCGTCATGGGCTTCATCATCTTCAAGATACTCGACAAGATTCATGGCTTACGTGTACCGGCACGTATCGAAGAAGAAGGTCTCGACATCTACGAACACGGAGAGTCAGCCTATAACTGACAACATAATCCCGGGCGGGTTTGACCGCCTTCCCGGGAACAAGACCCAAAAGAGAAATTTTATTCAAACATATCATCTTAAACCCACAAATTATAACGATATTATGTCAAAACTGAGATTCAGAGTAGTCGAAACGGCGTTCAAAAAAAGACCCGTTGCAGTGGCCATTCCCGAGAAACGCCCCTCGGAATATTTTGCCATGTATGTTTTCAACAAGGAAAAGATGTTCAGGTATCTGAACAGCAAAGTATACGCCAAATTAATCGACGTAATCGACAACGGTGCCCCGCTGGACCGTAGCATTGCCGATGAAGTAGCTGAGGGCATGAAAAAATGGGCGATTGAAATGGGAGCTACCCACTACACCCACTGGTTCCACCCGCTGACCGAAGGTACGGCCGAAAAGCACGATGCCTTCATCGAACACGATGGCAAAGGAGGCATGATGGAAGAGTTTACAGGAAAACTGCTGGTACAGCAGGAACCGGATGCCTCCAGTTTCCCCAATGGCGGAATCCGCAATACATTCGAAGCACGTGGTTACTCGGCATGGGATCCGTCATCACCCGCCTTCATCGTAGATGATACCCTGTGCATCCCAACAATCTTTATCGCCTATACCGGCGAATCACTCGACTATAAAGCTCCGTTGCTGAAAGCGTTGCGTGCTGTGGACAAGGCTACCGTAGAAGTATGCCACTATTTCAACCCTGACGTCAAGAAAGTATATGCCTATCTGGGCTGGGAACAGGAATATTTCCTGGTTGATGAAGGCTTGTACGCTGCCCGTCCCGACCTTCTGATGACTGGCCGTACACTGACCGGACACGACTCTGCCAAGAACCAGCAGCTGGAAGACCATTACTTCGGTGCTATCCCTCCCCGTGTGGCAGCCTTTATGAAAGAACTGGAAATCGAAGCATTGAAGTTGGGCATTCCTGTAAAAACACGCCACAACGAAGTGGCTCCCAACCAGTTCGAGCTGGCTCCTATCTTTGAAGAATGCAACCTGGCGGTCGACCACAACATGCTTATTATGGCACTGATGCGCAAAATAGCGCGCAACCACGGATTCCGCGTACTGCTGCACGAAAAGCCGTTTAAAGGAGTAAACGGAAGCGGCAAGCACAATAACTGGTCACTGGGGACCGATACCGGCATTCTGCTTTATGCCCCCGGTAAACTGCCCGAAGAAAACTTGCGTTTCATCACTTTCGTGGTCAACACACTGATGGCAGTATACCGCCACAACGGTCTGTTAAAGGCCTCCATATCAAGTGCCACCAACGCACACCGTCTGGGAGCCAATGAAGCACCTCCTGCAATTATTTCTTCTTTCCTGGGCAAACAGCTGAGCCAGGTACTCGAGCACATCGAGGAAAGTACAAAAGACGGACTGATTGGTCTCAGCGGCAAGCAAGGCATGAAGCTGGATATTCCGCAGATTCCGGAACTGCTCATCGACAACACCGACCGCAACCGTACGAGTCCGTTTGCCTTCACCGGTAATCGTTTCGAATTCCGTGCCGTAGGTTCAGAGGCAAACTGTGCCAGTGCCATGATTGCCCTGAACACAGCCTTGGCGGAACAGCTGACACAATTCAAGAAAGATGTGGACGAACTGATAGAAAAAGGAGAGCCTAAGATCTCGGCCATCCTGGATGTTATCCGTAAATACATCAAAATATGCAAACCTATCCATTTCGACGGAAACGGTTACAGTGATGAATGGAAGGCCGAAGCGGACCGCCGTGGCTTGGATTGTGAGACAAGTGTTCCTCTCATCTTCGACAATTACCTGAAACCGGAAAGCATCGCCATGTTCGAATCGACAGGAGTAATGAGCAGGAAAGAACTGGAAGCTCGCAATGAAGTGAAATGGGAGACTTATACCAAGAAAATTCAGATTGAGGCCCGCGTTTTAGGCGATCTGGCTATGAACCACATCATTCCCGTAGCCACTCAGTACCAGACAGGACTGATAGACAATGTCTACAAGATGAAGGAGCTCTTCCCGGCTGAAAAAGCCGCCCGGCTTTCGGCAAAGAATCTGGAATTGATAGAAGAGATTGCCAACCGTACCGCTTTCATCAAAGAACACGTGGATGCCATGATTGAAGCCCGCAAAGTGGCTAACAAGATGGAATGTGAACGCAGCAAAGCTATCGCCTATCACGATACCATCGTTCCTGCCATGGAAGAGATACGTTATCACATCGACAAGCTGGAGCTGATTGTTGACAACCAGATGTGGACGTTACCCAAATACAGAGAGTTGCTGTTTATCAGGTAACAGGACACGAATCATCAAACACAGAGGAGAGTTGCCTTACAGCACCTCTCCTCTGTGTTTATTTATATTCCAAAGACTTCTCTCCCATCTCTCATGATGATATCTTCAATGCTCACAAGCCTTCGGTAAAATACATATTCCCAATCAATACATCAAATTATATCTGTTCAGCAGTAACTCCAGATACTCCATCCCCATGACTCCACGCAAAGTGACAAACAGTCCCGGAACCTGTTGGCAAGAACAGGAAGCAGAGAAGGCTGCATAGACTGGTTTATCTTGCCAGTATCAAGACTGTCGCACTTCTGCTCCTAAGCCATTACTAGATATCTTCATAAGAAGATAAATCTGCTTTTTTGAGAATGTATATCACTGTTTCCGAAATTTTACTGTCAATATCCCGAAGCGCTCATATTCAAAAGCAGAATATGATTAATGAGCTCACTTCAACCAGTTATAATCCTTGTTCTAATGGAATACTCATAAACGACAATATCACAATGGCTTGCCCAAATAAAGAAGTGTCTTAATCCTTGTTCTAATGGAATACTCATAAACAGACTGTAAAAGAGCGCATTACCGTATCAGTTGGAATTTTATTTTATAAATAAACCTCTAAAAACCAGAATATTAAAGATTCACCACTAATATTTTCGCAAATCTACCTATTTTATTGCATCATTCCAAATAAAGCAAGACATTTTTTCACATATCAAACTCATTTTCACCATATTACATTTTCGCAAGACTAAGTCCGGTCTAAACAAATAATGACATTTGCGAAAACAGACAAAAAGTCATAATCACAATAATATGATTTACAGACAATTACAAAAATAAAAAAAATCAAGAATCCGAAGTTTTTTCGCAAATCAAAACAGATACAACAACCACACACACATTTGCGAAATTTTAAAACACTCTCTTTTTATATCATTTTTCATAATATACTGATAATAAACTGTTTCCCCAAAACAAAAAGTTCGCAAATCATTTTCTTTACAAAACGGACGCTTTCTTTCCCTCTATGGCTAACAAAACAGCCATCACAAAATTGTTTTTCAAAAAGCACACCTTTAATCATCGCGATAAGCAAGGAAATTTCTTGCACTCAAAAGGACCATCCCGAAAAAGGAACAACCTCAGTCGTACAGATAAATGAGAAAGAAGATAAAGATTTTAACAGCAAAAACCAATTTCATTATATCGTTTTTTAAATCATAAGCCTACAATAAAGGCCATGCCAATATTGGGCATAGCCTGAAAGGAGATTTCTCCCCCTGAGACAATTTCATGATAAGTCTTTCAACATCCTGGGCGATTGCCGGTAGTTTCATACCGGCAATCTGCATTAGATAATCTCCAATCCCGAAGGATCATACATCACCCGCGCATGGTTTTTCCGGATTACCTCCCGTTGGATGCACTTTCCCGTCACTTTATCAATTGTGTCACGAATGACAGAGCCATTCCGGAACACAATGCCATTCTCTCTGGAAAAGAATTCATTTTCTGCATGAATGTGATAACTGTAAGCTTGAGGATGTTCCGAACGCAATTCACCTCTCAGGTATTCTCCATCAGTGAACACCAATAACTGATACACATTATCCGTATCGTTGCGGAAACGGTAATCCAAATAATTATAGACAATGCTCGTACCTGTACCGAATGGAATCTGCCGGTGATAATCGGGAAACAGATCCAGCCCGTCATGATGATGATGTTCCACAATCCTTAATTCGGAATGCATCACCATCCAATGAATCAGGTTGGTAAACTGACACAGTCCTCCCCCCATATCCCTGTGAAGCCCGCCCCTTTGAAATCGTCAGTCCCTTCTTATAGCCATGCCGCTTATCATCAGGGCCTACCAGTTTCCAGAAAGAGAATGTCTCGCCCGGCCGGATCAGAATTCCATTTACACAGGGAGACGCAAGTGACAGATTCACAGCCTTGTTCTCCTGCAATTGCATTTCAGTATTCCCGAGTCTCCTGCGGATCAGCGAACTATGCCGGTATACCAGAACCGGCAAGCGCTCTGTACTTTTTTCACAAGCCAGCTTCTCCCGGCTGAAAAGGTCCTTCAGATGACGCAGCAAAATACATTTTTTTCTGGATATCTGATATGTCCAGGGTGAAAGTTCACAGAATAATTTTCTTTTCCTAGTATTAGCCATGCAGTTCTTAATTTTATCTTCCCAATATGAAGATAAAATTACATTTTTACTTTGATAAATAAGAATGTATCCTATGTGTTTTTACCGAATCTCCTGGCCAGATGATTCTTTCTTACACCCTACTATAAGACTAATATTTTCCACATTTACCATTACTGCTATTAAGTATCTTTCTTATCTTTGCAGCTAAACAGACAATGAATCCGGTTACGCAACTGCTATCAATAAAATATACATCCTACTCTATAAAATGAAATCACAGATAATCCGAGAAATTAAAGAAACAGACTATCCTGTTCTGGTGGGAATATGGGAAAGTGCCGTACTTCACACACATGATTTTTTGAAGCAGGAAGACTTCTTATATTACAAAGAAAATCTTATCAATTATTTCCGATACGTAAGTCTGTATGGATTTGAGCAAGACCAGAAGCTGGTAGGTTTTATAGGGACGGCCAATAGCAACATCGAAATGCTGTTCGTGCATAACGACTACCGTAGTATGGGCATCGGTAAAAAATTGGTTTTACATGCAATTCACAATCTTAGCGTCAGTAAAGTGGATGTGAATGAACAGAATTTACAGGCTGTAAAATTTTATCAACATATAGGATTCTCAATCGTAGCACGTTCAGCAGTTGATGGTGAAGGCATGGCATATCCGATTCTGCACATGCAGCTGTCAACTATTTAGTACTCTATGTAGAACTTCATTATCGCACACTTGACTCATTAGAGTCCTTTAGGTGTCGCTGCATTACAGAACATCATAGTCCATTTTTATTTACAAAAATATTGTCATACCTTCTACTAAAACTAATTTGCTTTCCGCACAGAAGGTTCAAAAGTTACCGGGAAAGTAAACTGTACATTCCTGTTCTTTCCTTTCTGTCGACCCGGTTTCCATTTCGGCATCAGACTGACAACGCGCAGAGCTTCCTTATCCAACGTCGGATTTACCCCTCTCAGTATCACCGGAGCTGTGACATTCCCCTCCTTATCAACTACGATTTGAATGATGAACGCCGCATTGTTTCTGCTTTTTCATGTTGCAGATGCCTCCGGATAAAATCCAACAAGCCAGGCATTCCGCCGGGGAACTCCGGCATCTCTTCCACTACCTGATAAACTGTCTGCTCATTTTCTTTCGGAATCTCCACATAATTTCTACTGACGTTTTTCGGTACTGGAGTCATTTCGGCCCGTCCGGCCTCTTCGTAATTATCCGTCAGACGAAATTCTGTCATCATCCGGATATTTTCTTTTGATTGTAGGGACACATCGTAAAAAAAACGATAACGTCCCGGTGCATTGTCATGGATTTCCGGATACAGACTGGCCACAAACCGACGGGAAGCGCCTGGAGCAACCACAAAAGCAATATCCACTGCAACGGTATTGATAGGCAGCTCATACCATTGGCTATCCGTACCTTCATACGTAATGAAGTAATGCATGCCACAAGTAATCTGCCGGTCGCTTCCGTTCAAGAGAATAAATGAAGCAGCAGAAGTCGTATCCGGATAAACTGTATATTCCGGATACAGACAAATACCGTATGCTTCGGATACACCGGTGGTATTATTCCGGACAGGATTTTCCGGACCCGAGAAACGGATAGCAGGCGAATCCATAAGCAACCTGCAGAACTCCGCACGGGCTTCCGGCGTATTATGAACCAATGTCACATTGATAAGATGTGCCGTCCTTCCCCAACTCACCATATTCGCCTTCAATTTACCTTTCGGCAAAGCATTATACCGTCGGTTCAGTTCATCCAAGAGAGTTTGAAGCTGCTTTTCAGAAAATATGCTGTCCGTCATCATTTCGATACGGAAGGCCTTGCTTCCCGACACCGTTTCCAATATTTCCCGTGCACGCAGCGTATCGCCCCGCACCTGAAGGACCAGCGTATTCCCTTCAAAATAGCGACCCTCCAGAAACGAGGGACAGCGGGTACTTCCAACGAAATCTCCAGTCATGGTGGAGTCATCACCATATGCCTTGCTCAGCGCTCTGATTATTTTCCAGCCCTCACTCCGGTCAAACACTTGTGGTTGAGAGGATGGTTCAGGAGGCTTCACACCCATTTGCTCCGCTCTGCCGGTACAATTCACGGTCAGCAGAAAAGCACAAGCCAGTATAAAAAATCTTTCTCTTTTCATTGTTTCATCCTTTTCCCGTGTTTATCTTCCCAATATGAAGATAAAATTACATTTTACTTTGATAAATAAGAATGTATCCTATGTATTTTTACCGAATCTTCTTGCTAGATAATTCTTTCTTACACAGATTACATCGAGGGACGTGAACTTTGTCCCTCGATATAATCTGACAATTTGCTCCAGTTGAATCTGATTAAATCATGGATTACCAATATTTAAAAGCATTTTCAGCTCCGGATTTGAAGATGCAAATATGATCTATAATATTCTATTCAACCGCATAGCAAGATAGCTGAGCTCATTGTTCTCTAAACTCCTCCAACAGTTCCTTGCAGCTTTCCATGTGTTTGTTATACCGCCGTAATGTTATCATAGCAGCAATTCCAATAGATACAACTCCTGATAAAGTAATGAGTCGTATTGTAGCAGGATCGTCCGTCAGAGTATACAGGCGCAGAAAAATATAGGTAAACATAGCAGTCAGAGGGACTATGCTGGCAAGCAGTGCTCTATTATAGAATTTACGATAACTCATAATTTTGCCTGTGACCGTCCGTACATCGTCGTTTAACAGATTATCCATACCAAGTTTGCGGCTTACCCATAGGCTGACGCCCAAATCTGCCAAAGCGCACAAAGATACCAATATTCCAAACAACAAAGGCCAGTCTGCAGTTATGCAAATAATTATTACCGCAGGTATCGTCAAGACATCAAGTAACATTCTATCTTTCATCTCCTTGCTTATGGCCAAGGTTGGCCGTTTCCTCAGTGCCTTGAAAAACTTTTCGTTCACTTTATCTTGCTTTCCCAATTCTTCTTTAAACAAATTATATTCCGACTTCAGTGCCTGAAGTTCTTTTTCAACATTGATTTCCATACAATTCCTTTTGTTAGATGTTAGACATTTTTTTAAGTTTTTCTTTGATGCGTACCAACTTGAATGAGACATTCTTAACAGAAATTCCTAGGATAGCGCCAATCTCATCGTAGCTCAGGCCTTCAAGCCACAACAGGACCACGCTTCTGTCAATCAGTCCCAACATATTGATTCGCTTATAAAGCTGCTTTATCTGTAAATTCTTTTCAAGATTACTTCCTTCTGACAGAAAACCGGTATCCAGATTCAGACATTCCCTCTGCTTCTTCTGACGGTTGCTGAAATTGATGCAGTAGTTCAAACTGACGCGATAAATCCACGTTCGGATATCGCTTTTTCCCTCGAAGGTTTCGAAACCTTTCCACAAACGGACAAGAATGTCCTGATAGAGGTCATTTACCTCTTCCTCATCCTTAGAAAACATGTAACAAACTGTGTAAATGGTCTGTTCATGCTCTCTGATGATATTCATAAACTGTTGTTCTTTCGAATTCATTCTACATTCTGTTTTTTATTATTAGACCACAAAGCAGCCAGAAAACTATACGTTCATATCGATTATCTTTGTATCTATCAACCATAATTATCGATATTAAGAAATATAACCAACTGGTGAAAACATATTTCTTTTTATTCATACTCTACTTATTAGACCACGCAGTGGTCCAAAAACTATACATTCATATTGATAAAAATAGGATAAAATCAATAAATGGTACATAATCGCGCTATCCTTGCGCCAGGGGAGCGCAATGCCTCTAACGGTCTCTGGAAAAACATTTTATCTCCCAAGATTACAGTAAACCCCAAGGACCTTCAGTCAAAAGGAAAAAGCCGTCGAAACAAAAATCAATCTGCCACGGGAACTCATTAATCACCGCCGTTGATTTATTCATCCGCACCGCCAATCAATAAAACCACACCGATAAGACAATTATAAAAAACATTACTTGCATGATACAACAATATTCCCGCATAGTTTATACCAAGGAGTTGAGACAAATGCCACCCGTTGCACTTTCTGCGCCCCGAAGCCGTATGCAACTCTGCCTGATGATGCCCTTCTTTCCGGCAATCTCCTGATATGCTGCATCCCTTTCCAGCCCCTAAAACAAAAACAAACAGTACCGGCAAAGCATAATAGATACATTTTACCGATACTGTTTGTGTATATTCCTGTCCCCGGCAGTCCTGCAGTATCCCCTTACCCCAGTGCCGGTTTTTATGTAGACTTATCCGTCTCTATTATGAGATTGAACGGAGGACAGTTTCCGTCAAGCCCATTATACTTACAGTCTGGAAATCATTTGGTTTCACCGAAAAGGACGTCCTTTCCCTGGATGAACGTAATGTCACGAGGAATACCGACCGAATTAATCTTGTCCAGATCGGCCTGGAGTTCAGGAGTAATGCCCCCGTTCTCTGCGCGATACTTGGTAGCAAACTCGACATTACCGTCGCCCTGAGTCTTCAGGATCAGTGCAGCCCAGCCGTTCATGGCTTCTTTCGCCTTCTGGAAGTCGATTACATACTGTCCCTGGGCATCGCGGGTAAACGCACCTGCCTTCTCCATATAGTTAAAGCACATCATGTTAGCTTTGCCGTGTGATGACGCAGCACCAAAACGTACGGAACGCAGGATACCGGCAATGTAAGTAGTTATGGCATCTTCGGCAGTGATGTTGGTGATCTCACCCATCTCCACCAGCTTGGTTACCATAAACAGACCCAGGATATCGGCCTTGGCTTCTTCCCACGAAGTCTTTTCAGTGCCCATTACCGCATCCACACTTTCATTCGTATTTACCGTCTGCTTCACACCCAGTCCGTGAGCCACTTCGTGGAAAGTCACATTCCAGAAGAAAGCATCGAAGTTCAGATATTTCTGCTGTTCGGGCGTAACGATAAGCTCACCTATCGGCATCATAATCTTATCGAATTTCGCCTTCATGGAGTTTCTCAGCTGGAGGCGGCGGGTTCCCTTCATCGCATGTACCCGCTCATCATTCGGGAGATTGATGGCAATGGTCTTGCTTCCGGCATTGCAGTCGCCGGCATAGAATACGGCATCGTACACATTCAGGTCGGACGATGTACCGGGAACAAATGTCTTGTATTGTGGTTCACAGGGCAACTCCTTCTGGAGGGCAGGAAGCATGGATACGAATTTGGCAAGATCCTTGCTTCTGGTTTCATCTTTCAGAAGAATAAAAGACTCGTACGAAGCCTTGGTCTCACGGAACTTGTCGTCGTAGCTTTCGATAGGGCCGGTTACGAAATCCACCTTGCTGTCTTTCATATCCATCCAGGCAAGGTCGCTTTCCAGGTAATCGTCTGTCTTGAAAGCTTCGATGCGTTTCTGAAGATAGTTCTTCAAGCCCGGGTCTTCTGCCAGTGTCACAGCTTTTTCAAGCAGTGCACAGATCCGTCCGATTTCATCGGCATATTCTTCATGATACCATACGCTCTTCAGAGAACCGTCTGCATTTCTACGGATAACGGTATACCATGAATCCTTGTTCTCATCTTCCAGGGCATCAAACTCCTCGGCCGTAATATCGTGCGGGTAATAATTGCAGACATCCAGTTTCTCGCCGTATCCCGGAAGGAAGGGCTTGTTGTTGTCAAGACGGTCCCAGGCTCCATACTGGATCATGGCAAACTTCTTGGCATAACTGTCGGTAAGGGTATCGAGCACACTCTTGTCGCCGAAAGTCTGTTTCCAGAAAAGGTCGTCTGTAATTTCGCCGACCTGAAAAAATATTTTTACCAGTTCTTTTTCCTTGTCATTCAATCCGTTGACCAGGTCTGATTTCAGTTCCACCTGTGCATATTCTTCCACCTTGGCCTTCATCGGAGACTCCTGCTGCTGAGTGGTACACGACAGTACGGAAGCCATCGCAGCAACTCCCAGTACCGATGCCGAAAATTTCATAAATCTGTTCCTCATAATCTGTTGGTTTTGTTATTTATATACTATTAGATTCGTTACTGTCGGATTTTTATTCACTAAGTCACTCTAAAGATTCGTGGATGACCGTCATTCTTGCTTCACCTTGTTTCTGATATCATTTGCCCGTCCTCTCCCAGAGCTGTTTTCAATGCCGTTTTCCCCAATTGACTCCAACACTTTTACAGGGCCGAAGATACAAAAAGAATAAATATGAGCCAAGGCAAACATTTTGAAATGATTATGCAGAAACGCAAAAAGCCCGGCATCCGCTGACTCTCCCGCTGCAAAGCCGCGCCCTCACCTTGGAGAATCGTTCTTCCGGCGGAATTTTAACGGTGACAATCCCGTCTTACGCATAAAGAACTTTCCAAAAACCGACTGGTCGGAGAAGCCGAGAGAATCTGCAATTTCCTTGATGTCCATATCTGTACACTCCAGCATGCGCCTCGCATCGGCGCAAAGCATCTTTGAGAGATGAAAACACACGGTATTCCCCGTTACATTCTTCACCACGCGCGACAGATAAGTGGTCGTAATGTGCAGACTCTCGGCATAAAATCCTATGGAATGGTGTTGACGGTAATTTGCCACAAGGAGTTTCTTGAAGTTCCGGAAAATCTCGTTCTCACGTTTTACAGAAACCATGGTATCTGTATGCTCTCCGCATAAGGCATCAGCCAGCTGCAAAAGAAAGAAGTTGCACAAGTTACGGATGATCCCGTCGTGATAGACCTGCATCACATTAAGCCGCGCTCCGAAAAGCGACATGCTCTCCTTCAGATAGCCCAATCGGTCACCCGTAAGACGGAACACGGGAAGCCTGTAATTGCCAAGATAGCCTGCAACCTGATTATAGAGCGGCTGCCCGTCGGGAAGACTGTCAAAATACGAAGGGACCATGTATACAACCTTCAGTGCAAAACAGGCATCAAAATGCTCAATGGTACTGGTTGTACTTGGGGTAAGCACCACCAGATTCCCGCAGTCAAGGTCATATTCATCGTAGGCATCGACCAGTCGGGCTGTTCCGTTTATGACGAGCAAAAAGAAAAAGCCTCTCTCAAACCTTATGCCGGTACAATCACTTGAATGTGCCTCAAAGTCGTAACAGCAGGTATTTCCGGCAGTAGTCCCCGATGATTCCATTACTTCATAAATAGAAATATCCTTCAGCCGTTTTTTGCGACAAAGATACCCGTTGTTTCGTTTTAAACCAAAATAAGTTGTTCTTTTATATCGGTCCTTATGGATTTTAGGTTGAACTTTGCGGCAATTTTATAAATGAGAAAAGCCATATGGACAAATTTCTTTTCAGACGTTATCTTCTGTTTTGTATTTCTCTGTTTGTGAATGCGCTTGGGATAGCCTTTATTACCAGAGCCGCCTTGGGCACGTCGCCAATTACCAGCGTGACATACGTACTGAGCATGTTCACCCCCTTCACCATCGGAGAATGGACCATCATGCTCAACATCCTGTTCGTGGTGCTCGAGCCATTTATGATGACACGCCGCGACCTTAAAGACGACTTGCGGATGTTCCTGCTGCAGATTCCCATATCCTTCTGTTTCGGAATATTCATAGACATCTGCATGCATCACATACTTTTCTGGCTGAATCCGGCCACATATCTCCACATGATCTCCGCATTACTGGTGGGGTGTGTGATTCTGGCTGTGGGCATCGCCCTCGAAGTGAAAGCCAATGCGGCAATGATGGCCGGTGAATATTTCGTGAAAGTCATCACACGGCGCTTCCACGGGGAATTCGGCTACATCAAGCTCGGTTTCGACGTGACCCTGGTGGCCATCGCCTGCATACTGTCCCTGGTATTCATGTCCGGCATATACGGCGTGCGTGAAGGCACTGTCATTGCCGCTCTGATAGTGGGCCCCATCGTGCACTTTGTAAGCCCGTATTACCGTTTCCTGGACCAGTGGATCAACAACCGGAAACCGCAGGAAAGAGCTCATATCAAACAACCACACAACCCTGTTATTATAACCATAGCACGCGAATACGGCAGCGGCGGACATCTGCTGGGTGAAATGCTCTCCAAGGAGCTAGGCATCAGACTGTACGACAAGGAATTCATCCGCATGGCAGCACAGCGCAGCGGCATGGACGAGGGGTATATTGCCCGAAATGAACAGTCTATTCCCTCTTTCTGGCTTAAATGCATCCTGTCAAAGAACAGTGAGCAGCCCATAGAGGGAAGTCTGTCATCGGATGACGTGCTGTTCGTTGCAGAAAGCAAGATTATCCAGGAGCTGGCAGAAAAAGAATCTTGCATCATTGTCGGCAGGTGTGCAGACTACATTCTGAAAGATTATTCTAAGGTTCTGAAGATATTCTGTTACTCGGATATCGAAAGTGCCGTTTCCCGCTGTGTGAGCGAATATGGCATCAAGCGCGAGGAGGCCGCATCGGAAATACGCCGCATCAACCGCAACCGTATTCATCATTACGAATATTATACCGGTGAGAAATGGGGAGAACCTCACCATTATCACCTCATGCTGAACACCGGAACCATCGGTCTGGAAACGGCATGCAAATTGGTCAGGAAGATTTATGAAAACGGGTAAAGCCTCTCCCTCCTCTCTGCAACCTTCCGGCCGCTGATTTGCGCCGTTTCCTTTTTTCATCCTCTGTATCCCTGAGAAGGATTCATACCAATTTCTCCACACTGAAGGGTGTGGCAGTAAAAGGCTTCCGTCATTTGACTTAAGTATGGTCAATGACGGAAGCCTTTTCTGTTTCATACATGCCAAATACCAGTGCCATTGAAGACCGGGCATCCGTAAAGAAAAGATACCGGCCCGGTGACAGATTCGGCCGGCCGTTGTACAATATCATAATAATAATCTCAATTTATCAAATTGAGAAGCCTGAAACCGGAGCCCCAATTACACACCACTCATTAACATGCTAATAAACAAAATATTACGCATATCATCTATTTTCTGGCATGCCTCTTGCATAAGATAAGATGAACTTAAAAAATAAAAATGATGGAACTGTTTACAATTGGTTTTGCAGTCTGCATGCTGACAGGCATCAGCTGCTTCTGGTTATTTGAGAAATGTATCGAATGGTTTGAAAACGTGTAAAACAAAGAGGAGAAAAAGATTTATGTACACTGCATTATTTATAGTAGGCCTGATAATGTTCGGCTATCTGATGTATGTCCTGGTAAAACCGGAAAAGTTTTAAATGAATGAATCGACAATGTGTAGCACGCTCTACCAAAAAAAATATTAATGTATGAATACAGAAACATTAGGTGTCATCGCACAAATCGTTTTAATGATAGCATTGAGCTATCCATTAGGAAAATATATTGCCAAAGTCTATAAAGGGAAAAAAGTCTGGAGTGATTTCATGAAGCCGGTAGAAAATGTAATCTTCCGGTTTTCCGGAATCAACCCGGAAGAAGAGATGAACTGGAAACAGTTTTTAAGGGCCTTGCTTGTGGTTAACGCATTCTGGTTTGTATGGGGAATGGTCCTGCTGGTTGTACAGGGCTACCTTCCTTTAAATCCGGATGGGAATATCGGTCAGACCGCACATCAGGCTTTCAATACCTGCATCTCGTTCATGGTTAACTGCAATGAACAACACTACAGCGGTGAGACCCATCTGACTTATTTCACTCAACTGTTTGTGATCATGCTGTTCCAGTTTATCACAGCATCCACAGGCATGGCCGCAATGGCAGGCATCATGAAAGCCCTTGGTGAAAAAACGACCCAAACCATCGGCAACTTCTGGAAGTATCTGGTACTGAGCTGCACCCGAATTCTTCTTCCCTTATCGCTGGTAGCCGGATTCATACTGATCACACAAGGTATCCCCATGGGATTTGACGGCAAAATGGAAATCACGACGCTGGAAGGAAATCCCCAGTACATCTCCCAGGGACCCGCCGCAGCGATTGTACCCATCAAACAGTTGGGTACGAATGGAGGCGGCTACTATGGAGTGAACGCTTCGCATCCGTTGGAAAACCCCACATATTTGTCGAACATGACAGAATGCTGTTCCATACTTATCATCCCGATGGCAATGGTATTTGCATTTGGTTTCTATGTAGACCGCAAGAAACTAGGCTATAGCATATTTGGAGTAATGCTTGCCGCCTTCCTGATCGGAGTATGCATCAATGTGCCTCAGGAAATGGGAGGCAATCCAAGAATCGATGCCATGGGCATAGCCCAGGACGGCGGAGCGATGGAAGGAAAAGAAGTCCGGCTGGGTGCCGGCGCAACGGGTCTCTGGAGCGTGGCTACGACTGTCACGTCCAACGGTTCCGTAAACGGCATGCACGATTCTACGATGCCGCTTTCCAATATGATTGAAATGCTGAACATGCAAATCAACACATGGTTCGGCGGCGTCGGAGTGGGCCGGATGAACTACTTTACCTTCATTATCATAGCCGTTTTCATCAGTGGACTGATGGTAGGACGTACCCCGGAATTCATGTGCCACAAGGTGGAAGCAAAAGAAATGAAAATAGCCTCGGTGGTAGCACTGCTTCATCCTTTCGTCATCCTTGTAGGTACTGCCCTTGCCGCCTATCTGTATGTACATGCTCCTGCGTTTGTAGCGAGCGAAGGAGGCTGGCTGAACAACCCCGGTTTTCACGGACTCGGAGAGATGCTGTATGAGTTCACTTCTTGTGCGGCCAATAACGGATCTGGTTTTGAGGGACTGGGAGATAATACCTGGTTCTGGAACGTATCCTGCGGCATCGTACTGATATTGAGCCGGTTCATCCCCATCATCGGCCAAGTAGCCATAGCGGGACTTCTGGCACAGAAGAAATATATCCCGGAAAGTGCCGGAACACTTCAGACCGATACGGCGACATTCGGAGTGATGACGTTTGCAGTGATATTCATCGTCGCAGCCTTGTCATTCTTCCCGGCACAGGCCTTGAGTACAATTGCAGAACATTTTTCATTGTAGTTTAAGACAACAACATGCAAGCCGGCAGGCAGGACAATCGCACTTGAAAGGGATTGTACGCTTGTCAGCTTACGAATAAAAAATCTGAAGATATGAATTCAAAAGATCAAAATACCTCGCTGTTTCAAAAGGATCAGGTCATGGAAAGCCTGAAACAGTCATTTGTAAAGCTGAATCCGAAAATGATGGTCAAGAACCCTATCATGTTTACTGTGGAAGTGTCAACCGTAATCATGGGATTCGTCACCGTTTACTCAGCATTCAGCACCTCACAGGGTTCGTTCACTTATAACCTGTGGATATTTGTCATACTTTTCCTGACATTATTGTTCGCCAATTTTGCCGAAGCGATAGCCGAGGCCCGCGGTAAAGCACAGGCAGACAGTTTGCGCAAGACCCGTGAAGAAACTCCTGTCAAACTTATTGTAAACGGTAAAGTAACGACAGTGAGCAGTTCGCAGCTCAAAAAAGGAGATATCTTTGAATGTGAGGCGGGTGATGTCATTCCGGCAGACGGTGAAATCATTGAGGGACTGGCATCCATCGATGAAAGTGCTATCACCGGTGAATCTGCTCCGGTAATCCGCGAAGCCGGTGGCGACAAGAGTTCCGTAACGGGTGGTACTAAAGTCCTTTCCGACCACATCAGGGCAGTGGTGACAACCCAGCCCGGCGAGAGTTTTCTGGATAAGATGATTGCACTGGTCGAGGGAGCAAGCCGTCAGAAGACGCCGAATGAGATTGCACTTACCATCCTTTTAGCCGTATTTACACTGGTGTTCCTCGTCGTTTGCATCACTCTTAAACCGCTGGCCGACTATTCCGGCACCGTCATTACCATAGCCGCATTCCTCTCCCTTTTTGTCTGCCTGATACCGACTACGATCGGCGGTCTGCTTTCCGCAATCGGTATCGCCGGAATGGACCGGGCCTTACGGGCAAATGTCATCACCAAATCAGGCAAGGCGGTTGAAACGGCCGGAGATATCGACACCCTACTGCTCGACAAGACCGGAACCATCACCATCGGCAACCGGAAGGCTACAGCTTTTTATCCGGTTGCAGGTCTTGACAAACGCAGGTTTATCGAAGCGTGCATGCTGTCTTCCGCATCAGACGATACCCCGGAAGGAAAGTCTATCATAGAGTTGGGACGGGAACAGGGACTGCGTATGCGCAACCTGCACACAGAAGGCGCTCATATGATCCGGTTTACGGCAGAGACCAAATGCTCGGGAATCAACTTAGCGGACGGTACTCAAATCCGAAAAGGGGCATTCGATGCAATTCGTACGATTGTAAGCGAGGCAGGAAATGAATTTCCTGAAGAGACCGAGGAAATCATCAGGCGGATTACCAGCAATGGAGGTACCCCGCTGGTGGTATGCATCAATAAGGAAATCGCCGGCGTGATTGAGTTGCAGGATATTATCAAGCCGGGCATCCGGGAACGTTTTGAACGCTTGCGCAAGATGGGAGTAAAAACCGTCATGGTGACCGGTGACAACCCACTGACGGCAAAGTATATTGCCGAAAAAGCCGGAGTTGATGATTTCATTGCGGAGGCCAAACCGGAAGATAAGATGAATTACATCAAGAAGGAACAGGCTGCGGGTAAACTGGTTGCCATGATGGGTGACGGAACCAACGATGCCCCGGCGCTTGCACAAGCTAACGTAGGAGTAGCCATGAACAGTGGCACTCAGGCGGCTAAAGAGGCCGGCAACATGGTCGACCTTGACAACGACCCTACCAAACTGATAGAGATTGTCGAAATCGGCAAACAGCTGCTGATGACACGTGGCACACTTACCACCTTCTCCATCGCCAACGATGTAGCCAAGTATTTTGCCATCATCCCCGCACTGTTCATGGTTTCCGTCCCGCAGCTTGGAGCACTTAACATCATGGGATTACACAGTCCTGAGAGTGCCATCCTTTCTGCCATCATATTCAATGCCATCATCATCCCTATCCTCATACCGCTGGCACTTAAAGGAGTGGAATACAAGCCGATTGGAGCCAGTGCCCTACTCCGCAGAAACCTGCTTATCTATGGAGTGGGCGGTATTATCGCACCTTTCGCAGGGATTAAACTGATAGATTTATTCGTAGGGTTATTTTTCTGATAATTAAAACAAATACAGACAGTTATGAAAAATTTAATGAAATCAGTCCGGATTACACTGGCATTCTGTGCCTTATTTTCGGTCAGTTATATATTGGTATTATGGATTTTCGCTCAGTTTGCCGCTCCCGGTGAAGGAGGAAATGCGGAAACAGTAACACTCAACGGCAAAGTTGTCGGTGCTGCAAACGTGGGACAGGTTTTTACGAAAGACGTATTCTTCTGGGGCAGACCTTCGTGTGCAGGCAGCGGGTATGACGGCACGAGTGCTGCAGGCAGCAACAAGGGGGCTACCAACGAGGAATATCTGAAAGTAGTGGAAGCCAGAATTGATACATTTCTGATTCATCATCCTTACCTGAAACGCGAGGACGTTCCTGCGGAAATGGTGACCGCAAGTGCCTCCGGTCTTGATCCTGACATCACCCCTGAATGTGCATATGTCCAGGTAAGACGGGTTGCAGAGGCCAGAGGAATGAGTGAGGCTGATGTGAAGGCCATCGTCGACAAGATGATAGAAAAGCCCTTGTGGGGCATCTTCGGACCAGCAAAAATCAATGTGCTGAAACTGAACGTTGCATTGGAGGAAGCAAATCCGACCGTAGGCCAATAAACAACCGGCTCCTTTCCACATGCCGGTTTGCAGTTGACGGTCCATGACCGTACCTGCCTTGCAGCGGATTCGGCCTGGGATGGCAATGGCCAGTCAGTATCCCCCTTCTCATTTTGAAGATTCAAGTTTATCAAAATGAGAAGGGGAATTTGCCTTTACTCCATCCCGTATTTCAATAAAGACCTATCAATTAACACATTACAAACTGAGGAATCCAGTGGCATGCGTTTTGCCTATCTGTCGACAAAAGATGTTATATATGGAAGAGATTCATCAAACCAATTCGTTATCATTCAAAAACAGGAAAGACGGACTGATTAATTTCGGAACTGTCTCTTATGTCCTGGGCATACTGATCTTAGTTGAAGCCGGGTTGTTTGCCATCTGCGCAGGGGTATCGGCCCTTTATCATGAAAGCAGCTATATCCATTTTATATGGACGATGTTAATCAATATCGCCATCGGCGGAATAATGGTACTTGCCGGCAACCGTAAAGGCAAGAATGTCTCCCGGCGTGATGGATATTGCATAGTAAGTATCTCGTGGATATTATTTACCCTCTTGGGCATGTTGCCATTCTATTTGAGCGGATATATTCCGTCCATTACCGATGCTTTCTTCGAAACCATGTCGGGTTTCACCACCACAGGAGCCACAATATTGAATGACATCGAATCTTTGCCGCATGGATTGCTCTTCTGGCGCAGTTTCACACAATGGATCGGAGGCCTGGGCATTGTCCTTTTCACCATCGCTTTGCTGCCTTTGTTCAATGACAGCAGTCAGCAGCTTTTTCTATCGGAGGCTACAGGAGTGACACATGATAAAATTCATCCCCAAATCAAGGTCATGGCACGTTACCTGTGGCTGATCTATATCGGGCTGACCTTACTGGAGACGGTACTATTGATGCTGGGAGGCATGAATTTATTTGATGCGCTGTGCCAGTCCTTCGCCACTACGGCCACGGGCGGTTTCTCTACCAAGCAGGACAGCATCTCTTATTGGAACTCTCCGTATATAGAATATATCATCTCTGCGTTCATGATTTTATCGGGTGTCAACTTCTCTTTGTATTATTTTGCCCTGAAGGGGAAATACAGGAAATCAGTGAGGGACGGAGAATTGCACTGGTTCCTCATCTCGATAGCTTCCCTGACGATAATCATTGCATTTGCCTTGTTCGTAACGGATTATTATGACCTGGAGACTGCCTTCCGTAAGGCCTTGTTTCAAGTGGCTACTGTCCATACATCGTGCGGATTTGCCACAGACGATTATAATTTATGGCCCCCGTTTACCTGGATGCTGCTTATTTTTGCCATGGTATCAGGGGGATGTACGGGGTCGACCAGCGGCGGCGTCAAAAACCTGCGCCTGCTGATCATGTTCCAGAACATCCGGAACCAGTTCAGGCAAATGCTGCACCCGAGAGCCATCCTGCCGGTACATATCAACAACGATCAGGTGCCTGTACAGACATCGGCGTTAGTGTATACATTCTTTACCACATACTTGATTTGCATCTTCATCGGCTGGACCTTATTGATGGGCCTGGGAGTGGGGCTGACGGAATCATTCAGTACCGTCATATCTGCCATAGGCAATGTGGGACCGGGACTGGGAGCTTACGGACCGGTTTATTCCTGGGCTTCTCTGCCCGATGCTGCCAAATGGGTTCTCTCTGCCTTGATGCTTATCGGACGATTGGAGATCTTCAGTGTACTGCTGCTGTTCGCTAAACGCTTCTGGGCCGATTATTAATCCCTGGCAATCACTCGTTTTAAATTTACTGACTGGATATACCTAAATTCTTATACAACCATGGCGAATAAAGAGGAAAATGTACGGCATTTCTTAAACCTGATCAAGCGCTCACAAAGAGGTGTTTTCAAAATCTATATCGGCATGATTGCCGGCGTCGGAAAGACGTACAAGATGTTGCAGGAAGCTCATGAAATGCTGGACAACGGAATTGACGTACAGATTGGTTATGTGGAGACGCATGGACGTGCCGGTACAGAAGCGCTGCTGGAAGGATTGCCCGTCATTCCCCGCAAGAAGATTTTCTACAAGGGAAAAGAACTGGAAGAGATGGATCTGGATGCCATTCTTCAATTGCATCCGGAGCTGGTAATCGTGGACGAGCTTGCGCATACCAACGTGGATGGCTGCAGAAATGCCAAACGGTGGCAAGACGTAATGGACCTTTTGGAGGCGGGCATTAACGTGATATCGGCTGTAAACATCCAACATATCGAAAGTCTGAACGAGGACATCAAGGGAATTGCCGGAATTGAAGTAAAGGAACGGATTCCCGACAAGGTTCTGGAAGAAGCGGACGAGGTGGTAAATATAGACTTGACCGCGGAGGAACTGATCAATCGCCTGAAAGCCGGGAAAATATACAGGACAGAGAAAATACAAACGGCCCTCAGTAATTTTTTCAAGACGGAAAACATTCTTCAGTTACGGGAGCTAGCCCTTAAAGAAGTGGCGTTCCGGGTTGAAAAGAAAGTCGAGACAGAAGTGACTCCCGAAGAAAAAGCCGTTCACAGAGAACTGTATCTCGCCTGCATCAGCAGCAATGAAAAAACGCCGAGGCACATCATACGCCGTACCGCACGGCTTGCGTCGCGATACGGTACCGATTTTATGGCTTTGTATGTTCAAAGACCTTCTGAAAGTCCTGACAGAATCAACCTCACTGTTCAAAGGCATTTGCTGAACCACTTTAAACTGGTGACCGAGCTGGGAGGTGAACTGATACAGGTGGCATCATCCGACGTGATACAGACGATTATCGATGTCTGCCGTGAACGCCATGTCACCACAGTGTGTATCGGACAACCCGATTTGAACTGGAGCAAGATTTTTAAAATACACCGTTATGGATATTTTCTTAAAAATCTTTCAGAAATGGATATAAAATTGATTATCTTTCCGCAATAAAAACTATGTTATGAATATCAAGACAAAACTGACCCTCGCAATAGGAGCACTTGTTGCCATGATTGTGCTTCTGGTCTCGCTTTCTATTGTAAACCTGCAAATCCTGACGGCCACAGAGCCCAACAGTCCTGCTGCAGGTCCCGGACTGCAGCGCGCATTACTCTGGATCTCGTCTATCGGAGGCTTTTGCATCGTAATCGGTATTTTCATGCTGACGGTCCTTCCGTCTTATTTCAACAAACCGATCAAGAGAATCATCGACGGGATAAAAGACATTGCCAACCATAATTATGATTGCCGCTTGAACCTGGAAAGCCATGAATTCGCAGAAGTTTCCGAGAATTTCAACCGGATGGCCAAACGGCTTGCGGATTATCATTCAAGTACACTGGCACAGATAAAGGCGGCAAAGAACTATATGGAAACCATTATCAACAGTGTGAAAGAACCGATTATCGGCTTGAACAATGAACTGACCATCTTATTCATCAACGATGAGGCCCTGAATGTCCTCAATTTAAAGCGGGAGGATGTCCTGCAGAAATCGGCTCAGGATATTTCCATACGCAATGACTTGTTACGACGGCTTATCCGCGAGCTGATGGACTCACAGAAGGAAGACAGCGGCAAAACCGGAAAGACGGAACCCTTGAAAATATATGCTGACAATAAGGAAAGTTACTTTCAGATGAAATGCATGCAGATAAACAAACCCGGGAAAAACAATTCGGGCAGTGTAAAAGAAGGGTATGTGATCATGCTGAAAAATATCACGGAGTTCAAGGAGCTGGACTCTGCGAAGACGACGTTCATCTCAACGATATCACACGAACTGAAAACACCTATTTCTGCCATTATGATGAGTCTGCAACTGCTCGAAGACAGTCGGGTCGGCGACTTGAATGACGAACAGAAAGAACTGGCACAAAGCATTCAGGACAACAGTGAGCGCTTGCTGAACATCACCGGCGAGTTGCTTAACATGACGCAGGTTGAATCGGGTAAACTACAGCTCAAGCCCCGCATCACCAAGCCGATAGAACTGATTGAATATGCCATCAAGGCCAACCGGGTGCAAGCAGAGAAATTCAACATTCAGATTGAAGTACAATATCCGGAGAATAAAATCGGTAAGTTGTTTGTAGACAGCGAAAAGATTGCATGGGTACTGACGAACCTGCTGTCGAATGCCATCCGTTATTCTCCCGAAAACGGCCGGATCATTATCGGTACCCGCCAGACGGATGACAATTACATTGAAATGTATGTGCGCGATTTCGGCAAGGGCATAGATCCTCGCTATCACCAGAGTATCTTCGATCATTATTTCCGGGTTCCGGGTACCAAAGTGCAAGGCAGCGGACTCGGACTGTCTATCTCGAAAGATTTCGTGGAGGCACATGGAGGCACTTTGACCGTAGAAAGTGAAATCGGAAAAGGCAGCTGTTTTACCTTACGCCTGAAGGCTTGACGGGAGTCCATTCCCCCCTGCCCTTCATAAAGAAACCGTTTATAAGCAGACAAGAATTACCCGGCTGCTTATAAACGGTTTGTTTGATTATCCTACGTTGATTTTGTATGCTTCAATCTTACGATAAAGAGTGGCCAGTCCGATTTTCAATAAACGTGCGGTTTCTGTCTTGTTTCCATGGGTATATTGCAATACTTTTATAATATGCATCCGCTCAATTTCCGCCAGTTCAAAAGAATCCTTCGCCGGAGCCACTTCAGGTGTACGCTTCTGTAAGTCGAGAGGCAAATCTTCAAAGCTAATCTGATTTTCCTCACACATGATAGAACATCTTTCGATGACATTCCGGAGTTCTCTTACGTTCCCTTTCCATTCAGCATTTTCCAATATCTTCAGCACCTCCGGAGATATTCCATTGATGTGCTTCTTCAGTTTATTGGCAAATTTCTCCAGAAACATATACGACAAACTCTCAATATCGTCTTTTCGGTCCCGCAACGGAGGCAGGCTTATCTGAAAAACGGATAAGCGGAAGTACAGGTCCTCGCGGAAGTTGCCGTTCTCTATCTCTTTCTTTAAATCCCGGTTGGTAGCGGATATCACCCTGACATCCACCTTAGTCGGCTTGGTATCCCCTATTTTGATGTACTCTCCGGTCTCCAGTACACGCAACAGCCTGGCCTGTAAGTCGAAAGCCATTTCACCGATCTCGTCCAGGAAAATGGTTCCATGATTGGCCACCTCAAATAACCCCTTCTTGTCTTTCAGGGCCCCCGTGAAAGCACCGGCCTTATAACCAAACAGCTCGCTTTCCAGCAAATCTTTACTGAAAGCAGAACAGTTGATGTCTACAATAGGATATGCTGCCCGTTGACTGGCCTGATGAATGGCATGCGCAAAGACTTCCTTCCCCGTACCGGTCTCTCCGGTCAGCAATACAGCCGCATCCGTCTTCGATACTTTCTGCGCCAGCGAGATGGCCTGGGTCAGCGCTTTTGATTTTCCGACAATCGAATCAAAAGAATAAGCTACTGAAGCTGACTTTTTCCCCTTCTTTTTCTCGGTCTCATCCACCGCACGATTGATGGTAGGAATGATTTTACGGTTGTCATCCCCCTTGGTGATATAGTCGAACGCCCCATTCTTGATAGCCTGTACCCCGTCTTGAATATTACCGTGTGCAGTCAGCAGTATGATTGCAGCCTCATTAGCGTATTTTTTGATATCCAGAATAAAATCAACGCCATTACCATCGGGTAAGAACACGTCGCAAAGAATGACATCATAGGATTGTTTCTGCAATTGCTGCAATGCATCCCCGCAGCAACTTGCAGTCAATACCTTGTAACCTTCCAGTTCTATCATTCGAGCCAACAGCTTACGAATAGGTTCTTCGTCATCAATTACTAAAATTTGTACCATAAACTGACTGATTTTTTATAAGTCTTTCTTATCAGTTACAAAGATACAATTTTATTAAATTGCAACGCATGTACCGTAGTGAGTTTAATGGCAATCATGCTTCCGGATGCAACCCTTCTGAAGGCATTTCCAGTAAATATCATTCCAGAATGAAAAAGAAAGGGCGCAAACCCTGTAGCTGGATTTGCGCCCGCTTCTTCCTGCATCTTTCGATACAATACCTGTATTACGGCTTACATCTCAGAAGGAGAAGCACTCATCTCCACTTCCAGTTTTCCGCCTTTTACCACATCCTGGAACTTCACGGAAGGTACGGACAATGTTTCCCCGTTGAGCTTAAACTCTTTGACATACAAATTCTCCTTGGAATTATTCTTTGCCTCTATCACAAAGGTATCTCCCGGATAATACTCCTTATTCAACTGAATGGTAACCTTGTCGAACAGCGTACTTCCGATTGAAAAGCGGGGCTCATAATCGGCCAGCCCTTTCACGTCGAAGAGACCCAGGGAAGAAATCACATACCAGGCTCCCAGCTGTCCCTGATCTTCATCCTGACCGTATCCATACCCGTGTACTCCATCTGTACCATAGAATTTGTCGAGGATAGTACGCACCCATTTCTGAGTCAGCGAATATTTCCCGGCCTCATTGAACAGCCAGGAGATATGCAGGCAAGGCTGATTTCCCTGATTGTAATAAGTCTCCAGTCCCGTAAACGCATCAATCTCAGTCCCGCCGCTGAAAATCTTACTTTCGGAAACCGTAAAGATACGGTCCAGTCTCTTCGTAAATTCCTCTGTGCCCATCTTGGCAATCAATGCATGGGCATCGTGAGGCACATAAAACGTGTACTGATAGGAGTTGCCTTCCTGGAAACCTCTCCAGACCTGCATCGGATCGAAGTTTTCGATGAACTTGCCATTCTCCCACTTGGGATGGATAAGGTGTGTCTTGTCATTGTATATTCTTTCCCATCCTTTTAAAAGATGCATCAACCGCTTATAATCGTCTTCCTTGCCCAGACTCTTTGCCATTTGGGCAACGGCATAGGCCCCAAAAGAATATTCCAAAGTATGGGAAGCAGAGAACATCCAGGCCTCATCCGGATATTCTCCCTTATCCTTGTGAGGTACATAGCCGTATGTAAGGAAGAGGTCTGTATCCAGTTTTCCGGCTCCATACGGACGGTCCTTTCCCTCCAGTTCATTCTTCCGTGCGGCCTCGTAGGCAGTCTCCACATCGAAATCACGGATACCGCACAGATAGGCGGCAGCAATGATATTGCCCAGCTGATTGGTTCCTACTCCCGATACGTACTTGCTGCAGGCAAGGCCGTCGCCCATCCATCCGGTATCCTTATACACCTGAATGTGCGTACTGATGAAGTCGGAGAGATGCTCCGGATAAGCCAGTGCCCACACCTGCATCAGGTTCCACTGACCTCCCCAGATGCCGTCCGTATTGTGGAAGTTGAAGGCAGGCTTACCGTCTTTCATCGGCAACTGTCCGACGGTTCCATCATTCTTGGGATAAGCTCCGTTCACGTCACTGGCGATTCCCCGTCCTAATATGGCATGATACAGTCCGGTGTAAAATTTTACCTTGTCCGTCTTCACATCCGACTCCACGCGGATACGGCCCAGATAACTCTCCCAGGTAGCATGAGACTTTTCGCGGGCCTCATCAAAAGCCAGCGCATCATGATCCGTTTCCTGCAAGCGATTATTCCGTGCATTCTCTACCGAAGTATACGACAGTCCGACTTTAGCCGTAATGGCCTCCCCGTCTTTCGTGGCATACGTAAGGTAAGCCCCAGCTCCAACACCCCTGACAGTCTTTTTTCCTTCACTGATCTTCTCCCGGACAAAAGTGCCGCATGATGCTGCCGCCTTATCCATCCGAGCCGAAAAATACATGGTGATGGTAGCTCCTTTCTGGTATTTCTTGCAATATTCCGGAGCCGTTCTGACCCATCCTTCCACTGTATTAGCATCTACGATATTCACTTCAGCATCTACGGCTGCCCCGCTCTCTCCCTGACGGTTGCCGATATCAAACAGAATGTGGCTGTCCAGACCGGAAGGAAAGGTGAAACGCTGATAGGCCACTCTTTCGGTCGCTGTCAGTTCGGCCTTTATCCGATAGTCCTTCAGCCATACGGAATAATACCCTGGCTGTGCGACTTCCTCCTCATGGCTAAACTCGGAACGGTACCCCTCGCCTTTTGAATTGACCGCTCCGGGAACGGTTTTAAGTACCCCGGTAGTAGGCATCAGTACGATACCGCCCACCTGAAATTCATGCAGGCAAGGAAAACCCTCAATGGAAGTATCCCGATAATCATAACCGGTAGCCTCCCATCCACTCTTGTTGCCAACACTGGCATTTGTCGCCGCTGCCGGTTTGGCCATTCCGAAAGGCAATGCCCCGGGAGTAAAATGAAACCACCTGCAATGAGCAGTGCCTATCAGCGGATTCACGTACTGGGTCAATGACTCAGGAGCGCTCTCTTCCTGCTTGTCGGTATGGCACGAAGACAAACACATCGCGCCCACGAATAATGAAATAATCAGTTTTTTCATCAGTTGATTGTGTTAACAGGTTATCTACTATCTTATTATTTTATAAGTTTCTATCGCAAACGGCTCGAGAACAAGGGTATTCACCGTTTCCAGTTCCTCCTCAATCAATGTGGTATGCTTAATGGCTGAAGGAGTAAACGGCAGGGCAAGATTCACCTTCTGTGGTTCTCCGGAGCAATTATACATACGGACAATCCAGCTGTTGTCATCCTCGCATTTCTTCAAGGCCGTTACCTTGACATTCGGATTATCCAGCGAAAGGAAGGAATAATTCTCAGGCAACGCTGCCTTCGCATATGCCACAGGCGAATCTGTCACCAGCAACGGAGCATTCGGTGAGACTCCTGCTTCTTCGACAGAAGCCTCGGCCAGTTGGGAAGTAATCGAGAAATCAAACGAATGATCGCCCGGCTGGAAATAATCATTTCCCAGATAATGACAACTCTTCCGGGAAGCCATCAACACCGGCTGCAGGATCGGATACGACACCGGATTGTCGGTAGGATCGATATAATCGGCCACAGCCACAGAACCGGTCAGTATCACATTGCCTGTCTTATCACCCGCACAAATCCAGTTGCCGATTCCCCGCGGATGCTGGTTCTTATTCAGCTCATAATAACGCTCACCTGCAGCCCCAGGCATCTCATCCCGGCCGACCGTAAGAGACCCGTAAGGAACCTCGTACGAGACAGACGCTCCTTCCATTGCCAACGGCCACATCATGCGGAACTCACGGAACATCACTCCTTCCCAGTTCAACAGGTCGACATGAATATCTATCCGTTTCGTCTGATGATAAATCTTCAACGTCTGCTCTACGACTGCATGCCGTATGGGACTGCGCAATTTATAAGATGAAAATACCGGTCCGTTTTCAATCAGCTGCCACTGTCCGGCATGCAGTGACACCTTATCAAATCCTTCCATGTCCGGTTGCTGCACGGCATCAAACTCACCGGCACCATTCCCTTCCGAGTGCAAGGTAACGATTTCTCCTCCCAGAAACTTATCGGTCCGCAACAGTTCTTTTCCCAGAGCCTTGTCGTACAGGCTCCGGATGCCTCCCGGAACCAGACTGATGGTATAAAAAGGATTGTCTATCCGGACACTGTCGGCATGTACTTCTGCCGAGGATGGGGCAGCATTGCACGGATTCACATAATAAGTCTGATGGCCCAATGAAGGAACATCAGAGGCCACGAAGTCAATCCGGACCTTTTTAATGGAACCGTCTGCATAGCGGTCGATTTCGGACAACTGGACAGGCAGTTTCTTTCCTTCCGCATCCGACAACGTCAAATGCATTGCCTCTCCCTCCCCGAAAGCAGCCACATACGAAACCGGGACTGTACGACGGTAGGCCAGATGATTGAACAGTACGACCGGACGGCCTTTCTTCAAGTCCGTTCTGACCGATGAGGCAAGATAAGCAGCCTCCTGCGACAGCAGTTTTTCGGCCTCAGACAGAGCAAATTCATATTGGCGGCGGAACTCATTATCCGTCAGTTCCCCACGGTTGCCTCCCCAACCATGGTCGGGATATATTTTAGCCTTCCAGGCTTCATGAAGTGCCTGTTCCGGATACTGCACAAAAGACCCCGAGCACATGGCACGGCACGATGCAAGCCTCTCGGCTGCCGGCAACAGCATGTCCCCTTTACGACTTGCCGTCACCGCTTTTTCATGCGAAGGTCCATGGATGTAAAGCCATACATTCGGACGCTCTCCCTGACTTACGGGAAGACTGCCGGTAGAACGGTCAAGGGCATTGAAGAAATTGTCGGCCGTGGCATACCTGAACTTCGGCAAATTCACCTTAGTGAACTTTTTGTCTCCTGCCTTACGGATATATCTGATCTGATTCCACTTTTCAGTAAACTCCAGGGAATTGGCCACCGGCTTCTGGTCCCATGAAAGCTCATAATTCAGCATGGCCGGCATCACGGTTTCAGCATTCTTATGGTTATTGTATTTCGTATACCACAATATGGCCTCTTTTCCCAGTTCCTTGACCGCAGCGGTATCCGGCTTCGCCATTACATTATAAAAATAGATATAATGACCGGGAGTATAGGTCCTTACCATAGACCCGTCCGGAGCAGCCCAGTTGAACAGCCCCCTCTCATGACGGCTAATGACCAGGTTGTTGACTCCCGCCTTCTTCATAATCTGAGGCATCTGCAAGGTCCTGCCCGGTACATCCACGTTAAAGTACGACAAGGTCTGATACCCGTCGAAAGTCTGCTTCAACCAGCGGGCTCCCAGATAAAACTGACGCGCGAGCGATTCTCCCGAATACATTTCCTCGTACGGCTGTACAAAAGTTCCCCCTATACAGATACGCCCGTCCTTAATGTACTTATCAAACAAAGGCTTCGTTTCCGGATGCCGGTGCAGATACTCCATCACGATGGAAGTCTGCTCAATATCCATCTTAAACGCAGGATCCTCCTCAAGTCGTTTAAAAAAGGAGTAAGCCAAAGAGTATCCCGGTCGGCTATACATGCATCCAGATGATTCAGCCAGGCCAAATCCTGATGCGTGGTAGTAAAAAGGTAAATGCTGCCATTTCCCAACTGAGAGTCGGACAAATCCTTCAACAACCGGAAAGTCTCTTCATCGCATGTATAAATATCTTTCTCGAACTGTGCGTAGTCCGGAATCATACAACCTGCCCCCAATAGCATAAGAAGCCATCTTCTGCCTGTTTTTCTTTTCATAATATTATTTTTAGCCATAAACAATCCATATTCGTTCGCCATAAGGTCAATCTGCCTATGATTATTTTTCATTCATCTCTATCCCCTCGACATGTTTTTACATAATAATAGCAATCGGCCTGTTTAAAGGTTATTTAATCGGTTAAATTATCAGTCAAAAAGCAAAGCACGTCAGACTATGAGTTCGTTTTTTACTACCTTTCCAACATATTCGAACTCCTTGCCTTTCCGGATGTTCTCCAGAAGAGTAGCTACACTCTCTTTGCCCATCTCGGCAATAGGCATCCTGGATATAGCCATCTCAGGAGCCAGAATATCAAGCGCTGAGGTATCATGGAAACATCCCATCTGAAAACGGGAATGGAAATCGATCTTTTTACGGATGAAATAACGGATAGCTTCCAAAGCCAGATAATGGGTAGCAAAGAAAAATCCATCCACATCGGGCACTTCAGCAAACAAACCATCCAGTTTTTCGATAATATCTGTCTGATAATTGGCTCTGTCGATAAAAAGCTCCAGAGAAACCAGCCTCTCACATCCCGCATCAGTCAGTGCCTGGTAATAACCTTCTATGCGCTGCTTCATTACATAAAGATGCACATCAGTAGTAACCAGTGCTATTTTATGCGCACCAGATACCGCTAACCGCTTTACCAGATCATAGCAGCCTTCCTTATTATTCACCACTACATAATTTGAGGGAATGCTGGGGTAATACCGGTCGACCAGCACAAAAGGAAAAGATTCTTTTTTAAGATAATCAATACCGTCCCTGGAGAGGTTGTTGGGGGCAATGATCAGACCATCCACCTGCTTGGACCGCAGCGCTTTCATCAGTTCGAATTCCTTTTCCCCGTTTCCTTCCGAACTGCAGACAAACAGCATGTATTTGTTTTTGATTGCCTCTCTTTCTATCGCCATTGTCAACTGGGCATAAAAGGTATCATCGATAAACGGAATAATCAGCCCTATCGTATTCGAAGTCCCTAATGAAAGGCTGCGGGCAATCAGATTCGGACTGTAATTCACCGAATCCGCATAATCTTTCACACGCTTGATGGTTTTCTCACTGAATCCTTTTTTCTCTCCTTGCCCCGAAAGAATCCAGGAAACCGTCGCCTTGGAAAGGTTCAATGCTTCTGCGATCTCTTTTATTGACATAACGTGTATATTTAACCGGTTTAAAAATACAAACTTTACTCATAAGAGACCCGTTTCCAACAAAATAATTTTTTAATTTAAGTTTGTTTAATATTCTACTGAATTCTACTGACAGAAACTGTCAGCCGGGACATTGCCATCACCAAGGGCATGATGTGCTTCCTGCAAGGAATTCCCCATTCCATAAGAATGTCTGCCATCCGTTACAATATAAAGATCATCTTCCAGACAAACATCATTTCTCTCCAGCATCAGGGATACAAGCGTATAGGAGTCGAGGACTTTCCAATAATTCTCTCCCTGGGCAATCACCCTATAAAGTGCATTCTCATATTGAAAGTAACCGCTGTTTCTCCAAATAAGCCTGCGCAGACAGGTGGGGAAATCCTGTTTTTCCCTCATCGTACAAGCCGCACCTTCCATACCCAGGATGCTTGCTTCCACCCGTAAATCAACAGGCAATGCTTGCACGGCAGTAAAGAAAAGATTCAGTATCCCACCTACCGTCAAACGGTCCGGAAGTTGCCCGATTGCCGATCCGGCCAAATTCAAATTTCCATTTACCGTCAGTCCCTCCGGCAATGACTCCAGTTTCTTACAGTTGCTCAAATCAACATCTCCTCCGATACGGATGCCTGCCGGAAGTGTTTTCAAAGAACTGCCGCAGGCACTCAGCCGACCTCCAATTTTCAGATTGCCGGGAAGCGCGGAGATGGAAGTCCCGGAGATGTCCAGATTTCCAAAGACAATCCTGATGTCCGGAAGGTAGGATAAAGCCCTGCAATTGCGTATGACCAGATCTTCTGCAAAAGCGATGCATGAACGAGGAATCCTGCACAGACGGGAACAGTTATTCAATATCAAACGGTGCGCGCAGGAAAAATTCTCCGGCAGTGCGGTAATTTCGGAATCCTCTATCAACAATTCATCCAGCAGAAGCTGATCCGGCAGTACATGCAGGTTAGGACACCGGATTATCTTCAGGCACCGTACCCTCAAGTCGGCAGGCAAGCATGTCAGAGTACGGCAATCTTCCAGCGTAAGTTCATAAAGGCAAAGCCCTTCCGGCAACTCATCCGTCACTCCTGCAAGCCGGATGCTTGAGTCTCCACTCTCCAGTTCCTCTATCGTAAATCCTGCCATGCGGCATACATCTCCTTTTGTCAACATCGGCTATCTTTTATTTTAATTCAGCATTCTTCATGTACTTCTTTCTGCTCTTCCCCTTCTCGCATCAAGCCGTCTGAGAAAGGCAGACCGATATCTTTTTACACAGACAACGGAGGTTGTCCGTAAAAAGATACCGGTCGATGGCTGTTATCAGCAAGGTCTGATGCTCAAGATAATAATCTCCCTACCCCGAGCCACGCTACCTCTTCTGTATAACTCTTCCTTTGCTTCACTTTCCGTACCGCCATACAGCATAAGATAGGTTGTACATCTGCTTCCAGCCTCATAAATTACTTCAAATCTGCTTCTAGTCATAATTTCAGGTATTAAAGTTAAACAATATTTCACTAGTGTCTCTTAATAATTGTAAAAAGACTCGTTAATTATTTGATTTACAATATTTGTTTTCAAAAAATGCTTGTCGCATATTTGAATCAGTTACCTTAGGGGCTGGGCCAAATTGCGATAG
>NZ_JABSOE010000034.1 GCF_013618865.1 Phocaeicola faecicola
TATAGCACGAAGGTTCCACCTCTTCCCATTCCGAACAGAGAAGTTAAGCTTCGTCACGCCGATGGTACTGCAGACTGTGGGAGAGTAGGTAGTCGCCGTTTTATTCAGAATCCCCGGAGTGGTCAACGCCCCGGGGATTTTTTTGTTTATATACCTCTGATTGGTTGGTATGCTTCTGCAGCTCTCTGGATAGGCTTCCCTTTCGTCTTCCTTTTTTTATCACTATCCTGTGTAGCCTGTGCTGCCTGTAAGACATCTGTTCCTTGCGGAGTCCTTCTTCTGCTGCATGGATTTCTGCCGGCTTCTTTATCCGTCTTTTTCATTGCTCTTTCTGTTTTTTCCCCGAATCTCTTTTCCAAATATCTTTCTGATGCGTTTTTTCCAATAAAAATGACGGTTCGTTAAGGGAAATAAAAAAACATATCGTATCTTTACGACTAAAGCTGAAATAAATAAGTGTATTATGGTGATAAAAACAATATTAGATACAGATTTATATAAATTTACGACTTCGTATGCCTATATTAAATTATTTCCTAATGCAGTAGGCACATTTTCGTTTAAGGATAGAGACGAGACAGAATATACGGAAGGTTTTCTCAATGCCCTGAAGAGTGAAATTCACAACCTTTCCTTGGTGGCACTCCAGAAGGAAGAACTGGAACACATGTTCAAGCACTGCCGTTTTTTGCCTAGGGTTTACTGGGAATGGCTTTCCTCTTTCCGTTTCGACCCGGAAAAAATTGAAGTTTACCTGGACAAGGATCATCATCTTCATATGGAGGTGACGGATTACATGTATAAGGTTACCCTCTATGAAGTACCGCTCCTGGCGATTATCTCCGAAATAAAAAATCAGTTTTTCAACTGTATTCCGGACAAGGAGGTAATATTGAACCGTCTTTCCGGAAAGGTGGCCCTTTCGAATGAGCATCACATGCCATTCTCAGAGTTCGGTACCCGGCGCCGTTTTTCATTCGACGTACAGGAGACGGTAGTGGCTTATTTGAAAGAGCATGCAAATTATTGTACCGGAACTTCCAACTGTCACCTTGCGATGAAATACCATATGCTTCCGATGGGAACCCATCCTCACGAATGGTTTATGTTCCACGGAGCCCAGTTCGGATACAAACATGCCAATTACATGGCACTCGAAAACTGGGTGAATGTATATGATGGGGACCTGGGTACAGCCTTGTCGGATACCTATACTTCCGACTCGTTCCTTTCCAACTTCAGCCGCAAGCAGGCAAAGCTGTTTGACGGGGTACGGTGTGACTCCGGTGATGAGATTGAATTCATCGACCGCCTGATCCTGCGCTATAAGGAACTGGGCATAGACCCGACTACCAAGACCATTATCTTCAGCAACGCACTCGACTTTGATAAGGCCCTTCATATCTTCGAATATTGTAAAGGCAAAATCCGCTGCTCCTTTGGAATCGGTACGAACCTGACCAATGACACCGGATTCAAACCGTCGAATATTGTGATGAAACTTTCACGCTGCAAGATGAATGTCAACCAGGAATGGCGGGAATGTGTCAAACTGTCAGACGATATGGGAAAACACATGGGAAGCAATGCTGAAGTAGAAGCTTGCTTGTATGAGTTGCGGTTAAAAGAGTAAATATTGTATTAAAATATAATCATAAATCGTAAAAAACTGACATTTTATTTTGTTTTTTCAGATTATTCTATACCTTTGCAAACGTTAAATCAAAAAAGAAAGAAATGAATTCGTTGTTTATACATATTCTGCTGTGCGGTCTGATTATTATTCTATCGGTAAATCCGGTGGGAAAGTGAGCCCGTATATCTGAGTGTATGAACCTGACCATATAGAGCCTTTCCCACTGCGGTGTGAAAGGCTCTTTTATTTTTGATACTATTTAAATACAAAAGATATGAGCGACAGATTATTTATTTTTGATACGACTTTACGCGACGGAGAGCAAGTCCCCGGTTGCCAGTTAAATACGGTTGAAAAAATACAGGTAGCCAAACAGTTGGAGGCACTGGGAGTAGATGTGATTGAAGCCGGATTCCCTATTTCCAGTCCGGGCGATTTCAATTCGGTAATCGAAATTTCGAAAGCCGTTACCTGGCCTACCATCTGTGCACTGACCCGTGCGGTACAGAAAGACATTGACGTGGCCGCAGAATCATTGAAATATGCCAAGCGCAAGCGTATCCATACCGGTATCGGTACATCGGATTCTCATATCAGATATAAATTCAATTCGACACGTGAGGAAATCATCGAACGGGCAGTGGCAGCAGTGAAGTATGCACGCCGGTACGTAGAGGATGTAGAGTTTTATGCGGAGGATGCCGGCCGTACGGACAATGAATACCTGGCCCGGGTAGTGGAAGCCGTTATCAAGGCTGGAGCTACGGTGGTGAATATTCCGGATACTACGGGGTATTGCCTTCCGGAAGAATACGGAGCCAAGATCAAATATCTGATTGATCACGTAGACGGCATCGACAAGGCCATTCTGTCTACCCACTGCCACAACGACCTGGGAATGGCTACGGCGAATACCATCAGCGGTGTCCTGAACGGTGCCCGTCAGGTGGAAGTGACGGTAAACGGTATCGGTGAGCGGGCCGGAAATACTTCGCTCGAGGAAATTGCCATGATCTTGCGCTGTCATCATAATATCGACATCGATACCAATATCAATACGCAGAAGATTTACCCGACCAGCCGGATGGTTTCCAGCCTGATGAACATGCCGGTACAGCCCAACAAGGCCATCGTAGGACGCAACGCTTTTGCACACTCTTCGGGAATTCATCAGGACGGTGTGCTGAAGAACGTACAGACGTATGAAATTATCGACCCGAAGGATGTGGGTATCGATGACAATGCCATTGTACTGACTGCCCGCAGCGGACGTGCGGCACTGAAGCACCGCCTGCATGCGCTGGGAGTGGAGATGGACCAGGAAAAACTGGATAAGGTGTACGAGGACTTCCTGAAACTGGCGGATAAGAAAAAGGATATCACCGACGATGATATCATGGTACTGGCAGGGGCCGACAGAAACGTGAACCACCATATCAAACTGGAATACCTGCAGGTGACCAGTGGGGTAGGAGTCCGTTCGGTTGCCAGTCTGGGACTGAATATCTCGGGTGAGCACTTTGAGGCTGCCGCTACAGGCAACGGCCCGGTGGATGCTGCCATCAAGGCTGTCAAGCAGATTATCAAGCGTCAGATGGTATTGAAAGAGTTTACCATCCAGGCCATCAGCAAGGGAAGTGATGACGTAGGAAAGGTGCATATGCAGGTGGAATATGACGGACAGATGTTCTACGGCTTCGGTGCCAATACCGATATCATCGCAGCTTCTGTAGAAGCTTATATCGACTGTATCAATAAATTTCGGAAATAAAGAGAGAAATACATAAAGAAAACGAATATGGCGAATACATTATTTGATAAAATATGGGATGCTCACGTAGTGCAGCAAGTGGAAGAAGGACCTACCCAACTGTATATTGACCGTTTGTACTGCCACGAGGTGACCAGCCCGCAGGCTTTCAGCGGATTGCGTGCGAGAGGCTTGAAATGCTTCCGCCCGGATAAGATTTACTGTATGCCGGACCACAATACTCCGACACACGACCAGGACAAGCCGATTGAGGATCCGGTATCGAAGGCGCAGGTGGATACCTTGGCACGGAATGCGGAAGAGTTTGGTCTGACGCATTTCGGAATGATGAACAAGAAGAACGGTATCATCCATGTGGTGGGGCCGGAAAGAGGACTGACGCTTCCGGGAATGACGATTGTGTGCGGCGACTCGCATACTTCTACTCACGGAGCGATGGGGGCCATTGCCTTCGGTATCGGTACCAGTGAGGTGGAGATGGTCATGGCTTCGCAGTGTATCCTGCAGGCTCGTCCCAAAACCATGCGCATTACCATCGACGGCCAACTGGGAAAAGGGGTGACTGCCAAGGATGTGGCACTTTATATGATGGAGAAGATGACTACCAGCGGGGCAACGGGATATTTTGTGGAATATGCCGGTGAGGCGGTCCGCGGACTGACCATGGAAGGACGACTCACGCTTTGTAATCTTTCCATTGAGATGGGAGCCCGCGGAGGTATGGTAGCTCCGGATGAGGTTACTTTCGAATACCTGAAAGGGCGTGAGTATGCTCCTAAGGGTGAGGAATGGGAAAAGGCTCTGGCTTACTGGAAGACGCTCCGGAGCGATGAGGATGCGGTGTTCGACAAGGAGGTGCGTTACGACGCTGCCGACATCCAGCCCATGATTACTTACGGTACCAACCCGGGTATGGGAATGGCAATTACGGACCGTATTCCGCTGACAGACGGTATGGGTGAGGTAGAAAAGGCTTCTTTCGACAAGTCCATGCAGTATATGGGCTTCCGGCCGGGAGAGTCACTGCTGGGCAAACCGGTGGATTATGTCTTTCTGGGAGCTTGTACCAACGGACGCATCGAGGATTTCCGCGCATTTGCTTCGCTGGTGAAAGGAAGAAAGAAGGCCGATCACATTACTGCCTGGCTGGTACCCGGCTCGTGGATGGTGGAAGAACAGATCCGTCAGGAAGGTCTCGACCGGATTTTGTCGGAGGCCGGATTCGAAATCCGTCAGCCGGGCTGTTCGGCTTGTCTGGCCATGAACGATGATAAGATTCCTGCCGGAAAATATTCGGTTTCTACCAGCAACCGAAACTTTGAGGGACGACAGGGACCCGGTGCCCGTACGTTGCTGGCCAGTCCGCTGACGGCAGCTGCGGCAGCCGTGACTGGAGTGATTACCGATCCTAGAACGCTTATGTAAAAAGAAAAGATTATGAAACAGAAATTCAATATACTCACCAGTACATGTATTCCTTTGCCTTTGGAGAATGTGGATACCGACCAGATTATTCCGGCGCGTTTTTTGAAGGCGACCACACGCGAAGATAAATTTTTTGGAGACAACCTGTTCCGCGACTGGCGCTATCATCCCGACGGTTCCCTCAATAAGGATTTTGTCCTGAACGATCCGACTTATAGCGGACAGATTCTTGTGGCGGGCAAGAACTTCGGCAGCGGATCCAGTCGTGAACATGCGGCATGGGCCATTGCGGGCTACGGCTTCCGGGTGGTGGTTTCGAGTTTCTTTGCCGATATCCACAAGAACAATGAACTGAATAACTTTGTGCTTCCGGTGGTGGTCAGCGAGGCCTTCCTTCAGGAACTGTTTGATTCGATTTATGCCAATCCGAAGACAGAAGTGGAAGTCAACTTGCCGGAGCAGACCATTACCAACCTGGCTACCGGACATTCGGAGACATTTGAAATCAATGCCTATAAGAAACACTGCCTGATGAACGGGCTGGACGACATCGATTTCCTGGTAGAGAACAAAGACAAAATTGAGGCTTATGAAAAAGGGCAGGGCCGATAAGCAACTGCCTGAGAGTAGATAATAAGATAAACTGATTTTTATGAATAATCATCCGAGAATTGAGATAATGGATACCACTTTGCGTGATGGCGAACAGACCAGTGGTGTATCGTTCGTGCCTCATGAAAAGTTGATGATTGCTCGTTTGTTGTTGGAAGATTTGAAGATAGACCGCATTGAGGTTGCTTCTGCACGTGTGTCGGAAGGGGAGTTTAATGCCGTGAAAATGATTTGTGAGTGGGCAGCAAAACGGGACTTGTTACCTCGGGTGGAAGTGTTGGGATTTGTTGACAACAATGTGTCGGTCGACTGGATTTACAATGCCGGTTGCCGGGTGGTGAACCTGCTGACCAAGGGGTCGGAAAAGCATTGCCGTTTCCAGCTCAAGAAGAGCTGCGACGAGCATGTGGCCGATATCAAGAAGGTGGTAGCCTATGCCCGGGAAAAGGGGATGGATGTCAATGTGTACCTGGAGGACTGGAGCAATGGAATGAAGGATTCTCCGGACTATGTATTCCGCCTGGTCGACGGGCTGAAGGACTGCGGTATCCGTCGTTTCATGTTGCCCGATACGCTGGGAATTCTCAATCCGCTGCAGGTCATCGAGTTCATGCGGAAGATGAAGAAGCGTTATCCGGAACTGCATTTCGACTTCCATGCTCATAACGATTATGACCTGGCGGTTAGTAATGTGCTGGCTGCCGTACTGAGTGGGGTGAAAGGACTTCATACGACCATCAACGGACTGGGAGAGCGCGCGGGAAATGCACCGCTGGCAAGTGTGCAGGCAATTTTGAAAGACCATTTTCACGCCATTACGCACATCGACGAGAGCAAGTTGAACGACGTGAGCCGCCTGGTAGAGTCGTATTCGGGAGTGACTATCCCGGCCAATAAGCCCATTGTGGGTGACAGCGTCTTTACGCAGGTGGCGGGGGTACATGCCGACGGTGACAACAAGAATAACCTTTACTGCAATGACTTGCTGCCTGAGCGTTTTGGTAGGGTGCGTGAATATGCGCTCGGAAAGACCTCGGGAAAGGCGAATATCCGGAAAAACCTGGAAGGACTGGGACTGGAACTGGATGAGGAGTCGATGCGGAAAGTGACCGAAAGGATTATCGAACTGGGCGACCGGAAAGAACTGGTTACGCAGGAGGATTTGCCTTACATCATCTCCGATGTGCTGAAGCATGACGGAGCCAATAATAAGGTGCGCTTGTTGAGTTATTTTGTCACGCTGGCACAGGGACTGAAGCCGATGGCTACCTTGAGCATCGAAATCAACGGGCAGACGTTTCAGGAAAGTTCGTCCGGTGACGGACAGTATGATGCCTTTGTGCGGGCCCTGCGGAAGATTTACAAGGGAACCCTTAAGCGGAAATTTCCGATGCTGGTAAATTATGCGGTAAGTATTCCGCCCGGTGGGCGTACGGATGCGTTTGTGCAGACTGTCATTACCTGGAACTATGAAGACAGGGAGTTCCGTACGCGGGGACTGGATGCCGACCAGACGGAGGCGGCCATCAAGGCAACCATCAAGATGCTGAACATCATTGAAGAACAAACAATTGAAATCTAATATTTATAAGATACAGAAACTATGAACTTTAAAATAGCTGTTTTGGCTGGTGACGGCATCGGACCGGAAATCTCGGTACAGGGAGTAGCGGTCATGAACGCCGTATGTGAGAAATTTGGACATCAGGTGAGTTATGAATATGCTATCTGTGGCGCGGATGCCATTGATAAGGTAGGAGATCCTTTTCCGGAAGAGACGTTCCGGATCTGTAAGGAGGCGGATGCTGTATTGTTTTCGGCGGTAGGTGACCCGAAATATGACAATGACCCGACTGCCAAGGTGCGTCCGGAACAGGGGCTGCTGGCCATGCGTAAGAAACTCGGACTGTTTGCGAATATCCGTCCGGTACAGACTTTCAAATGTCTGTTGCACAAGTCGCCGTTGCGTGCCGAACTGGTAGAGGGAGCCGATTTCCTTTGCATCCGGGAACTGACGGGAGGTATGTATTTCGGTGAGAAGTATCAGGACAATGACAAGGCGTATGATACGAACTATTATACCCGTCCTGAAATTGAACGGATCCTGAAGGTGGGATTTGAATATGCCATGAAACGCCGCAAGCACCTGACTGTAGTGGATAAGGCCAATGTGCTGGCATCGTCACGTCTGTGGCGGCAGATTGCCCAGGAGATGGCTCCTCAGTATTCGGAAGTGACTACCGATTATATGTTTGTCGATAATGCAGCCATGCGCATGATTCAGGAACCGACTTTCTTTGACGTGATGGTGACCGAGAATACGTTCGGCGATATCCTGACGGATGAGGGATCTTGCATCAGCGGGTCGATGGGATTGCTTCCTTCGGCTTCTACGGGAGAGAGTACACCGGTGTTTGAACCGATTCATGGTTCGTGGCCGCAGGCTAAGGGACTGAACATTGCCAATCCGCTGGCCCAGATTTTGTCGGTGGCTATGCTGTTCGAATATTTTGATTGCAAGTCAGAAGGTGCTTTGATCCGCAAGGCGGTGGATGCTTCACTGGATGCCTGTGTCCGTACGCCTGAAATACAGGTGGAAGGCGGAGCACGCTACGGAACACGTGAAGTTGGAGAATGGATTGTAAATTATATTCGTAATTGCGCCGAATAAAAAGAAGGTCGGGCTGTATGAGTTTTTTCATTCATACAGCCCGACTTGTTTTTATGCCTTTACAGATGGGCGAGGGAAAGAGGACGGTTTCAGAACTTCTTGATCCGTATGTGGCAATAGGGTTCTCCACCGGTCTTCTCATAATAATGCTGATGATAGTCTTCTGCCTCCCAGAAGGTGGTGGCTGGGGTCAGCCGGGTATTCACTTCATATCCTTTTTGGCGCAGGATATCGATTACCGCTTCTGCTTCCTGCTTCTGGGTTTCGTTGAGGTAGAATATCTCACTCCGGTACTGCGGACCGATATCGGGACCTTGTCCGTCGGTCTGTGCCGGGTCGTGTATCTCGAAAAATACTTTACAGAGATCGGTATATGACACCTGCTTGGGGTCAAACTCTACCTGTGTGGCTTCGGCATGACCGGTGGTATGGGCCTTGACTTCCTGATACGACGGGTTTTCCTTTTCTCCGCCGATATAGCCGACTGTGGAACGCAGGACACCTTTGATTCTCTCAAACTGATATTGTGCACCCCAGAAACATCCGCAGGCAAATATGGCTTGTTCTTTTCTCATGTCATTCGGATTTTTTATATGAGTTTAGTAATTAAGTTGCAGGACCAAATTTACAAAATTGCAGGGAAGTCTCAGCATGTATTTACCGACTTTATTAATGTTTCTTTTATTTTAGGATTTCTCTTCTCATTTTATGTTAACAGAAAAGGCATTGTCGGAGAGAAAACATTATTTTTGCCGAAAATCATTTTGTCAATCATCATCTTACTGGAAATTTATGAAAAGACCGCTTTGTGTATGGCTCGGTTTCTGCCTGGCCGGAATAGCAAGTGCCCAATCTTACAATGAACTGGTGGAACGGGCGATGGATTATACGCTGAAGGACAGTCTGCAACAGGCGGAAGTCCTTTTTCAGCAGGCTTTGAAAATGGATCCTTCGAACGCCCGCAATGCGTTGCTGTTCTCCAACCTGGGAACCGTGCAGAAGCGTATGGGAAAGAACAAGGAGGCCATCGAGTCGTATACGCTGGCATTGAACATTACTCCTTATTCTACGGCGATGCTGCTGAACCGGGCGGCGCTTTATCTGGAAATGGGCTTGCTGGACAAGGCTTATGTGGATTATTGTAATGTCATCGACCTGATACCGGAGAATCTGGAGGCGCGCTTGTTCCGTGCTTATATTTACATGGACCGCCGGCAGTATAAAGAGGCCAGAATTGATTATAATACGATTTTGGCAACGGACTTCAAGCACCGGGAGGCTCGGCTCGGACTGGCTGTGCTGAACCAGAAGGAGGGAAAGTATACGGCGGCACTTGACTTGCTGAACTTGCTGGTGACGGATTTCCCGGAGGATACTTCCTGCCTGAAAATGCGGGCAAACATCGAACTGGAACAGGGACAGGGGGAGATGGCTTTGCTCGACCTGCAGAAGGTGATGCAGCTGGACCCGAAGGATACGGATGCCTGTCTGGTCATAGGGGATGTGCTGCTGCAGCTGAAGCGGAAGAGTGAGGCGCGCAAGGCGTATGAGCAGGCTGTGGAACTGGGGGTTCCGCGTGCGGAGGTGATGGAGAAACTGAAGCAGTGCCGTTGAGAAGAACGGCTCATTGCTTCAGAAACAGACGGATGACTTGTATGAAGTCTTTTCCGTATTTTTCTTTTTTGTATTCTCCGATACCGCTGATTTCTCCGAAGGCTTCCAGGGTCGCCGGCTTGATGGAGGCCAGCAGATGAAGTACCTTGTCGGAGAGTACGATGTAGGCTGGGATGGCTTGCTGGTCGGCGAGCTTTTTCCGCAGCAGTCGCAGTTCTTCGAACAGGTAAGGGTCTTCGTTCTCAAATTCCATGGGGGTGAGTACCGGCATTTCGGTCTTATTTCCACTGGAAATGCCTCTCCGGCCTGTCTGTCTGTGGGCTACGCTGAAGTCTTCCTGTTCTTTCCGCTTGATGACTACCATCCAGGCCGGCTCTTTTCCATAGAGTACGTTTTTTCCGGCTTCCGTAATTTTCAGATGGTTGTTTTCGTTATAGGCTATTTCAAAATATCCCAGATTCAGCATCTGCAACAGGTAGTCGTTCCAGTCCTTGGCGGGAATGTCCCGTCCCACTCCGTAGGTTTTCAGTTTATCGTATCCTCTTTCGAGGATCTCCTGGGTAGCACTCCCCCTGAGAATGTCGATGAGCAGACTGGTTCCGATACGCTGGTCGGTCCGTACGATGGCGCTCAGGGCCTTCTGTACGATGATGGTTCCGTCGAAGCGCTCGGGAGGATTTCGGCATACGTCACAGTTGCCGCAGTCGTGATCCATGGTTTCTCCGAAATAATTCAGCAGGATTCTTCTGCGGCAAATGTCTGCTTCGGCATATTGCTGCATCCGTTTCAGTTTCTCAAGGTTGATTTCCTGCTGGTTGCTTTCGGAGGCAAACTTGGACAGAAGCACGATATCTCCCAGTGAATAAAACAGCAAGGTTTCTCCTTTCAGTCCGTCTCTTCCTGCACGGCCGATTTCCTGATAGAAACTTTCGATGCTTTTCGGAAGGTTGTAATGAATGATCCACCGCACGTTCGATTTGTCGATGCCCATTCCGAAGGCTACGGTGGCACAGATTACCTGTACCCGGTCGTTGATGAAGTCGTCTTGCGCCAGCTCGCGTGCAGCCGTACTGAGTCCGGCATGGTATACGGCGGTTTCTATTCCCTGGTTCTCCAGTATCTCTGCCACTTTCTCCGTATTGTTCCGGCTCATGCAGTAAATGATTCCGCTTTCGTTTTTATGACGCCGGATGAATTCGATGATGGTACGTATCTTTTCTTTTTGCTGATAGCCTCGCTTGACGGTGAGGCTCAGGTTCGGGCGGTCGAAAGGTGACACGAAAATTTGAGGTTGTCTCATCGCCAGCTGGGTGATGATGTCCTGCCGGGTAATCTTGTCGGCCGTAGCGGTCAGGGCCACTATCGGTACCTGCGGAAATTGGGACCTCAAAACCTTCAGCTGGGTATATTCCGGGCGGAAATCGTGCCCCCACTGAGAGATGCAGTGGGCTTCGTCGATGGCGAAGAGCGATAGCTGGATGTCTTTCAGCAGGAAGTTGACTTCGGCCAGCAGTCTTTCCGGAGAAATATACAATAATTTTACTCTTCCCTGACGGCATTCGAAACGGATGTTGGCATTCGTCGTCTCATCATTGGTACTGTTCAGGGCACGGGCAATGATGCCGTTGGCCTGTAAGGCTTCCACCTGGTCTTTCATCAGTGAGATGAGGGGAGATACCACGATGGCTGTTCCCGGCATCAGCAGGGCCGGCAACTGGTAGCAGATGGATTTCCCGCCACCGGTGGGCATTAGTACTAAAGTGTCTTTGTGTGCCAGAATCTGAGAAATGATTTCTTCCTGTAAAGGGCGAAAGTGAGTATATCCGAAATAAGATTTGAGCGTTTTGAGTATCATATGTTTCAATATCGTGGCGCAAAGATAGCTGAAACTTTCCATTAAGTTTAAAAAGTAGATGTATTTTCATGCATAAATATAAAAATGGAAGGAAGTCCTGCCTTTTTTTGTTTTTTTATGTAAAAAGAAACCGGATTTTATTGTAAAATAGAAAAAGTCTTATGAAATTTGTATTTAAATATAAAGACGGATTTTTTAGAAAGACAAATGAACAGACAGATGAGGGATGAAAATGAAGTAACTGTAGGCTTGGACAAGTCGGCAGTAAAGAGGCCTTATAATTTGCGTGATACGAGTATGAAGAGCGCGGCCTATCGAGAGATGATTCGTGCTGAGTTGGCAGATGAATTATATGATAAAATCATGAATATCATCGTGCTGCAGAAAAAATATAAGGATCCCAATTATTCGGCGAAGGATTTGGCTAAGGAGTTGCAGACGAATACTCGCTATTTGTCGGCGGTGATAAACTCTCGCTTTGGAATGAACTATTCTTGCTTGGTGAATGAATACCGGATAAAGGATGCGTTGCATCTGCTGGTTGACAAACGCTATGTGGAAAAGAACATAGAGGAAATCAGTGCAATGGTCGGTTTTGCTAATCGGCAGTCGTTTTATGCGGCTTTTTATAAAAACATGGGGGAGACTCCAAACGGTTACCGTAAGCGCAAACTGGAAAGTAAATAATACGCAATAATTGAGCATTTTTTTTATCACTCAGAGCGAGAAGGCCATCCGGCTTGTTCTTCTCTGGGTGATTTTTTTTCTGAAAATTCCATCGAAAACAGTGTAGTGTAGAACTTAAAATTGAGACCGAAATGATGACTAAAGATACATTCGACTATGTAGTGGAGCAATTTGCCGATTTGCAGATTCTCCGGTACCGCGTTCCGGGCTTTGAGGAGTTGTCCCTGAAGCAGAAGGAACTGATTTATTACCTCTCTCAGGCTGCCCTGGAGGGAAGGGATATTCTTTTCGACCAGAACGGAAAGTATAATCTGCAGATCAGGCATTTGCTGGAAGCGGCCTATCTGCATTTTGAGGGCGACCGCACCACTGAGGAGTTCAAGGCTTTGGAGGTGTACCTGAAGCGGGTATGGTTTGCCAGCGGCATCCATCATCACTATTCATGCGATAAGTTTGTTCCCGGTTTTTCCGAAAGTTATCTGAAGGGAATACTGGACGGACTGGATGAGGCCTTGTTGCCGTTGCGTGAGGGAGAAAGCCGGGAGGCTATGTACGCAACCTTATTCCCGGTGATGTTCGATCCGTCGGTAATGCCGAAGCGGGTCAATCAGGCAGACGGAGAGGATTTGCTGCAGACTTCTGCCGCCAATTATTACGAGGGAGTGACGCAGGAAGAGGCGGAGGCTTTCTATGCCGGCATGAAGGATGCGGAAGATACGGAACCGGTGATGTATGGAATGAACAGCCGGCTTGTCAAGAAAGACGGTAAACTCGAGGAAGAGGTCTGGAAGGTAGGCGGTATGTATTCGGAGCCCATCGTGAAAATCATCGGATGGCTCGAAAAAGCCATGGAGGTTGCGGAGAACGAGGCGCAGCGTAAGGTGATTGCGCTTTTGATCGGTTTTTACCGCAGCGGTGACCTGAAGGAGTTTGATGCGTATTCCATCGCCTGGCTGAAAGACGTGGACTCAAGAGTGGACTTTGTGAACGGATTTATCGAAACCTACGGGGATCCGCTGGGAATGAAGGCCAGCTGGGAGTCTATTGTCAATTTCAAGGACCTGGAGGCTACTCGCCGTACGGAAATAATCAGCAGCGAGGCACAGTGGTTCGAAGATCATTCTCCGGTAGACGCACGCTTTAAGAAGGAGTGTGTGAAAGGGGTTTCGGCGAAAGTGATTACAGCGGCCATACTGGCGGGAGATCTTTATCCGGCAAGTGCCATCGGTATCAACCTGCCCAACTCCAACTGGATCCGGAGTGTACACGGATCGAAGTCGGTGACCATCGGCAACCTGACCGAAGCGTACAGTCAGGCGGCACGCGGAAACGGCTTCCGTCAGGAGTTTGTGTACAGCGATGTGGAGCATGAACTGATGGACCGTTATTCGGATATTACGGATGACTTGCATACCGATTTGCACGAGTGTCTGGGACACGGATCGGGCAAACTGTTGCCGGGAGTGGATCCGGATGCGCTGAAGGCTTACGGGGCTACGGTGGAAGAGGCTCGGGCCGACTTGTTCGGACTGTATTATCTGCCGGATGCAAAGATGGTTGCACTGGGACTGGTACCGGATGCTGAGGCATATAAGGCCGAGTATTACGGCTATATGATGAACGGACTGATGACTCAGCTGGTGCGCATCGAACCGGGATGTAATGTGGAGGAGGCGCACATGCGCAACCGGCAGCTGATTGCCCGATGGGCGTTGGAGCACAGTAAGGCAGACAAGGCTGTAGAAATCGTGAAAGTGGATGGAAAAAGTTTTGTCCGGATCAATGATTATGTCCGGCTGCGTGCGCTTTTCGGTGAACTTCTGGCAGAGATTCAGCGCATCAAGAGCGAGGGTGATTTTGAGGCTGCACGTCAGTTGGTTGAGCAGTATGGCGTACAGGTGGATCCGTTGCTGCATGCCGAGGTGCTTGACCGTTACCGGAAACTGAACCTGGCTCCTTATAAGGGATTTATCAATCCGGTATATACGGCAGTGACCGATGAGGCTGGAAAGATTACGGATGTGACCGTATCGTATACCGAAGGGTATGCAGAGCAGATGCTTCGTTACGGACGCGATTATGACAACTTGCCGGTAGGGGTGAGCTGTTGAACCGGCAGCCGGATAGTGGAAAACAGATGTTGAAAAGATTGAAAAGAAAAGAATGGAAAATATACAGATACATGATACCATCCGCGACATCAAGTCGCAGTTCCGTCTGTTCATGAACGGAGTGATCTCTCAGAGCATGCGGGAGAAGGGGATGGGATATAAATTGAATTTTGGAATTGAATATCCGCGCATCAAGGAGATTGCGCAGCGTTATCCGAAAGACCATCAGTTGGCCCAGGCTCTCTGGAAGGAAAACATCCGTGAGTGCAAGATCATGGCAACCCTGTTGCAGCCGGCCGATACATTTTATCCGGAAATTGCGGAAATATGGGTTGAGGATATGCAGTATCTCGAACTGGCCGAATATGCCGTGATGAACCTTTTCCAGTACCTGCCTTATGCTTCCGAATCGGCTTTCTGCTGGATGGCCGACGGACGTGAGTATTTTCAGTTGTGCGGCTTTTTGCTGATGGCGCGCCTGCTGATGAAGAAAATGAAACTGAGCGAGCGGGCAGAGGCGGAATTCCTCGACCAGGCTTTTACGGCCCTGGAAGACGAGTCTTTCCGGGTACGGAAGAGTGCGGTGCTGGCCTTGTGTAAATTCGGACTGCAGTCGCGTGACAACCGCAAGACCTTGGGCAAGATGCTGGGTGCGGCAGCCAAAAATGCAGGTCCGGAACTGGCCGGATGTCTGGATGAAATAAAGGCGGAAATCGAAATGGCGTAAAAGAAGTATTTCCCTGAAACCTGAATGAGGCCTTTTGATAGAATTTAATGGCGAGAACTTTTCTGTTTACATAAAAAAGAGTAACTTTGAACCCTGAATGTAATGAACCGATGGAAGAACAGATAAAAGATAAAGTAAAGCAGATTCTGACAGATTATCTGCAGAAGAACGGGCATCGTAAGACGCCTGAACGCTATGCTATACTTGAAACTATTTATTCCATCAAGGGGCATTTCGACATTGACACGCTGTATTCCTATATGGCGGAAAAGGAAAAGTTCCGGGTCAGCCGGGCTACGCTGTATAACACCATTATCTTGCTGATTGATGCGGGGCTGGTCATCAAGCATCAGTTTGGCAATACTTCTCAGTATGAACGTTCATACAATAATGAAACACACCATCATATGATTTGCACTTCTTGCGGAAAGGTTTCTGAATTCGAGGACGAGACCCTGAAGCAGGCAGTGGCCCAGACAAAGCAGAGGGGATTCCATGCTTCTCATTATTCGCTGTATATTTACGGTCTGTGCAGCAAGTGTATGGTGGCAAAACGAAAGAAAAACAAATAGATTTTATATAAAAACTGAAGAATCATGAAAGTAGATGTTTTGTTAGGTTTGCAATGGGGCGACGAAGGTAAAGGTAAAGTAGTGGATGTATTGACTCCGCGCTACGATGTAGTTGCCCGTTTCCAAGGAGGACCTAATGCGGGCCATACTCTGGAGTTTGAAGGACAGAAATATGTGCTCCGTTCTATTCCGTCGGGAATATTTCAGGGAAATAAGGTGAATATCATCGGTAATGGAGTTGTATTGGACCCTTCACTGTTCAAGGCAGAGGCCGAAGCACTGGAGGCCAGCGGACATCCGTTGAAGGAACGTTTGCACATCTCAAAGAAAGCGCATCTGATTCTGCCGACTCACCGTATCCTGGATGCTGCCTATGAGGCTGCCAAAGGTGCTGCCAAGGTAGGAACTACCGGAAAGGGTATCGGACCGACTTATACTGATAAAGTGAGCCGTAACGGTCTGCGTGTAGGAGATATCCTGCATAATTTCGAAGCCAAGTATGCGGCTGCCAAGGCACGTCACGAGCAGATCCTGAAGAGCCTGAATTACGAATATGACATTACCGAACTGGAAAAACAGTGGATGGAAGGTATCGAATACCTCCGTACTTTCCCGCTGGTAGACAGTGAACATGAAATCAACGGCCTGCTGAAAGAAGGCAAGAGCGTATTGTGCGAAGGTGCACAGGGTACGATGCTGGATGTTGATTTCGGTTCTTATCCGTTTGTGACTTCTTCAAATACGATTTGTGCGGGAGCTTGTACCGGTCTGGGACTTGGTCCGAACAAGATCGGTGAGGTATACGGAATCATGAAGGCTTACTGTACTCGTGTCGGATCGGGTCCGTTCCCGACTGAATTGTTCGATGAAACCGGAAAGACTATCCGTGACCTCGGACATGAATATGGAGCAGTAACTGGTCGTGAACGCCGTTGCGGATGGATTGACCTGGTGGCTTTGCGCTATTCCATCATGGTTAACGGAGTAACTCAGCTTATCCTGATGAAGAGCGATGTGCTGGACGGCTTCGATACCATCAAGGCTTGCGTGGCTTACAAGGTGAACGGTGAGGAAATCGACTACTTCCCATACGATATTACAGAAGGTGTAGAACCTGTATACGTAGAATTGCCGGGATGGAAGACTGACATGACCAAGATGACAAGCGAAGATGAATTCCCTGAAGAATTCAATGCATACATCTCATTCCTGGAAGAACAGTTGGAAACTCCGATCAAGATTGTATCAGTAGGTCCTGACCGCGCTCAGACCATCGAACGTTATACCGAAGAATAAACTGAGGGAGCCGCCAAGGCTGCCAAGGTCTGATAGATAATCAAGGAAAGGATCTGGTTGGCATCAGCGTATGTTAACGAGGTCCTTTCTTGTATAAATTATGAACCAGTTATTGAATTAGTATCCCTTATCTGATTAATTTAGTATCACTCCCATGATTTCAGTAGAAGGATTAAAAGTTGAATTTGGAGTAACTCCTTTGTTTCAGGATGTTTCGTTTGTCATCAATAAGAAGGACCGCATTGCGCTGGTAGGAAAGAATGGAGCCGGTAAATCGACCATGCTGAAGATTCTCTCCGGCCTGCAGTCGCCTACGGAGGGTACCGTTGCGGTACAGCGTGGGGTAACCATCGGTTATCTGCCCCAGGTGATGATTCTGAGTGACACACGCACGGTCATGGCTGAGGCCGAGATGGCTTTCGAGCATATTTTTGAATTGCAGGACCGGCTGGCACGGATGAATCAGGAACTGGCCGACCGTACGGATTACGATTCGGAGGAGTATCATGAACTGATTGACCGCTTCACTCACGATAATGAGCGTTTCCTGATGATGGGAGGAACCAATTACCGGGCTGAGATTGAGCGGACGCTTACCGGACTGGGATTTGACCGTTCCGACTTCGACCGGCCTACCAGTGAGTTCAGCGGCGGATGGCGTATGCGTATCGAACTGGCCAAACTGTTGTTGCGCCGTCCGGACGTGCTGCTGCTCGATGAGCCGACCAACCATTTGGACATTGAAAGTATCCAGTGGCTCGAGAATTTCCTGAAGATGAGTCCGGGAGCCGTTGTGCTGGTCAGTCACGACAGGGCCTTTATCAACAATGTCACCAACCGTACGATTGAGATATCCTGTGGTCATATCTACGACTATAAGGTACCTTACGATGAGTTTGTGGTCTTGCGCAAGGAACGTCGTGAACAGCAGCTCCGTGCGTATGAGAACCAGCAGAAAGAGATTAAGGATACGGAAGAATTCATCGAACGGTTCCGCTACAAGGCAACGAAGGCTGTACAGGTGCAGAGCCGCATCAAGCAGTTGGAAAAAATTGTTCCGATTGAGATTGACGAAGAAGATACCTCTACGTTACGGCTGAAGTTCCCGCCGGCCATGCGCTCGGGAAATTATCCGGTCATTTGCGAAGGGGTGAAAAAGGCTTATGGCAACCATGTGGTCTTCCACGACGTGACACTGACCATCAACCGGGGCGAGAAGGTTGCCTTTGTCGGCAAGAACGGTGAAGGTAAGTCTACCTTGGTGAAGTGCATCATGGACCAGATTCCTTTTGAGGGAAAACTGGTTATCGGACATAATGTACAGATCGGTTATTTTGCCCAGAACCAGGCACAGCTGCTGGATGAGAATCTGACTGTATTCGATACGATTGATCAGGTAGCCAAGGGAGATATCCGTCTGAAGATCCGGGACATTCTGGGAGCCTTTATGTTTGGAGGAGAGGCCTCCGACAAGAAGGTCAAGGTGCTTTCCGGAGGAGAACGGAGCCGTCTGGCGATGATCAAGCTGCTGCTTGAACCGGTAAACTTCCTGATACTGGACGAGCCGACCAACCATCTTGACATGCGGTCGAAGGATGTGTTGAAAGAGGCCATCCGGGATTTCGACGGAACGGTGATTGTGGTTTCGCACGACCGTGAGTTCCTGGACGGACTGGTAACCAAAGTCTACGAGTTTGGCGGAGGAGTGGTCAAGGAGCACATCGGCGGCATTTATGATTTCCTTCAGAAAAAGAAAATGGAGAGCCTGAATGAACTGCAGCTGTCTCAGTCGCCTGCAACACAGTCGGCCAAGGAAGCAGCAGCTCCTGTCAGCGAAAACAAGTTGTCGTACGAGGCCCAGAAAGAGCAGAACAAGAAAATCCGTAAACTGGAAAAGCAGGTGGCCGACTGTGAGGACAGTATCTCCCGTCTGGAACAGGAAATTCAGGCAGTGGAGGAGCAGATGGCTACTCCCGAAGGAGCTTCCGACATGAAACTGTATGAGCGTCATCAGCAGTTGAAACAGCAGGTGGCTAAGGCTGAGGAAGAATGGGAGACCGTATTGCTGGAACTGGAAGAACTGAAAGGATAATCTTTTGAAAATACGAAAGTTACTTTACTATTTATAAACAAAAATTGAGTTATGAAAAAGAGACATTATGTAGCTGTTGCAGCGTTGGTAGCTTCTGCAATGGTAGGATGTTCAGGTACAAAGGAAGTAAAGAGTACTACCGGACTGAATCTTGCCAATCTGGATACGACCGTATCGGCTGGCACAGATTTTTACCGCTATGCATGTGGTGGGTGGATGAAGAACAATCCGTTGACGGATGAATATTCTCGTTATGGAACTTTTGAAGTGCTGATTGAAAACAACCGGAAGCAGTTGCAGGATCTGATCGAGGGATTGGCTGCAAAAGAAAATCCGGCCGGCAGTCTGAGCCAGAAAATCGGTGACTTATATAATATGGCAATGGACAGCGTGACCCGCAACCAGCAGGGTGTAGAGCCTATCAAGGCGGAACTGGACAAGATTGCCGGACTGACTGACAAGAGCCAGATTGTGCCGATGATGACCGAACTGCTCAACAACGGTGTGGGCACTTATTTCTCCAGCTTTGTATATGCTGACCCGAAGAACAGTGAAATGAACATTTTCCAGCTGGCACAGTCAGGAATCAACCTGGGTGAAAAAGAGTATTATCTGGACAATGACAGCGTGACACTGAATATCCGTGAAAACTATAAGAAATACATCGTCAAACTGTTCGTGCTGGCCGGTTTCCCGGAAAAGGAAGCAGAGCAGAAGATGGCCGACGTAATGGAAATCGAAACTGCCATTGCAAAGGATTCTTACAGTGCCGTACAGCAGCGTGATCCGGAAGCCAACTATCACAAGATGTCGTATGCCGACCTGAAGAAGACTTTCCCGGGTATCGACTGGGATGCTTATCTGAAAGGACTGGGCGTAGGTGAAGTCAGCGAACTGAACGTTTCCCAGATTGAACCGATCAAGGCAGTGGAGAAACTGATGAATACACTGCCTGTCTCAAAGCATATTTCTTATATGCAGTATAACCTGATCGATGCTGCGGCAGCCAGCCTAAGCGATGACTTTGTAGCTGCCCGTTTCGACTTTTACGGAAAAATCCTGTCAGGACGTCAGGTGAACTCTCCTCGCTGGAAGCGTGCGGTAGCTGCAGTGGAAGGTACCCTGGGCGAAGCTGTCGGTCAGATGTACGTAGAAAAATACTTCCCGGCTGCTGCCAAGGAACGTATGGTGAAGTTGGTCAAGAATCTGCAGGATGCACTGGCTGAACGTATCCAGGCTCAGGAATGGATGAGCGACAGTACCAAGGTGAAGGCTTTGGAAAAACTGAAAGCGTTCCATGTAAAGGTGGGATATCCTGACAAATGGAAGGATTATTCTACACTCGATATCAAGAAAGATTCTTACTGGGCTAACCTTTGCCGTGCCAGCAAGTGGGCGCTGAACGATATGTACAGCCGTCTGGGCAAGCCGGTAGACAAGGACGAATGGCTGATGACTCCTCAGACTGTCAATGCATACTATAATCCTTCTACCAATGAAATCTGCTTCCCGGCAGGTATCCTGCAGTATCCGTTCTTCGATATGAATGCCGACGATGCCTTCAACTACGGTGCCATCGGTGTGGTAATCGGTCATGAGATGACTCATGGATTCGACGACCAGGGACGTCAGTACGACAAGAACGGTAACCTGACTTACTGGTGGGCTCCGGAAGATGCTGCCCGTTTCGACGAACGTACGAAGGTGATGGCTGATTTCTTCGGTAACATCGAGGTACTCCCGGGACTGAAATGCAACGGACAGTTGACTTTGGGTGAGAACCTGGCCGACCACGGAGGTTTGAAGGTTTCTTTCCTGGCCTTCCAGAATGCCATGAAGACAGCTCCTCTGGGAGTAGCTGACGGATTTACTCCGGAACAGCGTTTCTTCCTGGCTTATGCAACCGTATGGGCCGGAAACATCCGCGAGGAAGATATCCGCATGCGTACCAAGAGCGATCCTCATGCTTTGGGTGAATGGCGTGTCAACGGCGCCCTGCCTCATATCCAGGCTTGGTACGATGCCTTCCACATCACTGAAAAGGATCCGATGTACGTCGCTCCTGAAAAGCGTGTGAATATTTGGTAACCGAATTGTAATTATTATTAAATAATCCGGATTTAAGTCGGGTATACAAGGGTTTAGGCCCTGTATACCCGACTTTTTTCTTTTCTGGGGCAGAACAGGAAAAGGCTTTCTCAAAAATAAATGTTATCTTTGCACGTAGTTTGAAGATGCATATGGGCAAAGATTTACGTTATAATGATTTTGCCGGTTTCATGGCCGCTCATTTTCCCTTTAAGGTGCAGAAAATATCGGTCAATGCCGGATTCACTTGTCCGAACCGCGACGGAAGCAAAGGGTCGGGAGGATGTACTTATTGCAATAACCAGACTTTTAATCCTTCGTACTGCCGTACGGAGAAATCCGTAGGAGAACAGCTGGAGGAGGGAAAAGCATTTTTTGCCCGTAAATATCCGGAAATGAAATACCTTGCCTACTTTCAGGCGTATACCAATACGTATGGCGAACTGGAAAAGTTAAAGCAGATGTACGAGGAAGCCTTGCAGGTAGAGGGGGTAGTGGGACTGGTCATCGGTACGCGTCCCGACTGTATGCCGGAGGAACTGCTCGATTACCTGGAGGAACTGAATAAGAAGACGTTCCTGCTGGTAGAATACGGTATCGAGAGTCTGGACGATGCGGTATTGAAGCGCATTAACCGCGGGCATGATTTTGCCTGCACCGAAGATGCGGTACGCCGGACGGCTGCAAGGGGGATTCTGACTGGAGGGCACATCATACTGGGATTGCCGGGTGAGACCTCTGAGGCACTGGTGCAGCAGGCGCTGAGGCTTTCGGAACTTCCGCTTACGACACTGAAACTGCATCAGCTGCAGCTTATCCGGGGAACACGCATGGCGCGTGAATACGAACTCAATCCTTCCGATTTTCATCTCTTTTCGGTCGACGAGTACATCGACCTCGTCATTGATTACGTCGAGCATCTTCGTCCGGATTTAGTCCTGGAACGTTTTGTTTCCCAGTCTCCGAAGGAACTGCTCATTGCTCCCGACTGGGGAATGAAGAACCACGAATTTACTGCCCGTGTCAAGAAGCGGATGGAAGAGCGCGATACCTGGCAAGGGAAAAAATATATAAAGAAAACAGTATAATAACCAAATAGATAATTAACAAACATGGAACTGAAAGGGAAAGTACATTATGTGGGTGTGAATGACCGCACAAAAGCTTTGTTCGAAAACTTGTGGCCATTGCCTTATGGAGTGTCTTACAACTCTTATTTGATAGCCGACGACGAAATGGTGGCACTGGTAGATACAGTGGACGTTGCCTTTTTCGAGGTATATCTGAAGAAAATCCGTAACGTGATCGGTGACCGTAAAATCAATTATTTGATCATCAATCATATGGAACCGGATCATTCAGGCTCTATCGCTCTCATCAAACAGTATTATCCGGATATCGTGCTGGTGGGCAACAAGAAGACATTCGAGATGGTTGACGGATACTACGGAGTAGGAGGAGACCGTTATGTAGTAGGTGACGGAGATTTCCTGAAACTCGGACACCACAATCTCCGCTTCTATCTTGTTCCGATGGTACACTGGCCGGAAACCATGGTGACATTCGATGAGACAGAAGGTATCCTTTTCTCAGGCGATGCTTTCGGTTGCTTCGGTGCCCTGAACGGCGGATGTGTCGACAAGAACATCAATACCGATATTTACTGGAATGAAATGCGCCGTTACTACGCAAACATCGTAGGTAAGTTCGGCAATCCGGTACAGAAGGCTTTGCAGAAATGCAGCGGACTCGATATCAAGATGATCTGTTCTACTCACGGACCGGTATGGGAAGAAAAGATTCCTCAGGTAGTAGAAATGTACGACAAACTGAGCCGTTATGAAGGAGAAGAAGGTGTGGTAATCGCTTACGGTACCATGTATGGAAATACAGAGGAAATGGCGGAAGTCATTGCCGAAGAACTGAGCCGTCAGGGTATCAAGAACATCATCATGCACAATGTATCGCACACGCATCATTCTTACATCCTGGCCGATGTGTTCAAGTATAAAGGACTGATTGTGGGATGTACCACTTACAACATGAACCTGTATCCGGAAATGGAAGCGTTGCTGAGCAAGATTGCAGCACGTGAAATGAAGAACCGTGTCATCGGTTACTTCGGCTCATTTACCTGGGCTAGTGCAGCTGTGAAGAAACTGGGTGAATTTACCGAAAGACTGAAATTCGAACTGGTAGGTAATCCGGTTGAAATGAAGCAGAGCATGAAGGTGGAAAATGCGGCACAGGCAAGAGAGCTGGCCAAGGCTATGGCCGACAGACTGAAAGCCGACAGAAAATAAGATTTCCGTTCCCGGGGATGACCCGGCCGGAAGGAAGACAAAAAGACCACCGGAACGTTGCACGGCAGCGTTTCCGGTGGTCTTTTTTATGAGTATCGTGTGCCGGAGAGGCCGCAGCCTCCTTCCGTTCAGTCTTTTGCCTGATGTACAGTGAGCTGCGGGAACGGGAATCCGATACCTTCCTTGTTGAATGTCTCGTAAACCACCCGGTTCATGTCAAAATACACGCCCCAGTAATCGTCGGTCTTGGCCCACGCACGTACCTTGATGTCCACGCTGCTGGCAGAAAGCGCTCCCAGTCCGATAAACGGAGCCGGATCTTTCAGGATACGGGCATCGGCAGCAATGATGCGTTCCAGTACCGCCTTCACTTTTTCGAAATCCTCACCGTATTCCACTCCGAATGTCCATTCGGCACGGCGCATGTCCTGCTTGCTGTAATTGACAATGGCATTGCTGCTCAGGCTGCCGTTGGGTACATAGATAATCCGGTTGTCTACCGTACTCAGGATGGTATGGAAAATCTGGATTTCCTTCACGGTTCCGCTCACGTTGTTTCCGTCGATGTAGTCTCCCACCTTGAAAGGCTTGAAGACAAGAATGATCAGTCCCCCGGCAAAGTTAGAGAGGTTGCCCGACAATGCCATACCGATAGCCACACCCGCAGAAGCCAGCAAGGCCGCCAGACTCGTAGTCTCTACTCCAAGTTTGCTGATGATGGCAAAGACAAGTACCAGATTCAACAGCAGGTTCACCAGACTGCGGCAGAAAGTCTGCACGCTGATTTCCAGTTTGCGTTTCGTCAGAATCTTGCATACCAGACGGTTGATCTGCTTGATTACAAACCGTCCGATTACATAGATCAGAATAGCCCCAATGATGCTTTTACCCGCATCGATTCCCCAATTAAGCAGCTTGTCCAGAATTTGTTCAACATTGACGCGCGAAGCTGCATTCAATAACGTTAATAACATAAATGTGTAATAATTAAATAAACAGTTATTCTTTTAATATACCTTTTCCCTGTCTTACGATGGTAGGTACATCTTCATAACAATTTATGACCGTAGAAGGTTCAATGCCTCCGATACCTCCATCGACAATCAGGTCCACTTCGTGGCCGAATTTCTCTTCTATCAGTTCCGGATCGGTGATGTATTCCAGGTCTTCCCCTTCCTCCAGCGGAAGCGTCGTAGTCAGAATCGGTGCATCCAGCAGGCGGCAGATCTCGCGTATGATCGGATGGTCGGGAATACGTATGCCCACCTCCTTCCGGTTCCTGAATATTTTCGGCAACCGGCTGTTGGCCTTCAGAATAAAGGTAAACGGTCCCGGCAGGTTCCGTTTCATCAGTTTGAAGGTCGCATTCTCCACCTGCGCATATTCGCTGATGTTGCTCAGGTCGTAACAGATAATCGAGAGATTGTTCTTTTTCGGATCAATCTTCTTCAGCCGGCAGATCCGCTCAATCGGACGCTCCTTGAGCGCATGGCATCCGATGGCATACATGGTATCTGTCGGATAAATCAGGATGCCTCCGTCATTCAGCACATCCACAATGCGCTGCAGGTCATCCGGATCATTGTTCTTGTCGTATAATTTCACTATCATAGGCTTATATTTAATAGCTGATATTGTTTCATTGATTTACCGGGCAAGGTCTGCTGAGACTAGTTTTCGACTACTCATTCGACCGCTTTTTCTGCTTCAGTTTTTCGGCCAGGGCATACTGGAGGGCAGCTTCTTCCTCCTTGCCTGCCAGTGCCAGTGCATTCCCCAGGTACTCGTGAGCCCCGGCATGCTCCGGCTTGAGGGTAGTCGCCTTGTCCAGGTCGGCAATCGCCCCTTCCACGTCGTGCGTATAAATCCTCAGTTTCCCTCGGTTATACACCGTCTTGAACTCCATCGGCCTCAGTCTGACCGCCCGGTTCAGGCAGTCCTCAGCCTCCTCAATCCGGTTGTCGTTGAAAAGAGTCACTCCCTTCCGCACCCAGGCATCCGCATACTCCGGATAAAGCTCGATGGCCTTGTCGTAGTTGGCAAGTGCCGCCCGGCTGTCGTGCATCTGCGTCACACACTCATTGCCCATCTGGTAATATTCGCGGGCATATTTCTGCAGACTTTTCTTCTGCTCATCCAACTGCTCCCTGAGTCTTTTGTTCTCCTGTTTCAGGATATTGATGATACCCAGTTTTCTTCGGATGAAGCGCTGTATCAACGGCTTCTCAATGTCATACCTGGAGTGGATGGCCTTGAAAAACTGTGTCATGAACGACTCGAAGTCTCCCCGGTTGAAGGACTTGACCGCTGCCGCATACTGGATGTCGGCCTGCGCCTCCTTCATGGCCTTGTCGATGGCCCGTGAATCGTTGAACTGTCTGGAAAAAGCCACGATTTCCGGACGGACGAAGATGTCGTTGCGGGAAATCTCGCGTTTCAGGCAGATGCCCTCAAGCGACGTACACCGGCTCAGGGCCACGTAGGCCTGTCCGCCGGCAAATACTCCTCCCGTAAAGTCGATGACTACCCTGCTGAAAGTCAGTCCCTGACTCTTGTGGACGGTAATGGCCCATGCCAGCCGGATGGGATATTGCGTGAAGGTTCCCAGTTCCTCTTCCTCAATCTTCTTCTCCTCTTCGTTGTAGTGGTACCTGATGTTGCTCCAACGCTCTTTCTGTACCCCGAATTCCCTTCCGTCTTCAGTGATGACATAGATAATGCCGTCGGCATCAATTCCGGAGATGGTACCCAGGGTACCGTTTACCCACCGTTTCTCGGCATCGTTCTTGATGAAGATAATCTGGGCTCCGGGCTTCACCGTGAGTTCCATCAGGGTAGGGAGACTGCTTTCCGGAAACTCTCCGCGTATCTCTCCCCGCAGCAGGGTGGCTTCGCCGGGCAACTGGTTCAGGCGTTCTTCGTTGATGTAGTCTACGTTGTCGCGCCGGGTGGCCAAGGTGATGTACATGTCCTTGCTGTCGCTGGAAGGAGAGATCCCTGCCCGCAGGTTCAGCAGTTGCAGTTCGGCCGTGCTCACCGAATTGGTGCGTATGTGGTTCAGGATGCTGACAAATACCTTGTCGGTCTGCCGGTACACCTTGTTCAGCTCAATGGCCACCAGTTCCATTTGCTGGAACACCTTTGCCGAGAAGAAGTAGGGATTGGGATAATACCGTCCGATGATTTCCCGCTCGTCTCCCTTGACCACCGGTTCCAGCTGGAACGCATCGCCTACCAGCAGGAGCTGCTTGCCGCCGAAGGGTTCGCGCATGTTCTGCGAATAGACCCTCAGTACCTTGTCGATGAAGTCGATGATGTCGGCCCTCACCATCGATATTTCATCGATGATGATGAGTTCCACGTTCTTGATGAGGCGGCGGTGGTCGGCCGAATATTTCAGGAAACTGTGCAGTTTGCCTCCCTTGAGACTGAAGTTGGGATCATCGGGCAGCAGCGGGTGAAACGGCAGTTTGAAAAAACTGTGCAGCGTACTTCCTCCTGCATTGATGGCAGCGATGCCTGTCGGAGCCAGTACCACGAATTTCTTTTTGGTAACCTGGCAGACATGCTTCAGGAAGGTAGACTTTCCGGTTCCGGCCTTTCCGGTCAGAAAGACGGACTGGCGGGTATATTGTATCAGCTTGAGCGCATTCTGGAATTCCGGATTTTCTGTGTCTATCGTTATGTGTGCCATGGTTCGGAAGAAATTACGGATAAAGATAGGCAAAGATAAAAATAAATGGAGAATGAAAGGGGGTGTTGAGGGGTTTTTTGCAGGCTCCGGTCCACAAATCCGGCAACGGCTACCGGTATAAACAGAAAAAAGGAGTTTCACAAGAAACTCCTTTTCCCCTCATTTTATTTAATGCCTAATACATGTCGGGTTCATGTCAAGCTGAACATGAAAACATTCAGCCTGTTTTTACTTCTTAATCTGCTCGTTGAGCATTACATAACCCCAGATCATCGGATCTGCGTTTGCAATCTTGTGAAAAATACTTTTTACCTTTTTCATAATGTTATCCTTTCTTTTTTAAGTTAAAAAATAAACTTTTCTTTTCCTCAGCGGGCCTCACGGTCGACTTCGGTATTCAATCTTTTACCTGAAAACTAAATTGATCAATAAACTTTTATTTACTTTGTTCTTTTGATTACGCTGCAAAGATAGGGCGTTTTTTGATACGAAATATGTTTTATAGCATATTTTTTATAGAAAAAGGGGTTTTATTGACCTAAATCAAAAAGTATGGACAGCCGGAAGGGGGAAAGAAGTGTCCGACAGGAGATGTGTAAGCGATTTCCCGGGGATATGAGAGGGAAGAATGATTTTATGAATGCTTGAAATTATGTTGTTTAGCAGTTTTTTACTATTTTTGCGACGTAATAACAACTAACAATTTTACGTATTGATGAAAAAAAATTTTTTGCTGATCGTTTTGCTGTGCTGTTTTTCGGGGGTATTGAAGGCACAGAATGTCCAGTTGCATTATGATTTTGGACGCGCAATGTACAACTCATTGGATACACGTCCAAGACTGACCACTACGGTAGAAATGTTCAAGGCTGACAAGTGGGGTAGTACCTTTTTCTTTGTGGATATGGACTACCAGCGCGACGGAGTAAGCTCTGCTTACTGGGAAATCAGTCGTGAACTGAAGTTCTGGGAGGCACCTTTTGCGGCTCACCTGGAATACAACGGAGGTATGTTTATCAATCATTCCATGCTGGCCGGTGCTGCCTATAATTGGAACAACAAGGATTTCTCGAAGGTGTTCGGAGTGCAGGTGCTCTACAAGTACATCAAGGGAAATGAGAAACCTCATAACTTCCAGCTTACCGGTACCTGGACGCTGAACTTTGACGGCGGACGCTATACTTGCAGCGGATTTGCGGATTTCTGGCGTGAGAAGCATGTGGATGGCAACGGCAATGCACACGACTTTGTATTCATCGCCGAACCTCAGTTCTGGGTGAACCTGAACAAATTCAAACATGTAGACGAGAATTTCAACCTCAGTGTAGGTACTGAGTGGGAAATCTCCAACAACTTTGCCCTGATGGATGGATTCTATTTCATTCCTACCCTGGCAATGAAATGGTCTTTCTAATATAATAAGTAAGGTATAAAAGGGTTGTTTGTCTTTGGGATTCAGAGGGCAGGCAACTCTTTCTCATTTTCTCTGGGTCCGATATTAAAATAGCTGAAAATTATTATGCTTGAAAAATTGTTTGGTTTCGACCGGAATGTAACCCGTGTGCGTACGGAGATATTGGCGGGTATCACCACTTTTCTGACCATGGCGTATATCCTGGCGGTAAATCCTAACATCCTGAGCGCTACCGGGATGGATAAGGGGGCGCTTTTTACGACAACTGTCATTGCCTCGGCCTTCACTACACTGCTGATGGCTTTTTATGCTAAATTGCCTTTCGGACTGGCGCCGGGTATGGGACTGAATGCGTTCTTTGCCTATACGGTCTGTCTGACACTGGGATATACCTGGCAGTTTGCGCTGACGGCGGTCTTGCTCGAGGGACTGATTTTTATTTTGCTTACGGTAACCAACCTGCGTGAAAAGATTGTGGATGCCTTGCCGGTGACGCTGAAGAATGCCATCGGAGCGGGTATCGGACTGTTCATTGCGTTTATCGGTCTGCAGAATGCGGGAATCATCGTCAACAACGATGCGACGCTGATCAGCCTGGGTAACATTACTTCGGGTACGGCTCTGCTGGGTATCATCGGTCTGCTCGTGACATCGGTGCTCCTGGTGAAGAAGGTGCGCGGTGCCCTGCTCTTCGGTATCCTGCTGACTACCCTTATCGGTATTCCGATGGGAATTACGCACATTGACCAGGTGGTAAGTACGCCTCCTTCCATTGAACCGATTTTCTGGCAGTTCCAGTGGGAGCATATCTTCACCAAGGAAATGGTGATCGTGGTATTTACCTTCCTGTTTGTGGATATGTTTGATACCATCGGTACGCTGGTGGGTGTGACTACCAAGGCTGGAATGGTGACGAAAGACGGAAAGATTCCGCATCTGAAACAGGCCTTCCTGGTCGATGCGATTGGTACTACAGTGGGTGCCATGCTGGGAACCAGTACCATTACGACCTTCGTGGAAAGTGCGTCGGGCGTGGGCGAAGGCGGACGCAGCGGACTGACAGCCTTCGTGACTGCCATCTGCTTCCTGCTGGCCTTGTTCCTGGCTCCGTTCTTCCTGGCTGTGCCGGGTGCGGCTACGGCTCCGGTGCTTATCCTGGTGGGACTGATGATGATGTCATCGGTGAAGAAGGTAGACTTCAACGATTATTCAGAGGCCATTCCGGCATTTGTGTGCATCGTGTTCATGCCGCTGGCATACAGCATCTCTGACGGTATCGTACTGGGAATGATCAGTTATGTGCTGATTAACCTGATTTGTGGAAACGTGAAGAAACTGTCGTGGGGAATGTATATCCTTTCTGCCATTTTCGTATTGAAGTTTTTCATGTAACCTATAATAGTTTGTCCGACAAACACGGAGGAGATCCTCCATTTTTATGAAATATACTGGAACCCGGGCAGGGAGGTCGTACAACCTCCGTACCCGGGTTTTCTGCCCCCGGTATGCAGGTTGTACGACCCGCGCACCGGGGGCAGAAAGGTTTTATCGGTCTGCCGTCAAATCCATCAGCAGGCGAATCCGTCTCTCCGCTTTGGCGGCAAGGTTTCCTAAAAACAAAAGATACAGCTATTTGCAAACTGGAGTTTGCTTTTTGAAGAAAAAAGAAAGAATAATGCTGCAGATGTTCCCAATGGAGTGAAAAACATGTTCTACAACCTAAAAAAAAGTCTATTCATGAAAAGATTATCTGTTTTTTTGCTACTTTTGCACAGACTAGGACTTGATGTGCTGAATTGAAAGTGCATGAAGTGAGTGTCTGTGGATGTGAGTACGCACAGACATGAGGTAAGAAGAATATTTTAAAACATAAAGCATGATACAGAAAGTATTGATCGCTAATCGTGGTGAGATTGCAGTGCGTGTAATGCGCTCATGTCGTGAGATGGGCATCCGCACTGTTGCAGTATTTTCCGAAGCCGACAGAACGGCGCGCCACGTACTTTATGCAGATGAGGCTTGCCTGATCGGACCGGCTGCTTCTCGCGAGAGTTACCTGAACATTGATAAGATTATCATGGCGGCTAAACGCCATGGAGTAGATGCCATCCATCCGGGATATGGGTTCCTTTCCGAAAATTCGGAGTTTGCACGCCGTTGCCGTGAAGAAGGAATTATCTTTATCGGACCGGATCCGGAGACTATGGATGCCATGGGAGACAAGATTTCGGCTCGTAAGCACATGATTGCAGCCGGTGTGCCTGTGGTTCCCGGAACAGAACAGCCTCTTCAGAGTGTAGAGGAAGCAAAGGAAATTTGCAATAAGATCGGTTATCCGGTAATGCTGAAAGCTTCCATGGGAGGTGGCGGTAAGGGTATGCGTCTGATTCACAGTGTAGATGAAGTGGAAGAGGCTTACAACACAGCCCGTTCGGAATCGATGTCTTCGTTTGGCGACGATACCGTTTATCTGGAAAAATTTGTGGAAGAACCTCATCATATTGAGTTCCAGATTCTGGGCGACAATTATGGAAATGCCGTTCATCTGTTTGAACGTGAGTGTTCTATCCAGCGCCGTAACCAGAAGATCGTAGAGGAAACTCCTTCTCCGTTCGTGACTCCTGAGCTTCGTCAGAAGATGGGTGAGGCTGCAGTTGCAGCTGCCAAGGCAGTCAACTACAAGGGAGCCGGTACGATTGAGTTCCTGGTTGACAAGCACCGCAACTTCTACTTCCTGGAGATGAATACCCGCTTGCAGGTAGAGCATCCGATTACGGAAGAGGTAGTGGGTGTCGACCTGGTAAAGGAACAGTTGCGCATTGCCAACAATGAGCCGCTGCACTTCAAGCAGGAAGACCTGAAACAGCGTGGTCATGCCATCGAATGCCGTATCTGTGCCGAAGACTCAGAAAACAACTTCATGCCTTCTCCGGGTGTCATCCGTCAGCTGATGGAACCGAACGGTATCGGAGTGCGTATCGACAGCTATGTATACGAAAGCTACGAAATTCCTATTTATTATGACCCGATGATCGGTAAGCTGATTGTATGGGCTACTACCCGTGAGTTCGCTATCGAACGTATGCGCCGTGTGCTGTATGAATACAAGATTACCGGTCTGAAGACCAATATCGGTTATCTGCGTCACATCATGAACGTGCCCGATTTTGTAGAAGGACATTATAATACGCTGTTCATTCCGAAACATCAGGATATGCTGCGTGAATGGGCCGGACAGAAGGAAGAGGAAACTGAAAACATTGCCATGATAGCCGCTTACATCGACTACCTGATGAACCTGGAAGAAAACAATTCAGGATCGTCGGATAACCGTCCGATCAGCCGCTGGCGTGAATTCGGTCTGAAGAAAGGCGTACTGCGTATTTAATTTTTCTACTAACTCAATTAAACAGAATTCAGATGGAAATACATATTGGTGACAGAGTAGCCGATGTAACCCTGGTAAGCAAGGAAGGGAACAAAGTGCAGCTGACAATCGACGGTGTGCCTTATGATGTAGACATCGTGATGGCCGAAAACGGAAGTTGTTCGATTCTGCACGACGGCAAGTCGTACAATGCGGAAATGATCCGCAAGGACGGTGGAAAGAGCTATACGGTAAACGCCCACTACCAGTCGTATAATATCGATATTATCGACTCTCAGGCCAAGTACCTGCGCATGCGCAAGGGAAGTGAAGAGAAACAGCAGGATAAGATTGTTTCTCCGATGCCGGGTAAGGTAGTGAAGATTCCGGTAAAGGCCGGCGACCGTCTGCAGACCGGTGACATCGTGGTGGTAATCGAAGCCATGAAGATGCAGAGCAATTATAAAGTAAACAGTGAGTGTGTGGTAAAAGAGATTCTGGTCAACGAGGGTGACTCAGTGAACAGCAATCAGGTGATCATGACGCTCGATGTAATTAAAGAAGATTGATTATGACAACAGCTGAACAATATAAGAAATTTGAGGAACTGGATAAACTGGCTTCTCAGGGTGGTGGCGTAGAGCGCGTGGAAAGACAGCACGCCAACGGTCACATGACTGCCCGCGAGCGTATCGATATGTTGCTCGACAAGGGTACGTTCAACGAAATCGACAAGTTTGTGATTCACAACTGTACTGATTTCGGTATGGAAAAGAACCACATTCCGGGTGACGGAATCGTTTGTGGATACGGAAAGATCGACGGACGTCTGGTATATGTATATGCCTATGACTTTACGGTATACGGCGGTACGCTGAGTGCTACCGGTGCCCGCAAGATTGTAAAGGTACAGGAACTGGCACTGAAGAACGGTGCACCGGTGATTGCCTTGAACGACTCGGGTGGTGCCCGTATTCAGGAAGGTGTAGGAAGTATTTCGGGTTATGCCTCTATTTTCTACCAGAATACCATTGCTTCGGGAGTGATTCCGCAGATCTCGGCTATCCTCGGTCCTTGTGCCGGTGGTGCCTGCTATTCTCCTGCACTGACCGACTTCATCTTCATGGTGAAGGAAAAGAGCCACATGTTCATCACTGGTCCGGACGTAGTGAAGGCAGTGACTCACGAAGAAGTGGACAAGGAAGAGCTGGGTGGTGCTTATACACACAGCAGCAAGAGCGGTGTGACACACTTCTTGTGTGAGACCGAAGAAGAAACCCTGATGAGCATCCGTGAGCTGTTGAGCTTCCTGCCTTCCAATAACATGGAAGATGCACCGATGCAGTCATGCTCAGACGATATCCGCCGCGTAGAAGAATCACTGATGACCGTGATTCCGGACGATCCGAATATGCCGTACGATATCAAGAACATCATCGAACCGGTGGTGGATGATCACTACTTCTTCGAAGTGATGCCTCATTTCGCCAAGAACATCGTAGTGGGATTTGCCCGTCTGGGAGGACGTTCAGTAGGTATCGTGGCCAACCAGCCGGCTTACCTGGCAGGTGTGCTCGATATCGATGCTTCCGACAAGGCTTCACGCTTTATCCGCTTCTGCGACTGCTTCAATATTCCTATCATTACGTTCGAAGACGTACCGGGCTTCTTGCCGGGCTGCGACCAGGAACACAACGGTATCATCCGTCACGGAGCGAAGATCGTATATGCTTATGCCGAAGCTACTGTACCAAAGATTACCGTAATCACCCGTAAGGCTTACGGTGGTGCGTACATCGTAATGAACAGCAAGCCGATCGGTTCGGATGTGAACTTCTCATATCCTACTGCCGAAATTGCAGTGATGGGAGCCGACGGAGCCGTGAATATCCTGTACCGTAAGGCTACTCCGGAAGAAAAGGCAAAAGCTGTTGAGGAATACAAGGAGAAATTCTCTAATCCTTACCGTGCGGCAGAACAGGGATACATCGATGAGATTATCCTGCCGAAGGATACACGTTACAAACTGATTCAGGCACTTGAGATGACTCAGAACAAGAGCGTGACCAATCCGCCTAAGAAACACGGTAACATGCCGCTGTAATAAATTAAATAATTAAATAATGAGTAGGGAAGCATTGCAAATTATTGCAATGCTTCCCTTTTTTATTTTAAAAACTTTTCATTTCTTTTTGTCGCGTTTATTTATTTCTTTATGTGATATTGTTTAAAAACATATTCTTTGTCAAAAGTTAAATATCCTATAATAAAATCCATCTTTAAATATATTATGTTAGTAAAATATGGTTGATGAATAAGTATTTCGTATAAAAAATGAATAAAATCTATTAAATTGATAATTTTTTATTGTATATGATAAAAAAGTTTTGGTAAAATTATGTTTTAAAAACAAAATATCTACTTTTGCAAAAAGATAGTTAATCAAGTGATATAGTAAATTTTTGTTAGAAATGAAAAAAGTGAGTGTTTGGCTATTCCTTATCCTTTTGTTAGGATATGGATGCTCAAAAGAGGATTCAGTGGGTGGAGACAATGGCAATGGACCATTAATTGAAATTTCTGTCCAAGAGGGGGATGAAAACAGTATGATTTATGCAACGTCGGCTGCTTTCAGTTTAAATTTAAAAGGTGTGGAATCTTATGTGTATGACGTTGCAGAGGGAGAAGTAACAGAATTGCCCGAGGCTGAGGTACTTTATGCCAATGCCAACAATGAGGGAGAAAGTGGTATTATTGAGGCACAGGAAGGTGCCAACCTGGTTACAGTAGAGGGTCTGGAAGGAAATACGACTTATACGGTGATTTTCGCCTTCAAGAGCACGGAAGGATATGTGGTAAAGAGCAAGGTGATAACTACTCCGGCTTACTCTCAACTGGTGACTTTAATCAACACGACTACTACCGGAATTACTTTCCACGTTGAGGCAGATGCCGATACTTATTACCGTGTAGCGGTAGCCGAAGCTTACAGCTATTATGGAATGAAAGAGCAGTTCGGTCATACCGACGTAGGATTCCTGGAATACGGTACGCTGATGAAAGGCTCTCAGACAATGACCATCGAAAACGGTACAAAGATTGATCCGGATCAGCCTGCCGAAGACTGGAATACATACCAGATTTTCTATCCGGGCGGTACTTATATCCTGCTGGTGGGTGAATGCGACTCGGAGGGTAACCTGCTGTTCGAAAGAAAAGAAGGAGGTTCGTTCCCGGGCGAACTGCTGAACCAGTCTGTGGCTGACCACATCGGTGAATATACGGAGGAGTATACCGACTTCGATGCGACTTATACCGGAAAATATGCGAAAATGAAATTATGGACTGCTTTCCCTGAACAGGTAGAAAACCAGACCAAAGTGGAAATTCTGAGAAAAACCGAAACTTCCTTGTCTTTCTCGGTAGTTCCGGGAGAAGGTGTCCTCAGTTATGGCGCATGTCTGATTGCGGAAGAAGACTACAATCATCTGTTGACATGGGTAGGTGAGGAAGGTATCCAGTCTTATCTGTTCTATTACATGACCAGTCCGAGTGTGGAACCAGCAGAGTTTTCTTATGAACGTCTGACGGTGGGCCTGAAGTATAAAATGGTAGTCATCTGTAACTACTCTGAAGATTTCATGAAGCAGAGTGCTTATGTACAGGATGTGGAAATCACTCCGTCTACCAATCCGAAATCTGTACTGACCCTGACTCATGTTCCAAGCGACAATCCGTATGAGGTGGTATTCAACATCAAGGCTCCGAATAAAGACTGTTACGGTGTGCGTTATGTGATGAACTATGTCAGTGAATGGGCAGGCGCTCCTTACGAGGACGACAAGATGCTTGAAATGTATGGAGCAGATGTAAAAGATGCAGAGATTTATGCTCAGATCAACAGCGACCAGGGTTACAATATGTCATTCGAAAGCTGGGAAAATACAGAGTCAAGAATCATCATGCAGTCGTATAATGTAGACGAAGGACGTTCTGACATTTACGAGGCTACCGGAAAGTCGGCTCCTGAAACAGGTACTCCGTTGGATTCTCCGGTGTTCGACAAGATTACCGGAACCTGGACGGCTACTTACAAGTACCGTACTTCCAAGAAGGGAGAAACTCAGACTGCTTCTTTCCCGATCGTGTTCACTCAGAATGCCAACGAGGCTCCGGCTTCTATCCCGGCCGACGTACATGCATCTTTGATGACTTACTGGAAGGGACTCGGATACGATGACGCGACTGCTGAAGCAAAGATTCAGGAATATTTTGAAGAATACAAGGTATCTGCCGAAAAGTATTCTACTAAATATAAGAACATGAACCGTATTGTAGGTAACGGATTCAAGCCGCTGCATGAGTTCTACGGCACTTGGAATTTGTTCTGTGACCTTGAATATGCAGTAGCTACTGCTGACGAACTGTTCTATGACTACGGACCTAAGATTTTCCTGCAGGTTGTGAAAGGCGATGACGGAAAAGAGCAAATCGGTCTGGTAACTTACGAAAATGCCATTCCGCCGATCTCATCGGGCATTACCAACTACAGCTACTACATGTTCGGTGAAAACGTAGAGTCTTCGGATATGGGATACCGCAACATTACCTTCCCGGTTGAAGTGTCGGAAGATGGTACGACAATGTCAATCAAGGGACTGGAAGACTCAAGCATTACTCCTTATCCGCTGTATCCTTCTGTAGGATACCTGATGAGCAACTATCCGTTCTACCGCTTCTACGGTGTCAGTGAAATTACGCTGACCAAGGTTTCGGAAGACGAAAAGGTAGCCGGACAGACTCAGGTGGCTTCACGCACCGGATATGAAGTGAAACCGATCGATGCACACCGTGGCGGCAACCGCTTCATGAAGATTAATCTGCCGACCCGTAAGAGTGCATTGAAGTTCCAGGAAAAGACCTTTGACTATAAGGGTCTGCCGACTGAGGCACAGAAACGGAACTGGTAATATTCAGGGGATATATATGTGAGTGTTTTTTATAGTTAATTGAAGTGCCTGGAAGGGAAGAGGATGGTCTCTCTTCCCTGATCCGGGACACTTGTAAAAGTGTCGGACTCTTCTGACCGGGGAGTATAAATGTATTATATTATGAAAAAATATCTGTCGATTCTTTTAGGAATCTTATTGTTCTTTATATACGTTCCTGTACAGGCACAGACTGAGGTGCCTGATGTAAAAGTGAAAAATCTGAATGGGGAATTGGTCAGCATCCGGGAGGTGGTTCAGGGAAAGCCTTTCATCATGTCGTTCTGGGGAGTAACGTGCAAGCCCTGCCTGATGGAACTGAACGCACTGAATGACCAGATGGAGGAATGGCTGGAAGAAGTGGACTTTGACATTGTGGCTGTATCTATCGACGACAGCCGTTTTTCTTCCCGCGCACGTTCCATGGTACAGGGATACGACTGGCAGTTTCAGGCTGTTTTCGATGAAAACCAGGACTTGAAGCGGGCAATGAACGTGTCTTTCACTCCGCAGACTTATATATTTGATGCAGCGGGAAAGATGGTTTATTCTCATTCGGGATATACCCCTGGAAGTGAACAGGAATTATTGGAACAACTGAAAAAGATAGCAGGGAAATGAAAAAGTGGATCGCATTGTGTATGGCAGGGGCTGTATCCTCTCTCTACGCACAGGACAAAGGGGGACTGACCGGTAGCCTTGAATCAAACAATATCTATTACGTGGACGATAGCAAGCTGGGGAATTCTGCTGCTAATCCGGATGACCATTTCGGTTCGAACAGTTACCTGAAACTGGATTACATGAAAGGGAAGTTCTCTGCGGGTATTCAGCTCGAGGGATTCCTGCCGGCATTGCAGGGGTATGAATATGCTACCTATAACAACGGAAAACGTACTTTGCTGGGATCGAAATACATCAGCTGGCAGGATGACAACTTCAGTTTCCGTGTGGGAGATATCTTCGAACAGTATGGCAGCGGACTGGTTTTCCGCAGTTATGAAGACCATACGCTCGGATTCAACAATTCCATCGAGGGTGTGAGAGGGGCGTATAATTACAAGAACTGGTTAGAGGTCAGTGCATTGTATGGTCGTCCTCGTCTGTATCTGGATTATGCGGAATCGGCCGTGCGCGGAGGTAACCTGAATGTGTCTTTGGGCAGCATCCTCGGATGGAAGGAGGTAGCCTTCGACCTGGGTGGAAGTTATGTAAACCGTTATGAGGCGCTGATGGACGATCCGGACTTTGTGGACCGGCTGACAACCAATAACCTGGATATGTATTCGGCCCGTGCCAGTATGGGATGGAAGGGGCTCGATGCCCGTGTGGAATATGTATCGAAGGGAAAGGATTTCCCGAATGCAGTGGCTGCCGAGATGGTGGACGGAAAGGCTATCTTGGCCGAATTGGGATATTCTTACAAGAATTTCTCGGCTTTGGGTACTTTCAGAAAGTTGGAACAGATGAGTACCATGCTTTCCTTGAAGGGAGCCGGAACGGGAAATGTACTGAACTATCTGCCGTCATTGACCCGTCAGTATACGTATATGCTAGCCAACCTGAATCCGTATCAGGTGCAAGCCGAAGGTGAGACTGCGGCACAGGTGGATGTGTATTATTCTATCCGCAACAAGGAGAACCGGTATAATTACTGGAACTTGCATGCCAATTTCTCTACGGCATATTCGGATGCCAAGATTACCGGTGAATCCCGGTTGTTGTGGCGGGACATGAATGTGGATGTGGAGCATCAGTGGAACAAGCAGTGGAAGACTTCGGCCCTGGTTTCCGTTCAGGAATGGAGCCCGGAACACGGAGCCAATGACAAGACATATGCTTCGAACATCTTTGTACTGGACAATACTTATAAGTTCAATAAGAAGATGTCTCTGCGCGCCGAACTGCAGTATCTGTATTCTCAGGATTACGAGAAGGACTGGATGGCTGTCTTGCTGGAATTCGGCATGGCACCGCGGTGGAGCTTCAGTGTAAGCGATATGTACAATCACGGTTCTTCGGACATTCATTATTACAACGTATCGGCCAGTTATGCTTATAAGGCTACCCGCATCCAGTTGGGATACGGTCGTAACCGTGCCGGATATGTCTGCTCCGGCGGAGTCTGCCGATGGACACCGGCCTATACAGGAGCCAATCTGACCATTACTTCTTCTTTCTGACGGAAACATCCGGAGGAAGGGGAAATCAGGAATCGTAAAATTTGATGTTGGTATTTATAAATTTGATCGTATGAAAAAGATATTTACTATGAAAACGAGAAATTGGTTTTCTTTTGTGTTGTGCTGTATGATGATGTGTTTCGTTTCCTGTACCGGAAATGACGGCTCGGGAGAGGAACCGGGTCCGGATCTGCAAGGTGATCTGGTCATCACTTCTTCTTCTTCCTTTGTAGTTGCCGACGGTTCGGATGCGGTCACCCTGACCGTGAAAAAGGGAGATACCGATGTAACGGCTGCAGCCAAGATCTACATGAACAATGCAGTCTATTCTTCTACTACTTTTACCACTACCGAACCGGGAGAATATGAATTCTTCGCCAGCTATGAAGGAGATATCTCTGAAAAGATCAAGGTGAAAGCCGTTGCTGAAGGAGTAACTCCTCTGCCCGAAGACGGACAGCCTGATAACTTTGACAGTTTCCGTCGCCGTGCCCTGGTTATTCAGTCTACCGGTACATGGTGCCAGTTCTGTCCGTTGGCTACAGGTGGTATCCAGGAATATCTGGCTAACCATAAAGAAGGGGATGCCGTATTTGCTGCGGCTCACGATGGTGATGAAATGAGTAACGATTATTCCAGCAAGGTCAATACTTGGATTGGGGTAACTACTTTCCCGACGGTTACAATGAACCTGAACAATATTTCCAGTTCCTTGACGATGAGTACCAATTTCTCTCAAAATGCAAGCCTGATTGACGAAGCAGTGTCACAGTTTGTAGGAGAAAAGGCCATGTCGGGCATTGCCGTTGCTGTAAGTGGCAGAGAGGATACCGGAAAACTGGATGTAATCGGTCAGGTGAAGATCGGTGAGACAGGACAGTACCGTATCGTAGCCTGGTTGCTGGAAGATGGTATCAAGGCTGAACAGACTGTAGCATCAGGTATCGAAGGTGATTTCTCTACTCACAACAATGTGTTGCGCCTGTCTTCTTCTTCAAAGGCATACGGAGAACAGTTGGGACAGAACCAGACCTTGTCTAAGGGAACGTTGGTTGACTTTGCAATGGAAATGAATCTGAATGATGCGACATTGAACAGTTTAGGAAGCTGCAAGGTGGCAGTCATGGTTACTTCTGCAAAGACTGGACGTTATGTGGTTGACAACGTGGTACTTTGCCCGATCAATGATGCGGTTGCCTTTGAATATAAATAAAGTCGTTTATGAGAAAATATGTATATGTTTTAATGGTATCCTGCCTGTCTTTGTGGACCGCCTGTTCGGAAGACGACAAGGGCACTTCGGAACCTGTGGATGAGGCTTACCTGGAAGTGGGGCAGGACTCGTTTAAGGGAGTCCAGTCGGACGGTGGAGTGTATACGTTGTCGGTTTCCACCAACCAGGAGTGGAGCCTGACCAGCGACAAGCAGTGGTGCGTGGTACAGGGAACTGGCAGTGGAAGCGGAAGTGCGGAGGTACAGATTGAACTGAAGGAGAATTATGAAGCGGACAGTCGTACGGCTACCCTGTTACTGACAGCGGTACAGCAGGAGGACATGTCGGTGGAAATTCAGGTGGAGCAGCCGGGGAAGGCTTATCAGGCCGATGCCCACTATAAGATTCCGGTAGTCTTTCAGGTGCTGTATGCCAATCGGAACAACGAAAACCAGTATGTGCGCGAAGGCCATCTGAAGGAGGTGCTGGACCGGGTGAACTCGCTGTACAAGCAAAGTGGGGTGAACATGAACCTGGAGTTTGTAATGGCTGAGGAAACTCCCGACGGAAAACCAATGGAAGAACCGGGTGTCAACCGTGTGGCATGGACGTCTTCTATCATCGACTGTGAAAAGTTCATGAGTTCCAGCGAGGAAAGATACTTGAATCTGGTGTGGGACCCGAACCGGTATATCAATGTTTTTCTGTATACCTTCAGTACTCCCAATATCCTGGGTATTTCTCAGTTCCCCTTTGTGGTGGCGCCGGATGCCCTTCCGGGAGTTACCCAGTGGCAGGGAGAGGTACCGGGAGTGGAGCAGTTGAACCGTCCTCAGTGCGTGTCTATCAATAACCGCTATGTATACGATTTTTCGGATCCGCTTTCGCCGGAGCATCCGGACGGGGCTGATACGAATGTTGCCGGTACACTGGCGCACGAACTTGGACATTTCCTGGGACTGAGACATGTCTTTTCTGAAACGTATACGGGAAGATGCGCGGATACTGACTATTGTGAGGATACTCCGTCGTACGACCGGAATGTATACCTGAAGCTGGTCAATTTCTACGGAACGGCCTATAAGGAGCATCTGGACGAACTGATCTGCAGAGAAGAGTGTGCTTCGGGAATGACATTCGTATCCGACAATATCATGGATTATTCGATTTCGTATGCCGATGCGTTTACTCCCGAACAGCAGGAAAGAGTGCGCTACATTCTGGAGCATGCAGTGTTTATTCCGGGACCTAAGGCTCCGAGAACTGCTGCACGGAGCAGAAGTACTGCCAAACTGGATTTACCATTTGAGTTAATGAAGTGAGATTTTATAATTTAAAAATGAGACGTTTATGAGAAAAAGAAGTTTTTGGGTGATACTGCCTTTTATGATGATGGGCGTTGCACCGTTGATGACAGCTTGCGATGATGGTGAAGAACCAAAGGAAGAAGAAGTGGTTACAGTAGAACCGTCGATAACCTTTTCTGAGTCGGAAGTAAGTTTTTCTGCATCCGAAAACAGTGCTCAGATGACTTATTCGCTGAAGAATGCCGGACAGGGATATAAACTGGCGGCTGCTTCCGAAGCTGACTGGCTGAGTGATTTTGATGTAACTACCAAGGGTATATTGTTGTTTACGGTAGCTGCCAATCCGGAAACTACTCCGCGTGAAGCTACTGTTACACTGACTTGTACTACCGCTGACGGTACGAAGGGTGAGGCTTCTTTCACTGTGAAGCAGGAAGCTAAAGCCGAAGAAGCTTTTGAGCTGACAATCGGTGATGTAGGTTCTTCATGGGCTCAGTTCGAAGTACTTCCGAAGGATAAGAGTATGTCGTACATGCTGTCTTATTTGCCGGCAGAAACCATGGAAGGCTATGTTTCAGATGAGGCTTTGTTCAATGATGAGATGAGCCAGCTCCAGCAGATTGCCGATCTCTACGGAATGTCTTTGTCGGAAGTTTTGTCAATTTTCCTGGTAAAAGGTGATATGACGGATCAGGTATTTATCAACATGGATCCTGAGACTGAATATTATGCATATTGCTACGGAGTGACAGCCGAGAACACACTGGCTACACCGATTACAAAAGTGAAAATCACTACCGCTGCAGCTGCACCTGTAAATAATACTATTTCGATTACGGCAACAGACGTGAAGTCACGTTCAATTACTATCGATGTAACTCCTTCTACATTTGATACCTATGTATTGGCTTACGGTGAAAAATCAGTAATTGATCAAATGTCTGACGCTGAGTTGAAAGCTGAATTGAGCAAAGAGAGCTTCGAAACCTCGGCAGGTAACCAGTTGAGTCTGGTTTATAACAATCTGACTCCGGATACTGAATATGTATTCTTGGCAATGGGACGTGCCGGACTGACTCCGACTACTGATATTCAGAAAACTACCATCCGTACTAAAGCAGCTGAAGCTTCTACTGCGACATTCGAAATCACAGAAACCAAGCAGTGGAATGCCAAGGAATTGAATGATGCTTATGATGGTAAGATCTTCCAAGACGATCCTAGCTTGGCACAAATGGCTGCCTTTGGTATAAAACTGAACTTCTCTGGCGAAGGCTTCTTGATCAATGCATTCGACAAGGGAGAAATTGACCAGGTAGAACAGGAATATGGTCCGCTTCCTGATGATGAATATATTGGCATCCTGACTTCTACAGGTTCTTTGGACAGTGAACCTATTTTGTGGGGATTCCCTTATAACTATGATGTATTGGTTGTAGGTGTAGGTTATGACAGCAATGGCAATTATACAAAAGTGGTTAAGTTGCCGGTTAACCTGAAGGCCAGCGACGATGCGGATCCTAGCGAATTTGAATCATTCTTCGGTATCTCATTGTCAATGAGCCGTGCTATCCATGCAGCTCTCAGTCCGAAGGTATGGAACTCTTCTTCTTTGAGCAATGTATCGGTATCTCCGAGAGCCAAACTGATGCAGTTGTCTCCGGTAGGAAAAACAATTTCCAATCCGAAAGTACTGGCCAAATAATCAGTGTTGAATGTACATCGGACGGATGGAAGGTGAAATTCCGTAACTTCCGTCAGTAAATAGCTTGCCCGGGAAATGTAAACTGGCATTTCCCGGGCATTTTTTTGTCAATTAATCCGGAAAGTCCGCAGAGAGGGGATGGAATGATTTTTCTCTTTCCGAGATGTTAATATGTGGTATGTTCAGGACGGGATATCTTCCTTTTTTATTAAAGAAATTTACTTTTTGGTGAAAGTTGCGGGGAAATAGCGGATTTTTCCGTAAGTTTGAATATATAAACCAATTTAGCTAGTTGTATACACGTGAGAAAACTATTCTTTATAGCCCTTTCTCTGATAGGACTGTTGTCTTTGTCCGGAGAATTGAAGGCTCAGCAGGTGACCCCCGACAAGGCGGGATATATTGTGAAAGTAGGTGACATGGCACCGGATTTTGAAATGGAACTGACCGACGGGAGCCGGATTGCCCTGTCTTCGCTGAGGGGAAAGGTGGTCATGCTTCAGTTTACGGCAAGCTGGTGCGGAGTGTGCCGCAAGGAAATGCCGTTTATCGAAAAGGACATATGGCAGAAACATAAGAGTAATCCACGGTTTGCCCTGTATGGCATCGACCGGGACGAACCTTTGGAAAAGGTAAAGGCTTTTGCGGCACAGACGAAGGTGACTTATCCGTTGGGACTGGATCCGGGAGCCGATATTTTCTCCAAGTACGCAGTACGCAATGCCGGTATTACCCGGAATGTACTGATTGACAAGGAAGGCCGGATTGTATTGATGACGCGTCTGTATAATGAGGAGGAGTTTGCCTCTTTGTGTAAAAAGATCGATGAGTTGTTGAAGGAATGAGAAAGATGAGTTTGAAGGCTATCAAGGCAGGATTTGTTTTGCTGTTGTGCTGGGGGATGGTATTTTCTGCCTTTGCCGAAAAAAGAAAGAAGAGTGGAAACTACGAACCGCTGTTCGGCAAGAGTCAGGCTGCTTATTCGGTGACTTCCTCCTCTTTGAGAGGGGCGGTATTTTATCTGGTCAGCGGTCATGGCGGACCCGACCCGGGATGCATCGGCAAGTATCAGGGGCATGAACTTCATGAAGATGAGTATGCTTATGACATTATATTGCGTCTGGGAAAGGAACTGCTTAAACGGGGAGCCAAGGTACACTTTATTATACAGGACTCCAAAGACGGAATCCGCAATACGGCGATATTGAAGAACAGCAAGCGGGAGACCTGTATGGGCAAGCCTATTCCGTTGAATCAGGTAGAGCGTCTGCAGCAGCGCTGTGATGCTATCAACCGCTTGTACCGGAAGGATAAGTCGGGATATAAGCGGGCCATCTTTATTCATGTCGACAGTCGTGGAAGAAGAAAGCAGACAGATACGTATTTCTATCATGCTCCGGGAAGCAAGTACGGACAGCGTCTGGCAGAGCAGTTGCAGCAGACTTTCCGGGCAAAGTATGCAAGGCATCAGCCTAATCGCGGATTTGACGGAACGGTCAGTGAGCGGAGCCTGTTCGTGCTGCGGAATACGGTGCCTTACGCCGTTTTCATGGAACTGGGAAATATTCAGAATGCTCTCGACCAGAAACGGCTGGTGATTCCGGATAACCGGCAGGCATTGGCCAACTGGATTGCAGAGGCTATTGAGAAAGATTTCAAGAAATCAAGATAAACAGACCGGCCGGAAATGCCGGGTGAATGGAAATAAAAAGGGATATTCAGTAAATGTCCCTAAAAAGTAAGGTGGCATATAAAGTCGATAGAGTATAATCACTTTATATGCCATTGCTATTGCCCTTTTTCTGTGTTTTTTCATATAATCCTATCAGTTGGACA